>DKGY01000071.1:0-31387 GCA_002453475.1 Clostridium sp. UBA6758 | reverse complement strand
GCTATCCTGAAGGACATATTGAAAGTAAGAACATAGATAAGGATATTGATGTATTAAAGTTAAAGGAAAATGCAGGGACAGATTATTTAATCTCTCAGCTTTTTTTTGATAATAATTATTTTTATAAATTTTTAAATAAAGTAGAGCAAAATAATATAAAAATACCTATCCAGGCAGGTATAATGCCTGTAACAAATAAAAAGCAAATTGAAAGGATAATTTCCCTTTGTGGAGCTACTCTTCCTTCTAAATTTATAAAAGTAATAAATAAATATGAGCACGATAAAGATGCACTAAGGGATGCAGGAATTGCGTATGCATTAGAACAAATAGTAGACTTAGTTTCTACAGGAGTAAGGGGAATACACCTTTACACAATGAATAATCCATATATAGCTAAAAGGATAACTAATAGCATTGGATCAATACTAAATTCTATAAATAAAAAGCAAGTAATTTAATTTATAGTATAGTTAATGAGTAGGGGAGGTGGAGTTTGTCTATGAATAAAGTTCCACAAAATAAAGATGAGGTTTTACGATATTTAGGCTATAGAAATCAGGTTTTAGATAAATCTACTAATGATTTAATTGAAGAATTAATGGATGAAATGAGAAGTTTAATTAAAGTTAGGTATATATATAAATTCTTTAACATTATGAGAGAAGAGGATAAAATATATCTAAGTAATAGCAATTTTAGTTTAATTGGAGAGGATATTAAAAAGCATTTAGATAAATCAGAAATCTGTGCCTTAATGGCAGTAACTTTAGGAAATAGTGTAGATGCAAAAATAAGATATTATGAAAAGATAAGTATGACTAAAGCAGTAATCCTGGACGCTTGTGCTACAACAGCTATAGAAGAACTTTGTGATAGGATATGTGAAGAGTTAGAAGAAGTTGTACAAAAGGAAAATAGCACATTAACATCAAGATATAGTCCTGGATACGGAGATTTGCCTATAGATATACAAAAAAAATTTTTGACTATGCTCAGCGCGGAAAAATCTATAGGGCTTACTGCATCCTCCGATAGCATTTTAATACCAAGAAAATCTGTTACAGCCATAGTAGGGGTTGTTGAATGGGAGAATAACAGTATAAAAAAAGCAAGCTGTTTAGATTGTAATAAATATTCTAATTGTATGTTTAGAAAAGGGGATGGTAGATGTGGAAGTTAAAGAAAGATTAGAAGAAGGAATTTTAATATTTGATGGTGCCATGGGTACTATGTTGCAAAGTAGTGGATTAAAGTTAGGTGAATTACCAGAAATCTTGAATATTACTGATTCCAAAGTAATAATTGAAATACACAAAAGTTATATTAAGGCTGGTGTAAATATTATTACTACCAACACCTTTGGAGCTAACGAAGTTAAGCTGAAAAATAGCAATTTTAGTGTAGAACAAATAATTCATTCAGCAGTAGAAAATGCAAAGATAGCTGCTGGGAATAAAGATGCATATGTAGCTTTAGATATAGGTCCTATTGGTGAACTATTAGAGCCTATGGGGACATTAACATTTGATGAAGCCTATAATATTTTTAAAAGGCAAGTTACTCAGGGCGTAAAAAGTGGAGTTGATTTAATATTAATAGAAACAATGACAGACTTATATGAAGCAAAGGCCGCAGTACTAGCAGCTAAGGAAAATTCAGATTTGCCAGTATTTTGTACAATGAGCTTTGAGGTAGATAAGAGAACTTTCACAGGATGCAATGCCACATCTATGGTAATGGTACTAGAAGGGTTAGGAGTAGATGCTCTTGGAGTTAACTGTTCTTTAGGACCTAGAGAAATAGAGCCTATAATAGATGAAATATTAAATATATCTAAAGTGCCTGTAATGGTTCAACCTAATGCAGGATTACCTAATATTATAAACGGTGATACGGTATTTAATATTTTGCCTGAAGAATTTGCACTTTATGGAGCTAAGTTTAAAGAGAAAGGCGTAAAGGTAATAGGAGGATGCTGTGGTACAACAGATAGACATATAGAAAGTCTAGTTAAAGCTTTAAAGTATGTAGAAATAAAATATAAGAAATATAGTCCTTTAAGTTGTGTATGTACTTCTACTAAAGCAGTAATTATTGATCAGGTAAAGGTAATAGGAGAAAGGATAAATCCTACAGGTAAAAAATTATTTAAGGAAGCATTAAAAAATGGAGATTTAGACTATGTTTTAGGAGAGGCTATAGCTCAAGTTGATGCAGGAGCTCATATTCTAGATGTTAATGTAGGACTTCCTGAAATAAATGAAGAAGAAACAATGGTTAAGGTTATTAAAGAAATACAATCCATATTAGACGTGCCTCTTCAAATAGATTCTACCAATCCTAAAGCTATAGAAATGGGCTTAAGATATTATAATGGTAAGGCCATAGTTAATTCTGTAAATGGAGAAAATAAGGTTTTGGAAAGCATATTACCTATAGTAAAAAAATATGGAGCTGCTGTCGTGGGGCTTACTTTAGATGATAGAGGAATACCTTCAAGTGGAGAAGAAAGATTTAGAATAGCTGAAAAAATAGTAAAAACAGCAGAAAGATATGGGATAGATAGAAAGGATATATATATAGATTGCTTAACATTAACAGCCGCTGCTCAACAGGAAGATGTTAAAGAAACTTTAAAAGCACTTTCATTAGTAAAAGAGAAGTTAAATGTAAAGACTGTACTTGGAGTATCCAATATATCCTTTGGATTACCTAATAGAGATATTTTAAATAGAACATTTTTAGCAGCAAGTTTATTTGCAGGTTTAGATTTACCTATAATAAATCCATTAAACAAGGAAATGATGAACACAATAGCAGCATCCAAGGTTTTATGGAATGAAGATAAGGGAGCAAAGGAATATTTAAAACATAATAAAAATATATCTAAAGAACAAGAAATTGTGATAAAAGATTCAAATAATATCCAGTATGATTTATTTAAAATAATATTAAAAGGTATAAGAGAAGAAGCTAAAATAGCTACAGTAAAGTTATTAGAATATAAAGAGCCACTAGAAGTAGTAAATGAATATATAATTCCTGCTTTAGATGTTGTAGGAGAAAAATATGAAAAAGGAGATATATTCCTTCCACAACTAATACAGTCAGCAGAAACAGTAAAAAATTCTTTTCAAGTTATAAAAGATAAGCTAAGAAAAGGAACTAATGATGATATTTCAAAGGGAAAGATAGTATTAGCCACTGTAAAAGGTGACATACATGACATAGGGAAAAATATAGTAAAGGTACTTCTAGAAAGTTATAACTATGAAATTATAGATTTAGGAAAAGATGTTTCTAAGGAGAAGATAGTAGAAGCTGTTATTAAGAATAATGTTAAACTTATAGGACTTAGTGCACTAATGACTACTACCGTTAAAAATATGGAAGAAACCATATGTGAACTAAAAAAGATTAAACCAGGTTGCATAGTTATGGTTGGAGGCGCAGTACTTAATGAGGAATATGCAAATATGATTCAGGCAGATTATTATGCTAAAGATGCAAATGAATCTGTAACTATAGCTAGAAAAGTATTGGGATAAAATCAAGTTATACGTCAGTTTGAATAGTAAAGATGTATTAATTTAAATATGGAAATATATGAAAAAAGGACGTATGAATATACGAAAAGGCTATTGGAATTGTTCAATAGCCTTTTCGTATCAACAACATTATCTACTAAATATCTTAAGGAACAAGAATTCATAACATTAGTCCAAAGCTTTTTAACATAGGATATTGTAAGTAATAACTATTAAGTAGTCTGATTTCTACAAATATTATTGCTAGGTAAAACAATTACTGCTTGCTTATTAATAATTTCTGTATTACAAGGGAAAAAATTCAAAATAAGAATTTGCTTTTAAAAAAATAAAAGCATGTGGCAAGTATATTATAACTGCATATAATAAAATTAAGAGTAGTCGTTAATAAATGACTATTTCAAATATACATCGAAAAAAGAAATGAAAAATTTATCCTAACAAAATATTTTTGTTTAGTAGAATTTAAAAAATACAATTAAAATATTTGAAAAAAAAGAGGTATAACTATGGAAAATGAAATAAATTTAAATCCTAAAAATATAGAAGAAATAATTATAGATTCTGAAAGTATCATACTTCCTGATAGATTTAGAGATTTAACACCATGCGTATGTCCACAAAATCTTATTGATGAAGCAGGTGCAATAGATGCTGCAACAGTTGGTAGAGTAATTAATTTTAATCTTTTGGTTAGAAATCTTTGTCCTAACAAGCCTTTCATAGTATGTGTAGTAATATATAAAATTGTTGGTACAACAAGAGTTACTCTTGCTCAAATAGCTCAAGTAATAACAAATACTACTGGTACTACTTGTGGTGATTTTGTTCAACCGATGACTGCAGTAATTAATGAACCTATATGTTCTAATCAGAGAATCTTTTTCCATGTAATTGGAAATTATGTAAACTGCTGTAATGTGACTTTAAGTTAATTTATCTTATCTAAAAGTTTAAGTAATAAGGAATGGGGTATGCTTAACAAAGATACCCCATTTATTTTATATTAATATATATTTTATAGTAAATCCAATATGGAAAATATATTTATTAAATTGTGTCACATTGATATAGTTTTTAATATTATGATACTAAGTACAGGATTAAAATTTAAAGAAATTATTGTTAAGTTTATCCTTAATATTTTATAGACTTAGTTGACTTTTACTAATATTTAAAATATAATTTAATATATTAAATAAATAGTAAAAATAAATAATAAATACATTGAAGAAGGAAAGTAATATGTAATGAAGATTCAGAGAGAATATCTATTAGCTGAAAGGATATTTATTGGGATTATATATGAAGTGCCCTTTGGAGTACGATACCGAATTAAGTAGGCTATCGCGGTTTTAACCGTTATATTAATAGAGTATGATAGTACTTGAAGAGTGGGGTTTATTTTTTAAACCAAATAGAGTGGAACCGCGGATATTATCCGTCTCTAAGTTTATCTTAGAGGCGGTTTTTTTATTTTAAAATAGTATGAAATTGATTATATAAATGAAAAATAAGTATATTGTTGATTTGTAAATTTACAATTGAAAATTTTATGGAGGAAATTTATTATGAAATTTTTAAAATCGCTTAAATATGATATAGACTCAGTTTTTCCAAGAGATCCTGCAGCTAGAAGTAGGATAGAGATATTTTTATTATATCCTCACATAAAATCTATCATATTTTATAGGATATCTCATTTTTTATATAGAAAGAAATTATTTTTTTTAGCAAGATTTATTTCAAATATAAGCAGATTTATTACAGGAATAGAAATACATCCAGGAGCTAAAATAGGAAAAGGTTTATTTATTGATCATGGAATGGGGGTGGTAATTGGTGAAACAGCAGAAATTAAAGATAATGTAACTATGTATCATGGAGTTACATTAGGAGGAACGGGTAATGAAAGGGGAAAGCGGCATCCGACTATAGGGAATGATGTAATTATTGGAGCTGGTGCTAAAGTTCTAGGGAATATTTATATTGGCAAAGGAACTAAAATAGGAGCTAACTCCGTAGTGCTGCAATCTACAGAAGAAAACTCAACTGTAGTAGGAATAGCTGCAAAGCCTTTAAATAAAAATAATATTTAATTTTAATAAAACAAAGGGAGGAATTAATCATGAAAAAAATTTATAGGAGTTTAACAGAATTAATAGGAAATACACCATTACTAGAGCTTTCGAATTATAATGAAAAGTATAAATTAAAGGCAACTATAGTAGCAAAATTAGAATATTTTAACCCAGCAGGAAGTGTTAAGGATAGAATAGCAAAGGCTATGATTGATGATGCAGAGGAGAGAGGAATTTTAAACAAAGATTCTGTTATAATTGAACCAACTAGCGGAAATACAGGAATAGGGCTTGCTTCAGTAGCATCATCAAGAGGGTATAAAATTAAACTAGTAATGCCAGAAACTATGAGCATAGAAAGAAGAAACTTGATGAAAGCTTATGGAGCTGAGATTGTGTTAACTGAGGGTGCCAAGGGGATGAAGGGTGCAATAGCTAAGGCTGAAGAGTTAGCTAGTGAAATCCCTAACTCATTTATTCCAGGACAATTTATAAATCAAGCTAATCCAGCAATTCATAAGGCTACTACAGGACCAGAAATTTGGGAAGATACTAATGGTGAAATAGATATTTTTGTAGCTGGAGTGGGAACAGGTGGAACTATAACTGGAACTGGTGAATTCTTAAAATCAAAAAATTCCAATATAACAGTTGTAGCAGTAGAACCAGAAGATTCACCTGTGTTATCAGAAGGCAAAGCGGGTCCTCATAAAATTCAAGGAATAGGGGCTGGATTTATTCCAGATACTTTAAATACAGAAGTTTATGATGAAATTGTAAAAGTATCTAATGATGATGCTTTTGCTATGAGTAAAGAATTAGCAAATACAGAGGGGTTGTTAGTTGGGATATCTTCAGGAGCAGCTTTAAAGGCAGCTACAGAACTAGCTAATAAACCAGAAAATGAAGGGAAAATCATTGTAGTTTTACTACCGGATACTGGAGAGAGATATTTATCAATTCCAAATTTTATATAGAGTACAACAAACTAGAGAGAAGGCGTATATTTTTAGCCTTCTCTTTGTTAATTAAAATTTAAATAATTCATATTGTATTGAAATGGTATTTAATATAACATTATATATAGAAATAAATAATAATAGTTAAATTAAATGTTAGGGGCGAGGTCTAGTGGCAGATAAAAATGAAGATGAATTTGTAGTTTTACCCTTAAATGAATTAGTAATAGATAATGAGGGGAAAACGGGGATACCCTTCGATGTACTAAGAAAGGTATTTGGATTTTCTATAAATGTAAAGGGAACTCAAATTTATATAAAAAGAACCTCTGATAAATTTAAAATTGCTTCAGATAAATATGGTAGAAAAGAAGGTTCTACAGATAATTTCTTAGAAGACTTTAAAATTTTAAAGGAGAAGTTTTCTTTTAAAGAATATTATCAGGGATCCCTAATATATAGCTCAGACTTAAGGGGACTTAAACACCATGATATATTAATTACAGAAAGTTCAACTTGGTGTAATATAACGCTAAGAGGAGATTATGTGAATTATTGTGATTTCTCAAGTAATAAAAATATAATAGCTCCACTTATGAAATTTTACTTTCCTAACGATTATGATAAAATTCTTAAGGATATTTTAGAAAAGGAAAGTGCGAGATATATATGTGATGAAAGAGATGTACTTATAAGAAAAGATTATGATGGTAATACTAAAGAAATCGTATTTTCTCAGTTAGGTGGAAGTTTATAAAGATAATAAAATAGATTTTTAGTGAAATTTAAATAAGAAATACATAAGATATATTTATAATTCTAAGTTTAAGTTATATAAAAGGGATGCTGTACAGTACCCCTTTTTTGTATAGAAATAGTTATATTTAATATTATTTGTTCTTGCGTGATAAGTTCCAAATTGATAGACCATAAAATAATAGGGCAGTAACAATTAAAATAATGATGCTAGTAAGAGGGGTTACGGTATAATCATCGAAGCTAAAAGTTACCCCCATGGTTTCATTGAAGTCTGTTAAGTACTGCACAGGCATATTTTCAAAGGCTATAGCTAACTGCTTTTCCATAATTACTTGCCTAAACAATATTACGGCATGGGATACGGGAAACAATTTTATAATCGTCTGAACAGCGGTAGAAACACTACCGATTGGCAAGTAAATACCGGTTAAAAAGCCAATAAGTGTACCAATAATTGTACTTGCAGTTGCAAAGGCATTTTGACTTTTGAAAAAAGAAACAATAAATAAAACAATAGCGGTATTTGTAAAGGTGGAAAGTAAGATTAATCCAAAGGTTTTAATGATTACAACAGTTGAAAGCATTTCTCCACCGCCGATTATGAAGTATACTTGCACAAGAATAAATGCCACAATGCTCATTATAACACCGATGACATATGAGCTGATGACATAGCCAGCAACAAGATGACTTCGTTTAATTGGGGAAGAATAAAAGTCCTTAGAACTTTTTTTGGATTTATCATCAACTAAAATTCCAAATGAACCCATGGTGGTTGTTACTGAGGTTACAGCTATTAATCCAGCCATAATCCAACAGTCCATTAAAGGACGGGCATTAGATATTTCTGTAAGACTTTTGGTCCAAACATCTCCCAAAAATAAGGCATAAAGACCAATTATGATAAAGACGCTTAGAAGGGAGAAAAATACGGCACTTTTGTCTCGAAAAAACAATTTAATATTTCTTTTAGCAAATGTAATCATTCTCTAATCTCCTTTCCTGTAATTCCAATAAAGGCATCATCCATAGTACCATTATGAACCTCAAAACTGGTTATATAGTTTTTACACTGTTCAATAATAGGAAGAGCTGCCATGGTAGAAGTTATTTTGATGAGAAATTGGTCACCAACCTTTTTAAAATCAAGAGAAGTTGATTTCAATATATTGAAAACAGTAGCCTCATCTTTGTAGGAAAGCATTAAAGTATCACTAGAATATTTTTCTCGTAGCTCTGATGGTGTTCCTTTTGCTGATACTTTTCCATCATCAATAACAATTACATAGTCAGCAGCTGCGGCTTCCTCCATATAGTGAGTAGTAAGAAAAATTGTTATGTCTTTTTCTTTTTGTAATTTAAGTATAGTTTCCCAAACATTTTTACGAGTTTGAGGATCAAGTCCTGTTGTGGGTTCATCTAAAAAAAGTATTTTGGGAGTGTTGATAAGAGCTCTTGCGATATCTGCTCTGCGTCTTTGTCCTCCAGAGAGTTTCCCATAAGGACGTTTAGCAAAATCGTCAACGCCAGTGATTTCTATTGCTTTATTTACAGCTTTTGAAAGTTCATTACCTTTTAATCCATAAAAACTACCACGAATTTTAAGATTTTCTTTAACGGTTAATAAATTGTCTAATAGTCCATCTTGGAATACAGCTCCAATTATAGAGCGGATCTTATCATCATCTTTTCCTAAGGAAAAACCATTGATGGACACATCGCCTTCATCTGGTTTTAAAAATGTGCAAATAATATCAATAGTAGTTGATTTACCTGCACCATTAGGACCTAAAAATGCAAATAATTTCCCTTTTTCAACATAGAAATCTATTCCATTTACTGCTTTGATGTCACCGTATGATTTTTTTAGATTTTGTACTTCAATTATTTTCTCCAAGAAAGCACCTCCTTGTTATAAAAAAATTAAATCATATATAATATTATATCATGTATAAAGGAAAATTTTAGAATATAAATGGAATAATATATAATATTATAGTTGACATATCAACCTATTTATTGATATGTTTAATATAGTTGATTTATCAACTATATTATGTAGGGGGTTACACTATGGATGAAACAAAAAGATATATTACCAAAATCGGAAGAGTTGCACAAATGTACACTAATGGTGTTCTTAGCGACATAAATCTTAGTGCTTCTGAATACATGTGTTTAAGATATATAAGAAAAAGAGAAGGCTTAAGCCAAGAAGAGTTGAGAGGATTATTAGCTATTGATAAGGCTGCAGTGACTCGATTGGTGAGTAATCTAGAAAAAAAGGGGTATGTAGTTAGGTATAAGGATGAAAAGGATAGGAGAATTAATAGATTGTTTCCTACAGAAAAAACTAAAGAGGTAAAGGATATAGCTACAGCCACAGAAACTCATTTCTATCAATGGCTTATGGAAGATATAGATAATGAGGAGAAGGAAATTTTCCTAAAGGTATTAAAAAAATTATATGTAAAATCTAAAATGGAAAGAAGAGCAAACTTTAAAAACATTATTGAAAAGGTGGATGTATTAGATGAGAGCTTTGAAGATTGAGCTTATGAAGGGACCAAATCTTATTAAAAACTATTGGCTAAAAGAAAAAAAAGTAGTAGCCATGATAATATTTTTTGGAATAGTATTCAATGGTGCTACTGTTGTAGGGCCAATACTACAAGGAAAGCTAATAGATTCTATATTAAATAAGGAATCCTTACATATTGTATTTATAAGAATAGCTTTATTTATAGGAGCTATTGCATTTATTCAACTTGCTCGTTTCTTTAAAAGGTTTTATGTGAGAAGATTTGCGAATAGCACAAGTGCAACAATGCGTCTTATGATTTATAACAACATAATGAGTAAAGATATAAATGAACTCAATGATGAAAACATGGGAAACCTTATGACTAGAGTTATTTCAGATGTAGATTTATGCGTTGAGGGTATGAGAAAGGTAACTACAGAGGTTTTTGATACAGGAGTTTTAATGATAGCCTATTTAGTTACTATGATAACTTATGATGCTAAGATTACTCTTATATCCTGCTTATTCATTCCAGTTGCTATGAAATTGGCAGAAGTGTTAAAGGGAGTAATATATAAATATTCTACAGATTATAGAAAAGAAAGTAGTGTAGTAACGGATTTAACCTATGACAGCATAGAGAATGCAATTTTATTTAGAATTAATGGATTAGAGGATAAAAATAGAGAAGAGTATTTTCATCATTTAGATGAACTTCAAAGAAAGTCAGTTAAAGCAAGTGTTTTGGAAAATGCTATGCAGCCTATATATAATGTAATAGCTCTATTAGGAATAATTATAGTTATTTATCTAGGTGGTAATAAAGTAATTGAAGGAAGCTGGACTGTAGGTAATTTTTCTACATATATGGTGATGTTTACTGCAATTACAACGAAGGCTAGCAAAACAGCCAAGCTATTTAATTCAGCCCAGAAATCAAGAATTTCTTGGCTTAGAATTAAGCCTTATTTAAAGGATTATGAAGTAAAGAATACAACTACTGATGTGCATAAAAAAGGTACAACCATTCAGGTGAAAAATTTGAGCTTTTCCTATCCTAATAGAGAGGTAGAAGTTATTAGAAATATTAACTTTGAAGGTAAAACTGGAGAAATTATAGGAGTTACTGGACCTATAGCTAGCGGAAAATCTACTTTAGGTATAGCACTTCTTGGGATTTATGATTATAAGGGGAGTATAAAAATCGATAATAGAGAATTGAGAGACTATAGTGAGTATGAAAGAAGTGAAATAATATCTTACTTAGGACATAACACTCAGCTATTATCTGATACTATCTATAATAATATTACATTAGGAAGGGATAAGTCTATAAAAGAAGTATTGAAGGACGTTTGTCTTAATAAAGATCTAGAGAGTATGAAACAAGGGGAAAATACCTTGGTTGGAAGTAGCGGTGTTAGATTAAGTGGAGGACAACAAGCTAGATTATCTCTTGCTAGAGCTTTATTAAATAAAAACAAAGTAATTATTTTAGATGATCCATTTTCAGCTATAGATGTGAATACTGAAAGTGAAATTATTTATAACTTACGTAGTAATTATAAATACAGTATAATCATAATAATATCTCATAGACTAACTATGTTTAATCAAGTTGATAAGGTCATTATGTTTCATGAAGATAAGAAGGTAGAGTGTGGTACCCATGAAGAGTTAATAAATAAATCCAAATTATATTCTACTATTTATAAATTACAAAGAGGTGAGATTAGTGAAGGATAGATTAGTTGGCAAGTCCATAAAAAAAGTAATTAAAAATAATATTGGATTTTGTATAATTTTAGTTTTAGTAATCATTGGAGTAGTAATACTTAGTTTGGTTCCACCTCAACTTTTGAAAGTTATCATAGATAAATATTTAATAAATAAAGTTACAACAGGGTTACTTAGCATAGCAATTATATATTTATTAGTATTAATTTTTATAGGTATACTAGATGTAATAAAGGAAGCTTTTTTAGTAGTTTTAGGGCAAAAAATAACCAAGGAAATACGTAAAGAAATGATGTATAAATTAGAAAAAGTAAATTCTATGTATTTTTCTAATAATGATTCAGGAGAAGTAGTTTCATTGTTCACAAATGATGTAGATACAATCAACTCTCTATTTACTAATGGAATTATCGGAATGATTATAGATTGCTTTAAAATCATAGGAATATTAACATCCATTTGGATATTTAGTTTTTATTTAGGAATAGTTACATTGATATTAATTCCTATAATTTATATCATAACTAGAGATTTTCAGAATCTTATGTTAAAGGCTCAGTTTAGAAATAGAGTTTTAGTTGGAAAAGTAAATAATCATATTTCTGAAAGTTTGAAGAACATAACTATGATTAAAACTTATAGTAAAGAAAAGTATATGGAAGATAAATATGTGGAATATTTAAAATATAATTTTGAAGCTGTGGAAAAAATAAATTATTTTGATTCCGTGTACTCTCCAATTATTCAACTTATACGTGCCCTTGTAATTTCTATCATTGTAATATTATCTTCAAGTCAATTTAACTATATAGGTATTTCATTAGGAATGGTGGCTGCTTCTATAGATTTAATTTCTAATTTGTTTTCGCCTATAGAGAATTTAGGTATGGAATTTCAAGATATACAAAGAGCTATTTCAGGAATAAAGCGTGTGAATAAGTTTTATGAAGAGAGAGAAGAAGAAGATAAAAATAGAAAATTTAAAAAGGAAACATTAATTAGTAATCCTAAACATGTAACTATAGGATTTAATAATGTATCATTTAGTTATACAAAAGGTGTAAGAGTATTAGAAGAGATTTCATTTGATATAGTAGCTGGTGAAAAAATAACTGTTGTAGGAAGAACAGGAGTAGGAAAATCAACTTTGTTTAAGCTAATTTTAGGACTAATTAAACCTACAAAGGGTAGCATTACAATAAATGAAGTAGATGTATATAGTATTCCTAATAAAGAAAAAAGAAAGATTTTTGGTTATGTATCTCAAGGATTTACATTTATCCAAGGAAGTGTTAAAGATCAAGTCACACTACAAGATAAGAATATTTCCCAAGAAAATGTAGAATTAGTAATGAAATTAGTAGGACTACACGATTATGTATTAACTTTAGAAAAAGGGTATGAAACTATGATAGAGCATGACAAGTTATTTTCACAAGGACAAAAGCAACTACTTGCTATTGCTAGAGCTATAGTTATGAATCCACCAATTTTATTATTAGATGAAATAACCGCCAATTTAGATTCGGTTACGGAAGAAAAGGTGGTTTCCATATTACAGAAGATATCAACTACTAGAACAATTTTATCTATATCCCATAGATTATCTTCAATAATTGATTGCGATAAAATAGTTAGAATAGAGAATGGAAGAGTAAAGAATATAGGAACACCAGAAGAGATGTTACAAAAGGATAATTGGTATAGAAGTCATATGGAACTAGAAAAACTAACCTGGAATTAATTAGAGGAGGGATAAGATGAATAACTTATTATATCCAGTGAGTAAAGAGGATTTCAAAAAGTTAGTTGATATAAGATTTGATAATATCAATGAGGGTTTTAATAATTTTAAGAGTGCAATGTTAGAGAGTGAAACTCTAGAAGAAGCCGAGAAAAATATAACTAAATTTATGGAGGAAGCTATAATATTAAATGGTGAGGACAACTCCTATGTGGATTTATATTTTTCTACTTTAGAAAAAGAAGATAAAGAAAGACTAATAGGGTTATTGGAAGAAAAAGATAAAGAAATAATGGAAAGAATTAAAGAAATTTTACAGGAAGACACAATTTATTTTAGATTAACAAGAGAAATTATCCCATTTATAACTAGATTAAGTACTAGAGAAGTTCTATTTTGTACTGTATATTTCACCAACTACCCAATTACTATATGGGGGAACTACAACAAAAAATTCCCATGTTTTTATAGGGATGATAAAATATTAGATTTATATAATGATATTGCAAAGGAATGCAATGTTGAAATTATTGTTTAATAATAGCTATTATTGACTAATTTATAAGTTAGTAATAATATAACTATATAGCTATAAGGAAAATTATAGTTATAATATAGGGTATACATGGAGGAATTTAACATGAAAAAATATATTTGCAAAGTATGTGGATACATATATGAAGGTGAAAAACTACCAAGTGATTTTGCTTGTCCAGTCTGTGGCGTAGGGGCAGAGATGTTTGAAGAACAAAAGGAAAGTGATTTATTTAGTAAATTTAAAGTATTTAATAAAGTTAAAGAAAATGATGTGATTACATCCTTTTATTTAACTTCTGTAGATAAAAAAGTTTTAAAAACTCATAAAGCAGGACAATTTATTTCTATAAAACCAATAAGTACAGGAGATAAATCTAGTGAAGTTAGACAATATTCTTTATCTATGAAGCCAGGAGAAGATTTTTATAGAATAAGCGTTAAGAGAGAGGATAAAGGATTAATTTCAAGATATCTTCATGACAATATTAATGTAGGAGATGAAGTTGAAATAACAGACCCTTTAGGTGAATTTATATTAAGGGATAACAATAAGCCTTTAGTACTTATAAGTGGAGGAATCGGGATAACGCCTATGATGTCTATGCTATATAAGGCTATAGATGAAGGAAGAAAGGTGAAATTTATTCAGGCAGTTATAAATTCAAATGTTCATACTTTTAAAAAAGATTTAAAGGAATTAAGTCAAAAGCATGATAATGTAGATGTAGAGTTTTTCTATAGTAACCCATTAGACACTGATAAACTTGGAGAAGATTATCAAGTAGAGGGATATCTTACTAAAGAATGGATTGAACATAATCTATCAAAGGATGAGGAATTCTATTTTTGTGGACCGTTAGGATTTATGAAAATGATATATGATGTATTAAAATCTATGGGAGTATCAGATGATTCTATAAATTATGAAATGTTTGGTCCATCTGCTGATTTATCAAAAATGTAGTTTACAGGGGTATTTCAAAGTATGTTTGAAATATCCCTATATTTTTATTTGAAATATATTCTCCTAAATAGTTATGAATATTTTAAGCTTTAAAGCAAAGAATAGCAATATTAATAATTATAGAGGTGAAATTTATGAAAAAGCTATTGTATATAACTGTAAATTCCAAACCAGAAGAGTTATCTGCTAGCAAAACAGTAGGTAGAACATTTGTAAATAAATTTTTAGAAAAGCATAAAGATTTTATTTTAGAAGAATTAGATCTTTATCAATGTCATATACCTAGACTTGAATATGAATACTTTGAGAAAAGAAATTGCATGATTAAAGAAGAAGATTTTAATAAATTAAATGAAAAACAGCAACAAGAGATTCATAAAATTGTAAAATTAGTAGATCAATTCAAAGAAGCTGACATGTATGTAATAGCAGCACCAATGTGGAGTCTTTCCTTTCCAGCACCATTAAAAGAATATATTGATTGCATAGTTATGGATGGAAAGACTATAAAAATATCAGAAAATAAAATGGAAGGATTATTAAATGATAAACCAAGAGCTATGGTATATATACAATCATCAGGTGCACCTATTCCATGGATGCTAAGACCTATTTTTAATAAAGGACTTGATTATATAAAAGATATAATGAAGTATATGGGAATTAAAAAATTTGAAGATTTATTAGTGGATGGAACAGGATTTACTGAAGAAGAAAGAAAAAAGGCCATAGAAGAGAAGAATAAAGAAGTAGATAAATTCATTGATGAAGTTTGGAAAAAATAATAAATATATTGCAAAAACTGTTAATATTCTACATGTTAATAGTTTTTTTGCATTTATATAAGATTTTTTTTCGCTAAAGTATTTATTATAATCATGTTGATACGATTATAATTGTGTAACCTTTAATAAATAAATAAAGTATATATTTTTCTAAATAAGATTACTATTTAATTTTAATATAGTTATATATTATAAAATATTCAATAGATTGAAAATTAAAATAGAAAGGAGATGGATAAAGTAAGTATCGACTAGTATCAAAAATACTAAATGAAAAGTAAAAATTGTACGTATGTGATGAGTAAGCAATGACTTATATGTAAGACTGGAATAAGTTATAGGGGGAGAATTATGTTTAAGTTTAATCGTCTAGGAACTAAAATGACTGTGTTTATAGTAGGCGTAGTGTTAATAGGAATGTTAACCACTCAATTAACTACCACAGTAATAATGAAACAAAATCTTAAAAAGGATACAAGTGAAAGAGGAACCACAGTAGTAGAAGAGTTAGGAAAGTCCTTTGAAAAAGAACTATTGCAGTATGAGAAAGATTTAAAATTAATTGGAGAAGATAGTGCTTTTAATAAGGAAGTGCTTAAGGATTCTGTAGCTTTAGAAGAGGTATCATCATTGTTTAAGAATTATACTGAATCTAATTCACAGATATTAAGTATATATGTAGGGTTTCAAGATAAAAGTATGCTTGCAGAACCTATATGGGAAGTACCAGCAGACTATGATGTAACCCAAAGAGAATGGTACATAAAGGCATCAGAAAGTCCTGAAAAAGTAATATGGTCAGAACCATATATTGATGCTGATAATAATGTTCCAATAATTACAGCAGCCAAAGCTATAGTTGAAAATGGAAAAGTTAAAGGAGTATTAGCTGTTGACTTATCTTTAGAGAATTCTTTAAACAATGTTAAGGAGTATAATGTAGGATATAAGGGTTATGCATTTTTAGTTAGTGATGAAGGGGTTGCTCTATATCACCCAACATTAATTAATGAAAACTTAAAAGAACAACCTATGTTTAATAAACTTTTTACATCAGAATCAAGTTCATATAAATTTAATGAAGGTAAGGAAAATTTAGAAGTATATTACTATACTATACCAAACTTTAATTGGAAAGTAGGAGCTGTATATAATGAGAGAGATATGCAAGCTAGTATAATTGAAATTAATAATTTTACTATAGCTATAACTTTTGTGGTGATGATAGTATTAGCTATAATATTATTTATACTTATAAAAAGAATATCTAATCCTTTAGTTAAGTTATCTAAGGAAGCAAAGTTAGTAGCAGAAGGTGATTTAACAATAGATATAAAATCTAAATTGAAGGATGAAATTGGACAAGTAACTAATAATTTTAATAGCATGGTTAAGGATATTAATAATATAGTATCAAATGTACAAAAATCTATATATCAAATCAATAGTGCTAGTGAAAATCTAAGTGCTATATCAGAAGAAACTACAGCTTCAACAGAAGAGATAAATGCTGCAGTTGCAGAAATAGCTAGAGATACTTCAGATCAAGCAGAAACTATTGTAGGCATAGTAGATAAGGTAGAAAAGCTTAATGAATCTATTGAGGATATTAATAATATTATCAATAAAATGAATGAACTATCTAATTCTTCAACAGCTGCATCGGAGCTAGGTCTAGAAAATGTAAGTAATCTAAATGTTAAGATTAATGAAAACACTGATGAACTTAATAAGGTAAATGATATATTCCAAGGATTAGTTTTCAAATTACAAGAAATAGATAAGGTTATAGATATGATAACTAATATATCAGATCAAACTAACCTACTAGCTCTTAATGCAAGTATAGAAGCAGCTAGAGCTGGAGAAGCTGGAAGAGGATTTGCAGTGGTGGCAGAAGAAGTAAGAAAATTAGCAGAGCAATCTAGTGATGC
Organism: Clostridium sp. UBA6758; assembly: GCA_002453475.1. GTDB lineage: Bacteria > Bacillota > Clostridia > Clostridiales > Clostridiaceae > Clostridium_J > Clostridium_J subterminale. Next base: position 13,812 of record DKGY01000071.1, on the reverse strand, counting down.
TACAAATAAGATCAAAGAATCTTTATCTAATATAAATAAAGAAACTAACAATGTGAAAAGTGCAATACTTTATGCTAATGATATAAATAAAGAAACTGCAAGTGCTGTATTAAGTACAGAGCAATCTTTTAATTCTATTAATGATGAGTTACAAGAAATAGTTGAATTAATAAGAGAGACAAGTCATAGAACTGAAGATATTAATAACTATAGTGGAAATATTTTAGGTGGAGTAGAAGATATTTCAAATAATGCACAACAGAATGCATCTACAGTTGAAGAAGTTAGTGCTTCTATAGATGAGCAAAGCGTTGTATTTGGAAGTATAGCACAACACTCTGAAGAGTTAGCACAATCTTGTAATGATTTATCACAATTAATTAACCACTTTAAAGTAAGTAAGTAGAAGTATTTCTTAGATTGTGGTCATAGAATAAATTATGGATAAAATAAAGGGATATCTCAAGGTATTGAGATATCCCTTCATTTGTTACATAGGAGTATAACAAATATTTAATAAATTAGTTGTGGGATTTTCTATAACCATTGAATCAACGCCATAAACATCTTTGATTAATTCAGAAGCAAGAACTTCTTTAGGAGTACCATAGGCAACAATAGTACCTTCTTTTAAAACATAAATCTTATCGCAATACATAGCAGCAATATTTAAATCATGTATAGCAGCGATAACTTCTACATTAAGATTTTTTACAATACCCATAAGTTGAAGCTGATATTTTATATCTAAATGATTAGTTGGTTCATCTAAAATTAGACAGTCAGTTTGCTGGGCTAATGCCCTAGCAAGAATAATACGTTGCTGTTCTCCACCAGAAAGAGTTAGAAAGCTTCTATCTATAAAGTCTAGCATTCCTACTTTATTCAAAGAATCATATACTATGTCATAATCTTCTTTAGTATCTCTATCCAGAAATTTTTTATGGGGAGATCTACCCATAAGTAATATATCTTTTACTGAGAAATCAAAATTATAATTATTATGTTGAGATAGAACTGCTAGTTTTTTAGAAGTTTCTTTAATAGATAATTTGCTTAGATTAATATCATCTAGTTTAATTATTCCACTACTGGGTTTTAGGGTCCTATATATGCATTTTAATAAAGTGGATTTGCCACTACCGTTTGGGCCAATTACTCCTATAAAATCTTTGTTATTAACATCTATATTAATACCTTTTAGAATATCAGTGTCACCTATCTTAACTCTCATATCTTCAGTTGAAATATGCATTAGTTGCTACCTCCAAATCCATAGGATTTTTTTATCATGAGCCATACAAAAAAAGGTGCTCCTATCATAGAAATCAATATACCAATAGGAATCTCTGCACCCTTTATTATAATTCTAGATAGGACATCTGCCCAAATTAGAAATATTGCACCTAGTATAGCTCCTATAGGAATTATTTTTTTATGATCTGTACCAAATATAATTCTAACTATATGAGGAATGATAAGTCCAATAAATCCAATCATACCTGAAGAGTATACTATTATACCGATCATTAAGGAAGTTATTATTAAATAAATGATTCTAAATTTATGTAAATCAGTACCTAAAGTCACAGATACATCATCACCTAAAAGCATTAGGTTTAGAGTTCTATATTGGGTCATAAAGAATAATGTTCCTATAAAAATAATAGGAAGTATAAAAGAAATTTCATTCCAATTAGCACCAGCCAGACTACCCATAAGCCAAAAACTGATATCCTTCAATCCCTGAGCATCATTGGTAATATAAACTATAAAGCTTGAAAAGGCACTGCATACAGAGCTAAGAGCCATTCCAGAAAGAAGCAGTTTTACAGAATTAGTTCGTCCACCTATATTAGAAAGCTTTAAAACTAACATTGAAATAGTAAAAGCACCTATAAATCCCATTATTCCAATATAACTGCTACCTAAACTTGTTCCAATACCGAGGATAATTGCTAAGGTAGCACCAAGAGAGGCTCCTGAGGATATTCCAAGGATATAAGGGTCAGCTAAAGGATTTTTAGCAATAGCCTGCATTACAATACCAACTACGGATAATCCCATTCCAACGGCTATGGCTAAAACTATTCTAGGCATTCTAATCAACCATATAACATCTATTTTGGAAGTGCTCATAGAAATCTCACCTATATAAAAGAGTTTATAAAGAATAATACTATATACTTCTTTTATGGATATATTTACAGAACCAATGGCAACAGCTAGTCCTATTGAGGAAATAAGTATTATTAAAAGAACAAGAGAAGTACCTATATAAATAGGCATTCCCTTAAAAATATTAGAATCTTTAAATTTATTTTTATTTTTTATCGTCATAGTATTATTTACCTAAGGTTCCATATAAACCTTCAGAGAAAGTATTTATTCCATCTATGGTTCTGATACCACTAGAATACATTTCTCCTAAAGATATAGGATATACTCTTTTGTTTTTAACAGCTGAAAGTGTTTGAAGAGATTCATCTTTCAAAATTTTATCTACTTCTTGTTGAGGAACATTATTATCACCTCTATCCATATATACTACAAATATACAATCAGGATTTAGATTTATTAAATCTTCTTTACCAATGCTATTTCCTTCAGGACTAAGTAAATTGGCACCAAGTTTTGTTATCATATCACCAGCTAAGGTACTAGCTCCATAAGTACTGATTTTATCATTGGAGAACTCTAAAACTAAAGCATTTTGTTTTTCTTTACCCTTAACTGAATTAGATGTGTTTTCAACAGCCTCAGTAATTTTATTTACTAGTTCTTGTGCTTTATCTTCAACGTTGAAAATTTTTCCTAAATTTAATATGTCAGTAATTTCATTATCAATAGTTTTCTCTTTAGCTACACCACTATTTAAAGACATATATGTATTAATACCATTTTCATTCCAGTAAGATACATCACCAAGACTTTTATCTTTAAAAAGGGAATACCAGCCAAGAATAAAGTCCGGTTCAGACATAACTACAGTTTCTTTAGATGGAGTAAACTCTTTTAAATAATTAACTTTTTCAAAAGCAGCTTTGTATTCTTCTTTTACAGGATGGTCAAGACCAGCAGCAGCTACTATTTTATCCTCAAGACCTAGAGCAAGAAGAGTTTCTATAGAGTTCTGATATACAGCAAAAACTTTTTCAGGTGCTTTATTAAAAGTTAGTTTTATAGGTTCTTTTTTGAAGTTATAAGTTTCAATTGTTACTGGATAATGAGAATCTGCGCTTTCATTTTGAGATGAATTAGAATTTTCTTTTGAAGTGTTTTTATTAGAGCTTCCATTACTACAACCTACAAGACTAAGGATAAGTAGCAAGCTTAATAAAATTGAAGTGATTTTTTTTAAGTGTTTCATTTGAATTCTCCTTTACTATTCCAATTATAATTAGTTAAATGTTATAATTTGTTATGAATACATAAGGATACTCTAAGTAAAACCATAGACAATACAACGTAGTTACTATGATTGATTAATATCACTCTTTACTCGAAGAGTATCGATATTTTAATATTGGAAAGTATCCTGACTTATAGATCATAATATTAACTAGCCTTCCCAAATCAATGACTCAGTGACTTAATTTAGTTAATACTCCCTAATTACAGTAGCGGTACTGTGTGGAAATTTCATCCATCTTCCTTTAAATTAACCAATATTATTCATATGCTATTATACCTAAACAAATCATACTCTATCATAATTGAGAAATCTTGTCAATGAATAAGGTGGAATAAATCTGTAAATTGAGATAGTATTTGAATATATTATTGAAAATAACAAAGAATAAAAGTATATGGTACATCAATGGCTGAGAATAAAGAATGAATATCAAATAATAAATATTGATTAACAAATATTATTAGGTTATAATGGAAATATATAAAATAAGAGATTATAGGAGGAATATAAAATGGTAACAGAAAAAATCGTATGTCTATGTAATGGAGTTACTTATGCTGCAGTAAGAGAGGCAATGGCTCAAGGAGCTAGATCAGTAGAAGATATTCAAGCTGCTACAGGAGCAGGAGATGTTTGTGGTGGATGCATTGAGAGAATTGAAAAAATATTAGGAGATGTATGCACATGTAGAAATGTCTCTACTAAAGAAGTAGTAAAAGCAATACAAAATGGAGACGATACTGTAGAAAAGGTAGGGGTAACTACAGGAGCAGGAACAGCATGTGGAAAATGTAAATGTGTTATTGAAAGTTTAATTAACTCAAATAAGTAACACATATTACCATAGAAATAATTTAATTCATCAATTCCTATAAGAGATATGTATGAAAACCAAAATATAGTGTATTGAAATGTAATTTATAGCAATACTATTAAAGAATAATTACATTATATATGATTAACTACATTAATCATATATGTCTATATTAAGGAGGAAGAGTAAATGTCAGAAAATAGAATTGTATGTACTTGTCAAGATGTAGACTATAACACTATTAAGAAAGCTATTGAAGATGGTGCTAAAACTGTAGATGATATCATGGAAACTACTGGAGCAGGAACTGTTTGTGGAGCATGTATTAGTGAAATAGAAGAAATTCTTCAAGAAGTAAAAAAATAATTAATATGAATTTTTAGGTCTATATTGATATAACTACTTTTCATATCAATATAGACCTAAATTAATTTTTATAATTATTAGTTTTTCATCTGATTTTTAATATCATTCTTTATTTCTTTGGCTATTTCCTTTCCTCCAACCATAGCTTTATTGTAAATATTTTTAGCTAATTGACCTTCATCTCTAACCTCATCTTTCATTTGGTTTTTAAGGTCACGAACAAATCTTTTTTCTGAAATAAATTCCTTAATATCGTCTTTCTTTTCAACATATTGAATTTTCATTCCATTATACATATCCTTAACTTCACCAGTAACTTTATTCATACCGGCTTTAACGTCTTCACCTATTCTGTTCATAAAAAATCTCCTTTCTTAACAATATTCTAAGTGATAATAGAAATGATTATTAACAGAATTAAAAGAAACATAAAATTTAATTCTATTTTCTATATAGTTTACTCAAAATGCATAATAATATTTAATGAATTTAATGGATATAGAAAATTAAATAGATTTAGTATATAAATTAAACTATGAGAAAAAATATTATATATGTATTATAAAGTAATAATATTTAAAAAAAGTAATATGTGTATTTAAAAAGCATAGCTAATGTGGTATACTAAAAATGAATTAGGTATACATACCTTAAGTTGATATACATCATGTGAAGTAAATTATACATAAAGCTAAGAGCGCTACCTATATAGAAGCAGATAATAATCAATATAGTTAAATTTTTAACTATATTGATTAAGAGTGTTGTAATTAGATAACAACAAATAGCTACATTAAAAAATATAACTATTTGCTGATATAAAGAAATCCATATATTCATCAAGGGGGGAAAGAAAATGTTTAAAAAATTTACGAATGGTTGTGTTAAATTAGTTCAAAATTACCTACCAGATCCATTTTTATTTTGTATCATTTTAACTTTCATGATCTTTATTTCAGGTGTTCTATTTACAGGACAATCTCCATTATCTATGATTATTCATTGGACAAATGGATTTTGGAGTTTATTAGCATTTGCAATGCAAATGGCATTAGTTCTTGTTTTTGGACATACTTTAGCTAGTGCACCAGCATTTAAAAAGATTACAAAAAAACTAGCTAGAATACCTAAAACTCCAACTCAAGCAATATTATTAGTTACTTTTGTATCATCTATAGCATGCATATTGAACTGGGGATTTGGTTTAGTTATAGGAGCAATATTTGCAAAGGAACTTGCAAAGGAAGTTGATGGTGTTGATTATAGGCTTCTAATAGCTTCAGCATATTCAGGATTCTTATTATGGCATGCTGGATTATCAGCATCAATTCCATTAACTCTTGCTACAGGGGGGGAATCTCTAGTTACAGCTACAGCAGGAGCAGTAAGTGCTGCAGGAGTACCAACTAGCGAAACTATATTTTCACTATTTAATTTAGTTATAGTAGGAGTTTTAGTAGTAACTCTACCACTTATAAATAGAGCTATGCATCCAGATAAAGGAAATGTTGTAGTTATAGATAGGAACTTATTAAAGGATGAAGAAGAGTTCATAGAGATGCCAAAAGAAAAAATGACTCCAGCTGATAAGTTAGAAAATAGTAAAATGGTTACTTGGCTAATTTCAATAATGGGCTTTACTTATATAGTATATTACTTCATTACTTCAGGATTTGATTTAAATCTTAATATAGTAAACTTTATATTTTTATTTTTAGGTATTTTATTGCATGGAACCCCTAAACGATTTATAAATGCTTTAATGGATGGGGCTAAAGGAGCAGGACCTATATTACTTCAGTTCCCATTTTATGCAGGTATAATGGGAATGATGACTGGAGCTAATGCAGAGGGAATATCTTTAGCAGTTTTAATGTCTAATATGTTTGTAGTTATTTCTAATAAGGTTACATTTCCAATGTTCTCATTCCTAAGCGCAGGTTTAGTTAACTTTTTTGTTCCATCCGGAGGTGGACAATGGGCTGTACAGGCGCCTATTATGATGCCAGCTGGTNNNAATTGCTTGGGGAGATGCTTGGACAAATATGATTCAACCATTCTGGGCTTTACCAGCACTTGGAATAGCCGGTCTAGGAGCAAAGGATATTATGGGATATTGTATAATAGATTTATTATACTCAGGAGTAATAATTGCTGTAGGCCTTACTGTTATAGGAATATAGAATTAATTTATAAAGTTAAATAATTAGAAACAAATAATATTTAGAATAATTTTAAATAGAGTATCTAAAAATTTACTAAGTTTTTAGATACTCTATTTATATTTAAAGTTCAAAGAAATTAATTTACAGTTAGATTACCTACCCCTACATTTAAATCAAAGGTATATATATCTTCACCAGAAGTTTTAGCATTTATATCGATACTACCTACACCAGTAGAAGTATTTAACTTTACAGGAGAGTTATTTGGAATAGATATAACAGTTTTACCTACACCACCATCATAGGTCAAATTTCCACCAACCTCAGCAAATGCAATAGAAAGANNGCAATAGAAAGATTGCCTACACCACCATCAATATCTATATCACCACATTTACTAGAGAGGTCTATGGTTGTATTGCCAACACCTTGTTCAAGCTTAAAATCTTGAAAAACTATATCTTTAAGTGTAAGATTTCCAGCGCCACCATCAATGTTTAATTTATTTATACTTATTCCATTGATAGACATATTACCAGCACCACCATTCAATTTTAAATCTTTATTAAAATCCTTAGGAATATTAATAGTAATTTCTCTAGATGTAGATTTATTAAAAAAATCTAAGTTTATAGCAGAATCTACACCATGTTCTTTAACATTAAGTGTATTTCCAATAACATCAATAGTAGTTTTATTTACAAAGGAGCTAGATCCTTTACAAGTTATAGTAAAATCTGAACTGTCAACAGAGTTAATAGTTACATTAGAAGCATGGATTGAAATAACCATATCTTCTATATTTTTCATAGGAATAGTTTTTGATATATTTTCATCATAAGTGGATAAATTATTATTATTAAAATCACTAAAATTATTGCTAACATTATCCAAATTATCTAAAAAATCAGTACCTAAATTACCGAAAAGTTCATCATTATTAAAATTAATAGAATTATTGTCTTTAGGTCGAGATTTTACACCAAACTCTACATTACAACCAACAAGAAGGGTAGATGTAAGGAAAAGGGTAGGAATTATAATAAAAAGTTTCTTCTTCATAAAAAACACCTCTATTTTAATAAATTAATTAGACTATATCTAGTTTTTTGTCTATTCTATTGGCAGCAACTGATTGAAGTATAATTAGGGCTAAAGTATCTATAATTATTGCAAATATATCTAATTCAATAGCTCCATATTTACCTATGGTCATATATACATAAGGTAAAAAGTACAATAATAGATCAGCTATAAAGGAGTAAATAATATCCCCAATAATACAAGCACCTATGACAGCCAATACACATAAAGAGGTACTTCTAATATATGAACCTAATATTGCAATCAATGCGGTTATAATTAAATAACCTGTGATAGTCCCTAGTGATATAGATAATGAAATGTTAAGAACTATGGAGGAAAAATTACCAGAGTTAACCATTGCACCTAGAGTAACAATTATAGTAATAAATAAATTTACAAGAACCAATTCTAATAGATTGCCAAGAATAAANNCGGATATAGGAGTTAAAAATAAAAGTCGTCCATATTCCTTTGATAGTTGCATAGAAAATATTATCATATGAGCTATGAAGTTCGTAGCAATAAGAATTGAAATAGCTGGTATTAGGTCTAATCCTAAAGTGAATTTAGACAAAAATGAACTTGAGGCAAGAGCTAAAATTAAAATAATTGCTTCTATTAAATACACAATTCTCAAGGTTCTAAAGGTATATTTAGCTATACCTAAAATATTTTTTATTTTAATTGATTTACTTTTAGTTATTCTATTTTCCATATTATTCACCTACTCTGCAAATACCTTTCTATATATTTGATCTATAGACGTGCCGTACTTTATACGTAATTCTTCAGCGTCTCCATTTTCAATTATTGAACCTTCACCTAAAAATATTACTTCATCAAAAAGCTGCTCAAGTTCGCCTACATAATGAGTTGTAATTATCATTGAAGCATTACTATCTAAATTATCTATAATTGCATTAATTATTTTATCTCTGCTTATGATATCAACTCCAGAAATAGGTTCATCTAAAATATATAAATTACAATTTCTACTTAAGGTTAGGCTAAGGGCAACCTTTTCTAACATTCCTTTAGATAATGATTTAAGTTTTGCATCTGTCTGGATATTCATAAATTTTAATAAATTTAAAGCTTTATTTACATTAAAGTCACTAAAGAAATCCTTATAAAACTTAAGAGCATCATTAACCTTCATCCATCTAAAAAGATAATCTTTTTCCTGAAGGTATGAAACAAACTCTTTAGTTTCCCTTCCAAGTAACATACCATTTATCCTTACCGTTCCTAGAGTAGGTTTAAAGATTCCAGATATAACATTTAGCAAAGTAGTTTTTCCTTGACCATTAGGTCCAAGAATTCCAAGAACTTTACCTCTTTTTAAGTTAAAGGTGATGTCATTTAAAATATGCTTTGCTCCAAAATTTTTGGAAAGGTTAGTTATTTCTAGTACATTATCAGAGAAAATATTTAAATTTACACTTTGTGATAGCTCATCTTTAGTTACTATGGTAGTTGCATCATTCTTCAAGGCTATTCCTCCTCATACATATTCATAATTAGTTCTAAAATTTCTTCTTTAGAAAAACCTAAGCTTTTACTTTTGTGGATAAAGTCCTTTAGTAATTCTTTAGAATATTCTTTTCTTAGGTTATCTACTATAGTCCCATCCTCCGTTAAAAATTTTCCGATACCCCTTTGAGTATTTATTAAACCTTCATTTTCAAGTTCAGAATAAACTCTTAATATAGTGTTTGGGTTAACTTTGAGTTCACTGGCATAATCTCTAACAGACAATAATCTCTCCCCCTTTTTTAGTTCTCCAGAAACAATTTTCATTTTCATGTAATTTTTTATCTGAATATATATAGGTTCCTTTGAGTTTAATTCTAACTCCATTTCATCACCTCATCTTATCAGTTATAGTGTCTTAATTACATGATACACTAATACTGGCTTGAAGGTTAATTTAAAAAAATGCCATATAATTTGATTAGAGTAAATTAGATATAATTAACTCTAATTTTCTTTAATTTATAAAGATTTACATAAACTTTGAGTTAAAATATTACAAGATAGTATAATATGTATTAATTAAAAATATAAATACATTACTATATATTGTAATATATTACTTTAAAATGTATAATTGATGGTGTGAATATACATTTATAAAGAAATATGAAGATATAGTATTAGTAAGCATACATATAAAATGAAGAAATTTGAAGAAACTAGGATTTTGTAATGATTACAGCAGCGTGAGAAAAGTTTTAATAAAGGGGAGGGAAGTTTATGGAACAGGTTTTTAATAGTCTAGATGAAATGATATTAGTAGTTGATAGTAAAGAAAAGGTTCTATTTGCAAACTCTAAACTAATAGAAAGGTTTGGGTTAGAGGAAGGAGACTTACAGAATTCTTATAAAAACATAGTTTTACAACAAGATAGGGATATACTAAGTAAACTTATATGTAATTTTGAAAAGTATAGTAATAGAGCCATAGAGTACACTTTTTCATTGCAAGATCCAGATAAAATTCACTGTGATGTAAATGTTAACAAAGGAACGTGGTATGAGGAGAGCGCTTTTTTTATTACTTTAAAAGAAAAGGAGATATATAGTAAAAAAGATTTAGAGATACTCTTAGATAAGTTACCCTATGGTATGTGGATGAAGGACATTAACGGCAAATATATATATGCAAACACTGATTATGTAAAAAACTTTAATGTTGATAAGAAGAAAGTTATAGGACATCATGATTGGGATTTTTGTGATAAAGACCAATATGATTATTATAATAAAACAGATTATGAGGTACTTGTTGATAAAAGACAAATACTAGATGAAAAATTGATTCATAAATCAGAAGGTTATGAATGGTTAGAAATTTATAAGGCACCAATATTAGATGAAGACGGAGAAGTGAAGTATATAATTGGGGTTTCAAGGGATATAACTTTTAATAAAAAAATAGAATTGGAATTATTAGATAGTCATAAACAATTTTATGCTTTAAATGAGGTGTTAAGTCATGGTTACAACGAAGGTAATGGAAGATTTGATAATTTAAAAGAAGAAATTATCCACAAACTAGGTGCAGATGCTATAAATATATGGGCATATGACGATAAGGAAGGTAAGCTTACTTGTAAATATTATTTAGGAAAGTACAATGAAAGAGATATTAATAATATAGAAATTCCAATAACGTATGAAGAGTTGGATAGATTTTTTACACAAGAAGACAGTGAGGGACTAAAGCCTCTATGTGAAAGAAAAAGTTACCCTAATAAAGATATACTAGAAAAAAAAGGTGTAAAATTTGTGGGAATTTATAAGCTTGAATACAATAATAAGATTATTGGAGTTATGCATTTCTTATATAGTAAAAAGGATGATGCAAAACTAAATAATGATAATTTTATAAAAATATTATGTAATCAAATTGCAGTAATAATAAAAAATGATAGTTTATCTAAACAGATTAAATTAGAACTTGAAAAACGTATGCAAACAGAAAATGAGTTACAGTTATTTTTAGATACTGCCATTGATTTAATGGTAATAATTGGCAAAGATGATAAACATAGAAAGTTAAATGCAGGATGGGAAAAGACTTTAGGATGGAGTAGAGAGGAACTCTTAGAGATGAAGTGGACAGACATAATTCACCCAGAAGACTTAAAATCAAAAGAAGAGTTTGTAAGAAAATTAAGAGCTGAAGAGAAAATAATGAGTTTTAAAATTAGACTTATGTGTAAAAATGGAGATGCAAAGTGGATTCAATGGAATAGTAGATATTTAAATAGCAGAGGAATAGCTATATGCACAGGAAAGGATGTAACAGAGCAGCATCGCTTAGAAGAACAAAGAAAAAGTTATGAAGAAGCTATAAAATTAGAGCAAATTAAAGGTGAATTTTTCTCAAATATATCTCATGAATTCAAGACCCCTTTAAATATTATTCTTACTACTATGCAACTTATAAATAGTAATATAGAAAGAGAGCGTATTTGTGCAGATAAAGGTGTAGATTTAGAGAGATACATGAATTCAATTAAACAAAATTCTTATAGGCTATTAAGACTCGTTAATAATCTAATAGATATAACTAAGATAGATGCAGGATACTATAAATTGCAACTTGAAAATCATAATATTGTTAATGTAGTAGAAGATATCACAATTTCTGTAGCTCAGTATGTAGAAAATAAAGGAATAGAATTAATTTTTGATACAGAAATTGAAGAAGAAATAATTGCTTGTGATCCAGATAAAATTGAGAGAATAATGCTTAATTTATTATCTAATGCAATTAAGTATACAAAGGTAAATGGAAGAATAGAAGTATATTTAGGTATTGAAGACGGAAAAGTCTTTATATCAGTTATGGATAATGGAGAAGGAATAGATAATGAAAAAGTAAATTTAGTATTTAACAGGTTTATCCAAGTGGATGATACCTTAGAAAGAAGATGTGAAGGTAGTGGAATTGGATTGTCACTAGTTAAATCTTTAATTGAAATGCATGGTGGTAACATCAATGTGACAAGTAAAGTTGGGGAAGGAACTAAATTTACATTTTATCTTCCAATAAGAATTGTAGAAATGGAGGGGGGAGCTAGAGAATCTACTACGCATAAAAGCGAAATGATAAGCTCAAAGGTAGAAAAGTGCAATATAGAATTTTCCGATATATATAATTAATAGACCTACTCAGAAAGTATAATTAGAAATCTATAATTTAATTTATTGTTTAGTCAGTATATAAATAGTATAATAATCTGTATAACACTAAAATGATAAAATATAAATTATAAGGAGTTGTGTTGCTTCATATCATAAATGGATATAAGCGTAAATTATGAATAAGACTAGAAAAATTATTTTTGAGGCTGCAATAAAAGTATTTTCAAGCAATGGCTACGAGAGTGCTACTATGGATGAAGTAGCAAGCGAGGCTGGAGTTGCAAAGGGAACTTTATACTATCACTTTAAAAGCAAAGAGGAATTATTTTATTTTGTTGTAAAAACCGGAATTGATTTAATAAATATTGAAGTAGAAGAGTCAATAAAAGAAATAAGTGATCCTATAGAAAGACTAAAAGAATCTGCTAGGGTTCAGTTAAAATATGTGTATATTAATAAAGATTTATTCAGAGTAATAATGAGTCAAGTATGGGGACAAAAGGAACGTCATGAAGAAATAAGAGAGCAAGTGATGCATTTAATTAGTATGAATTCTAAATTTTTAGAAGGCATTACAAAAGAAAGACATATTGCTGATGGAGATTCAGATATATTAAGCTACTGCTTTATAGGAGTATTATTTTCATCTGCACTCTATGAAATTATAAATAATGATAATTATGATCATGATGAAGTAGTAGAGAAATTCATGAATTATATTAACTATGGAATAAGGCTATCTTGAGACCTTAAGTTTAAATAGAAAATAATATATAAATAGAGAAGAGTTTTCTAAGCTAAGAGAATAACTAGTTTAGAAAACTCTTTTGTAATGTTTTTGAAAAGGATATCAGTAAAAATTTTCTCTAGTGATATTGACTAGTCAGTACAAAAGAGGTATAAATATAATATTGACTGTAAAGTATAAAAAATTAAAGAAGGTGGTAGCATGAATTTTCTAAAAATTGCGGGTAAGGATATTAAAAGCATTTTTAAGAACAGGTTCATAAGGATATCAGTTATTGCAATCATTGTAGTGCCATTATTATACTCCTTGTTGTACTTAGATGCATTTTGGGATCCTTATGCACGAGTTAAAGACATGACCATAGCCGTAGTTAACGAAGATGGTGGTGCTTTACTTGATGGAAAGAAGGTAAACTATGGTGAAGACGTTGTAGAAAACCTAAAGAGTAATGGGGACGTTGGTTGGGAATTTACTAGCAATGAAAAAGCTGATGAGGGATTAGAAAATGAGGGGTATTATGCCAAATTTGTAATTCCTGAAGACTTTTCAAAAAACATTGTAG
>DKGY01000070.1:34910-64049 GCA_002453475.1 Clostridium sp. UBA6758 | reverse complement strand
TATTAATCCACTTCCTACATTTAAAAATATTAAAATAGCTACAAAAATCATAAATAGAATTCCATTAATTGTTAAAAACCCAATTCTAGATTTAAGATAATCTTTAAGTCTCATTTTTATCTATTCCTTTCCTACTATTTAAAGTAGCAATTCCTTCAAACCCACATGAACAGAACAACTATTTAACTATTTATATATTTTAATAGTTCCATATTTAAATAGTTTTATATACAAAAATAGAACTAGTTCTCTATATAAATATTTATATTTTTAAGACATTATATATCCAAGTCCTCTTCTTGTTTCTATAGCATCCTTAACTCCAATTTCATCTAATTTTTTTCTTAGTCTTGTCACATTTACTGACAAAGTATTATCATCTACGAACAAATTAGATTTCCATAAATAATCCATCAAACCCTCTCTAGATACAATGCTTCCTTTATTCTTTATAAGGTAATAAAGAATTTTTAATTCGTTTTTAGTGATTTCTAAAGTATTCTCTCCACAGTTTATGGTTCCATTAGATAGATTTAACTTTAAATCATTATATACTAAGATTTCTTGATTTCCTTCATTCCCTTGATTTACTCTCTTTAGTACTGAATTTATCCTAGCTAAAAGTATTTGTGTATTGTAAGGCTTAGTTACAAAATCATCTGCTCCTAAATTCATACTCATCAGCTCATCCATATCACTATCTCTACTTGTAACTACAATTATAGGTACTTGTGAAGTTTTCCTTACTTCCCTACAAATGTAGAATCCATCAAACACAGGTAAATTAATATCTAGAAGTATAAGATTAGGCTCCTCTTTTTCAATAATAGATATTATATTTTCAAAATCAGTAGGTGCTATGACCTCATATCCATACCTATTTAAAAATGTTGTAAGCTCTTGCCTAATAGTTTCTGTATCCTCTATTATAATNNTAATAATCTTTACCACTTTATCACTTCCCATTTTATTTTCTTCTATTAAATATTTACTTTAATCCAAAGCTAAAATCTATCTACATTTAAATTAATTACAACACTATCCCAGCTTCTTATTAATAACATTATAACCAAAACATAGTGTAACTAAAAGATAATTAGCCGTTATTTGGCTTTATTTTTATTCATAAGGTCTTTATATTTTTACATTTTATGGTATAATAACCTTATTTAATAGAATTTTAGGGGGGTGAATTTTGATTTGAAAAAAACTTTTACAATTCTCTTTATTATAATTTTAGGTTTAATTTCAATTTATTTACTTTATTATAAAAAAGATATTTCCTTTGAAAAAGCTTTAGAAAAGATAAATCATAAAAATTTAAATATTCCCATATCAAAATTAAATATTAAAGATTTTATATCTGAACTACCCGATGAGGATATACTTACTGCTGAAGAGCATACTCTACTTTTTTCAACACCACAAGAGATATCTCCCACTGCTATAACCAGAAAAGAAGCTATTTATGATGTAGATCTATATTTTAAAACTTTAAAGTCTAATTATGCTGCTTATAACTATTATGGTAGCGATGAAAATTTTTCACATGCCAAGAAATCCGTTTTAAGTTTTATTGGTGATAATGATGTAATTAACGTAGCTGAACTAACAAAAAGCTTAAAAGATAGTCTTTCTTTTATACCTGATAAACATTTTTATATAGGAAATTATAATTTAAATTTAGAAAACACCTATAGGTATTACTCAAATTCTACTTTAGAAATTTTTAAAAATAGAATAGGCTACTATGTAGAGTATGGAGGTGTTTATTACTACATTAGATCTATAAATAAAGATGAAAATATTGAAAATTATTTAAATCTTTCTATAAACACTTATGGAAGGCTCGTGTACAATTTAGGTATTCTAGAAAAGTATTTTGGACAAGCTTCTAGTAAATTAAATATTGTTTTTTATAGAGGTGAATCAGAATATATTAAAGATATTGATCTGAAATTATCAAATACTCTTTCAGATGAGTCTACTTCACCTTTAGAATATACAACTAGAGATAATGTTCCTATAATATCTTCCAGAGAAGTTCCCTACAATATAGATATAGATGGAATGGATTTTATTAATACTGCTTCTAAAGTAAAAGATTCTCCTGTAAGTATATTAGATTTACGTGGAAATACCGGAGGCGATATATTGACTGCTTTAAACTGGATAAATGAATATTTTGGAGTTTCATCTCAGGGAAAAGGACTCTTTCTACTTCTTTATGGAAGATCTAAAGATGCTCCCTCATACTACGATTTTAATACCTTTGATAAAGACCTAAAGGCCTTACAACTTGAAAAAATTGATGCTTATTATTACGAGCACATACCTAAAACTAAAAAAGAACTTAATAAAAACTTAAATACTATCTTTGTTCTTACAGACAAAAAAACTTCCTCTGCTGCTGAATTCTTTGTAGAGCATCTAAAAGATTTTGAAAATATTGTAATAGTTGGCACAAATACTTATGGTAGCCTTGAAAGTTCTAATGTAGAACTCGGTTACCTTCCCCATTCCCATATTGAATTTTCCTATGGAAACTGGTTAAGGCTATATGATGAAAAATTTTTTAAAGAAGGTGAAGGTATAAAACCTGATCTATGGGTAAATGGAGAAGACGCTTTAGATCTAACTTTAAAACTCATTGAGAATTATAATTTAAAATAATTATTTAAGAGGTTGTCTCATTTTGAGACAGCCTCTATTAATTTTAATTAAGCTTATTTACTTCTCGTTCTATTCTTTCTAAAGCTTCTTCAAGAACAACTCTACTAGTTCCTACATTCATTCTTTGGAACTTAGCTCCAGAATGTCCAAACATACTACCATCATTTAACCATACTTTACACTTTTTAAGGAAGAAATTACTTAATTCTTCTGGCTTCATATTTAATCCTGAACAATCAAGCCATAATAAATAGGTTCCTTCTGGCCTTCTAATCTTGATTCTAGGAATTCTTTTCTCGAAGAATTCTAAAGTGAACTCTATATTTTCTGTTAAATATTCCATAAGATCTTGATACCATTCTTCACCACTAGTATAAGCCGCTTCTTGTGCTACTGCTCCTAATGTAGTTGCTCCCTCTATACAATCTTTTTCCATTTGAAGTACATATTGATTTCGTAACCTTTCATTTTTAATAATTATATTAGCAGTTTTAAATCCTGCAATATTAAAGGTTTTATTTGGTGCTGTACAGATTATGGAATTATCAGCAAACTCTTCACTGATAGATGCAAATACAGTATGTATATTAGGCTTATATACTATATCTGCATGAATTTCATCTACTACCACTAACACATTATTTTTCAAACATATTTCTCCAACCCTTTTTAATTCTTCTTTAGTCCATACTCTTCCTACTGGATTGTGAGGACTACAAAGAATTATCATCTTAGTTTTTTTACTAATTATCTTTTCTAAGTTGTTAAAATCCATTTCATACCTGCCATCTTTGCAGATTAGCGGATTTTCTACAACCTGACACCCATTATTTTTAATAATACTATAAAAAGGATGATATACCGGTGTTTGGATTATAATTTCATCTCCTGGCTTTGTATATGCTGCTACTATAGTTTTTAGTCCTGGTACAACTCCTGGAGCAAACTTCATCCATGCCTTTTCAACTTTCCATCCAAATCTTTTGTCAAACCAATTTATAGCAGCCTTATAACATGACAGTGGCGTAAGTGAATATCCAAAAATAGGATGTTCTAATCTCTTTCTTATAGCATCTCCTATTTCTTCTGGCACTTTAAAATCCATATCTGCTACCCATAGGGGTATAATTTCACTATCATTATATGTTCTATTTATTAAATCCCATTTTATGCAATTACTGCCCAGTCTTTCTACCTTTTCGTTAAAGTCATATTTCATATCTCCTATCCCCCATCTTGAAATGTTAAATAAAGCCAACAAAACCATTCTTAATCTTTAAATTTTTATGTGCAATATAATTCTATCACTATTTTCATAAATATAGTATTGCAATCTTCTATAGATGTACTTAAGTGTATAAAATAATACTATAATTCATACTATTCCATAATTTCTATGTATAATCATATTGTAAATATTGTTACAAAATAAACATATAGAAGGAATAGGAAAATTAAAATGAAAATAAGAAAAGAACTACCCGAAATCTTTGATGATTTTGCAGAAGCTAGAAGAAATTCCTTTATTGCAGCTAAGAGCCTTAAGGATCAAAATATACCTTTAGTAGGAGTATTCTGCACTTATATGCCTCAAGAATTACCACTTGCTATGGGTGCTAGTGTTGTTTCTCTTTGCTCTACTTCTGATGAAACAATTTCAGAAGCTGAAAAAGATTTACCACGTAACCTATGTCCTCTTATCAAATCAAGCTATGGTTTTGCTAAAACAGATAAATGTCCATTCTTTTACTTTTCTGATTTAGTTGTAGGTGAAACTACTTGTGATGGAAAGAAAAAAATGTATGAGTACTTAAGTGAATTCAAACCTGTTCACGTTATGGAATTACCAAACTCTCAAAGTGAAGAAGGTTTAAAACTTTGGAAGAAAGAAGTATTTAAGTTTAAAGAGGTTTTAGAAAAACAATTTGAAACTACTATAAGCGATGAAAAGGTTAAGGAAGCTATTAAACTAAAAAATGAAGAAAGAAAAGCTCTTAAAACCTTTTATAGCCTTGGAAAACTAGACCCTCCAGCACTTTTAGGACAAGATATGTTTAAAGTGCTTTATGGAGCTACCTTTAATTTTGATAAATCAGAGATTCCAAAGGAGATATATGCTCTAACTAAAAGAATTAAAGCTGAATATGAAGTGGATAAAAAATATGAAAAGAAACCACGTATTCTTATAACTGGATGTCCTATTGGTGGTGCTACAGAAAAAGTTATAAAAGCCATAGAAGATAATGGCGCTCATGTAGTGGCTTTTGAAAACTGTAGTGGCGCTAAAGCTATCGATGAGCTAGTAGATGAAAATAATCCTGATATATATGAAGCTATTGCTCATAAATACTTAAATATTGGCTGTTCATGTATGACTCCTAACCCTAATCGTATAGATTTGCTTAATAGAATTATAGATGAATACAAAGTAGATGGAGTAGTAGATGTAGTTCTTCATGCTTGCCATACCTATAATGTAGAAACATTACTAATTAAACGGTTTGTTAATAACACCAAAAATATTCCTTACATCAGCATAGAAACAGATTACTCTACTGCTGATATTGGACAACTTAACACTAGAGTGGCTGCTTTCATAGAAATGCTATAAATATATTACTTAAAGTTAAACTTCTTTAGGTATGTTAATAATAAAATCCAAACCCCTAAGAAAAATATTTTCTTAGGGGTTTACCCTTGTAGCATGTTTTTTCTAATTAATGCTATAATACTATTAATACCAAAGAAACTAGTAAGGAGAGTTTATAATGCATAGACAATATATTAATTATTCTGCAAATATGCCTATATCTATTTCTTTTAATACCATTAAAAACTATCCAATCCATTGGCATTATTGCACGGAAATTCTTTATGTTATAAAAGGCACAATCAATCTATATATAAATACTGAAAAATATGTAATAAGTGAAAATCAAATTGAAATTATAAATATAGATGAAGTTCACAGCATAGAAAGTGATGATCCGGACAATAAAGTGCTCATATTTCAAATAGATCCCTACTTCTTTCAAAAATACTATAACGATATTGAGAATATGTTTTTTTATACCAACTCTTCTAGTAAAGCTTCTCAGCTTGGGGAAGAATATGAAGACTTAAGAGTATTTCTTTGTCAAGTGCTTTGCGAAACAGTACAAAAGCAAGATAATTATGATGAAGAGATTGAAGATATCCTTGTAAAGCTTCTTTATCATCTTATAAACAACTTCAACTATTTAATTCATGAAAAACAAGAGCTTAAAGAAAATAAAGATCAACTTCAAAGATATCATAGTATATCGAAATATATATATAATAATTATCAAAATAATATAACTCTTAAAGATATATCTAGTAACGAATATCTAAGTACTCATTATTTATCAAGAGAAATAAAATACGCTACTGGGTATTCCTTTACTGATTTTTTAAATCTTATTAGGGTTGAAGAATCCATAAAATTAATTTTAGATACAGATATGACACTATCTGAAATTTCTGAGGAGATTGGTTTTTCCCATACTAGATACTTTAATAAACACTTTAAACTTCACTATAAACTTACACCTTTACAATTCCGGAAAAAATACAAATCTACTCCTGAGTTGCTAGAAAAGTTGACTAAATATATAACTCATCCTTTAGAGGAAAGTTTAGATGATGTAATTTATTATCTGGAGGACTACGATAGGTTTAACTATGAGGATAAAATTCATCAGTTAAATATTAATATGGAAAATTACCTAGGTGAGTTTGACAAGGATTTTAATAGAGTTATAACCATTGGCGATGCTTTTGACCTTTTAATTGAAGATAATAAGGATACTCTAGAAGAACTTCAAGGCGAAATGGATTTTGAATATGGGCGAATCCTAAATTTATTTAGTACTGATATGGCCATCTTTCCTGGGTCTAAATTTCATAACTGGAATAGAGCAAAGGATGTACTAGAATTTATAGAATTCTTAGATATAATACCTATAATTGTTTTAGATATAGATAGTGCCTATGAAGAACATATGAACACCATTATTGATGAAAGCAATGAAAGTGCTGCTAAAAACACCTTATCTCTTAAAAACTATATAAATATTCATGAAGATTTTAAAAATATTCTTATATCATTTATGGAGTATTTCAGTGCTATAGAGACTCTTAATTATAAAAATTTTAGATTTCAATTTTCTTCTGCTTTTCCTGAAAATTTAAGGACTTCAATTGAAGAAATATTGATTGAAAATAAATTAGAATTTGAAGAAGACACTTTTATCATAAATAATGAAGTAAATAATATTTATGATACAGCCTACATGATTCCATTTATTCTCGATAATGTAGTTAATCATCAAGGAGATTTAAGCTTTATAAGAGCCTTTGATGTCCTTGATAAGCAAGTAAATATAACTAATGAGCTTTTCTTTGGTTATCCTGGTCTTATAAATGATAAGGGTATAAAAAAACCTGCCTTTTATGCCTATTCTCTTTTGAATAAATTAGGTAATACCTTAGTAGCAAAAGGGGATGGATATGTAGTTACTAAAACTGACAATCAATATGAAATTTTACTTTATACTTACCATGATAAAATTAATGATCTAATATCCATGGCAAGTTTTTCAAAACTTAGAGGTATAAAAAATGCTACTTCTAAAAAGTTGTCACTAAATATAACTAACATTCATTCAGATATTAATGTAACTACCTATGAAATAAATGAAAAAATCGGATCATCCTATAATTATTGGATTGATATGGGAAGACCAACTAGACTTAATAAAGATGAAAATGGAATTCTTCATAAGGCTTCTTATCCTAATATTAGATTTAAATACTTTAAGAAAAGTACAGTTATAAATATTTTAGCTACCCTAAAAACCTATGGAGCGATATTAATTATAATTAATGAAGTTCAGAAACCTCTTAAGATTAATTAGTTTTACCTCAATTTATATGAATATATATAAACATTCTATCAAAGTTTATTATTTTACGTATAAAACATATTGATTTTAAGTACAAAAGCATCCTTATTAAGGTGCTTTTGTGCTTTTTCCTATTTTTATCCAATAATCATTTGGGCAGAATAGTACTTTTTGATGGACACTTAAGTGAATGTTTATTTAATTGTTTTCAACTATAATGTTAATATAAGATAAAATATTTCAATAATGAATTAACGACACTTACTGCTTTCATAAAGACTGTTATTACGAATAATTAGATTGCTAAAGACCATAAGCTGAGTTATTTCATAAAATAATTTGTTATTTAAATTAGACGAACTAATGAATATATTTTATAAATACTCTTGAGATTAATTAAATCTCAAGGAGATTAAAATTAACTAAACATGAAGATAAAGTGTATTTTTCTATAAACCGAAGGAAACTTTTCATAAAATAAACCCAAGAGAAATATACAGAATTTTCAAATAAATGAGGTGAAACTAATGGGAATTAACCCTAAAGTATTTTCGGATGGAAGGACATACAGAGTATTATTTAAGTTTGCTATACCTGCAATATTTTCTTTGCTTGTAGCAGAACTTTATAACATGGTAGACACAGTTTTTGTTGGTAGGTATATTGGCCCTAATGCTATTGGCGCGTTAACAATTGCATTTCCAATTCAACGTTTTCTTATAGCAATCGCTTTCTTATTTGGTGTAGGAGCTTCAACCTACGTTTCTAGATATTCCGGTGAAAAACAACCTGATAAGGTTAAATCTACAATAATTAATTCAGTATCTGTTACTATAGTATCTTTAACAATAATTCCTCTACTTTTATTCTTCTTTAGAGGTGGTTTGTTATATAAACTTGGTGCTAGTGAAGCTACCTTTGGATTAACTAATGATTATATATCTATAATTTTTATAGGAGCAATTTTTCAAGGATTAACTATAGTTTGCTCTCAAATAATGACAGCTCTAGGAAATTCTAAAATAGGTCTTTATGCTAACA
This sequence comes from Clostridium sp. UBA6758, assembly GCA_002453475.1. GTDB lineage: Bacteria > Bacillota > Clostridia > Clostridiales > Clostridiaceae > Clostridium_J > Clostridium_J subterminale. The sequence goes on along the minus strand of DKGY01000070.1, from coordinate 55,410 downwards.
GTATAGGTGCACTTCTAAATATTGTAGTTGACTACATATTAGTAGCTCATTTAAATATAGGTATAGCCGGTGCAGCTATCGCTACTGTAGGTTCTCAATTTGTAGGCTTAATTTTTGTTCTATACAAGTTTAAAGATGTAATTAAACACTTTAAAATTAAATTTTCATTAAATAACATTTTACCAAATGTAGATATTTCATTAATTAAAGGGTTAATTGCTGTGGGATTTTCAACCTTTGTTATTGAAATATCAGATGCAGTAGTTTCTGTGGTTTTAAATAACTTATTAATTTCTAGAGGTGGTAATGAAGCTATAATAATAGTAGGTGTTATTACTAAAATATCTATGTTTATGTTTATTGCAATAATTGGTATAAGTTCTGCTATGCAACCAATTGTAGCCTTTAACTTTGGTGCAAGAAATTTTGATAGAGTTAAAAATACAGTTAAAGCATCTATAAAAACTGTAACGATAATATCTTTAGTATTTGGGGTATTTCTTATGTATTTTGCTCCACAGATGATAGGATTGTTTTTAACTGATGCAAAGTTATTACCTGAGGCCGTTAAGGCACTTAGAATATGTATATTCCTACTTCCATTAGTGGGGTTATACTATGTAGGTATATACTACTATCAAGCTATTGGTGAGGCTAAAAAGGGATTTAGATTATCTCTATTTAGACAGTTAATAGTATTTATTCCTTTAGCTATAGTTTTTGTAAACATTTTTGGTACTATAGGTGCATGGATTGCATATCCTGCCTCAGATTTAATTTCTGCAGTTGCATCTTTTTATCTACTAAATAGCACTTGGAGAAAAGACCAAAAAGAAAAAATTACTAAAACCGTAACAGCTTAATAAAAAAAATTACTCCTTAGAAAATTGTATTCTAAGGAGTTTTTATATAATATTTATAAGTCAGGCACTATTTATTATGTAAATCCTAGTACCTTTACAATTTAAAGTTACTTTACCGTATTTTTAAATTGTAAGTTACAATCACTTACATAATTACTAATAATATCGATACCCATGCATTGTCCAGAGCATAATGGTTCTTTAATAGCTAATTGAAAATAAACTGTGTCTGTTCCATGAGATTCACATCCTGTATATTTTGCAATTTTAAAGTCTTCTGCGATAGGAACTTTAACCCATTTACAATTCCAAATCCAAATCCACTTATATAATACTACAGACACTATATATTCTTTATTCCTGCAAAGATTATTAACTTTAATAGAAAACTTAACTATTCTACCTTTAGTTGTAGCATCGATTACAGCTACTTGTCCAAAATCTTGTGGACATTTACAAGGTATGAGAGTTACTCCTATTCCACCTTTTGGAGCTTCACCTTTTGGATGTACTTCTAAATCTTTGCCTTTCTCTGGCATTGAATCCATATATTCTGGTGTCGGATTAAAATTTTTATCTGCCATATATCTTAATGCTCTTTTTATTGTACTCATACACTACACCTCATACACTAATATATTTTGTTTTAATCACAGTACTTCCTTTATTAATATATATTTAATATCATCTGTACCTAAATAATGATTTTTTATCATTAAATTTATTCTGTCACTACAGTATATGTATTTAAAATTTCATTGTTACTCTATCTTAATATAAATAACATTTCTAATCATATAAAATAAAAAACCGTCTCAAAACACCCTAAACCTTAAGTTAAAGTTTAGTGATTTATTTTGAGACAGTCTATTTCTTATATGCACTATATCTTTTCTATTTGGTCTTTTTATTACCAACTTAATATATATTATTTATTGGTGCCATTAGTAGCAGAAAATACACCTCTATTTAAAGCATCATGTATAGCTGATGTTACCCTTCCTACTTCAACTTTTTGATCCATATCCTTAACTATAGAAGAAGGATTATGTAAATCATTAAGACTTTGTCTTATATCTTTATCCTTTAAATAGTTTATCAAAGCTTCATACTGATTTTTTATATTCTTAAATTTACCATCTTCTAAATAATTTTCATCATTATTAGATAATGCTATAAACTTAATATCTTTAATTATATTGTTAGATAAAGTGAATTCAACTGATAATTCATCCTCATCTATATATGCACCACGATATATACCATTAGAATAATTATTGTTGGTTAAATCCATACCAAAGAGTGTATTATTATTACCATTCTTGTCACTTACGCCTAGTACTCCACTTTCCTTTGTTCCATTATTAGCTGTTCCACTTTCAGTTATATTTTGAGCAACCTCACTACCAGTATTTTTATTATTTCCTGCAGTGCCATTATTGGTACATCCTATAAGCCCTGTTGTTAATGCTATTGTTGCAATTAAAAGCGCTATTCTTTTCATAATAAACCTCCTCTGTGCTTATTTTTATGATTATAGTATAAGCATACACTCAGTTATTATTCTAATATTATTTTTCCTATTGCACCTTTTATTGCTACAATATAAAAATAATATTACACTTACTAATCTTATTACTTGAAAAATTTTCATATCTAATCTTTAGAAATGCTTCATTTTATATTATTGAAATAAAATATGGCAAGTTGTGTTCTATCTCTAAGATTTAATTTTTCTAAAATACCACTTATATAGTTTCTTATTGTGCCCTCACTTAAAAATAATTTTGCTGATATTTCCTTATTAGAAAGGCCTTGAGAAACTAAAGTAATTATTTCAATATCCCTATCAACTAAATCGTAATTTGACATATCCTTTTTATTTTCATTATTATGTAGCATAGTAGGAATTTTAGATATAATTTCTTGTCCAAAAACACTTTGTCCAAGTTCTACTGCCTTTAAAGCAGGTACTATACTTTCAAAGTGTTGTTTTAAAATATATCCCTTAGCACCAACTTTTAATGCAGTTATAATATATTCATCATCTTCAAAAGTGGTTAAAAATAATATTCTCCCCTCATTATGAGATTTTAAAATTTTCTGTGCAGCCTCTAGCCCTGACATTTCCCCCATACGAATATCCATAAGTAATATATCTGGAGTATACCTATTATAAAGCTCAATAGCTTCTTCACCACTATATCCAAGCGATATCACCTCTATATCACTTGCTGTCTCTATGATGGTCTTTAAAGATGCTGCAATAAGCTTATCATCATCTATAATAATTATTCTCATAGTTCTCCCTCCTTCATAATAGATATAAATATTTTAAACCCTTTTGAATTATCAAAATTCACAATACCATTTAAGCTATTTACCCTCTTTTCAATGCTTTGTAAGCCCATTCCACCATCCATACTTACCTTCTTTTCACTTCCATCATCTAAAATAATTACTTGATATAATTTTGGATGTTCATATAAACTTACAGTTACTGTGGTTGCATTTGAATGCTTTATTATATTAGATAGAGCCTCTTTTACAATAGCGATGACAGCATATTTAATTTTAACATCTGGATTAGAAGAAAACTCATAATTTAAAGTAGCCTTACAAAATTTAAATTCATTTATCAACTTTGAAAGTTGTACATATAAGTCAATAGAATCCTCATGTAAATTATGAATACTGCTCCTAATAGAATCCATGCCTTGATCTAATGTAGATCTAATATCCTCTAGGAACCCTTTAGTTTGCTCTTCTCTAGTAATTGCCATAATAGCACCTATTTGCAATATAGAGCTAGTTAAAAGGTGTCCTACATTATCGTGAATTTCTCTTGAAATACGATTTCGCTCCTTTAACGTTGCAAAATTAACTTCAAAGTCTTGTTTATATTGTAATTCCTTTACCTTCTCTTCTAATATTATAGATATCTCAGTTAAATCATCTCTTTGCTTTATAAATTTATCATGCAAATTTTCATATTTTAAAGTATTAAATTTTAACATTGTTGATGTACTAAGAAGTCCAAGAATTATTATACTAATCATATATGGATATTTATGTATATTCATCATGTATGGAATTAAAATTAGGATGCATATATATTTATACTTTGAAAAAATAGTATCATAAAATATTATAGGAATGCCCATCAGAAATTCAGGATATAAAATGCAAACAACACTATAACTTATTAATACTATTATATTTAATTTATCCTTGTTAAAGTATTCTAGAAAACAAGTTATTGCTACTGTAACTAAAATTGGTAAAATTGATTTTTCTATATCATAATTTTCTATAAGTAATAATGCCGAACCTATAAGTAAAATAATTTTATTTAATATATTATTCATCTATACTTCCTCACTTTATATATCTATAATAACATATACAAATTTTTTACAAAAGTTTTATATAAGGCCCTTAGATAGTTCTACTATCTGAGGAACCTATTTCCTTGTCTAACTCAAAATATGCTTACCATCTTTGACTTATTATTTATTTTCAGATGCCTAAAGTGACAAATGTAATTTAATATTCATGACAAATAGCACTTACCTACAAAGAGATTCTCTAATAAACTATAAGTATAAACTAAATAAAGTAAGGAGTAATAACTATGATTGTAAAAATAGAAAACCTAGTAAAAAGATATGGAGATTTAATTGCTTTAGATCACTTAAATTTAGATATAAAAAAAGGAGAAATATTTGGTCTTTTAGGTCCAAATGGTTCTGGTAAAACTACTACTATAAACTGTATGTTATCTCTACTTAAATATGATAAAGGAACTATTGAAATCTTAGGAGAAGAAATGACTCCAACAAATTATAAAGTAAAAAAAGACATTGGTATTGTTATGCAAAATGTCGCCGTCTTTGATGAATTAACAGTATATGAAAACATTGATTATTTCTGTGGACTATATGTAACAAATAAGAAGGAACGAAAAGTACTTGTGGAAAAGGCTATTGATTTTGTTGGACTTTCTGATTACAAAAAATTTATTCCTAAAAAGTTAAGTGGAGGACTTCTTAGAAGATTAAACATTGCTTGCGGTATAGCTCATAATCCAAAACTAATCATTTTAGATGAGCCAACGGTAGCTGTTGACCCTCAAAGTAGAAATCATATTTTAGAGGGAATGAAAAAATTAAATGCCCAAGGAGCCACAATTATATATACCTCACACTACATGGAAGAAATTGAACAGCTTTGCACTTCTATTGCCATTATGGACAAGGGTAAAGTCATTGCAAAAGGTACGAAGGAAGAACTAAAGTCCATTATTGATTTAGGTGAAAAAATAATTATTGAAGCCTTTAATTTAAATGAAGATCATATTAAAAATATAAATGCTCTCCCTAATATTATATCAGTAGACTATAAGAGTAATTTACTAAATATTAGAACAAAAAGTGGACATAGCTGCCTTGGAGACATTGTTAGCTATATTGGAGACAATAAAATAAGTTATGGAAAAATTTACTCAGAGCAACCTACCTTAAATGATGTATTCTTAGAAATTACTGGTAAAGCGCTTAGAGATTAAAAGGAGGCATATAGAATGTTTTGGCATATTTTTAAGTATCAACTTAAATGTCGTTTTAGAGATAAATTAAGTATCTTTTGGACTTTATTATTTCCAATTGTATTAGCTACAATTTTTAATTTAGCCTTTTCAAATATACTCACCGGTGAAGAGTTTGAGAAAGTTAATATTGCTCTTGTAAATAGTAGCAAAATATCTGAAAGCTTTTCTACAGCTATAGAAGACAGTGATTTATTTATCATAGAGAATACAGACAAGAATAGAGCAGAAGAAATGCTTTCTAAAGGTGAAATTTCAGGGTATATAACCTTTGAAGATAATATTGAAGTAACTGTTGCAAAGTCTGGTATTAACGAGTCTATAATAAAAACCTTTGTAGATAGTTATAGTCAAAAGTATTCCACCATATCAAATGTAGTAGCCATAAACCCAAGTATTATGAATGATGATTTTATGAGTAATCTTGCTCTTTATAATAATTACACAAAAGATAAAGAATTGAATAGTTCTACCAACTTAGTTGTAATTTATTTTTATACCCTTTTGGCTATGACTTGTATTCTAGCTTCAACCCCTGGTTGTACTGATGTTATAAACATCCAAGGAAATCAATCTCAAAGAGCAGCAAGAATTAATATAGCTCCTGTTAATAAAATAAAAACCTTTTTAGCTNNAGCTACTTTATTATTTTATTTTTCAACAGTGCTGATAGTTATACTATATATTTCCCAGGTTCTAAAAATAGATTTTGGTAACTCCATAGGTTATGTAATTTTACTTTGCTTTGTAGGTTGTTTTAATGGAATAACTTTAGGTGCCATGGTAAGTGCTTTAATTAATAAAAAAGCTAGTATAAAGGAAGGAATTTTACTCGCATTTACAATGGTATGTTCTTTTTTATCTGGAATGATGGCAGTTCAGATTAAATACTCCATTCAAGATAGATTTCCCCTTTTGTCCTATATAAATCCTGTTAACTTAATTACTGATGGATTTTATTCATTATACTATTATAGTACCTATGATAGATATTTTCTTAATCTAGGTCTTCTAACATTGTATGGAATTATATTTTCAATTGTTACTTATTTAATTTTAAGGAGGCAAAAATATGCAAGTATTTAAACAATATTTTAGAATAGTTAAAAAAAGTGCTCTTTCCTCCTTACTACTTTACGCTGGTATATTTGTATTTATGACAATCATTTTTAGTAATGTGGGAAATTCTACAGATTCAACCTCCTTTAAAACTGAAAAATGTAAAGTTGCAATTATAAATAATGACCAGTCTCCTCTATCAAATAATTTAGAGGCTTATATTGAAGATAATTCTAAGTTAGTAAAAATTAAAACTACCGATGAAGGAATAAGAGATGCATTATTTTTTAGAGAAGCAGAAATTATAATCACCATTCCAAAGGGATTTGAAGATAGCTTTCTTCAAGAGACTCCCCTTACTTTAGAAACTCAAAGTATTCCTAACTCCTCAAGTAGTATTTTTATAAAATCAATGATAAATAATTATCTTAGCACAACCAAAGTTTACATTGATAATACTAGTAATTTAAACTTAAAAAAAATTAATGAGCTAGTAAATAAAGATTTATCTATAGATACAGAAGTTACTTTAGCAATGGATAATAAAGAAGATACTAAAAGTAGCGTTACCTATTATTTTAACTATTTAGCTTATCCTATGCTATGTATGTTAATACTTGGAATATCTATAGTATCAAATATTTTCAATTCACCAGATTTAAAAAGAAGAAATTTATGCTCACCTATTAATTCCTATAACTTCAACATGCAAATATTTTTAGGAGATATGGTTTTAGCATTGTCTACTTGGACTATATTCATGACACTCGCCATAGTAATGTATCCACAGGATATGTTTTCTTTTAGTGGAGTGTTACATGGTATAAATTCTCTAATATTTACAATAACGTGTTTATGTCTTAGCTTCTTAATTAGCAATATATCCACTAAAAATTCCATAGGCCCAATTTCAAACCTTGTATCTTTAGGTTGTTGCTTCTTAGGGGGAGCCTTTGTTCCTCAACAACTTCTCAGCGAAACAGTGAAGAGTACTGCTATATTTAACCCAGTATATTGGTTTATTAACGTAAATGATAAACTCAACACCCTATCAATATTTAATATGGATACGCTCGCTCCAATACTATTTGAACTATTAATAATGTTAGCTTTTGCAGTAGCTTTCTTAGGAGTAGGTCTAGTTATCATGAAGCAAAGAAGAACTAAATATTAAATGCAAACAAATACCTAGCACTTTCATTATAGTGCTAGGTATTTGTTTATATAAATTTAATTTTATCCAATGCATAATCCTTGCACCCCTCTGTTAATCCAATGACTACTAGCTCTAATACTCCACATTCTTCAAGATTGGAGTAAAGAGCTGCTACGTCCCTGGATAACGATTTCCCCTAAAGGACAACGACTTCTAATTATCAAAAATACTGATACTTAGAAGTCTGTTAGTAAAGCTTCGAAGAAGCTAAGAACTCTGTTTATGCTAAATCCTTTTTATTATAAATAGCATAGGTAGTTACAATAGATATAACTATTATTCCAAAGCCTAAAAGTACATATTTCATTTCAAAACCATTCTTTAATAACTTAGCTGGAACTACATAGTCAAAGGGTGATAAATATAGAAATCCTTCTAATTCATCTTTCATCTTTCCTATGATTCCAAATATATAAGTGGTAAAGAATACTCCTAGTGCAATGGATGTCCCTTGTTTACTAGACTTTATTATAATCGATAATAAAAATCCTAAGGCCATAAATATATATCCTAAAAAAGCCATTCCTGCAAATAAAGTTTTTATATCCATTATTAGTGTCATAGTTTCGACCTCTTCTGGCTTTACAGCCATAGAAATTCCCATAGTTACAGCTCCAACTATAAAAATAAATAGATAAAATATAATTGCAGAGGAAAGTAATTTTGAAGTTACTATTTTACTTCTTGTAATTGGCTTAGAGTATAAAAACTCAATGGTACCTTCACTTTCTTCTTTTACTAAAGCAGATATTCCAAGAATTATTCCATATATTCCAGCTGCCATAGATATATATTGAATTGCATATGCTAAATAGTCTGAAATATTACCAAAATCTATAACTTCATCAAGATTAAAAGCCTCTAATAATGCCGGTGGTAAAGCATCCATCTTTGTAGCAACAATTTCTTGCATTCCACTATCCTTCATGCTAGGGAATAATGCCATAAACATAATAACTAATCCTACACATACCACAGACCAAATAATAGCAGATTTTAATAATCTTCTAAATTCAAATTTGAATACATTCATTCTAATTCTCCCCTCTCCTCTTGTAATAATCCATAAAAGTATCCTCTAGAGTATGCTCACCTATAAGTAACTTCTCCACATTAAACTTAGCTATTTCTTTAATTAATTCATCAATATTGCCTATAAAGCTAAAGGTTATTTCGCCTTTATTGTTTTCTATAATTTCACCTTTAAGTTCTTGAACCTTGTTATTATCTATCCCCTTAGCTTTTAATGTGATTTTTACTCCTGCCTTTCTCGCAATCTTATCGATTTCAATTACATCAACAATTCTTCCATCTTTTATTACTGCAACCCGATCACATAGATTTTCAACTTCAACTAAATTGTGAGAAGATAAAAATATAGTGGTTCCCTTTGCTCTCTGTTTTTCTAGTATATTGAAAAGTTTTTTCTGTATAAGTGGATCTAGTCCATTAGTAGGCTCATCTAGAATTAAAAGCTTAGGATTATGAATAAGTGCTTGCACTATAGCTACCTTTTTCTTGTTTCCAAGGCTCAATTCACTCATTTTTTTATCTAGCTCTACCTCTAGTTCTTTACATAGTTCATCTATATCTTCCTTATTAGAATTTTCATAAAAACTCTCAGCATATTTTATAATATCTTTAACTTTTGATTCATCATAAAATTTTACTTCACTAGGCACATAACCAATATACTTTTTTATTTCACTACTTTCTTTAACTATATCCTTTCCAAAGATTTTTCCACCTCCAGAAGTAGGAAAAATCAAATTTAAAAATGTTCTTATTGTAGTAGATTTTCCTGCTCCATTAGGACCTACAAATCCAAAGATTTCCCCCTCCTTAACCTGTAAATTAACCTCTACTATTCCACGACTTTTCCCATAACTCTTTGTTAAGTTGTTAGTTTCAATTATATTCATTGCTATCCCCCTATTTATCATCAAATTTTGAACTTTTATACAATCTCAATTTTTCATTAAATCTTTCTCCTGAAACCTTGTTATATAATGCAATAGATCCAGTAAATGAAACAAAGCATACAGTAAATATACCTAATGCAATAGTAAAATTATTACCAATACTTAAGTCGAACCAATTAAATATCCTAGCTAATATATAACCTATAAAAACAAGTATTATATAGTGAATAATTATCTTACTCCATATATTTACCTTCATAAATATATTAGATACATATATAACATATTGAAGAAGAGTTAAAATTATAGATATAAATATCATTTGCCATATTAAGCAAAGACTAATACTTTCTTCCCCTAAAAAAGGAGCAATGAGAGTATAAATAACAACTTGAGCTGTGAAGAACATACATGCAATTATCTTTATTTCTAATGTGTTCTTAAAAAATTCCTTCATACTATCTTCCTCCTATAAATCTAATTTATTTTTTAATATGGGTACATATTGTCTTGAAACTACTAGCTTTTCACCATTATCTAAAAGTATCTCTATTCGACCTCCAAACATAGGTAATATATTTTTTACCTTTCGCAGATTTATAATTGTAGATTTAGAAGCTCTAAAAAAATCTGTATTTTTAAGCCTTTCTTCTAATTCGTATAGTCTTGAATGTGTCTCAAAAACTTCTTTATCCATATAAATAAATGTCTTTTTATCAACTGATTCAAAGTAAAATATCTCATTTGCATCTAGAATAAATATCTTTCCATCTTTATTCCCTGTTATTTTTTCTTCTAATGCTTTAAGTTTAGATATAATTCTTGACATATTTTCATCTATTGTTTTACAGTTAATTACTATTTCTATATCTTCTATATCTTCAATATCTTCAACTTCATTTATTATAATCTTCATTTAACGCCTTCCCTTCTATACAAATTCTTTAAATAACTATAAAGTTTATATTAAATTTAATCTATAATTCAAGTATATTCTTTAAATTTTCTTAAGACAATCCTAACCTTCTAAGTTGCATAAATCCTATACTAAGTTGCATATAAAAAAACTTCGCCCTAAAGATAATTATCTTTAGGATGAAGTTTTTTTCAATTTATTATTATTTGTTTTCAGAATTTAACTCACTATTAAAATGTATTTAAATATTATTATGATATATTCATTTTACTATTTGTTCTTTCTGGCAGATTTTCTCTTTTCTGTTTCATCTACTACTAAAGCTGCTACTGCAGAGCCTGTAACATTGGTTGCTGTTCTCATCATATCAATTATAGAATCAACCGCAATTATCATTGCCATTCCTTCTATAGGTAATCCTAATGTTGCTAATACTACTGTTGTAGACATAGTTGCTGCTCCTGGAACACCAGCAATACCTATTGATGATATTATAGTAGTTAATACTATTAAAATATATGAGTAAATTGTCATATCCACATTAAATACATTAGCAACAAATATAGCTACTATAGCTGGATATAATCCTCCACAACCATTCATTCCTATAGTTGATCCAAGTGGTGCCACAAAGCTAGCAATATTTTCAGAAACTCCAGCTCCTTCAACTAAAGATTTTATGGTTACTGGTAGTGTTCCATAACTACTTTGACTTGTAAAAGCCATAGTTTGAGCTGGTAAAATTCCCTTAAAGAATTTTAAAGGACTCTTTTTTGCTATAAAAGCAACAAGCGGAATATATACAATTATAAATTGAAGTATGCAAGCTATATAAACTGCTGCGATAACCCATATTAAAGATTTAATAGTCTCTAAACCATTACTTGCTACAGCCTTTGCAATTAAAGCAAAAACTCCATAAGGTATAAATCTTAATACTATTTCAGTTATTCTTGATACTATAGCATGAGCTGATAATACAAAATCTTTAAAAGGTTTTGCTTTAGAGGGATTTATATTATCTTCCTTAACTAAAGCTATAGCTACAAACAGTGAGAATATAACTATTGGAATTATTCTATTATCTACTATAGCTGCTATTGGATTTGATGGTAACATGTCCACTAACACTTGAGTAAATGTAGGTATTTCCCTAGCTACAAAGTCTTCTGCTCCTGGAAAAGCTAATCCTTGTCCTAAATTAAATATCTTAGCTACTACAATTCCTATAGTTGCTGCTATACCTGTAGTTCCTAATAATATTCCTAAAGTTTTAATCCCTATAGATTTCAATGTATCTAAGTTCTTAAGTCTAACTATACTAGTAATCAATGAAACCATAACTAAAGGTACAACTATCATTTTAATTAGTGACATATAACCTTTTCCAATGATATCTAAAAACAAAATGTTTTCTTTAAATATTGCTCCTAAAATAACTCCTAAAGCCAGTGCTGTTAATGTAGCATAAGTAAATTTATTAGTCTTTTCTTCGACTGCATATATGGTAAACACTGCTAGTAATGATAATATTACTGCTAATATTAAATTTATATTCATTTTAAATTCTCCTTTTATTTTTTATTTTGTTTAGTAATCTTGAATTTACTTATAAGCATTTTAGTAGAGTTTCCCTATTTTATTTATTCTTTGCTGGCCAGCAAAATTTTATAAGTTAATATTTATTATCATTAACTTATAAAATAAAAAACCTTCTGCCCCTGTAATATACAGAGGCAGAAGGTATACTTCCGCGGTTCCACTCTTATTAGATATAAAAATATCCATCTCATTTTAGGTACTGACATACCCAAACTCTGTAATGGGAGTTCCCATAAAAACCTACTTACTTCGGCTTTTCTGCTCCAAGGGGCACTTCACTAATACTTATTATAGGTTATCTCAGCATACTAACCCTCTCTGTAATAACTTATACTAATTACTTTCCCTTTTCGTTGCATTTGTAAATTCATATTTAACTGTTATCATAATATCTCATTTTATTTTAATAGTCAACACCTTTTATTCATGAAATTTTTTCCTACAGTTATTCACATGTTACTTTAAAATACTCACCCTTAGCTTTTACTATATGACCTGAACTATATGGCTTATTATCTATAGTTATATAAACTTTATCAACTCCGTAGTATTTTCCTATAGTATTTGTAATGCTCTCTAATATAGCACTTTCAAAACCTGATCCTGCATTCATCTCTTTTACTAAATTACTACTAAAATCTATATATACCATGCCATCATCATTTAAATATAAACTATTTATATTTACATTTTTACCTATCAATTGTCCTTTATTATTTCCGGGAAAATTCTTAAATAAATTTTGGATACTAATTTTAGTTATATCATTAGTGGCAAAAGTAAATTTTCTATCTTCATAATGAATATTATAATTTTCATCTGGATAATAACATCGTATATTTTGATTTAATCTTTCATTCTCTTCTACACTTTTTAAAGTTGAAGTAACTTTCATGCTATTAGCATCATAAATAGATTTAATTAACCCCTTATTAACAGCGTAATACTGTAAATCAATTTGGCCATTGATATTTTCTGTGGTAACTTCAAGAGCACTACACTCTCCACTGCCTATTGAAATCTTCACATCCACCTTTGAAATATATCTTTTACTTCCATCTGATAATTTCCATACTGTACCTACCACTAGAGGCTCCTTTAATAATATTTCATCTATATTAGCTACTTTATTTGTAAAATTTTCTCTATAGTAACACTCATTTCTTTGAAAAAATTTTTTAAGCTCTCCATTACTATTTTGTAAAACTGTTACTGTCTCTGTTCCTCCATTGTTACTTCTTAGTTGAACCTTATTTCCATTTATATAATCAACGTAGGTAACATATTCTGCATACTCTGAATTTGTACCAGTATAGTTATATTTTACATTTTCCTTAAAAATAAAATAGTCATTTATACTGTAACTTGACTTGCTGTTATTATTACTTTCACTTGGTTTAGTAGTATTACTCTCTTTACTAGTTTCTTTGGAACCGGTATTTTTTTCATCTTTTGAAGTATTATCAGTGTTGTTTATTACAACATTATTATTATTTATATTAGTATCTAAATGAGTATTCTTATCTTCTTCACTATTTTTATTACCACAACCCGTAAGAAAAATTGCTGCTGTAAAAATTATTGCAAAAATCATTTTTCTTCTCACAACAATCACTCCCTAAAATATTCTCTATATAATATACGTAAATATAGCCAAAAAATCTCATGAAATAAAATTAAATTTATTCCCTTTAAATCCTATTCTCTAGATTTACTATATCTTCAGAATCAGTAGACTATAAATTTATCTTTTTATATTGTAAATTAATACTATTGAAGATAATATATAAGTGAAATTTATTTATATGGGGGATTATTATGGACGTAATTTTAGGGCTAATATTTTCTACAATTATATTTATAACTGGAGTAATTAAAAATATTGATACTGTTATATCTTTATTAATGGTACTATGCATATTCTTCTTTATTGCAATAAAAAGAGGTGTCTCTATTAGGGATGGGTTGAGATACTTAATTGAAGGAGGTAAAGAATCCTTAGGTGTATTAAAGATATTTGTATTAATAGGAGCAATCGTTTCTCTTTGGATGATTTCTGGTACAGTTCCTGCCATTGTTTATTATGGTATTAATCTTATACACCCAAGTTTTTTTGCTATAAGTGCCTTTGTTTTGTCAGCTTTTATATCCATGCTCCTTGGAACTTCCTTTGGTACCATTGGTACTGTCGGCATTTCTTTGATTGTAATGGCTAGAGCTGGTGGAGGAAATACCCTTATAATAGCTGGAGCAATTCTTTCTGGTGCCTATCTTGGAGACAGAGCATCACCTATGTCCTCTAGTGCAAATCTTGTTGCATCTATTACTAATACTAATCTTTATGATAATATTAGGCGAATGACTAAAACCTCCATAATACCACTAATTATCTCCTTGGTGTTATACTTAATTTTATCTTTATTTAACCCCGTAAATTATAGTAATTCAGATATATTATCTCAACTAACATCAACTTTCAATATAAATATAATAGCATTACTTCCTGCATTAATTATAATTGTACTATCACTTTTTAAAATTGAAGTTAAAATTTCTATGTTTATCAGTATGCTTGTAGCTGCTATAATATCTTTTATATTACAACATGCTACTTTTAGTGAAATTATTAAAATCGCTATCTTTGGTTTTCAATTACCTATTAGTAACCCACTTTACAGTATTATAAAGGGTGGAGGTATACTATCTATGATAAAACTTGTCTTTATAGTATTTCTTTCTTCAGCTCTTACTGGAATTTTTCAAGGTGCCAATATGCTTGATTTTATAGAGAAATATCTAAGTAAAATCAAAAGAGCTGATACTCTATTTTTCACTACTATAGTTACTAGTATCATCAGTGCAATGGTTGGCTGTACCCAAGTTTTAGCAGTAATGCTTACAAAAATGACCATGAATAATACCTATAGTAGATTAGGTTATGATAAAGAGTGCCTTGCATTAGACCTAGAAAACTCAGCCATAGTAATAGCTCCATTGATTCCTTGGAATGTAGCTGTTTTAGTACCTTTAACTACTTTAGGTGTAGACGCAAGAGCTATTTTATTTACTTTTTATCTAATTTTATTACCTTTAATAAGTCTAATGACAATATATTTAAAAAGTAAAAAAGAATTTAATTGTATTACACATAATATTGAGAAATAACATAGTAAAAAACTTATATATCACTAAATTTTCTAGAAATAAAACAATACCTATAGACTAGACATATAACAATGTTTAAATCTATAGGTATTTATTGTAGTTATTAGTATTCATTATTCACGAATTTACCTTGCATATTATTAAAATTTATTGAAATATTTTATTAACTTACTCCATAATCTCAATTTCTATTCCTTTTGCTTTAGCTGCATTTATAAATTCATCATTAACATTAAGTGGTGAATATAAAGAAATTTTTTTCAATGTAGATATACTAAGTAATTTATCATAATTCTCAATAACTTTGTCATATAATATAAGCTCTTTTAAATTAGTAAGGTTTTCTATGCCATCAAAACTTGGAACTTCTCTAACACATAGTGATAATTTCTCAACTTCAGGAAAGTTTTCCAAACCTGAAAGGCTAATAAGTTTATCTTCATAGATATTAAGACTTTTTAGATCTGTGAAATATGGCATATCCTCTAATGAACCTTTCTTTACAGAATCAATTACCAACTCTACTAAGTTATCAAATGTACCAATCTCACCTAATTTCTTCAAGTAACTATCATGAATAATTAGTATTTTTAGGTTTTTACATTCCAGAAGAGGGCTATAACTCATAATAAATCCATCATCATCTATACTTACTTGTTCTATTGAATTCATCTTTTCAATTCCACTTAAATTTTTCACCTTTTTACCGGCACCAATAGATATTTTATCTATCTTATTTAATTCATCTTCTTTTAAATATAGAAAAGCAGGTCTATATATTTCCTGAGAACGTTTTATTTCTGCTTCTAAATTTCCATCCTTTATTATTCGATTAGAATAAAGATAGTAGTTTGTAGAAAATAACAATATACCTAGAACTATAACTAAAGCAATCTTTATTTTCTTTTTATCGGAATTCTCTTTAACTGCATAAAAAATAGTTAAAACTGCTACCACTATAAAAATTACAATATAGTTAGGAATAAATATATAAAAGAATTTAAATAGAAAATAATTTAATATAGGAAAAATTAATAACATATATTCCTTCCAATCTTTCCTGTGAAACGTAATACCAGCTACCATAAATATAATCCAAAATAATAGTGAATCAGCATAAATATCATAAAACCCTGAAAAAAATAATTGAAGAAACATAAATGCTATTAGCATAAATATCCCTATTAAGTATTCCTTTTTATAGTTTTTAGATTTATCTTTAGTTTTAATCTCTTCATTATTAATAGTACTATCCATTTTAAACCCCCAGCAATAAATTAGAACTAAATTCAATCTCTAATCTTACTTAGCTTTGAAATTATGTTATAAATATGTTCTCAATCGGTGAAAGTTAAAGTTCTAACCATTCTATCTTCTCCTATAACACTATTTTCAAATACTTCTTTAGCATTATCTATAAACTGTGCTGGTTCTCCCATAATTGGGCTAAAATGAGTCAATATAAGCTCCTTAACTCCACCTTCCTTTGCTAGTGTAGCAGATTCTTTAAAAATCATATGCTTATTCTTCACAGCTTTATCTATATCATCATCACTACCATAAGTACCTTCACAGATAAACAGATCACTTTCCGCTATAAAGTTCACCATGGAATCCATTGGTCTACTATCTGTTATTAAACTAATTTTAACTCCCCTTCTCTCATCTCCTAATACCATATCTCCAGTATATGTTTTACCTTCAAAGGTTACTTCTTCTTGCTTTTGGAGTTTACTCCATAAAATTTTAGGAATATTATTCTCCATAGCTTTTTCTACATTAAACTTTCTTTCCCTTTTAAAATAAAAACTATATCCCTTGCAAGGTGATGAATGGTCTACATCTATAGTGTTCAATACTATTTCACTACTATGAATTTTTGTATGTTCACTATTCTCTACCAGATGTATCCCATCCTTTGACACATTAAGCTCTATCTTTGAAGTAACTTCTATGATATTCACCTCATAGGGTAAATATTCTGCAACAACTCTTAGTCCATTTACAACCCTAGCAATTCCTTCAGGTCCAATTATAGTTAGTGGCTCTGTTCTCCCACTATTACCTATAGTTGAAAGAAGCCCTGGAAGACCTATAATATGATCTCCATGTGTGTGAGTAATACATATAATATCAATGGATTCAAAACCCCATGCCACCATTTTCATGGACACCTGAGTTCCTTCTCCACAATCTATAAGTATCTTTCTTCCCTTATAACTAATTAAAGTGGCTGAAAGATTTCTTTCTGGCATTGGCATAGAGCCTCCACAGCCTAACAAACATACATCTATCATTGTTTTCCTCCGTTATTTCATAAGTTAGAATCTAATCTACTTTAAAAACATATATGTTATATATTATATCATTTTATGTAAATATAATGATATATTCCAAAAATTTATATATTATTATTCTATTTATAATGCTACTGTATATTCTAGACTTTTAATATCTCTCATAGTACAATTTAGGTATGACGTAGGGGGGATATGTATGAAATTTATCGATTTAAGAAGTGACACTGTAACAGAACCAACTGAATCTATGAGAAAGGCTATGTACGAAGCTACTGTAGGTGATGACGTATATGGAGATGATGAAACCACTGTAGAACTTGAAAAATATGCAGCAGAACTTGTTGGAAAAGAAGCTGCACTATTTGTTCCTAGTGGAACCTTTGGTAACCAACTATCATTGCTTACTCACTGTAGACAAGGAAATGAGGTTATTCTAGGAAATGACTGTCATATAGTTTGTCATGAAGTCGGAGCTGCATCAATCATTGCTGGAGTTCAACTTAGAACTTTAAATAGCACTAAGGGTGAACTTTCACCTAGTGAAATAGAAGCAACTATAAGAAAGGAAGAAGATATCCATTATCCTGATACAGCCTTAATATGTCTTGAAAACGCTCATTCAAATGGAAGAGTTATTTCTCTAGAAAATATGGCTGAAATAAGAAAAGTTGCTGATAAATATAATTTACCTATTCATCTAGATGGTGCAAGACTATTTAACGCTGCTGCTTACCTGGATGTAGATGCAAAAGAAATCACTAAAAATATAGATACAGTAATGTTCTGTTTATCAAAAGGACTTTGTTCTCCTGTAGGCTCTATTTTAGCAGGTAGCAAAGATTTTATTGATAGAGCTAGAAAATATAGAAAACTAATGGGTGGTGGTTTAAGACAGTGTGGTGTACTAACTGCTGCTGGACTTGTTGCACTAAAAGATATGAGAGAAAACCTAAAGGTAGACCATGAAAAAGCTATATACTTATCTAAAGAATTAGCTAAAATACCTGGAATTAACGTAGTGGAAGATAATCTACACATAAATATGGTATTCTTTGAATTACCTACTTCTGTAAATTCTCAAAACTTAGTTCAATACCTTTTAGAAAATGGTATAAAGGTTTGTGATGTAGAAGATGGCTTAATGAGATTTGTTACTCACTACTGGACTAGTAATGAAAACATAGATTTTGTTATAAAAATAATGAAAGAATACTTAACAGCTTAATAAATAAAAGGGATTTCTACTAATTAACTAAGTTTTTGTTTATATCTAAATTAAACTTAGTTAAATTACGGATATCCCTTTAGTAATATATTTTTATCCTTAATAAACTCATATAATTTGTATTCTAAGCGTATTTAAGTTAAACACCTAGGATATTATATTATTGCATAGTTTTCTACCACATCTATATTATTTTTGTGTTAAATGAATACAATTATAGTGAAATTATGTATACGTTGTAGTAAAATTATGTTGTTATAATAAAAGTATTTTTACTATAACCATAATTACTTAAAGATTTAACTTATATTAGGAGGTTTGATCATGGAGTTTCTACTTAAGGGCATAACGTCCGTAACCTGGCAGCAACTAATAATGTGGGGTATAGGCGCAGGACTAATATGGCTTGCTATTAAGAAAGGTTTTGAACCAGCACTTTTATTACCAATGGGGTTTGGTGCTATTCTTGTAAACTTACCGCTTTCTGGAGCTGTAACTCAAATTATCAACGGTCATGAAGAAATTGGGATAATAGATAATTTATTTAATATGGGTATAGCTAATGAGCTATTTCCACTTATTCTATTTATAGGTATTGGAGCTATGATTGACTTTGGTCCATTACTTACAAATCCAAAGATGCTTTTATTTGGTGCCGCAGCTCAGTTTGGTATATTCTTTACCATATCTTTAGCAGCATTACTAGGATTTTCATTAAAAGATGCGGCTTCCATCGGAATTATAGGAGCTGCTGATGGACCTACTTCCATCTTTGTTGCAAACTTTTTCAAAAGTAACTACATAGGGCCCATAACCGTGGCCGCCTATTCTTATATGTCTTTAGTTCCAATTANNTATTCAGCCTGCTGCTATTAAGCTAGTAACTACTAAAAAAGAAAGACAAATAAGAATGAAATACAATCCAAAATCAGTTTCTAAAGCTACAAAAATATTATTTCCAATAGTAGTTACTGTTATAGCTGGTCTTATTGCACCAACTTCTGTAGCTTTAATAGGCTTCTTAATGTTTGGTAACTTAATTAGAGAATGTGGTGTTTTGGAGAGACTATCTTCTACTGCACAAAATGAACTCGCTAACCTTGTAACTTTACTTTTAGGAATTACTATAGCTGCAAAGATGAAAGCTGAATTCTTTGTAACTCCTGAAACCTTTATGATTATAGGCCTTGGTTTAATTGCCTTTATCTTCGATACTATAGGTGGAGTTTTATTTGCTAAATTTCTCAATCTATTTGCAAAAGAAAAAATTAATCCAATGGTTGGAGCAGCTGGAATATCTGCATTCCCTATGTCAGCTAGAGTAATTCAAAAAATGGGTCAAAAGGAAGATCCTCAAAACTTCTTATTGATGCATGCAGTTGCTGCTAACGTATCTGGACAAATAGGATCTGTTATAGCCGGTGGATTAATTCTCTTCTTAGTCGGAGGTGGGATGTAATGAATATGGATGTATTCATGGAAAGTTTAGTTGTAATGGGTAAAGGTATGGGTGGAATCTTCGTAGTAATGCTTATAATATATTTATCTATTAAAGGATTAGGCTACCTATTTAAAGGTGACGAATAAAAAAATAGTATTTAACTTAAAATATAGAATAAAGGAACC
>DKGY01000070.1:0-34872 GCA_002453475.1 Clostridium sp. UBA6758 | reverse complement strand
GGTTCCTTTATTCTATATTTTATTTCATGCCCATTTTCTATAATACTAACACTTCAATAAGAAAATGCTAAGAGCTGCTATTATCTTGGAAGTAACCCATTTTAGACCTCTACTTTAACCTAATTCTTTTTTACACTCAATAATAATAAGTGGTACCATCATTTCCCACTCTGTTAGCCCAGCATGAACTCCAATAAACTTTTTATACTGAAATTCAGTATTAAATATAGCAGTCTCACCTACTGCTATTGCTAAATAGTCTCCTAGGAAATCTTTAAATCTAGAGTGTTCTTCACCATGTCCAAAAAATTTCTTTTCCAATACCTCTTTTTTAGATAAAAGTAGAAATTCATTTCCAAAGTGTTTTAAAAATGCTTCTTTAAACTTTTCATCCATTCCTTCTTTTACATGAAATGCAAGAGAACGTGGTTCTATAGAAGGAAGCCATTTTAAACAACTCGTAATATCTTTATAATTTTCTATCAATTCATTTTTTCCATTTATATGTCCATGATCTGCCGTAATAATTAAAAGTGTATCTTTTAATCTTCCACTTAGCTCTTCCACCATCCTATCAATTTTTTTTATCCAGTAAATACTATCCTCGCTTGTAATTCCTTTAATATGCATAGAAGAATCAGGTTCTGGCCAATACGTATAAATATACTGTTTTTCATTCTTATTACACAGAGTTTCAACTGATGACATAAGCTCATATATATCATTAATTGGGTAAGTACCAAAAGGCGATACAGAATATGCTTCTGCATTTCCTGTATCTTTAATTTTATCAATCACACTTTTATATGGAATATAATGTCTTGCTACATGATAATCTGCAACATTCTCTCCTTTATCATTAGTATTAATAAAAATATTTACATTTTCATTAACTTCATCAAAATGCAAACTCCACCCTAACCATGAGTGTTCCATTGGTGCAAGTCCGCTTTCAAGAGTAGTTGTAGCGGCTGTTGTTGTAGGTGGATATATAGATGTTATTTCATCTATCATATGTTTTCTAATAAAACTATCTTTAGGCAAAATACTTTCAATATTTTTACTTCCCATAGCATCAAATACCATAACAACTACATTTTTATAGTTTTTACTCAAAATATAATCAAGTTTTGGTAATGTAGTATGAGTGTGCTCTGCTCCAAAATGATTTAAAACTGAATTCATTAGATTTAAGATACTGTGATTGTAATCTGGATATGTTATTTTCATCCTTTTCTCCACCTTTTTTCTGTAAAATTATTATTCATATAAAACCCAGATTGGTAAAATTATATTCTACCAACCTGGGTTTTTATTTTAGTTTCCTGAAATAGTAACACCTTTAATCTTCATCCAAGGAGCTATAGAATCTCCAGTATTTAAAGTCTCTATAGATACTTCCTCTATATTATTAAACATATCCTTTAAATTTGAAGTTATCATAGTCTCAGTTATAGCATATTTAACTTCTCCATTTTCAACATAAAAGCTATTCTTAGCAACACCTGAAAAATCTCCATTTGATGCTGGCATATCTCCTGAAAATCTTCCTAGAATTATTCCTTTTTTAGTTAATTTTATTATATCTTCTAAGGACTTATCTCCATTATCCACAACTATATTAAATGCAGTTTTAGTAACAGGCTTTCCAGTTTTCTTTGCAGCATATAAGCCAATCATAAAAGACTTTAATATTCCCTTGTCTATGATACTTATATTCTCTGTTTTATAACCATCTTCAGTTACGAAACTCTTGCTAGCAATTTCATCACATACAGGCATACATGTAACTGTAAGATTATCATTAGCAATTTTTTCATTTAATTTATCCTTCAAAATACTTGTACCACTAATTAGTGCTCTATCTCCGAGGAAATTTATATTATAGTAATATAGCATTTCTACTACTAGCTCCGGAGTCAAAATTATATCTCCAACAAATTTATTCTTTATTCTCTCACAATTAAGTTGACTAACTATATCCTTAAATCTTTGTCTAACATCATCGTATTCCATAAAATCTAAAGGCAATTCCTTAAAGGCATAAGTAAATCCTGTAGCGGATGTAGATTTTTCACCTTCCTTTGCTAAGAAACCTATGTTAGCTCTATATATGCCTTCTACTATTTTAAAATCTACACCATTAGAATTTAAAAAATTAGTTTCACTACTATTAAATTCTAAGGTAGTTCCATCCATAAACTTAACCTGCGGAAACTCTTCCTTTAGTTTCTTTAAAAACACACTTGTAAATTCATACATCCTATCTAAGTCTGGCTCACTAGCTCCACTACTAAATTCCTCTTTGGGTTGCTCTTCTGCAATATCATTACACTGATCACTCTCTGCTGATTCACACATCTCCATTAACTCTTTAATTTTTGTATTTATTGCTTCTTCTTCTAGTTTATTTGAGGTTATAGTAGATTTTTTATCATCTTTTATAGCTACTAAATCTATATTAGCATCAATGGTTGTTCTTAAAAGAACTATCCCTTCATTTCCAAAATTCAACTCATATTTTTTCTTACTTTTAAGAATGCATTGAGACTTATCCGCCCCCTGCTTCACTATATTATCAATACAATATAAGGCTATTTCTCTATTTCCCATATTATCTTCCCCCTATATTTACACTACATTTAATTGCAGGTCCACCCATACCTACAGTTATAGGTTGTTTCTTTCCACACATTCCACTATTTGACCATGAAAGGTCATCAGATACCATGGTAACTGTCTTTAACATATCAAAGGCTACTCCTGATATAGTTGTATCCTTTATAGCCTTACCTAGCTTTCCATTCTTTATTTCATAGCCCATGGTTACTCCAAACATAAACTCACTAGTAGCATCAGCTTGACCATTACCAGGATTCATTAGNNGAAGGATACAAGTGTTTCGCATTCTTATTATAGGCTCATCTAAAAACTCATAGGCTCTTGCATTTCCCGTTGGTGCTACATTAAACATATTTGCACTTTCCTTATTATGCATATATCCCTTTAAAATGCCCTTTTCTATTATAGTTACGTCCTCAGCTTTGGTTCCTTCATCATCTATATATATAGGTACTAGACATGTATCACCAAAAGCTGTATTAGCATAATCTACTAAAGTAACTAATGGGCTAGCTACCTCCTTGTTCATATATTCCCCTGCTATAGATCCAGATAACACAAAGTCCGCCTCTGTAGTATGACCAACTGCTTCATGTGCAAGAATACCAGCTAAATCTGGAGCTAATATACACTCCTTTAATCCTGCATCAGCATATACTCCCTCAGCCTTTTCTCTTAGTCTTTCATAAGTCTTATCTATTTTTTCATATAGATCCTCTGGTTTTAAAAATTTATCTTCAAATTGACCCAATCCACTTATAATTTCATATAATTCTACAGGTACACCATTATTATCATCAACCACTAATTCTATCATTATACTTGCTCTTGGTAAAAATGAATATAATTCAGCTCCTGAAGATGTAATAAGACTTTTTTCCATATTTAATTCGTTAATTCTTATACTTCTGCTAACTAAATTACTATATTTTTTTATAATATAATTATCTATCTCTTTAGTAAATTCTATTAATTGTTTTTGAGTTAATCTTACCTTCTTTGTAGCAAAGGATTTTTCTATAGAATAGTTTGAAGTTACTAACTCCCTATGCTTACTCACTGACTTAGAATTTAGAAATTCCCCATTTTGCCTTGCAATATTTAGTACTTGTCTAATACTTTCATCATTAACATTAGAATTAGAAGCAAATCCCCATGCTCCATTTACATTTACTCTTGCAGAAATACCACTAGAAGATGATCTAATATTCTGAATCAAATTGCCATTTGTCATCATTATACCTATGGATGAATTTTCTTGGCATCGCAGTTCCGTATACCCCTTTAGCAAACTAGAATATTTACTGAAATTTGATATAATCATAAACTTCCCCCTAAAATAAGTATTTTTACGCTTTTGTTATTATTATACATTAATTACATTTATTTTAAAATACTTTTATATATTACTTGCAATTTCAAAGCCTATCATCATATATCTTTCTCTTTCACTTAAGTCTAGATTACCAAGAATTCTTTTTTCCCACTTTGCACTATCTAGATTATCTGCTGAGTATAGAAATTGAAAAAACTCTACTCCTCTAAACTTACACATAGCTGCTAGTGATGCACATTCCATATTTACAGCAATACATCCTTCATCCTTTCTCTTTTGCATATTTCCTATGGTTTCTCTATAAATTGCATCAGTTGTCCAAGTCTTTCCCTTAACATAAGGGACTTCTAAATCATCTAATATTTTTGCTAACTTATCAGCAGTTTCAATAGGTACATAATCACTTTGTCTCATATAGTGATAACTTACTCCCTCATCTCTATATGCTTCAGTTGGAACTATTAAATGTCCAGCTGTAATATTTTTATCTAATGAACCACAGGATCCATATACTATAACCTTCTCTGCTCCCATAGCTATAATTTCTTCAAGGGTACCTGTTGCAAAGGATCCTCCTACTGGAGTCATATAAAATCCTATATCCTTCCCCTTATAATTCATTTTATAAATAATTATGTCACCATTAACTGACCTTGTAATTCCTACTTGAACTACACCTTCTAACTTTGAAAAAACCTCCATTACCTTATGAGAAAAAGTAGCTATTACAACTTTAGGAAAGCCTCCAATTCTTTCTATTATTTCCTTTGGATTTATTATGGCCTCCATGCACTCATCAAAACTATGAATTATACTCATTCTTTCATCTCCTTTACATCTTCATTAATTATATCTACTTTTAACATTTTAATTTTCTTTTAAATTCTTAAGAAGCTCATCTACTTCTCTTGGATTCTTAAGTACTATTATCTTCTTTTTATCTTCATAGGATTTGAGTTTTTCTAAAACCTTAGGTCTTTCATTTTTATTAAATTTTAATACCCATTTCACAAACTCTAAATCTAGCTTTTCTTCACATCCCTCTGTCATATCCGGTCTTTTCTTTCCTTTGAACATGAATCTTCTCTTCACAATTCTATAGGTGCAAAGTAAGGTAGACATATTAAGAAATATTATTGTATCTGCTGAGTTTAACCTAATATCCATAGTTGGTCTGTAATTTCCATCTATAATCCACTGCTCTTTATTAGATAATTCTCTTACTACACTCTCCCATTTATCCTTCGGTGTTTCTCTCCAACCTGGATTCCAATATAAAGTGTCCAAATGATATACAGGGAGATTTAATATACTTCCTAACTTACGTGAAAATGTAGATTTACCTGAACCACCACTACCTATTACAGCAATCTTATTCATATTTATCAATATTCTCCTTATCCTTAATAACTTTTTACATGATAAGCACTATACTATCAAATGTTCTTATCTAAGGATAAATAAACCAACTCTTCATCTTCTCTAACCTTAGTCATTCCAACCTTATTTAATAAATTAATAGATGGCATATTATCTCTTAAGCATTCTGCCGTAATTACCTTCACAGATTCCTGAGAAAATGCCCATTCTATTAAAGCATTAACGGCTTCATAGCCATACCCAAGCATTCTTTTGCTTTCAACTATGTTATAACCAATTTCAATTTCTCCAATCTCATTTGGATAACCTTTAAATCCACCATCTCCAATTATGATATTGTCAGCCTTATCAATAAAGATCCAAGGTCCATATCCATCAGGAAGTTTCTTTTCTAGCTGAGCCTTAAATATTGGTAATGCAGGCATTATATTGGAGCTTGGCCATTCTGCATTTGAATTTACACCTATATGATCATATACATTTATATCATTTTTTAAGACTTCTGTTATAAATCTAAGTGACATTGTTCTAATAATTAATCTCTCAGTTTCAATTCCTATAACTTGGTTTAAAATCATAATTATCTCCTTCTGATGTATCTGTTACAATACTTCTTCTCTAATATCAATCCATTCCCTTTTCAACAAATCCATATACATTACATCTGAAAACTTTCCAGTTCTACTATCAAAAAAGCCTTCTCTTATAACTCCAATTTCTTTAAAGCCTAAGGCTCTATATAGACTATGAGCTCGTTTATTATCTATCATGCTAGTAAGTTCAATCTTATTCAAATTTAAAAATCTAAACATAAAATCTATAAAATGACTTAAAGCATCTTTCCCATAACCCTTTCCTTGCACTTCTTTACAAATCTTTATTCCAAATTCACATTTTTGCTCCCTTTTATCCCATCCACAATAATTCATTTCACCTATAGGAATCATTCCATCTTTTTCACAGATCATAAATCTTTTATTGGTAGCATATAGCTGTGAACTTAGAACTTCCTTTTCTATGCTATTTCTTATTGCAGTCTTACTCTCTAAAGTACCATAAGCTAAGGTAGCATGAGCCATAAAGCTTCCATCATTCCACCATTTATATAAATACTCCTCATCTCCTAGTTCAAGTTGCCTTATAACTACACTTTTCCCCTCTATCATAATTAACTCCTTTAATATTTTAAAATCAAAACCTAAAACTTTTATATGCTCACTCTTATTTAAAGTTTTATCCGATGACTACCAGCTCTAATACTCCTACTCCCATCTTCTTCAAAGTGGGCGTAAAGAGCTGCTACATCCCTGGATAANNATACTTAGAAGTCTGTTAGTAACACTTCGAAGAAGCTAAGAACTGTGTTTATCATAATTCTTTCTAAGCTGTATCATGTTTAAGTGATCAAAACCACATTCCTTATATAATTTGATGGCACTAGCATTCCTTGGAATAATTTCTTGAATAGAGCTCTGCCCATGCTGGGAAAAATCCTGAATTTATAGCAATATTTTGTGAGTGGAAATGAGATTCTGCCGTTCCATAAAAAGGAATCTTTCCTCTCTTTAAAATCTCATTTTTTAAAAGTTTAACTAAGGTGGTTCCTATTCCCTTACCTCTGTGATTTGGCAGAACATCAATACCTATTTGCCACATGGTTTTACTATCTGCACTGGCACCCGCCATACCAATTATTTCATCACCATCCCAAGCAGAAACTGCAAGCATATCTGGATGATTTTTATCAAATAAAAAAGCTTCTCCAAATCTCTTATCACCCTCAAACTTCAAAATTTCTTCTTGCTCGTACCATTTTATATCATAAATAGGTTTATCCATCTCTTGCACATCAGGATTTGGTAGATAATAATGGTGAGCATCTGCTATCTCATGTCCAACCTCCTGTAGTTTTTTATCAATAGCTCTAAGTTTAGGATATTCAAATAGCCATGCAGCACTTGCATTAATAAATTTTTCTTCAAACCATGGCATCAATGTAGGGGTTGTACTAATAATTGCTTTGTTTCCAAAACATAGTATTTTAAGAGCACATCCATCATTATCATAAATTCTTCTACCTTCAACAAGTTTATTCTCAACTACTGTATTTACTTCTTTTTCAAAATCAGCTACTTCACAGCTATAATCCAGAGCTAACTGAGCCTTAGCAATTTCTATAATTTCATTTTTTGTATACATATTATCTCCCCCTCGTACTTAAATAATTACTTAAACATATCAATCTGCACTTCATGTTTATTTGATACAAATCCAAGGCTTTCATATAAATGAATTGCATATATGTTACATTCATCTGCTTGAAGAAACCCTCGCACTGCACCATTCTCTTTACCATAACTCAATGCTTGTGTAACTAACTTTCTTCCAATACCCATTCTTTGATATTCAGGTCTTACCGCCACTTCTCTTATCCATACAATTGGTCCTTTTTGACTATCGTGAGCATATGTGGCTACACATACTAAACCTACTATTTCCCCTAGGCTATTTCTACTAATTATGATTGTGTTATTTTTTGTTCCTGTGCTTATTGCTTCTGTACCATTTAACCATGACTTTATCCACTCTGTTGTTTGCCCTGCAAAACCACGACTTTGCCCTTTGCAAGACCTAGTAACCTCAGAAGCAACTTCTGCATCAATCTGATTTAAAAACTCATATTTTAGATCACAGTTTACATCTTCAAGAGTGTCATTAAAATAATCATTCCATTTAGCCCATACCTTTAATCCAGTATTCTCTAAGCCTAAAACGAACTCCTCTGGAATAAAAGTTATTAAGAAATTATCATTTTGTGTTTCTATTGCACTTATTAATATTTGTTCATCATTTGCTGCCCAATGATATTGATATATTTTACTTTCATTATTATAGCCATAAATTAATATCATATTTTTATTTTTAAGTACTATCTTAAAATTCTCTACATCATCATAATCAGTGTATTTCATTGATGAATATTTAAAGTTAATTATTTCTTTCTTAATCTCTAAAAATTCTTGTCTTGTCATAATTACCTCCTATAAACTTCCAGATAACTGTATATCACCACTATATCTTTAATCTATATATTAATTTATTCTTCCACACCCTTAAGCCACTCATCCTTTAATATTGCATATACAGCTAAGTCATAAAATCCTTTGTTATCCCGCCATTTAGATTGCCTTAAGGTTCCCTCATACTTCATTCCACTTTTAATCATTACCTTTCCTGAGGCAATATTATTAGTATCATGAGTTGCTACTATTCTATTAAATCCAACTTCAGAAAATAAGTAATTAATTACGGCCTTTAATGCCTCAGTAATTATAGCCATATTCCAATATTTTCTTGATATACAATATCCTACTTCACAAGAATAGTGCTTTTCATCCATTCTTACTAAAGAAATTTCACCTATAACTTCTCCAATATCATTTAACTTAATAGCCCAATCATAATTATCATCATTCTCATACTCTAAAGTCCACTGCTTTATGACCTCTTTAGTTTCATCTACATTATGGTGTGGTTTCCAAGATAAAAATTTTGTTACTTCACTATTGGTTGCCCAATTTTTAAACATATCATGTGCATCAGTAACTTCAAGTTTTCGTAGTAAAAGCCTGTCTGTATTTATTATTTGTGTCCCTTTATGTGTGAACATATAAGTTTCCCCTTTTAATTTAAATTCATTTATTTTCTTCTAGCATTGTTTTTACCCTGTAATTTGTAAAATATAATTATTATGAATGACTATTATATAATTTATAATAACCAGACTTACACATTTTACCATCATGTAGCACTAATCTGTTATCAACATAATTAAATCCAAGTTTTTTAATTACAGTTTTAGATGTTTAAAATCTTCTTTCTTTATTGTAATTCTCATCATTATCTTTAGTTGAACTTGTACAATAAGTGCATAAGCTTAACTAAAACTTATCTATTTTATTTTTTTACTACTCCATCCTTATAATTCGTCAAATAAGAATATTGTTTATTTATATGATTAACACTTGAAGTCATTCCAATTTACTGAGGTAGTTTTTCCATTTTGCCAATCTTCTCTTGTAATACCATAACCAATTGCATCATATAGTTTTCCACTTTTACTTCCCCATGCCTTTCGATAGTGTGCCTCTTTAACAAAACCGCACTTATGGAATACACATCTCATTGCATAATTATCCTGTCTTGTATTTCCCTCTATCCTTTCATTATCAGAGTAATTATTAAATATATAATCAACAAGCCACTTCACTGTAATTGTCCCGATTCCCATACCTTTGTACTTGCTCAAAATTTTTATGTCAAACAATGGGCTATCATCTTGTAAATCATAAATTCTTATCATTCCTACTTTTATGCCTTCATCTAAAATAACCCAAAATGTTTTGCAGTCATCCCCAGTATAATAATGGTTTTTATAGCTCTCTCTAATTCTTTCAGGGTTTTGGTTCGGTGTTCCATAAAATTCCCAAGTATCTGATGTTAAGAATCCTACAAGAGTATCAATTTCATCTTTAAATTCTTCAAAGCATATTTTCATAATTTTATTTCCCCCTTTAAATTTCTTACAATTGAGTATTTTCTTTATACCTCTCAATGTATTCTTGTTAATTACTACACTGAATATTTTCATCTAAAAAACTAATCCAAATTTTTCCATCAAAATTAGAACACATACTGTAAGTTTGAAGTTTAATAATGTAATTTTTAAATATTAAATAGTCTATAGTAATTTTCTTATGCTTCATAATTGTCATAATATCAATGGTTTTTTCAACGTCATTAGATTTTATATAACAATAAAGACATTCCCATATCAAAGGTTCTTCAGTTTTGGATGCTTCTTCTAAATATTCACCCCATTCATACCACTCTGATTCAGATAAATCCTTTAAATTTTCAATTGGAGGATACGAAGAAAAAGAATAGTAAGAATTGCTAAAGGTAAATCCTAATTTTTCAGCTATTGCCCTAGAACCTTTATTAGAATCTACACAAAGCCAATCAATTTTTTCGTAATCATTAGCAAAACAGTCTTTAATGGTTGCAGATGCAGCTGTTTTCCCGAAACCATTTTTTCTATACCTTTCATCTGTATTAATTCCAATTGCAATTGTCTTCTCAAAGCTACAATCACTCAATGACCAACTCACAATTGTCTTGTCATTACGTATCAAATATCCTGCCCCATATTTTTCGAACTTTTCATCATCACCCCAATCCTCAGCCCATTTCAATACTCTTTCTGAATTTTCAAAGGTATTTTGTCTTAATAAAGCTATATCAACTTTTTCTAGTACATATCCTTCTCTCAAGGTTGAATTGCATTCCACGAACTCATCAATAGATAATACATAATGCCTTCTTTTGTATCTTCTAACAAAATGATTCTTATGAATAGTTTGTATCTTATCTATCCAATCACTTGAATCAGGAGTTAATTGATCCCAGAAATCCAATTCTGAAGACACTTCAGAATTAAATACTTCATCATTTATACTGCCAGCAATTAAATTACACTCACTAGTTTTTATCAATGCCACAGTTGGATTATCAATGTTATTTACATATATCTCACCAGGCTTTTCATCATATATAACAGAAAATACAGATAATTCATCTTCTGATTTAACTAAATGGGCTATTTTCTTAAATTCTTTACTGACTAATTTAATCATTTAATCTCTCCTTTGGTTATTCTTTATTTATTTTTACATATAGCAAATTATCATAATAGTTATTCTCAAACTTCATAACCTTTTTTAATAAACCTTCTTTTTTAAAGTTATTCTTTATAGCAACTCTTTCACTTGCTCTATTTTGCGGATCCATACGGATTTCAAGTCTTATTAACTTTAAATCATTAAAAGCAATGTTTTCTAACTTCTTTACAACTTCTGTTGCAATACCTCTATTAAAAAATTTTCTATCTATAAAATAGCCTATTTCTCCAATGTGAGGACTGTCTTGAAATACTTTTATGTTGCATCCACCTATCAAATCATCCTCATAGATGATTGAATAATTGTATTCAAGATTATTTGCTCTTTTATACTCTCTTCTCTTAATCCATTCTCTCTCTAATTCAATACTTTCAGGAGTGGCTGCATAATAAAATTCAAACTTTCCTTCGGTAAGTATTCTAAAGAAGTCCTCAGCATCTTCTATTACTGGATAACGCAAATTAATCATAAAATTCCTCCTATAATCCCCATTCCTCAATAATACTTACTTTCTTGTTTGTAGCATCAAGTTCAATCTCACATCCTATTGGTAGAGTCATCATTGGATGTGTATGACAGCAATCAAAATCTGCAATGAATGGTAATTTTTTATCTCCCAATACTTCTAACAATATTTCATATGGTTTTCTACCTGTATTTAAGTCATCAAACAACTCATGCTTTCCAATGATTATTCCTGAAATTCTATCAAAAACACCATTTACTTTTAAAAAAGAAAAACTTCTTTCTATTGTTGCAGCATCTTTTAAAGAATCCTCTATAAAAAGTATGTCTCCATACTTTATTTCAGGCATGTACTTGCTCCCCCATATACCTTGCATTGTATTCAGATTTCCACCTATTACTCTACCTCTAGCAACCCCTTCATAGATCGTAATCCATTTATTTTCTCTTTCTTCTTTACTTCTATCTTGTGTTTTCCAATTAACATATTCATCTGTCCAATATTGTGGAATTTCAAAAACATAAGGAATTTTTGTTTTATCAATTGCAATTTCTTTAAAATATCTATAAGTAGAATCAACAAAGGGTGATAATTCCCCAAATGAAGCTACTAATGCAGGTCCATAATAAGTACTTATCCCTGTTTGTTCATAAATAGCCAGTAGAATTGCCGTAACATCAGAATAGCCTATTATTATTTTAGGATTCTTTTTAAATGCTTCATAATCTATATAAGGAAGGATTGAATTTGAATTCATTCCTCCAATAGTGGACATTATACATTTTACTTTGGGATCTCTAATTAAATTATTTAACTCCTCTGCTCTCTCTTTGATACTACCTGCCCTATAGAAATCGTACTTTCCTGTTAAGTTTCCTTCTACTATTTTAAATCCCTTATCTTGTAAATATCTCTTTGCTCTTTCAAATCTTTTAGGACATGAATATGTTATTGGTGATGATGGTGAAAAAATACCAATATAATCACCTTTTTTTAATTTCTCTATCTTACTCATATAATTTCCTCCTATAGAATAATACCTTTCACTGACTTTTATAATATCTAGCTTCTTTTATGATCTAATCCTTACTACCCTGCTATAAATAAAAGATAATTGCTTACATTGTTCCATACCCACTCATAGCGTAAATTTCATCTGAATTCATTTCAATCATTTTCTTTGCACTAGTAAGTGGATAGTTTCTTTTAAAATATTCAACAATTCTATATCCAAAGAAATAGCCTGCACACCAAGGTATTCCCACTTCATCATCACCAAACATGTATTTACAATAATCTACATCCGTCTCATTTAACAATTTAGAATAATGCTTATTCCATAATTCTTTTTCTTGTTCACTGCTTATTTGAGAAATCCACTTAGGATTTAAAGACGGATTAAAACTTTTCGCAAAGGTATCTGCTTGCCCATCGATTAACATAGATTCTATAAACTTTCCTGTACGTCCTCCATGTACAACGTGCCAATAATTCCCCCACACGCTATGATGATACTCATGAGCAAATACATAAGGTATCCACTCTAAATAATTTTTAGCTAATGGATTAATGTTTAATAAAATGTTACCAAACACATTAACTCCCCACACACCATTTTGATTTTCCTTAACAATCAAATTGTCATCATCAATGGGATAGATGGCAATTACTATAGGATCATCATCATAATTAGGAAGTGCATTTACTATTTGCATAAACCTATGTTTAATATCGTTAATGTCTATATTTCTCATTACTTCAATCTGTTGTTTTAATTTAGATATGTTCTTGATTGGCTGTGGTTTTCTATCAGACATATCAAATGGTGCCCATTGGCTAATTTTTTCCCAATAAGGCTGAATCGCATATTTATCCCATAACATCTCACAATATGCATTTTCTTTTTCCATCTCTAACAAGTAGTCATCCAAATTTTCGTAAACAGCTATTATATCTAACTTCATTGCATTCTCCTTTTTAACATAATTATTATGAACGACTATTATATAATTTATAATAATCAAACTTACACATTTGACCATCATATAGTACTATCCTGTTGTTATCTTAATATTTAAAACAGTATTCCTTGTAATCGCATATTGGTTTATACCCAATTCTCATATAAATACTATTTGATATAGGATTTGATAAATCAGTAACTAGTGAACAAAACTTATATCCTGTATTAAGTAAATGCTGGCTTAAGGACGCTACGCATGATGATGCATATCCTCTTCCTCTTAATTCTGGTGGCGTATACACCATATTAACAACGATGCCATTATTGGTAGGACGTGCAGTGCACGCCATTGATACTGGAGTTTTATCTTCCCATATATATAGTTCTCTATTAATTATCTTGTTTTTAGACATCTCGTATGCTTTCTCATATGTTATATTTGAACCTTCACTCTTTTCTAGGTTATATATCCATGTAGAAACAGTTTTTAAATCCTCTTCATTGGCAACTCTAAAGTTTCCAGTACTATACTCTGGATGCTTCACTTTAGTCAATTCATATACTCTCATATCCATTCCATCCACAGCATTACAATTCTTCATTTTACTCAATATTAAGCTAAACACTTTAGCAATTTCTATTGGAGCTATCACACCGTTAACACCTATATTATTATTAAGCAAATCTTTAATTAATAAATCTATCTCATTTTCAAGAGTTAATCTATTACCATATATGACAATGGGAAATGGTGGAGTAATCATTGCAACAAGTACTATATTTTCATTTTCTTTAATAGACACAAAATATGGATTATTTATACTATCAGTCTTCTTATTTCTAAGTCTTAAACTTGTACCTAAAATTATATTATTAGTAGATTCACTTTCTTCAAGGAACTTTTGTGTTTCAATTAAGAAATCATTTGCACTGTCATATCTTTTTATCAACATTGTTACCCCTTCTCCCCTAAAACTATTTTCAGCATTTCATGATCTTTTTTATTCAAATAATTCATTTATAATTGGAATTATATTAATCAGTGGCTCTTCATAGGGATGAATTTTTTTAATAACCTTAATAGCATTCCTAACATATTCTTTTTTACATCTTATCTCAATCTTACATTCCTGACCCTCACACACCTTGCCTATTTCGCCATTAAAAGGATTTGACCCTTCTAACGGTCTCCAATATCCTCTGACATTTGTTATAGAGATAACATTATCATAGTTTCCAATCTTGCAAGCATTCACTTTATTAAGTTCATCTCTTAATTCTATTACATATTCTTCTGGAACATATATTTCGATTTTTACTTCTTTAAATTCCATAATTATTGAATTATTATACACTTCACTCATATATTATCTTTAGTGATGGAGCGTATCGCAAGTACCAACCCCTCACTAAAACTCACTTCCTTTCTTTTTATACTATTTTATGTGTATACCATATTAATAACTTTGTTGATAGTTCGCCATATAAGAAAATTATGAAGTAAAACAACATCTGATTATGCTTATTTTGCGGGAGTTAGAGGAACTTATTCATTGATGTATAATTTGATACTCGAAATCCAAGGTTTTCATATAATGGTTTCCCTTTTTCAGTCGACATTAAATCAACTGCGGCAACGCCTAATAGCTTTGCTTCTGATAAAAGTTCAGTCATAACTTTTGTTGCAATGCCTTTTCCTCTATATTGAGGGTATGTAAAAACATTGTATACCGTACCGACAAGATATGATGAAAACGCTATCATCGGAGGTCTTTCCACGATTGACATAAATGCAGTTGCTAATACTTCATTTTCATTCTCGGCAATGATAGCAATAAATCCCTTGTTAAGGTGTTGAGTAAAATATTCTTCTAACTTCGTTCTAATATCTTGCACTTCTTCCGAAGAAGACACACCTTTTTCTGCAAACAGGTATTCCATACGAATCTTTATGAGGAGGTCAATATCCTCTTTAACCATTTTTCTTACTTTCATGTTTTGCACCACCTTATATTTATAATCTTTACTTCGCAAAATTTTACGATTGTAACTTACTACATTTTTAAATTTATCAGACTCAATCATACAATATACTTTTCCATAGCTATCTGTGGTAAAAAGAAATCCTCTCCAAAAGCTTTTCCTGTGAATACCACTACTAAATCTGATTCTGGTACCACAAACGTATACTGACCTCCAAATCCATTAGCATGAAATCCTCCAAAATTATTTCTCCACCATAGGTATCCATACCCTGCTCCAAAGTTTGTAACTTCATTTAGATTATTCGGTGTATCTATATGTTTAGCAGTTGAAGCCTTAACCCACTTTTCATTAATGATTTCTTTTTCTTTCCACATCCCATTTTTTAGATACATATAACCCACTTTAGCCATATCTAATGGTGCTATTTCTATACTTCCTAATATACCATTGTCTTCCTTTTCCCATAAAATATCTGATATATCTAAAGGATCAAATAATATTCTTTTACTAAAAGAAAGCACGTCCTCTCCAGTAACCTTTTTTAATATAAATTGGAGTATATGAACTACTCCACTACAATAATTAAACTTACTTCCTGGAACACACCCTAAAGGTCTACTAAAAAAGTACTTCACAGGATCATCACTTTCCCACATTTCATCATAGTTTTCATTATCATGCCACTTCAATCCTGTAGCCATAGTTAAAAGATTTTCTATAGTCATCTTCTCTATATCTCTATTTTCCTTATTAATCATTATTTCTGGAAAATAGTCTAGTACCTTTTGATTAATATCTTTGATTAAACCTTGTTCAATTGCCTTTCCAATTAGTATAGATGTTATGCTTTTAGAGCAAGAGTATATGGGGTGTTTATCTTCATTACTATACTTATTAAAACTTATATCCATCACCAAATTACCATTTTTTACAATTACTAATCCATGTATAGGTTGGTCTTCTGTTTCAATAAGATTTATAAATTCATTAATCTTACCTTCATCCATTCCTTCTTTTTCTAAGGTAGATAAATTCCAATTATGATTTTTCATTTTTCCATACCTCTTTCCTAGATATTAATTTATTTCTACAAAATAACTTTATATTATAAATGATTACTTCTCTGCTACAAACAAAAGATGATTACTTGCACCTAAAAATTCAGGCTTTTCACAGCAATAGTAATGATAATTAAGCCACTGCTTATAATCTTCCTCGTCCATGTTATTTATTTTATCTGCTAGAAGTTCACTTAATCCATCTGTAGCAATCTCTGACGTAATTTTTAAGTCAGATTCTATTAATAGCTTTCTACACTGGTCTACTGTATGGAAAACAAAAGGAAAGTCTACAACTTTAAAGGTGTCATGATTATAGTTATTTCTCTTTAAAAAATCTTCTTCATACAGCATAGTTTCCGTTGTAATAACCATATCATTGGATATAAATGCAAAGAACATCTTCCCCTTATCCTTACAAACCCTTTTTACTTCTGCTATACACTTCATCCTATCTTCAACCTTGGTCAAATGATATAAGGGACCAAAGCATAATACAATATCGTATTCCTTCTCTTTAATCATGGATATATCCATGGCATTACCCTGGAATACTTCAATTTTCATGCCAGAATCAACTTTTTCTTTAATTTGCATAACATGTTTTTCAACTAGCTCAATGGCTGTTACATCAAATCCTTTTCTCACAAAATATAAGCTGTACTCTCCTGTTCCAGCTCCTAAATCTAGTATTTTCATACCTGGTTTTAGATGTTTTTCAATCTGTCTTACTGTTGTTAAAAACTCCACTTGAGTTGCCTTTGTAGACAATCTTGATCCTTCATTAAAAATATTATAAAGAGCCGAAACTCTATCTGCTTCCTGTTCTATCTTTGAAATATCCTCTATCTTCATACCTAAATACCACCTTACCTAAATTTTGTGTCTGCCCACTCTTTGTCCTAGCTTTCTATAATTCTAGTCCATTACCTCATTCTTAATTGAAAAGCCTTTACCTTCATAGAGATTAATATACTTTTCACTTGGCCAAACAAATAATAATTCAAAAATACACTGCATTATTTACTAAAAACAATGTTTAATATACAATTTAATTAATATATTTCTGTAGCATTACTCGGTAATTCCTTGATATGCTTTATAAACGCAAAGCTTCTTTTAGCTTCATCATAATTATATTCATATCCAAATATTTTACCTACTTCAGGTGCAATCTCTTCAAATAATTGGCATGTTGTAATCAACGCATTCCAAGAAGAATCATAATCACTCATATTAAATGTACTCATTAACCTTGTCCATACATCTAAATCTAAATATTCTTTTAAATGTTTATTTGCTTTTCCTATACTTACTTTAAATCCTGTTTGAATACCAACCTTCCAAGATAACATGGTTAATAATTCTTGTCGCACATAACTATTCATTACCTCTATTGTAAAAAGAATTTCTTCCCTCCAAAATCCTTTTGCACAGTATGGTGCTACCCACCAAAAATTATTACATCGACTAAAATATTGTCCATATGTAGGTCTTTTAACCCAATAATCTTCATCAGATGGTGCTTGAATCTGTGGTAAACAATTATCTTTATCAAGTAAAGGAACAGTTAACTTATCCCTTCCGTATTCCTTTATTAGCATCTCCATAGGCTGAATATGCAAGTCAATTCTATTTCCGTCAGTAAACTGCATTAAATATGTGTAACCATTTTTAAAATCAACATCTCTTCCTTGCATTTTATCAAGCTTATCAGGTTCTTGAAAAATAATTGGCTCTCCAAAAACACTCGTCCACCCTTCATCTCTCAGAAAAGATTCTGTTTCAGTAACTACATAAACAATGTCATAGTCCTGAAAAATATCTTTTTTCACATTAAGATTTGCCCGAGAACCATTCATATAAACAGCTCTAATTCGGCTATCTCTATTTGCAACACTCAATATTAAATCAAACATTTCATTTTCAGTTCTCATAATAATGCTCCTTTTTATCACTTCCATATATATAAATATCTATATTGTTTCGAAGTGATTACACCTTCTATATTTGAATTTATACTATCTAAATCTACTAATTAACTTTACTCTTTCAAACTAAAACTTATTCATATCCTCTATTTTTTAAATATATATCTTTTGTTAATCCAAAATATATTTCATCGTAATATCTACCATTGGTATAAATATTTTGTTTTAAAACTCCTTCCTGTTCACATCCAAGTTTTTTATGCATTTTGATAGATCCTTCATTTCCTTCTAATACACTTACAGAATACTTATTTAGTCTTCTTTCCATAAATCCATATTTCAAAAGCAATTTCATAGCACTTGTACCATACCCTTTACCTCTATGGTCTCTGTCAATCTTAAGTCCAATCCCAAAAGTTCCATTCTTATCATCATCTAGTAATATATTTATTCTACCAACATGTATTCCATCTAATGTATCAATAGCAAATGCTATTCTACAATTATTAGTAGATAAATTTGCGATTCTCTCAGAATATTTTTTAGAATTTAAAGGTGTTGGTGGAAGGTCAACTTCATAATCTGCTAATCTGGCTGCTGAAGTATCAAAATTAGTATAATAATCCCACTCCCAATCATCTTCACTCCATGCTCTTAGTCTTACTAAATCATTTTGCCAATAATAATTATCATATATTATTTCTCTCATAAAACTCTCATCCTCCATTTTCTTACACTATAAAAATAACTTTAAGTATTACTAAAATTCATATCTATAATAATCAACTTGAAAATCAATCTGAAAACCACATTTTTTATATAAATTAAAAGCTGTTGGATTTTCTGAATCCACATCAAGGACTACTTTATCTGATTTTTTTAGTCCCTCATTTAACGCAAATCCAACCATCTGTTTTCCAAATCCTTTTCCTCGATATGGTGTTGCAACGGCCACTCCATAAAGAAAAGCGTGTCCCTCTTC
This sequence comes from Clostridium sp. UBA6758, assembly GCA_002453475.1. GTDB lineage: Bacteria > Bacillota > Clostridia > Clostridiales > Clostridiaceae > Clostridium_J > Clostridium_J subterminale. The sequence goes on along the minus strand of DKGY01000070.1, from coordinate 15,407 downwards.
ATAATTAAAATCAAAAACTCCTACTGGAGCTCCTTCTTTGTATGCTATATATCCCTTTCTGTTTTCGGAATAAATTACTGTGTCAATAAAATTACTGCTGTCCTCTAAGTCTGGAAAAGCCTCTCGTGTAATTTCTGAAAATATTTCTTTGTTTTCATTATTAACCTGAAAAAACTTCAAATTAGGATCTTCTGTCAAAGTTTTAGAACCACTATAAGACATCCTGTATTCTGAACGCTCTAACTTTGCATACTTAAAGCTTTTTAGAACCTCAACACCACTTTTGCTTTTTGGTTCTACAACCAATAAAACTTTATTTATTCCTTTCAATAATAAGGTTTCTTTAGCACACTGAAACAATTTTTTAAAATATCCTCTTCCTCTATACTCTGGATGTGTGACCGCTAATATTTCGCCTTCATAAGAAGTAGGAATAAAAGTAGTTAAAAAAGCAACCAACACATCATTTTCATATCCCATGTAAAAACACTGCACTGTTTTATCAAAGTTAATTTCATTTGATAGAAAAGCATGATTTTCTAAAGCATCTTCACCAAATGACACTGTTTCTAAATTTAAAATTTCAGTTATCTGATTTTCTGTTAATTTATTTGTCACTTCAATTCTCATGTTACATCCATCTCATCTCTAATATTTTTTTAGCGCTTATAATCTTTCTTTAATATAGCTAATATAACATCATCTACAAACTCGCCTTTCATAACGGTTCTTTCTCTAAAAATACCCTCTTGAATAAAGTTAGCTTTTTTTAAAACCCTTATAGAAGCATCATTACCAAGGGTTACAGTAGCTTCTATCCTATTAAAGTTCATAATCTCAAATCCGAATTTCACCAAAACCTTTATAGTTTCAGTTGCATATCCTTTATTCCATTCTTCACGATTAAATCCATATCCAATCTCGCTTCTTATTGAATCATCATCAAAGCTCCCTAAGTTACAATAGCCAATGATTTTATTATCATTCTTTCTTGTCACACCCCATGTAATCTCTTCTTTATTTTTAAATTCCTTTTTGTAACAATTTATTATGGATAGTGCATCATCTTTAGTATTAATTGGTGTAAACCAATCATATTTAGCAACTTCAGGATCACTATAAATCTTAAATATCTCTTCTACATCCTCTGAATTTACTTCTCTATATATTAATCTATCAGATTCCAATTCTGGAAATACATCAAAGCAAGACTTGTTAATTTTCATTTCATGCATAATACTATGGTTCGTCACTAGTATCACTCCTCTTTATTTTGAAATTAGGAAAGTTAGGGCTATATTATACTTTTCACATTCCTTCTAGTTATAATCTAATCTCATAACATGTTCACTGCCAAATACTTGTCCAGTGAAGTTAAATCCAAGACTCTTATACAGCTCTACAGCATATATACTTTCTTTGTGTACTCCAAGAAAAATCTTATTATGAGAATTATCTTGTTTTATAATCTCTAAAAGTTTTTCTAATGCTGCTCTTCCATATCCTTTTGATTGATATTTTTCATCAATCATCATTCTATAAATCCAATATTCACTATCATCTTCATCAATACAATACATAACAAATCCCACCATAATGTTATCATCATATACTGCAAGTGGAATACACTCTGGTTGAACCTTGGATTGTGCTATTGAAACTGCATTGGATGTAACAAAGTCACATTGATCTTTTGCCACAGTAAGTTCAATGCATTCCCAAAAGTTATCTCTTATAACTTCTTTAAGTAATATCAATATTAATTACCATCCTTTCTATTAAGTAATTTCATATCCTCGAGACTTGTACCATTCATATTTTGTCAATTCTAAATAAGTATCGTCCTCTTCAAGATACGTTGGTCTTTCTTTGCTTACAAAGCCTAGCTTTTCATATAGTGTCCATGCCTTTCTATTTGCAGACTGTGGTTCAACATAAACACGATTTACTTTTCCCTCTGTAAAAGCTTTGTCAATAGCAAAACTTAATGCTTTTGTCGCAATTCCCTTTCCCTGTGCATTGGGAGATAATTTAATATCCATTGATGCTAAGTCATGATTGGCATCAACATCATAGAAAGTTTCTCCACAATACCCTATACCTTCAGCATATATAGAGTAATGACATCTTTGTGGCTTTTTTATTGTTACTTTAAACCATTCCTTTATTTGAGCTAATGTAATACCAAGCCCATCTGGAAAACCCACAAAAAACATAACCTCTCCATTATTCCAAAGGTTCATTATATTTTCTAAATCTCTTTCTGTTGTTTCTCTAATTGTAATTTCCCCCATATACATAAATCCACCCCATTGTCTCTAATGCTATTATATCTTTCTATCACCTATTGTTTTTCTTCTCAATACATTAAGAATACGCATTAAAAAATAAACAAAATGCTATAATTCATCTTTTCTATAAATGTTATCAAATTCCTCACAAGTCATTCCATAAAGAACTTCATCATAGTAATTTCCATTAGTAAAAACAGCTCTTCTAATTCTTCCTTCGTTCTGAAATCCTAAACTTTCATGAAGTTTAATTGACCTTTCATTAAATGAATAAATATATACCGTCACTTTTTGATATCTTAATTCTCTAAAATAATACTTTAAAATAATTTTTATAGCATCCTTTGCATATCCATTACCCCATTGTTCTCTGATAATGCCTAATCCATATTTAAAGGTGCCAACCTTCTTATTGCAATCAAATGTATTAATACAACCAATTGTACTTCCTTCTCTATTCTCAATAATCCACATAAATTCATCATTGCTTGGCTCTCTTTTAGACATAGCTTCAACTCTTGCCATCATAGAATCATAAGAAATTGGAAAATGAATTTCATCGCAAAACCTATCTGACTCATTGTCATAATCCGATGACCATTTGAAAAATGTACCTGCATCATTTACTTCTACTGCTCTAAGTCTTATTTTCTCCCCACTCCAAAAATTGTATTTCAATATAATCCCTCCTTTTTTGTAATAGTACTTATTTTATATAGTATCAAACTAAAGAAACTACTTTTTAGGGAAAAGTGAATCATACTCTTTTGCTCTTTCTGGATTTACATCATATAATGGCGATTCATGATATGTTCCTGTAATACCATCCAAGTCACCATAGATAAGTTCCATAGCCATAAATGAAGGGTAGTTGTCACCATTACATGTGGTAATGTTAAATTCTTTTGCCTCTTTGAATCCAAACCGCGGGTAATAAGATTGATGCCCGAAAAAAATTACTGCACCGTAGCCCAATCTAGCAGCAACTTTGAGCGAATGACGCATGAGAGCACTACCTACACCTTGTTTTTGGAACTCAGGCAAAACGCTTAAAGGCCCAAAATTAAGAACATCGTGACGTGTCCCATCAGGTAAAAGTACATATGCCTTACTGTACATAACATTTCCTACCAATCGCCCATCAACCTCTGCCACTAAATCAAGTTCTGGTACAAATTCAGGGGCTTTACGTAATGTATTAGCCAGATAGTGCTCATCACATCCAACTCCTATTTTTGCAATACGTTCTGTTCTCCAAAATGCCTCTCGAGTGATAAGTTCAACTTCCCTCCAGTCATCTTCTTTTTCAAGTCTTAAAGCTATATCCAAATTAACACACCCTTTCACTTTCCATACACATAATATAAATAATCGTTACTTCATTCTTTAATACAATTTTTATATTTTCTTTCTCAATTTTTCTTAATATCAATTGAAATCCTCCTATTATAAAATGTAAATATAATTACATAATCACTTTTAGACTTATAATTCACTAAAAAGCTCTGTAATATAGCTTATTTAAAGTGATCCTAATATCTTCTTTACAATATCAATAGAGTTATTTGATGCTGATATACTGTTATTTTCAAATACTTCTATACCACATTCTTCTTCCGTATCTGTTATGGATCTTATTGCTATGAAAGGAATATCATTTGCATAACATACATGAGCAATACTTGCGGTTTCCATATCTACACAAAGTGGATTGTATTTAGAAATTATTTCAGTACGCCCACTATCACTTATAAAGGCTTCTCCAGTAACAATCTTACCGAAGAATACTTTTTGAATAAACTTATTTTTATTTATAACTGCTCTACATAGCTCAATTAATCTATTATCTGCTTTAAAATATATACTTTTCATCCATGGATGATATTCTGTTAATATACCTTGGTCCACATCATGATATGCTACTTCTGTTGAAATAACAGTATCTCCAATGCTTAATATATTATCTATTCCTCCTGCTACACCAGTTACAATAATATGAGTAACATTAAATTTATCTATTAATATCTGAGTTGCAATGGCTGCATTAACTTTACAGACCCCACAATATAATGCGACAACATCTATGTTTTCATATATACCACTATAGAATGTTAACATTGCTACAGTTTCTACTTTTTTATTAGAAATCTCCTTAATGAAGGGTATAATCTCATTTTCTGTTGGTCCAATAATTCCAATTTTCATTAGCTTTGCCCCCTAAGTGTATTAGAATTAATATATTTATGGGTTATTAATACTTCTTGAATCTACTTATTTCATTCAATATTTCTCTAGCTGTATTTGCAAATTTCTCATATTTAGGTATATCAATTAATCTAAAGTACAGGCTTTTCAAGAACATATTTACATTAAATGCAATGACTAAATCTTCTGGATACTTTCCTACCTTTTCTATTTTATTAAAACTTTTTATCCATTCTTCAATCTCTTCTATTGGTATTATTTCTCTTTCCAATATAGATTTAACAGCTGTTATCATACGTTCATCTTCAAAGTGAATGTATCCATAGTAATTTATATTTAACTTTTTATAAAATGCATCTAGTATGTTTTTTAATCTCTCATATCCAATTTCTTCACACTTAGCAAATTCATCAAAAGCATCAGCACCATGGGCAGCTCCATGAGCCCAGCCTTTGACTTCTACGTATCCTCTAACATCCTTATCTTCATTATAAAATTTCAAAAGAATGTCAAAGGCCTTTTCAATATCACTTTTAGATAAGAACTTATCCATTCTATGTCTATAGATGCATGCTGCAACTATTTCACTTGAAAAGGTTCTACAGAAAACCGAATCATCAATGTTACCTAAACCCTTAAGAATATGATTTTCATCTAAAGCTATCCACAATAGCTCATTAACCTGCTTTTCTGATAGCTGATTTTCATATATCCAAGTAAATAGATTGGAAAGTATAAGATCATCACGTAATTCACTATCAATATCCCCTATATTATCCATCATTTTCACGGATAACTCATATGGATTAACCCCTTCTGGTACTTTATATTCATTTTCCTGTATACTCTTTAACAATTGTTTTAATTTTTGTTTTTCCAATTTATATTCCTCCCCTTTAACCTTTTATTAAATCCCCGTAATACGTCTTTAATCTATATATAAATCCATAAGAATTTCATCATCATAAATTCCATCTATGTTAAAGAAGTTTCTATGAACTCCCACTTTTTCAAATCCAAGCTTCTCATAAAGATGTTGAGCTTTTCTATTGCTAGCTTTAACACCTAAACTTATAGTTTTTATAGTTTCATGATTCTTAGCAAAGTCTATTAATACTTTTATAACTGTAGTGCCAATTCCCATGCTCCAGTATTCCTTTTTTACTGAAATAGCTAATTCACTATTATGGGCTATTCTTTTCCTATTGGGAGCACTAACTTGAGAAACACTAACTATTTGATTATCTATAATACCTAGGAGCATAAGAGCATTATTATTTTCATTTATATTTTTAATATGCTCTCTTTCCTGCTCCAGAGTAAGTCTAAACTCATTTTTACCGAAAAGAAGGTTATCACTTTCTCCACCAACTATATTTAAGTATTCAATCATAGATTCTGCATCTTCTTCTGTTGGTTTTCTTAATATAAGCACCTTGTCATTTTCTAATTTTACTAGCTTTAATATGTCATCCTTCATATTTAATCACTACCTTCTATTTAAAATTACATTTATTACTCTCTATATATAATTATTTTTATTGACTATATATTTTCATACTCCTTAGGTATCTGCCTTCTTGTTCACTACTGTAAGGTTTAGCTACAATTCCTTCTTTTATTAATTCTTCATTGGCACGTCCAAATATTTGATGCCAAAGTTCATTTCCTACTTCCTTTATACTCACTTTATGCTTAATTGCCGTTAAACCCTTGGAATATTTCTCTATGCTACTTAATGTATTTTTTACTGTTTCAAGGACCTCTATAAGAATAATTTCACCTATTTCGATGGCTATTTTCATATCTTTTTCTTGAAATATAGGTACATTACAATATAATTTATTATCTGTTTCATCTATGCTTATGTAGTCCATCTCTTTAAGAAAAATTGCTAACTCTTTATCTTCATTTGACAACTCATTATAATTAGTTGCTTCACTAAAAATTCCCCACATTAGTTGTCCACATTTTTCTGCAATGTTTTTATTAATCTTATCTATAGTTTTTATATATGCTAGATTAGTGTCTTTGAAAGGAGTTGAATTTTTAATACTCTGTTGTGTCATTCTAAAAAACCTATACATATCTTTACGTACTCCGTTAGAATCTCCAAAACTATTAAATATAAAATTATTGCTACCATAGTTATTGCTACTACATAAAAGTTTCNNGCTATAACTATCAACAATATAGCTGTCTTCATATCCAATTATCATATAATTCCTATTACCTGGCTGAAGCTTAGAGCTATTAAATACATTTCTTTCTTCAAAAAAATCAAAGGCAATTCCATCAAAAATCATGTCACAAATTATATGATATAGTAATCTTTCTTCATCAAAAATCTCATAATTTGATAAATTTTGAAGCTTCTCAACTACTAAAGGTTTTATCTTAATAATACTATCTACTATTTGCTCTCCCACATTCTTTAGATATACATCCATGATTTCAATATCACTCTCTAAAAATACTGGAAAGTTTATTTTATATTTATCTTCTTTTTGTTCTATTGCATTTATTCTTTTTAAATTATTTATAATACTATTCAACCTATAATTATCAATATTTATAGATTTACTTATATCCTCCTGTGTTATTGAAAATGCCTCATTTTCTGCAATGATATATAATATTTCTGATGCAAAATTTTCATCACACACATATGCAGGGTTATATTTATCGTAAACTCCTATATCACCAAAATAATATAAGTTTAATCTTTTCATATTATTCCTCTTTTCTTTTACGCCTTTAATAAATCCTTGTTTTTTACTTTTTAGCATATTGTAAAAGCTATTTCCTACTCTTGAGATTATTACTATTTAAAAACTTAACTTTTTAAATAGCTTAAAACTTCTTTTTCTATAAGTTTAAAATCCATAGTTGCTATATCTTCTACGGCATATCTCTTACTTAATTCACCTATTAGCTTAGCTCCTAAGAAATACCCCACATCACTAATACCTAAAACTTTAAACCAATCACCATAAAAATCTCTAGTTCCTTTTTCTTTCTCCTTTAAAGCTTCTACATATTTTAATTTAAGTTCTTTTTCTAAACTTTCACAGTTAATGCTCCACTGCTCTCCCCTAGAATCAACGATACTCTCTCCTAATACTTGTTGAAAATATTGGGCAAAGCCTTCCTCATATATATTCCAAATTCCTTCATTATACTTACTCTTATCTACCTGCTTTGGTAATTTTGACTCACCTCTTATTTGGAAGTGAACTACATGACAAAGTTCATGACAAACTAAAGCATCTATTTTCTCATCCTGTTGCCATCCAAGCTTTGCAATCTTATCAACACCAAAGAGCATAGCTCTTTTCCCCTCATATTCATCTACCCATCCAGCAGAATTTAATAATCCCCTATATAGCACTATATTTATATCCATTTCAATATGAAATATAGCCTTAACTTTTTCTTCTATACCATTAAAAGTGTTTAAAAGATTCTTATAGCCTTGTATCATATTAGGAAAGTCATCCTCAGATCTATTAAATACCATAGTTAATCCTATTTTCTTCCAGTTGTACCCTTCTGATTCATAGTCTTCTTTACATTTTCTCCCCATCTCTGGAAAATTACTATTGTAAAACTTCTCCCATAACTCCATCTTTTCCTTAGGCTCTTTATTTAAGTTTTCTTCCATCAATCCCATATAATCCTTAAAAGTATCTATAATGTTTATCATCCTAAGTCACCTAGCTTTCTAAAAATTACTCTCTCTCTTTAATCCCTACTGAACAATTCTATAATCAAAATTATCTTCAATAATTTTATATCCTATCTTAGCGTAAACCCCGTTAGATATAGGATTACGTTTATCTACAAAGAGGCTACAGAACTCATTTCCTCTTTCTAAATATAATTTACTTAAGCTATAAACTACAGCAACTCCATAGCCCATGCCCCTCTTTCTAGCATCTGAGTAAACTAAACTAACAGAAATTCCTTTCTTTAATTGTTTTGTAAATGCTGCCATAGAAACTGGCACATTATTTTCATCTTCGAAAATATATATAGCTCCATTTCTAATTCTAGTAACTAGCTTTTCTATAAAGTTTTCTACAACCATGTCCTCATTTAAAGCTTCTTTTCCAAATTTAATATGCCAATCTATCACTAAATCTAAATCCTGCTCTGTAGCTTCTCTAAAGTACCCTTTAGGCAATGTAACAGAATTTAATTTTCTCAACTCCATAATATCCATGGCTAAGCGTTCCTTAAACTTACATTTTGTTTTTTCTTCATAATATTCAATAAATTTATCACAAACTTTTTTATTAGCATTAATACCTACTATATTAATTTTATTTTCTATCAAATAATCAACTAATGCTTTAATATCATTATCATCTTTTTCTTTTAAATTGTTTATTTGCAAATTATATGGACTCACATTACAGAAAACAAGGGATACTCCTGACTCATCTTCTACATGCCCAAATAAAACATCACTATCAGTATCTTTTTCTCTATTTACATATCCATTAAATAGTATTAATTGATTTACCGCTTCATTATCTAGAAGTGTCTCTTCATTAATGTTTAAAAAATCCTTAACCTTATCATATATAACCACCTTCATAATTTTCTTAGTATGAGACTTAACTCATACTAAATACACCTCCTTTTTCTATATAAATGATTTGTACTCTTATTGAATAAGTTTTATAATTTTATTACCATTCCATCGTAAGCAAAGCTAATATCTTCATAATGATTTTGTAACTCTAAATAATCATCATAGGATTTTCCCCAATCTTCCTCAAGATGTGTCATTATAACCTTTTTTATATTATATTTATTCTTTAACTCCACTATCTCATCCATTACAAATAATTCTTTTCTTAAAGGATTGTTCTCTTCTAGCTTAAAGTCGCCCTTTAAGACATCACCAATCACCGTATTACCTATAATCATCACATCAGCCTCTTTAAAAATTTCATTCTTTTGGAAAGGCTTAACATCACAAGGAGCATATATAAGTTTCTTTTCTCCTTCTTCAAAAACAAACACTGTAGCAGATTCAGCTTTAATTAGAGTTATTTTTATTTCGCCTATTTGTATTGAATCATTAATCACACGTCTTTTTATTAAATTTCTTATTTTTTCATAGTAGTCAAAATATGAGCCATGCTTTGAGCATATGGAATTTAAATCCTCCATTACGTGCTTCATAGCTATAACTTCTATAGGACTATCACATTCTATTCCTTGGGAAATATTTAGCCAATTTAGTCGAAGCTGTTCAAACACTCTCATCCCAAGGGTATGATCTGGATCCATATGACTATATAAAACTCTATCTATTTCCTTAATTTCTCCATAATTTAAGCTTTGAGCAATATCCTCTGGGGTATCTATAAGTAGCTTAGCTTCTTCTAAATATAAGCTACATCCAAATCTTGAATAGGGATTTCCCTTCTTTCTCGCCTCCATACATACTCTACAACAACAAAGTGGCTTTGGTAGAGCAACACATCCTCCACTACCTATTATTTTAAAAATCATAGTTATCCCTCCTATTTTCTCTCTAGCTATAATTAGACTTTTTATTATATATGTTTTAATAAAATTTCTGCATTAAATTTACTTGTAATCTTAGATCACATTAGGGGATATTAATGAATTTTATTTATTGAAACTTATATATCACGTATTTTTAAACGCCTTTACTATCTTCAACTTTATCATATACAACTACCTTCATACCTTTATAGCAAGAGCTATTAACTCTAAATAAAATTCACTTCTTTTATTTTTAAACTATTTTCTGTGTATAACTTTGTTAATAATTCGTGATATATGAATATTGTGAATTAATATAACTTCTGATTATGCTTATTTTGCGGGAGTTAGAGGAACTTATTCATTGATGTATAATTTGATACCCGAAATCCAAGACTTTCATATAATGGTTTTCCTTTTTCAGTCGCCATTAAATCAACTGCGGCAACGCCTAATAGCTTTGCTTCTGATAAAAGTTCAGTCATAACTTTCGTCGCAATTCCTTTTCCTCTATGTTGAGGGTATGTAAAAACATTGTATACCGTACCGACAAGATATGATGAAAACGCTATCATCGGAGGTCTTTCCACGATTGACATAAATGCAGTTGCTAATACTTCATTTTCATTCTCGGCAATGATAGCAATAAATCCCTTGTTAAGGTGTTGAGTAAAATATTCTTCTAACTTCGTTCTAATATCTTGCACTTCTTCCGAAGAAGACACACCTTTTTCTGCAAACAGGTAATCCATACGAATATTTATGAGGAGGTCAATATCCTCTTTAACCATTTTTCTTACTTTCATGTTTTGCACCACCTTATATTTATAATCTTCAGTTCGCACTTTCCTTGAATTGCGACATAAAAAATATCGCATATCCTCGTTGAGTAATACGGTATTCACATAAATTATTCTATTTATGCTTAGTCGTTAAATGAAAAAAATGCGAACAAGCTAACCGATAAATTGGAATTTGTTAGATTAATATATTGCTTATTTTGAAAAGTGCTACTTTAACCGCTTCCTCATGACAAGCCCTTGTTCAGTCTCAAAATACACATTAAATCCACTTTTTTTATACATCTCAAAATGGCCGCCAAAATCTGATGATTGATAACTAGATTCTTTGTATGGGTATGCCTCCACAAAGTCAAATCCATCCTGGACTGCATCCTTACACACACGCTCCAATAGCAGTGTGGCAATGCCTTTTCTTTTCATCTCCGGCGCAATCACGAAACAAAATATGGATTTCACCTTTATGCCCGTGTTAGATTCCTCTAAAGGTACATAATCCATAAATCTTCGCCAACTAGCGCATTTCAAACAATCTGATTTCGTATTTGCGTTGCACCATCCAACGACCGTATCACCACTATAAACAAGATAACCTTGAATGTTATTGCCTTTAACATATTGTAAGGCACATTCTCTTCTTTTCGCTACTGTTGAAAGATCTTTGCCCTCATAATCATCGTTACACCAACACACACAATAACATTTATGCTCGTCCACATTGTTATCGTGTGGCGTAGTGTCAAAAAAATGCACGTAATCTTCTGCAAGCTCTGGTATTAACTTGCGTATCTCAATATCCATTCATTTACCTCCAGTAATATAAATAACTTACAATTCAAATTCCTGTTTATCTGTTTGTTAAATAGGTATCACTACTTCGCAATATCTACAAAATACGAATTAAAACACAGTAAAATTCACTTCTGAATTAATACGATATCCTGGTTTCTTGACTTTATTTTCTCTCTACAATTTCACCATTACTTTTCAAAATACTCTTCTCTGGAATATAACCTCTTACAGAACTTAATGGATAAACAATACTATCTTTTCCTATTATTGTCCCTGGGTTTAAAACTGAGTTACATCCTACTTCAGCTGAATCGCCTACAATTGCACCAAATTTCCTTAAACCAGTTTCAACAATATCTGTACCATATTTTACTTTTACTAATGTTCCATCAGACTTTAAATTGGAGGTTATTGCACCTGCCCCCAAATGGGCTTTATACCCTAATATTGAATCACCAACATAATTGTAATGGGGAACCTGCACTTTATTAAAGAGGATTGAATTTTTAATTTCAGTTGAGTTTCCAATTACAACATCATTACCAATGATAACATTATCTCTAATGTAAGCAGAATGCCTGATTTCGCAATTGTAACCGATAATCGCTGGACCGTTTATAAGAACACTTTTTTCTATAGTAGTGCCTTTGCCAACCCATACAAATTCCTTTATTCTTTCAAAATCATTAGGCAGATTTTTTGCATATTCAAAAATGAAATCCTTAATTTCTGTAAGAGCTTCCCAAGGATACTTAACCCCTTCAAATATGGCTCTTGCATCTAATTCTTCAATGTTTAATAGTTCGTTTACAGAAACTTTCATTATAATCCTCCTCTGATTTATTTCGTCATATTCTACAATTATTCATTTGAAAATTCAACCTACTAACTTATTGATAAACCAATTTTATGTCGCTTTCAAAAATAAGTAAACCCTGAAACCCGCATGAATACAACAACTAGTTTAATAGTTAAATATATCCATAGTTAAATAGGTTCATATTTTTATATTTAAATAGTTCTCTATATCCATTTTTACCTACTTATATTTAAAACTAGGCAAGTATATTTTTTTCATTTTAATATCTCACATGACTTATAAGCAATATAAGAAAATTGTGAACTAAATATCAATTGTTTTATTTCATCTCGTAATGGAGTTCAACAAATTGATTGAATCTCCTTATCCCCTTTAACTTTAGTTCTGACTCAAAATCATTTTTTTTAAATAAAGGTATTCCATGACCTATTAGTGTAGGTGATATAGTAATAATAAATTCGTCAACTAACCTTTCTTTAATAAAAGAATTTAGAAGAACACCACCGCCAACAAGCCATATGTTTCCTCCATCCAGTCTTTTGATTTTATTTGTAAATTCCACTACATCTTGATTAATAAATTCTATATTTTCATTCTTACCTTTTTCTGATTTAGAAAATACATAACACTTTTTATTCTTATAAGGAAATTTACCTTTTTCTTTTTCAATAATCCAGTCATAAGTTCTTCTACCAATTAGAATAGTATCAACTGTATTGTAGAATTCAGAATATCCATTATCTCCTTCGCCTTCAGTTTTAAACAACCATTCCAAGGAATCATCTTCTGTCGCTATGTAACCATCTAAACTTGTTGCAATATATAGAACTAATTTTCTATTGTTGTACATCTATAAACCTCCATATTTATAAAATTCAATCTAATTTTGAAGCACAATTAGTGAACAATATTCTACAATTATTCATATACAATCATAATTATAATACTTATTATAGAACAATTACAATAAAATGTTTTAAAATACAAAAAGCACCTCTATAAAGAGATGCTCTAGTCAGTGTATGAATAACATTTATTATAATTTGAGTTATCAAATAAAAAATACCGTCGTGATATATTAACCTTACTTATAATTATTATGATATTCTCGCTCCAGAATACTAAAATAGAATTGATCGATCCACTTATTGTAAATTATTTAATGGAAATGCGTATTTAAAAACACTAATCATATAATCTTTTTCTTGAAAATCTCCGCAATATTCAAAGCCTGCTTTAGAATAATAGTTTTTTAATTTTATATTTCCAGCCCAACAATCTAAATATAGTGTTTTTCTTAAATTTCTTGAAATCTTAAAAGCATAATTAACAATTTTAAGTCCTATATTTTTTCCTTGATACCCTGGTAATATTGCTATTCTATAAAGATATAAATTATTGGGTTTGTTGATGTGAAGTACAGCATTAACATTCATGTCTTTTATAGAAAATGTTCCAACTATTAGCTTGTCTACTGTTATCACATAGATGTTTTTATTTTTTACGTCTATATTTATTTCTTCAATATCCCAAGGATATGTCCATTGATTAATACTTTTTTGATGTAAGTTTAATGTTACTTTATTTAATAACTCAACTATTATCCTTATATCATCTTCCTCTGCTAATCTAATTTCATATAACATTCTAATACCTCTCTATATTTCATATATAGGTGCAGACCTCTTTGCTTTTATTGCATAATCATCAAGGTAATCTGGCAATCTTTCCTCTATACTACAGTTCCTTCTTATTGAAAATTTAATATTAAAGTTATATTTGATAAACTTTTGCATTTCCTAATAATGATAGGTTATCACCGTCAACAATTATTGCACTTTTCTGTTGTGTAGTATATACCATCTTTCCATTTTCTCTTATATATTTTTCAATACTTTTATTTTGTGAATCAGTATTTTTATAGTGTACTTCAACTGCAAAATTGTCTATACATCTTAGTCCTTTTTCATAAATAAACTCTGGATAATCTTTATCTGGAGAAATATAATACTGTGAGCATTGCATCATGGCACCAGCACTCCATCCCATTATTATTCCACTATGATGTTCTACGGTATTAATCAATCCTAACTCCGATAGCCTGATCATTATTTTATCTGGGAATCCACCTGTAAAAAAAACTATATCGGCTGAATTAATTTTTGCTTTAGCACTCTCTGAATTGTCTGTAAAGTAATTAATCAATGTTATATTATTATCCTCTATTCCATAAGTGTAAAATGGAGTAGCTATATTTTTGTAATGCTCACCACTTATTTTATTATAGGATTTTTCCCACTCCACCTCATCTTTTATCCAATCCTCATGAAAAGCAAAAGGAATCACACAAATTTTGTACTCAGGTCTAATTATATTCTTTAATGTTTTATATGCCCATGATTCGTTAAAATCTAATCCATCTAATAAAATATTCATAATACTCCCCCTCAATTAAACTTTTTAAAATTCATAATGCTTCACAATTTAATATAAGCAATTTTATTTTATGCTACAAACATGAATTCCATTATGCATTCCTTACTAAAGAGCCTGTAAATCCACTTCTTCTTTTACCTTTTTTAATATAGAATTAATAAATTCATTCTTTGCATTTGTATATGAGCCTCTATCATTAGTATACTTTGCAGCTAATTTCTTCTTTATCTTCGAATATTCCTCAACTGCTTTCTTATTTAGCCTAAGATAATCACGAAAATAGATATGATTTTTCCANNAATTATTTCTATATGCAAATAATGAGTTCTTAAATCTTCCCTTCCTTTAGCAAACATTACACGACCTTCAATCCCTGCATTATCTCTAAATTGATATCCATTTGCTTCTAATAAGTTTCTATGCTTATCTACATCATCCAATGATTTAACTCCTACAGCAATATCTATAATTGGTTTTGAATCAAGTCCTTCTATTGATGTACTTCCTACATGTTGTATATCCATAGCAGTTTTGCCT
>DKGY01000058.1:38038-57028 GCA_002453475.1 Clostridium sp. UBA6758 | reverse complement strand
CACAAATTCTCCTATGGCAACTTGTAATGCAGAAAGCCAAAACGGTAAATTTAACATGTAATAAAGTTCTGCTCCTATAATTAAAGCATTTGATATAGTTGCCCATAAAGATGCTATAAATAGTACAAGTGTTTTATTATAGCCTTCTTTTTTAGTTAAAAGCTTCTTAGTTTGCCAAATTAAAACTAAAGCTATTAAACTAGCTAAGCTTCCAAATATCATATCTACTATTGCCATAGGGCTAAGTAGAAAATTTGAAATGGCACATCCTATAGTTAATGCTGGAATATATAGTGGGTCTATAAATGCCAAAAGTACCATTACCTCTGATACTCTAAATTGAATATTTCCAAAGGCAAAGGGTGCTATAACAGCAGTAACTGCTACATAGGTAGCTATGATTAGAGCCATCTTTAATAATTTTTTAGTATTGTTGCTAGTATTCATAAATATAATACCCTCCTCATTTTTTAATAGTGTAGCTCTTAGCCTTACTAGATTCATATATTGNNCCTACTAATAAAATAATGAGTCTAGCTATGTCACCTCACTAGCTCCGCACCTATCTTTCACTCAGCATTTTCTTTCTCTTTGTCTCAAAGAATCTCACCATATACTTATTGGTGATTAAATTATATACTCCTATAATATATATATTTGTATATCTCATAGAAAAAATAAAGGCCATCACCCAAATGACAGCCTTGTAATCTTTGCACATAAACAAAGCTCTATCCTTTTCTTGATGAGCTACTTAAAAGATTTCAATGCCGTAGTTTTATTTAAAGACAGGAGGCTTACGAACTGTCTCACTAATTTTGTTCATACTTATTATATCTTCTAAGTTAAATAATTTCAAGTTATACTATGTTTATATTTTTATATAGTTTTAATCATACTATCCTAGCATCAAAATCTCTGAAACCCGCATGGATACAACAACTAGTTAAATAGTTANNATAGTTATATATTTTTATAGTTAAATATTATCCTAGTTTTATATGTATATAGAAATACAAAAAGCCAAGAATTAAATTCTCAGCTTTCTCTCTTCTAAAATATCTTTTAGAATTTTTATATAATTAATTAAGTCTTCTTCCAATTTCTTCGAGGCAAGCTTTTGCTTTGTTCATTATTGGAATTAACTTACCCTTTTTATCTTCTTTAATTTTACTAATACTTTTATCTAAATCTTCATATTTTCTTTCTATAATTCTTTTTGTAATGTCTGGATATTCCTTTAGTAACTCTACATCACTTTCATTTATATTATCATACATAACCATGTCATTTATGGCGTCTGCCACTCTATTAAATATATTTATTTTAACTAAGGTTGGTGAATCATCCTTTGCACGATTAAACTCCTTTTTTCTTACAAACCATGGTTCAGGAATATCTTTTTCAAGTTTATCAGCTTCACTTTCAAAAATAACTAGGTTTTTAATGCATTCCCTATGTTCGATCACATCAAAATATCCTAAATATTCAGTCTTTTTAACTTTTTTTATTATATCTTTAAATTCCATAAGCCCACTTCCTTTCTTATATTATATAATTCTAGACTTCTCTTAACATTCCTTCTATATTATACACATTATTTTTTACTAAAATACACAAAATAAGTTTATTGAATCTTTTTGGAATATATACTTTGTTAAGTTTAAGTTAACTTTAATTTAAATATTGTTAAAATAAAGAGTTTTGTATTACTATTAAGTTAATTTCATTGTATCTTTAATATTGTGTGTTTTAAATCAATATTATTCAAGTACATATTATTTACTGGAGGTTTACCATATGGAATCATTATTTTTAATCATTAACCTTTTAGGAGGTCTTGGAATTTTCCTATTTGGTATGAAAATCATGGGGGACGGTCTTGAAAACCTAGCCGGTGAAAAATTAAAGGGGATTTTTGATAAAATTACCTCTAATCCACTTAAAGGTGTAGCAACAGGTGCTATAGTTACTGCTATAATTCAAAGTAGTAGTGCTGTAACCGTTATGGTAGTTGGATTTGTTAATGCAGGTATTATGAACTTATCTCAAGCAGCTTATGTAATTATGGGTGCTAATATTGGAACTACTATAACAGCTCAATTAATTACCTTTGACTTTGATGCTATAATTCCTGTTTTTATTGCAATCGGTGCCTTTTTAGTATTATTTACTAAAAAGAAAAATCCTAAAGAATTAGGTCATATTATTTTAGGATTTGGTATTTTATTTTTAGGTCTTATTTTAATGTCTGATGCTATGGCTCCACTTAGAGAGTCACCAGTATTCACAAAACTTATTCTAAGCCTAAAAGGACATACATTCTTAAGTCTTTTCTTAGGAATAGGTATGACTGCTATAATTCAAAGTTCCTCTGCCGTTACTGGAATTTTAGTTGCTTTTGCTTCTGTTGGAAGTCTTCTAATTGATGTAGCTATACCAATGTTATATGGTACTAATATAGGTACTTGTGTTACTGCTCTAATATCTTGTTTAGGAACTACTAAAACTGCTAAAAAGGCGGCACTAATTCACCTGTCCTTCAATGTAATAGGTAGTATGATATTCCTAATCCCACCAATCTCTAATCTACTATTAAATGTAGTAACTACTATTACTCCTGGAGCAACTGGTGAAGTGGTATCACGACAAATTGCTAATGCACATACAATATTTAATGTAGTTAATACTATATTAATATTACCATTTACAAAATACTTAGTAGCTTTAGTTAATTTCATACTTCCTGGAGAAGATGAAAAAGAAATTACTGGAGTTAAATATATAGATGATAGATTACTAGAAACACCGACTATAGCCTTTGGCCAAGCAACTAATGAAATCATTAGAATGGGTACCTTAGCCAAGGAAAATTTAGAATCTGCTTTAAAAGGCTTTACTGACAATAATCAAGATTCAATAGACAGAGTATATAGGAATGAAGCTTTAATAAACCTATTAGAAACAGATATAACTAGATATCTAGTTAAACTATCTAATTCTGATATTGGAGATGAGCAAAGAACTACTATCGCTGCATATTTTCATGTAGTTAATGATATAGAACGTATCGGAGACCATGCAGAAAATATTGCTGACTTAGCTAAAGATAAACTTTCTAAGAATGTTAAATTTTCTAAAGATGCCATTGAAGAACTTAAAGTAATGGTGAACACTTGTATAGAAGCATTAGACCACAGCATAGAATGTTTCTCTGATTATAGTGATAAAAAGGCTTTAGATGTACGAGGCTTAGAAGATAAGATAGACTTATTAGAAAAAGATTTAAAGGTATCTCACATTAAAAGATTAAATAGTGGTTCATGTGATGCTATTGTTGGTACCATATTCTTAGATCTTATTAGTAACCTTGAAAGAGTAGGCGACCATGCTGTTAACATCGCTGAAATACTTTCACAAGCTTAGCCCAAAAAAATATTCTTATAAAAGCTATAATTTTAAGATTTTTAATCTTAGGGTTATAGCTTTTTCTATTGTAGTGTATTTCCCCACATTTGTTAAATTCAAGTTAATTTTTCTTTATGCCATGTTAAATAGCTTAAAATTCTATTAACATTATGATTTTTATGTTGTATTTTAATTATAGGGATTATTCATACAATTTATAAAATTTAGAAACCAGTGGGGGTTAATTATGTTGAAAACGTTAACTTTACTTATTAATCTTTTTGGCGGAATCGGATTATTTCTTTATGGTATGAAAATCATGGGGGATGGTCTTGAAAATCTAGCTGGAGAAAAACTAAAGGGTATTTTTGATAAGATTACGTCAAATCCACTTAAAGGAGTATTAACTGGAACTGTAGTTACAGGAATAATTCAAAGTAGTAGTGCTGTTACCGTTATGATAGTTGGATTTGTAAATGCAGGTCTTATGAACTTATTCCAAGCCGCCTATGTAATTATGGGAGCAAACATTGGAACAACAGTTACTGCTCAGCTCATAACCTTTGACTTTAGTGCAATTACACCAGTATTTATTGCCGGTGGTGCTATTTTAGTACTATTTAGTAAAAATAAAAAACTTAATGAAGGTGGTAGTATAGCCCTTGGCTTTGGTGTACTTTTTCTAGGTCTTACTTTAATGTCTGATGCCATGACACCATTAAGAGATTCTCAGATATTTACACAACTTATATTAAGCTTAAAAGGTAAAACAATTTTAGGCCTTTTATTAGGACTATGTATAACAGCAATAATTCAAAGTTCTTCTGCTGTTACCGGAATCCTTGTTGCTCTAGCTTCTGTTGGAAGTCTTCCAATTGATGTTGCTATCCCTATTCTTTATGGTACAAACATAGGTACTTGCGTAACAGCCTTACTATCCTGTGTTGGAACCTCAAGAACAGCTAAGAAAGCAGCTTTGATTCACTTATTCTTCAATATAATTGGTAGTATTATATTTATAATTCCTCCAATTTCAAACTTACTATTAACTACTGTTACCACCCTTACTCCAGGAGTTAGTGGTGAAGTGGTAGCTAAGCAAATTGCTAATGCTCATACAGTATTTAATATAATAAATACTATACTGCTATTACCTTTCACTAAATACTTAGTAGGTTTAGTTAACTTTATATTACCTGGCGATGATGAAGAGGAAGTTGCTGGAGTTAAATATATAGATGATAGATTATTAGAAACTCCTACAATAGCTTTTGGACAATGTACAAATGAGATTGTTAGAATGGGAAATTTAGCAAAAGAAAACCTAGAAATAGCCTTAAGGGGATTTAATGAAGGCAATCTAGATGTTATAAATACAGTATATAAAAATGAATCCCTAATAAATATTCTTGAAACTGATATAACCCGATATTTAGTTAAACTATCCAATTCTGATATAGGCGATGAACAAAGAGCAATTTTAGCTTCTTACTTTCATGTAGTAAATGACATAGAACGTATAGGTGATCATGCTGAAAATATTGCGGATTGGGCCATGGAAAAAGCTTCAAAAAATATTGATTTATCAAGTGCTGCTATGGACGAACTTAATCTAATGTCCAAATTATGTATAAGCTCATTGGAGTATAGTCTAGATTGCTTTTCTCACTATACTATGGAAAAAGCTATGTCTGTTAGATCTATAGAAGGTGAAATAGATTCCTTAGAAAAGAGCTTAAAATCTTCTCATATTAGAAGATTAAACACTGGCATATGCAGTGCTACAGTAGGTGCTATGTTCTTAGATATTATTAGTAACCTTGAAAGGATTGGCGATCATGCTGTTAACATCGCTGAAATTCTTTCAGAACTATAATATCTCCCTAAAATAAATTTATAAACATTTTTAAAGCTACAATTCAATTAATTTGAATTGTAGCTTTACCCTTTTTCGTAAAAGGTTAATTATTCTATTAAACCTTTTACACGTAGACTCAATGAAGTTTTCCCCTCTATAAATCTTATCACTAAACTATGATAGTATTTACGCATCCATTGGCTTTAGCTATCACCTCTAACTCTTTCATATAATCATCAGTAGGTACTGTGGTTTGAAGCAATTCTTTTCTAACTCCCATAGGCCTATATTTAATTAGCTTATATTGAATATTAGGGTTAATTTCAGCTAATAGCTTACTTCCCATGTCAACAGTATACTTATTATTAAGAACTCCTGGTACTACTACTGTTCTAATTTCATATATTTTATCAAGTTTTCCTAACTCTCTTATATTCTTTATTACAGTTTCATTAGTCATCCCTGTTAGCATCTTATTTTCTTCTGAATCAAAAGCTTTTAAATCTATCATAGTCTTATCTGTAACTTCTAAAAGTTCTTTATCTTTATATATAGGAGTAGAGCCATTAGTGTCTATAAAAGTTGTTAATCCAAGACTTTTAACCTGGGTAAAGAGTTCCTTTAAAAAGTCTCTTTGAAGGGTACACTCTCCACCTGAAACTGTTATTCCTGAAATAAAGTACTTTACCTTCTCAATTTTCTTTAGTAGTTCTGAGGCAGTTATTTTGGTTATCTTAGGGCTACTATTTTTCTTACAAGTAGCAACACAAGCGTCACAGTTAACGCATTTATCAATATCATACTCAACCTTACCATCTACCATAGATAGGGCTCCATATTCACAAGCTGGCACACATTCACCACAATTAACACATCTATTTATAGTTTCTGGGTTATGACAATAAAGGCAATTATAATTACATCCTTGAAGAAATATAGCCATTCTATTGCCTTCCCCATCTACATTACTAAAAGGTATTATTTTATTAACATAACCTATAGTTTCTTGTTTACTATTCATACTTCTTCCTCCAGTACTGATATATTTTCATTCCCTGATAATATAGTAGCCGCTCCAATACTATAAGCTTTTGCTAAAATTGTATCGAAGCGGCCTCTATTATAAAATTCCTACTTATCAGAACTTCTTAATTTTCTCTCAAGAATCTTGGAGTTTTTAACAGCTCCATATCCAAGGGCTACTGTGTCTTGAAGTACCTGCTCTCCTCTATCTAAAGCTTCTATATCAGAACGCTTAACAAGATATCCTGTAATTCTTATAACATCGCAATCATCACAGTACAAGGAGAAATATCTCATGTTTAATGCAAAGGCACCTTTAATTATATCTAAAATTGACTTTGGATTCTTCTTAGCCATTTCATCAAATTTAAATATATCACCTATTCCAGATGGGAAGTATTTGTGGAATACCGCACTTTGAATTAAGTGATCTGGTAATGATGGCTCTTCTCCTATTGGAATTCTACAACCTGGACTTGTTTCAGTATCAGAATCAATCCCAACTTGAGAATGAAGTAGATAATGATTATCTGTAACTTCACAATATTTATTTTCATGGGAATTGACCATGTTATACATTTTATTTATAATAGTTTCACCTAGCTTATTAGCTCTTTCTCCATATCCGAATCTATCTTTTTGATCTGTTGCTCCTAAAAGTGTATTTACACATTCTGCAAGACCAACTAATCCAAACATTGCAGTAAATCTATCTCTTGATAATAAACCTTCTCTTACAAGGAAGCTTGATTCAAAGAAATTACTTTCTTCAACTATAAATTTAACCCTCTTATCCATATAATCAAGCATTGCTTCAACAGCATCTGGTAATACAGTGTTTAAAAAGTGCTCTTCATTATATGCCATTTTAGCTAGTTTTGAAAGTAACATTCTTACTAGTGTATAACTTCCACCACCAAGATTAAGTCCGTTGTAGCAACTAACTATCCCATATTTTTCTCCTAATTCTGAGCTAAACATTTCATGGTTAGCAAAGCTTGGCTTAGCACAGGTAAGAGCTGTTTTTATTGCTTCAACTGCAAATTCATCACTAGTTTCCTTTGAGTATTTCAAAGTTATATTAGGAGTAGCATTTTGAAGCTCTCTCTCTACTTCTAGAATTATTCTTCCTGCTTTAGTATCCTTTGGTCCAATATTAGCATGACAGAATGAATCAGTTATAGTTCTATCTATATGCTTTAAGAAAAATTTAATTGCTTTATATGCTTCCTTCTCATCTTCTATATATGGCTCTAAAAGAGTATCAATATTCCCTACATATACTGGAAAAGATGTAACTGATGGTACGTGCTTATATAGAATAAGTAAATTATTTACTACATCCCATATATCCTCTGCAGGAGTTAGGTTTAAAAACTGGCTTCCATTTTTCATAAACTTTTCATAGTCAGGTACAATGTATCTAGGTCTATATGGTGCACTACCTTCATTAAGGTCACATATAACACCTGCATTTTCATACATTTTTGTTTTGTCAGATTTATTTAATACATCTAAACTATTTTCTGACTCCCTAGCTAAATTTAAAACTTTCATTTCATAAGTTAAAGTCTTGTCCTTAATAATATTCATTATACTATCTTTCATTTTATCACTCCTATGACATTTTGAAATTAAGTAAATATTATTATGTTATTCCTGCTTAACTATATCCATAAATTAAATATAATTAAGCCATACTTTATTACAATAATGCAATGTTTATAATAAATTTATCTTAATTATAGTATACTCGAATTTAAGAGTTTTTTCTACTATTTAATGAATAATAGTTATTGATTGCATTAACTTTTTAAATAACACTTTAATTTTATCAGTATTTTCAATTTATTTAGCTTTTCTAAAGAAAGTGTAATTTAACTTTTTAAATTTAAATTACACAAATAAATTTTTATGCTTATACTAATAATGTATATATATTTTTTATGTGGAGGTGAAACTTAAAATGAAGATTGGAATTATTTCTGATACCCATATGAATAAACATTATTCAAAGCTAAAACATATACTAGATGACAAATTAAAAGATGTAGATTTAATAATTCATGCAGGAGACTATACCTCCCCTGAAGTAATCTCCATGATTAAGGAAAAGTCAGAATTTGTAGGTGTTTATGGAAATAATGATAAATCAAATTTAAGAAGTTTAGTTCCTGAAAAACACATACTTACTTTAGAAGGCTATAAAATTGGTATTTGTCATGGTGATGGTACTAAAAAGCAAACCATAGATAACGTAGCTGAGACTTTTAAAAAAGATAAGCTTGATATAATAATATATGGTCACAGCCATAAACCTTGTATTTTTACTAAAGGAAAAACTATGTATTTAAATCCTGGCTCTTCTACTAGTAAAAGAAAAGAGCCTTGGTTTTCTTATATCATTCTAGAGCTTAATAAAAATTGTCCTATATCAGCTTCAGTAAACTTTTTTAAATAGCTATAAAATTTATTATTCCATAAAATATAAGGATTGAGCTGATAAACACAGACTTCAATCCTTTTAATTTTTATATTAAAATAAATATTTCACACTATGATTCTATTAGTTTAAACATATCCATAGATTCCTCTTACAGATACTTCTCCTGATATTACTCTGTTAACAGTACCATCTTTATGCTTTACTATTAACTCTCCATCATCATCAATATCTATTACAGTGCATATAACTTCATCATTTCCATTTATTACTCTTACTTCTTTATTTATAAGTATTGAGCCTTCTCTACAAATCCCTATAGCTCTACTTATATCTCCTGTGTTTTTAAAGTCTTCATAAAAGTCTTCTAAATTATTNNTATATTAGCTACAAGTCTCTTTCTATCTACTTCATTTCCTAATTCATTTTTAAGGGATGTAGCTTTTTCCTTTAATTCTTCTGGAAAGGATTCCATATTAACATTTATACCAATTCCCATGATAACATAATTTACTCTTTCTATTTCTGCATTCATTTCAGTTAATATACCACATATCTTTTTACCGTTAATCACTATATCATTAGGCCACTTTATTCCTACAGAAATCCCCATATCCTTTAGAGCAGTATAAACTGCTGCTGCACCAATTAGAGTAGCTCTAGGGGCTATCATAGGCGATATATTAGGTTTTAATACTATGGACATCCATATACCTGTTCCTTTAGGTGAAACCCAACTTCTCCCAAGTCTTCCTTTACCACTAGTTTGTTCTTCTGCGGCTATCACCATTCCTTCTATAGGATTATTACTACACTCTTTTCTACACTGAACATTAGTAGAGTCTACTTCATCATAATGAATGAAGCTTCTCCCCATATACTTAGTTATAAGAAAAGGTAAAATTTCTTCACCATCTATAATGTCTGGAGTACTTACTAACCTATATCCTCTATTAGAAATTGATTCTATAACATATCCCGATTCCTTTAAATTTTTAATATGCTTCCAAATTCCGGCCCTAGTAATTCCTAATTCTTCACTAAGCCTTTCTCCCGAAATATATTCATCCTTACTCTTTCTAAGTATATTCAATATCTTCTTCTTCATTAATTACTTACCTTCCTAAGCTATCTTATTTCTCAGGCAAATTATATGTGTCTGCCATTCTTTTTCTCTTATCAATATAATTTTGGCACCTTTCTAAGAAAATTTCAATATTTCTCTCTTCTTTTCTTACTTCCTCTTCTGTCTTTGGCCCTCTCCCTAACCTATCACATATTCCAAGAAGTCCTATATCCTCAATGTATCCACTTTTTACAACTCTATTAAGATCTGCAAACTCATTATTTTTTACAACGAAAAGAATCTGCATATGTAACCTTACTAGATTTACTACATAATTATAAAATTCCTTATCTTCATGAAGGTTTAAATGGGTTAAAAATTCTTCTGCCATTTTTCCTCCAACTTTATCATGGTCGTAGGCAGTGATCCAACCTCTTCTTAACTTTGTAGTAGTTAATTTACCTATGTCATGTAAAAAAGCAGCCCACATAAATCCCCTTGGTTCTTTACTTCTATCTCTTCTTTTAGCAGCTTCATCTATAACCATCATAGTATGAATCCAAACATTACCTTCTGGATGATGTTTAGGATTTTGATCCACATTCTTTAACTTTAAAACCAAGTTATAGGGATATATATCTGGATAACCATTATTTTTCACCAAATTATCGAAATATATGGATGGTTTTTCATCTTCTAAAAGATGCTTTGTAAATTCTTCAAAATAATTCATTTAGTTTTTCTCCCTTCTTTTCAAACCTATATAATTAATATTATTTACACATATAATACTTCCTATTAATATAGGTCATCAAATCTTTTCTTATGCTATAAAACACAATATATTTAAAATGACATTATATTGTACCCAATTTTTTAAATTCAGCTAAATATTTACTATGATAAAATACCCTACAATATAGACGGATATCTTGTCTATCTATAGGGTATTGATTATTCAAGAATAAATATCTTTAATTTTTCTTTCATTTCTTTATCGTAATTTTAGTTACCTGCAGGTTTATCTGCTGGCTTTTCTGCAGGTTTTTCTGCCGGTTTATCTGCTGGTTTTTCTGCCGGTTTTTCTGCCGGTTTTTCTGCCGGTTTTGTAACAGGTGTTTCTGCTGCTTTTTTAGTACCCCTTTTTATTATTTTTGGTAGTGGTACATAAGTATCAGTATTCATAAGTTCTGTTGAAACTACATTACCATTCTCATAAGTAGTTCTATATGCCTTAACCTTATATCCCTGAGATCCATTTTGAGTAACCTTTTCTGTTCCTACTGGTAAGTTTGGATCATCCTCATATTTTACTGTTACAGGAATTGTCTCGAAGGTTTCTGAGCTAAAGCTATAGGTTTTTCCACCCTTAGCTGCAGAGTTAGAATATATATTAAAAGTTACATTTCCACCACCAGCATATCCTTCAATATATATTGGATACTTGTACGGATTTGTAAATACATAATCTATTCCTCCATAAGCAATAGTTGCATCAAGCCCTAATGGAACATATCCCACTGACATGTTATGATTTAACCTCTCATCTGGAAGTATTCCTGAGTCTAATACAGCATTATGAAGAGTTGAGGATACCTGGCAAATACCACCGCCTTATCCAATCTCAACCTTATCCCCTACATAAACGCCTCCTGGTTGATACCCTTTATCTGCTGTAGTATCACCAACTGTAGTATTAAAACTAAAACTTTCTCCTGGCATTAATACTATACCATTTACAGTTTGAGCTCCTAAAGATATATTCGTACTTCTGCTCCAATCTGAACTTCCAAAACTAGTAGTTTTAGTTCCAATTCTAGTGTCAATAGTTGATAATTTTTCCTTAGTTTTAGTAGGTGCCTCATCTTTTATCATTGCAGTTACTTCTATGTTTCCTGATTTAGTTTCCGATACCTTAGCATTTATATCATTAACCAATGCTTGTACATCTAAAGTCTTTCCAACTACTTCTTCAGTAACATTAAATCCTGAGCCTGATTTTTCTATAGTAGCATCCTTCTTAGCAACATTAATTTCACTTTCCATTTGCTTAGCAACAGTATTTATAATTTCGTTATTATAGGTAAATGTTATTGGAAAGTCTTTTTTATCAGAACTCTTTATTGCTTTAAACTTGTCTAGATATCCAAGATCTCTATTATATTTAAAGGCTTCATTTACAGTTTCATCTATATTAAACTCCACATGTAAGTCAGTGTAGTTAATAGCATACTCCTTATCTCCAGCTTTAATTTTAATATTTCGGTTACCAATTTCGTCGTTATATTTACTATTTAGTTCTTGTACTACTTGGTCCTTAGCTTTACCACCTACATCTATTCCTTCAATCTGCACACCTGGCATAATTAAATTCTCATATTTTGATACAGTTGTATTGATGTATGCTGTTGTCCCTATAAATACTAAAAGAACTATAGTTATTACGGAAGAAATTGCTATGATCTTAGCTTTCATATTAGATTTTTTAGCATCTGGGGCTGGTGAAAGCTTTGATCCATTATCGCCCTTCTCTAGATTCATATCCATAGTAACATTCCTTTCATTTTACAATTAAAAATCGATTTAACATATAAATTATATCATATGTTAATTATATTTTCATTACGATTTCATTACATAATTGCTTGCTATTGTAAAATCTTATTATTAATATTCTATACATGCAATTCCTTCCCTATACCTCTACCCATTTCTTCTAATAATCTTATTTATAGGCTTATATATCTCATCACATATTACCTCTTCTTTTACTTCCTTTTTATTTTCTAAGGTTTTTCTATAAACCTTTACCTTATAACCCTTACTACCTAGATTCTCAACTTTCTCCTCACCTTCATCTAAGGTTATATCCTTTTTATATTCTATCTTTTGAGGGATTTCTTCATATACTTTACTAATTATTTCATACTTTTTATTCGCTAATTCTTTATAGGAATATATATTAAATATTATTTTATTATTTTCTACTATAGCATCAATATAAATTGGATATGGTAAAGTGTTTTCAAACTTATAATCTACTAAATTATAATAAATAG
Organism: Clostridium sp. UBA6758; assembly: GCA_002453475.1. GTDB lineage: Bacteria > Bacillota > Clostridia > Clostridiales > Clostridiaceae > Clostridium_J > Clostridium_J subterminale. Next base: position 44,171 of record DKGY01000058.1, on the reverse strand, counting down.
TTGCATCCATGCCTTTATCAACATATCCTACTGGCATAGAATGATGAGTTATCTCTGTGGGCAGTATTCCAGCCCTTACTATTGCATTATGAAGAGTTGTAGATACCTGACATATACCTCCACCTAATTCAGATTGAAGCTTATTATCTTTTATAACTGGTACCTCTACATACCCTTTTTCTTTCGTACTCTCCCCTACTAGTTTATTAAAGCTATATTCTTCATCTGGCATTAAAACTATGCCACTCGCTGCTGCAGTTGCTACTTTAATGTTGGTAGCTATTACATCATCTAGAAAGTTTGTACTAAAACTAGATATTATTGTATTGATCCTTTGCAAGTCTTTAGTATTTATATTTGGCTCTTCTATACTAATAGGTAATTCGAGAGTAACATCACCTTTATTGTTCTCAGTATTACTTTTTACAACTTCTTCAACCTGAGAAATAAAATCTTTTCTATTTATTTCTTCTTTTGAAGAACTTTCACTAACTTTTAGTTTTCCATCTTCTTTGATTATAGTTGCATTTCTAACTTCCTTGCTAAAAGTTTTCTCAATTTCATCCAAGAAAGAATCTACAGCTTTTATATTATAGCTATACTCAATATCAAAATCTACTTTCTTAGGATTTTTTATCGACTTATAACCTTCCCTTATAGATAAATCCTTTCCATGATTTAAAGCTTCTATAATAGTTTCCTGTAAGTTGCTTTTTATACTTAAGCTATCATAATCAATTTTATATTCTTTATCTTTCACCTTTATCTTAATATCATTATTAATAAGTTCTTTAGTTTTTTCATTTAAAAGCTTTATAGCTTCATCCTTAGTTTTTCCTCCAATTTCAATTCCTTCTACAAAAACTTGAGGATAAATTTTATCTTCATAGCTACTTACGGTACGCTTCATATATCCATAATAAAATAAAAGATATACCACTATAAAAACAATTATTAATGCAATAATAATTAAAAAAATATTTTTATTATCTTTTCTTTTTTGCTTTCTTTTTCCCATATAAAATTCTCCTCCCATGGTATTTAAATTAGCTTGTGTAGTATTTCATGAAATATTCTAGTCAAAATAAAAAATCAGCTCATTGTAAAGTTACAATGAACTGATTTTTTTATTTATACTAAAAAAGTTATAGCTAATTAATAATTCTCTTTCTCGCTTTGCTCGTAAGTACACTCCTTCTTGCATGCGTTCGAAATGTTAAATCAAAGATTTTCTTTTCTCGCTTTGCTCGCAAGGATACTCCTTCTTACATGCGTTCGAATGAGTAAGTTCCACTAACCAAATCATAGATTTGGAGTGTCACTTATCTTTCTACTACTATTGCGATTCCTTGTCCGCCACCTATGCATAGTGTAGCAAGACCTTTTTTATCATCTCTCTTAATCATTTCGTAGATAAGAGTAGTTAATATTCTAGCTCCAGATGCTCCAACTGGGTGTCCAATAGCTATTGCTCCACCATTTACATTTACTTTGTTCATGTCAAATTTTAAATCTTTAGCTACTGCTAATGATTGTGCAGCAAAGGCTTCGTTTGCTTCTATTAAGTCTAAATCTTCAACTGTTAATCCTGCTTTAGATAAAGCTTTGCTTGTAGCTTCGAATGGTCCATATCCCATTATTTGTGGATCAAGACCTGCTGATGCATAAGATTTTATAGTTGCAAGATAGCTAACTCCTAATTGTTCAGCTTTTTCTTTAGACATAACTATGAACATAGCAGCTCCATCATTTATTCCTGAAGCGTTACCTGCAGTAACTGTTCCACCTTTTTTGAAAGCTGGCTTAAGTTTTCCTAATTTCTCTATTGTTGAACCAAATTTAGGGAATTCATCTGTATCAAATACAATTGGATCTCCTTTTCTTTGTGGTATTTCAACTGGTACTATTTCATCTTTAAATCTTCCTTCTTTTACAGCTTTTTCAGCTTTTAATTGGCTACTTAAAGCAAATTCATCTTGCATTTCTCTTGTAAGACTCCATTTTTCAGCTATATTTTCTGCAGTAACTCCCATGTGATAATCATAGAATGCATCCCAAAGACCATCTTTAATCATAGTATCAACCATTGTTGAATCGCCCATTCTTTGTCCCCATCTAGATGTTGGTAATACATATGGTGCATTACTCATTGATTCTGTTCCACCACAAAGGATTACGTCTGCATCTCCTGATTTTATTGCTTGAGCTGCAAGTGTTACAGCTTTTATTCCTGAACCACAAACTTTATTAATACTAATTGCTGTAGATTCTTCTTTTAAACCAGCCTTTAAAGCTACTTGTCTTCCAACATTTTGTCCAAGTCCAGCGCTTATAACATTACCTATAATAGCTTCATCTATAATAGCTGGATCTATTCCTGCTCTTTTTATTGCTTCTTTTGCAGCTACAGCACCAATTTCTGCTGCTGATAATTTTGATAATGAACCTCCAAATGATCCTACTGCTGTTCTAGCAGCACTTACAATAACAACTTCTTTCATATTAACTCCATCCTTTTCTTTAAATAATTTATTGTGTTAGATACTATTTTATCCCTTGTTTATATATCTACACTTGTTTATATATCTACATAGGGTTACTAAGTCTATGTTTATTACGCTTATTTATATAGCAGTTTCCATGCCAACTTCTACAACGCCCTAAATATCTAGTTTCTAGTTAATTGATGAAAATAAAACTGTAAACTCAAGTTTACAGTTTTTCCTTAAACAAATCTTTGTTAATATTATAACTTTAATGTTAAATAAATCACCTAAAGCAAAATCAATAATTAGCAGTTTTTTTTCATCATTTATTAATACATTAAATCTAATTAAAGGGTTAATTATCCAAAATATTACACACATGTAAACTTAGTTTACATGTGTGCTTTAGTTTACACTATTTTAAAGTTCCATATTAAATCTATTAATCTTCTTGTAAAGACCTTGCCTACTAATACCCAAAACCTTAGCAGTTTCATTCTTATTCCCATTAAGTTTCTCTAAAGTTTCCATAATTACCTGCTTTTCTACTTCATCTACTATGTCTTTAAGTTGCTTATTTTCATAATCAATCTTTCTTTTATTACAATCTAATATCTTCGCTGGTAAATGCTCTGGTAAAATTTTAAGCTCTGTATTAAGTAAATTTATTGCTCTTTCAATAACATTTTCTAGTTCCCTAACGTTACCCGGCCAGTTATAACATTTAAGATAATCTAAAGTTTCTTCTGTTATTCCTTCACTATATATTCCATATTTATTACATAGCTTAACTCTTAAGGCCTCTGCTAATGGTCCTACATCTTCAATTCTTTCTCTTAATGCTGGAAGTTTGACATGCATAACATTTAATCTATAATATAAATCTTGTCTAAACTTACCATCTTGAGTTAGCTGTAATAAGTTTTTATTTGTAGATGCTATAATCCTTACATCTATCTTCTTTACATCATTACTACCTACTCTTACAATTTCTCTATCTTGAAGAACTCTTAGCAATTTTACCTGCATAAAAAGAGGCATATCTCCTATTTCATCTAAAAGAATAGTTCCTCCATCTGCAAGCTCAAACTTACCTTTCATTCCAGTTTTCTTTGCTCCTGTAAATGCCCCTTCTTCATAACCAAACATTTCTGATTCAAATAGCTCTGTCGGTATAGCTCCACAGTTTATTTTAACAAAAGGCTTCCTTGCTCTTTTACTACTATTGTGTATAGACTGTGCAACTAATTCTTTTCCTGTACCACTCTCACCTGTAATTAATACAGATGAATCGCCCCTTGCAATCTTCTCTGCAAATTTTATAGCTGCTAAGAAACTAGAGCTATTTCCAATAATTTTATCAAAGGTATAGGTTGCTTTATTCTCAACAGTAAGTTCATTTTTATAAAACTGAACTTCTTTTTCTAAATGAGATATTTTACTACTTAAAATTTTAAAATTATCTATATCCTTAAACATAACTCTACCTATAGCACCTCTAATTTTCCCATTTATTACTATAGGTACTCTCATAGATATCATTTTATGTTCATTAACCTCTTGTATATCTCCAACTTCTTTAAATCCATTTTTAGCTATAAGATGTAATTTTGTATTAGGTATAACCTTAGTTACATGCTTACCCTCTGGTTCTTTACATCCCAAAAACTTCTTATATCCATCTGTCATCATTGTGATAATTCCATCTTCATTAACCACTACAATGTATTCATTTAAACTATTAAATGCAAAATTGAGTATTTCTTCATCAACCCTCATATATTTTCCCTCCTAAATAAAATACATTATTTTAAGTCTCCATATACCAAGTAAAATTATACCATTTCATAGATATATTTTTAGTGGTTTTTTCTCTTTTTATACAATTTACTCCTGAAACCATTGTCCATTTACACCAAAAATTTTTTTTAAATGTTCTACTGCAAAATTGCTTGTAATTCCAACAAATATACCAGTTCCTATACCTGCCACACTCATAATAGGCAAATATAGCATAATACTCATAGTCTTCACTATTAATGAAGCAGCAAGTAATTGGCCTACATTATGGAATACTGCCCCTGCACAACTTACCCCTACAATACTTACTTTTTCTTTTCCTAGATATTTTGTAAACACCATAAATATATAACTTAAAATTCCACCGGATAAACTATATATTAATCGAGATACACTCCCTCCAAACATTACAGAAAGTAAAATTCTTAAAAATAACACTAAAAAAGCTTCCTTATAACTTAAAGTGTATAATGCTATTACCGTAATGATATTAGCAAGTCCTAACCTTGTTCCCGGAGTTATAAATGGCACGGGAATCATATTTTCAAATATATGTAGAACTAAAGACATGGCCACTAATAGGGATATGTATATCATTTTTCTAATATTTTTACTAACTTCTTTATTGTTCATTATTTTCACCTCAACGAGAAATTACATCTTCTCCTTCACTACTCTTTTGTTCTCCTACAATTTCAATAATTAATCTATTAGGCAGACATACTATTCTTTCTCCAACCTCTCCTATAAATCCTTCATCTATGCATATTCTGTCCTTACAATCTGCATCTACAATTCCTATCTTCATATTATGAACCACAACTTTATTAATTCCATAGGATGAGTTAAATGTAAATTCTTCATCTAACGCCTCTTTTAATTCGATTCTCTTTTTCTCTTCACCATCTATAGAAATAACAGCATAATTTATTCCTTCATAACTCCTCTGATAATTTTTTAGCATTATGTAAGGTATAAATGTTACTATTAGTAATATTACAATTATTACCATATCCATTTTTTTCATTAATTTCATATCCATTCTGCTCCTATACATTTAATAGTTCAAATAAAATAATTTTAATCTTTTATTCTTATTATATCAATATGTTGACCTAAATTCCTTAGTGATTAAAAAGTTTCAGAAAAATATTCATTAACTTATAATGAATATTTTTCTTTTATTGAATTTTATGTTATATATGTTAATTAAGCTCATAAATTGTAAATAATTTTTTAACAAAGTATTGTGAAATATATTTACTATTTTTTTGTTATAGTTTATAATTAAATCATAAAAACAGTATATAATTTTTGTAAAAAACAAGAATATTTTTAGGGGGATTCAGTAATGAATAAAAAGGTTATAGCTTTATTATCTTCAGTAGTTTTAACTGCTGGAATGTTAGTTGGTTGTGGTTCAAAAGGAATGAAGGATGGAAGTTACAAATCTGAATTTGATACTTTTGATGACCATGGTTGGAAAGGACAAGTTGAAATTACAGTAGCCGATGGAAAAATCACTGATGCTAAATTTGACTACGTAAATGAAGCTGGAGATCTAAAGAGCAAAGATGCTAAGTATCAAGAAAGTATGACAAAAGCATCTGGAATTGGACCTGTTGAGTTCTCAGCTCAATATGCAAAAGCTCTTGTAGAAAAGCAAGACCCTGCAACAGTTGATGCAATAACTGGAGCAACTACTTCTGGAGATGACTTCAAAACTTTAGCTGACGCAGCTGTCCAATATGCAAATGATGGTAAAACTGAAACTGCAGTAGTTAAAGCTAAAAAATAGTATTTTCATAAATAATATAAAATATAAGACTTTAGGATATCCTAAAGTC
>DKGY01000058.1:0-37938 GCA_002453475.1 Clostridium sp. UBA6758 | reverse complement strand
TGCCTTTTAGTATTATCTTTAATTACTATTATTAGTGCAGGATGCGCAAATCAAAAATTACCTAAAAACCCAATTAGTAAAACAGAGCTAGTCATTGGTACAGTATGTACTGTAACCATTTATGATAAAAGTGACACTGCTATAATAGATGAAGCTTTTACTCGTTTAAGGGAACTTGAAAATATATTAAGTATAAATAAATCTAATACTGAATTGGATGAAGTAAATAAAATGGCTGGCATAGAGCCTGTGGAGGTTAGCAACGATACCTTTAATGTTATAAAAAAAGGACTTGAATATTCTAAACTCTCTAATGGTGCCCTTGATATTACTATAGGTCCTTTAGTAAAGTTATGGGGGATTGGTACAGACGACGCTAAAGTTCCTTCTGAAGAAGAAATTAATGAAAAGAAGGATTTAGTTGACTATAATAAAATTGAAATAAATGAAAGTAAGAAGAGTATATTTTTAAAAGACCCTAATATGATTATAGACTTAGGTGCAATTGCAAAGGGGTATGCTGCTGATGAAGTAGCAAAAATTTTAAAAGATGCTGGAGTATCTAGTGCAATCATCGATTTAGGAGGTAATATTTATGTACTTGGTGATAAGATAAATGGTACCCCTTGGAAGGTAGGAGTTCAAAACCCTGATAAATCTGGCAGTGATACTATTGGATTTGTAGATGTCAGTAATAAATCTATTGTAACTTCTGGAATATATGAAAGATACTTTGAGCACGAAGGTAAAAACTATCACCATATTCTAAGTCANNGAAACAGGATATCCATATGACAACAACATCTTAGGTGTATCCATATTATCTGATAAGTCTATAGATGGTGATTCTCTATCAACTACTTTATTTGCCCTCGGCGTAGATAAAGGTTTAAAACTTATTAACTCATTAAATGGTGTTGAAGCAATTTTCATAACTAAAGATCATGAGCTATATCTAACTAACGGCTTTAAAGAAGTATTTACCCTTACAAATAATGATTATGAAATAAAAGAATAGTAAATGGCTATGGGTAATCCCATAGCCATTTATTCTAAACTAATTTATAGCATTTACTCTTGTTATATACTATATTATAGTCAAGTTGTTTGGTATACTTTAGTACCTCTACATCTACAAATTTCATAAGAATTTCTAATTCCTCATTTTTCTTGGTAATTTCTTCATGAGCCTTTGTCATATCCCTGTCTGCTTGCTCTACTACATTTTTATCTAATGCAATATCCTCTAGAGTTCCTTCAAATATATCTTTTATTTCTTCCTTTAACTTGTCAGAAAGTCTGTTTAAGTTTTCCATTATGTTATTGCTTAATATAGCAGCTATATTATTCTTATTTTCTATAACTTGATTTTTAATTTTTATTCTAGTGCTTTCTGCCTTTTCTTCCGATTTCATAAACATTACCTTAATTCCATCAGCTACTGTACTTAAGAATTTCTCATTTGGAATTACAGTAACTTCATAATTAATACTATTTAAAAATTCATCATGTAATATTAAAAATCCCTTTAGCAATTCTTCTAGTGGTTTTATATCTATCGGTTTAACCTTACTTGTGAAATCACCATAGGCAGATATTACAGTATCTCTATTGTCATTTATTTTTTCTATAGTCTCTTGATGATATCCATAAAGCTTTGAATACTTAGTTATATATACCTCAAATTGCTCTAACATTAAATCATATATATTTTTATTGCACCAATTTACAATAGTTTCACTAAATATNNTAAATATTTTTTCAGCCTTATCCTTTAGTGTTGAAGTTTCTTCTAAGTCATCTATGGCATCTATCTTTTTTTCTATAAGATCAGGAATAATTACTGATATCTTTTCTTCAGCATATTTTCCTAAAAACTCCATATCGCCCTCTATTTTAGTAAGAAATTCACTGTAATTTGATTTAACTTCATCTTCTAAGTTTATATACTCTGACACACATTCCTTAAGGGTATATCTTCTTTCTTTATAAACTCCATTTTTAAATTTTATGTCTTCTCGAATTCCCTCTAGAGTTTCATTTATATTATTCTTAAAGTCATTAAATTTCATATTTATTATATTTTCTGAAGTTTGTCCTATAAGTGCTTCTAATAACACTCTTGAATCTGAAAAATCTATTAAGTCGAATAATCTAATGTCTTTTTTATAATCTAGCATATTTTCTAATAAAGCCTTATTATAGCTTAATGCTTCAGCCTTATAATCGCTACTTTTTGTATTAATAAGAATAACCAATATAGAATTATTACTATCCTCTAATATATGTTTAATATAAGTTACATCAATATCCCTTAACTCTTTATGACCATCTATTACAATGATATTTTTATCTGCCATTTTACCATGAACAGACTTATCATAAGTTATAATACATTTATTAGAATCCCTTAATAAGTTATTCTTTGCGATAACTTCACAACTATAATTATCTTTTATATATGATTTTAATTCTAGTTCTTCATTGCTAATAAACACAATATCCTTATCTTGTAGAAAAATCTTTTCTCCAATAATACTATTTAAAGTTTCTTCTACATCTCTATCTTGAATTGCATTAATACCTATTATAGTCTTTTTACTACAAGTTCGAATAAAATCACTAGTATTAAATTTAGATTCTATACCATAGCTTGTACATATATCTTTTACATTATTATATAAGTATATCCAAGGATATTCTATTAAATTATAGTTTTCCTGTTTAGTTCCTTCTATAGATATTTCCTTACATTTTTCTATATAATTAAGTAGCTCTTTATTTGTATTAAATGATTTAATTATAGAAGATAATTTAGTTGAAGCTTCAATTGCTTTTTCATAATTATCATTTTGAACTGCAACATTNNCTCAAACTCGTACTCTCTTAAATATACTTCTTGGTATTTTCTTATTCTTATATCTTCATAAATTTCATTTAACACACCTATAGATTGAGAACAATTCATAAAATCTCCATGTTTATAATCAATAGTATTAAAACATTTTCTTAGATAATTTAATACTTTAACAAGTTGATCTTCCTCTTGTCTAATACCTTTGTATAAACTTAAAATTACAGTACTCCACTCTACGATCTTAAGGTCTTCCATTAATATATTACAGAATTTTATAACCTTATCTACACATTCTATCTCTAATGATTGTGCTTCTGTACATATAATATTCATTGCATTTATCCAATGAGGAATACTATCCTTACAGTATTCCTCTATTGAGATATCTATGGCATTAGAGTAAGCTTTTACTGCTGTAAAATACTCTACAGCATCTATATTTATTCCTTTATAAGAAGATAATAATTTTATTACATTTCTAGCTGCTTCATTAGCTTTATCTATAAGGTTTAGTTCTTTGCTTGCTATATATATACAATAGTTTTTTTGTATGTATAGTATTTCTTCTTCTCCGATTATGCTTTCATATAAAGATAAAGCTTCTTCAACTTCAACCATATCCCCCAAATTTTTTCTTGCCCACATTAATAGTTCAAAAAATACTACTCCACTTTTGCATTGAATTTCTTCAGTTTGAAATTTATTTCCACCTTTAATAAATCCCTCCATAACCTCTATTACCTTAGAAAAGTAACTCTTTGATAATTCAAACTCTTTTCTTTCAAAATATATTTCTCCTAGTGAATAATAAGATACTATAAGATTTTTAAAATCCTCATACTCCATATTCCCAATTACTTTGTAATCTAACTTTTCTATAATTTTTTTAAAAAACTCAATAAAGTTTACTTCATTTACATCTACTTTAAATATATTTTTAAGACACCAGCTATAATAATGCTTCATCATTAAACATGGCTCACAGGTAATCTTACTGTCTGTAATATCTAGATAAAAATTCAATTTACCTAAGTTGTTTTCACACTGATGAAGGAATTTCATCTGTTTTTTTAAAGACAATTCATTCACTCTCCTTCTTTTATTTATTCATATATGAATTCATATGTACATTTTCATATAATTTATATGATCTTACTTTTGGTTAGTTGCTGCAGGATTAGGAACACTTACAACTAGAATCTTACACGCTTTATTAGTATAATTTGCATAGTTATGATTAATAGAAGATTTAAAATGTGCTGAATCTCCTGGGTAAAGATATTGCTTTTCATCATTTATGAATAAAGTTATAATCCCTTCTAATACATATATAAACTCTTCTCCTTCATGATGATAAGTATTTAAATTTTCATCTGTATTGGTAGGTAATATTTCAATTAATCTAGGTAATAAAGTTTTATCTTCAGGATTATTTGATAATATATAATTTATATGTAGAGCATTATCTATTTTATATATATCTCTTTCGTAACTCTTCTGTATAAATCTTTCTCTCCTCTTACTAGTTGATAGTAAAAAGTAAGATAATTCAACATCTAAAGCTTCTGCTATATTAAATAAAGAATCTGTAGCTATACTGGTAAGACCTCTTTCTAATTGAGATAAAAACCCAGTAGATAAAGATGTTTTTTCGCTTAGTTCCTTTAATGTCATCTTCTTATTAGTTCTAAGTTCTTTAATTTTACTTCCTATGACTTTATTCAACAATTCCACCTCTTTGTTTAATTTAACTTTTATCTATACCTATCCATTTTGACACTGTCACTGACCACCATGTAAAAAATAATAGTGTCACCAGCTAGTTTTACTCCCATTTAGGGTATAAGTTCAACTAAACTTCAATGAGAGATAAAAACTCCCTCTTAAGCTAAGTTTCACTTGATATTAATATTATTACTCAATACCTAAGTATTGTCTAGCTAAGTTTATAATTTGATAAATAAATTTTATAAATATAAATAAATGTTTGTAAAATTTTTACTAAAATAAAACACATATTAAAACTTTAAAAATAATAAACTTTATCTTTAATTCTTTTATGAAATAAAGTCCAGATAATATTTATCTGAACTTTATAGTCTATACAGTATTTTTTAATTGTTTTTCTCCATATTCTTTTCATATCTAGCAAACAGTACCAAAGCAACTATCGAGAAGAATATTGGTCCTGCAATACTCCATATAGTTTTAGCTATATCTCCATTCATCGCTGGCTCGATTATTGAGAAAAGGTTAGCATATCCAACTGTAGCTGTTACTACAATAGTTACAAGTATTGTAAATGCTTTGCCTTTGAAAACTTGGAAAGATTTCTGTATTTCATCTCGTCTTTTAAATGATATAAAGGCTCCAGACAAGAACATATATGGAATTGTCATTGCTACGTTAGTCATTGCTACAAGGATACCAAAAAATTCTTCCATAGCCTCTCCACCAAATCCTACTAGTAATATCATAATTATTACTACAATAGCTTGAAGAACCATCGCATTTACAGGCATACCTTTTTTCATTTTTGCAATCACGTCTGGAAATAATCCTTTAGGAGTTCCTGCTATTAATTGCTTAAGTGGAGCATATGTTAAAGTAAAGAATGCACCTGTAAGTGCAAGTAACATTGATAATCCAACAAATCTTGCTATCCAATTACCAATTTGTATTGATATAGCTTCAGTTGCTCCTAATGCTGACCCTAATTGATACCCTAAGTTATTCATTATAAGATAACCTACATTTCCCATGTGAACTATATCTCCATACTTTCCATTAGCTCCAAGTATTGCATCCCAATTTGTAAATATTCCAACACAGAATAATCCTACTGCATATCCAACTGCTATTATTATAGCAGAAACTGCAAGTCCTTTAGGGAAGTTTTTTTCTGGTTCATCAGTTTGGTCAACTAATCCTCCAACTACTTCTATACCACCAAAAGCAAATAAAGCAAATACCATAAATGATAATATTGATATCGAACTTTGATAAGCTGGGTTAGGTGATGATATAAAAGATGTAGAATTAACTATTGGTTCTGCTAACTCTCCACCATTCCCTATTAATATAACTATGGAACCTACTATTAATAATATGTTAAGTGCTGCTACTGCCGTACCACCTACAGAAGTAATCTTTTTAATTTTTTCTATACCCTTAGTTGAGACAAAGGTAACAAATACAATCCAAATAACAGCAAGTATTGCAATGGTTTGACGTCCTCCTAATCCAAATATACTCCACGTACTAGTTGTATCTGTACCATAAATTGCATTGGATAAAGTTATCCATATACCTGAAGATACATTAACCATCCATATTACTGTTGAAGTATACCACATAAATGTACCAATAAATGCATACTTAGCATTTACAGACTTCTCCATCCATGAATATATTCCTCCAGTTTCATTTTTGAATGCTGCCCCATATTCAGCCATCATAAATGCAAATGGAATAAAGAATAATATTGCAGCTATAATGAAGAATGGTATTGAACCATACCCCATTAAATAGAATGACCTCGGCATATTATTAAAGCCATATACAGATGTAAAAATCATTAATATCAGTGCTGTGATAGATAACTTTTCTGCACTACCTTTCTTTGATGACATTATTTCTCCTCCTTTGTAGCTCAATTAAGTTTTGAACTTAATTTTATCTAATTACTTATTTAATAAGTAATCTTGTTTTATTTTTCACCATAATAAAATAAATATGTAAGAAAAATAAGAAACCACAAATATACATTGTGGTTTCTTACTTTTTTAGATAGCTTTAGTTGCATTCCTTAACCATGAAATCTCATCTTCTAATAAATAAGGACTTAACTTCTCAAAGACTTTTCTATGATAATTATTTAACCAACACTTTTCATCCTCATTCAGTAATGATGTTTCAATAGCCTCTAGTTCATACGGACATAAAGTTAAATCTTTAAAGCACATAAATTTTCCAAAATCATTTTCTTCTTTTTCCTGAACAGCTATTAAATTTTCAATTCTTACCCCATGTTTACCAGCTTTATAAACTCCAGGCTCATTAGACACTATCATGCCTTCTTCTAAAGCAACTGGATTTAATTCTCGTCTTATTCCTTGTGGTCCCTCATGTACATTAAGTAAATAACCAATTCCATGTCCTGTTCCATGTTTAAAGTCTAAGCCTTTACTCCAAAGAGCTCTTCTTGCCAAAACATCAAGACTACATCCTGGAGTTCCTTCTAAGAATATTGCTGTAGAAAGATTTAGATGACCTTTTAAAACTAAAGTGTAATCTTCCTTTTCTTCTTGTGTAAGTTCGCCAAGGGCTATAGTTCTTGTAATATCAGTAGTTCCATCTAAATATTGAGCTCCAGAATCTACCAGGAACAATCCTTTTGATTGTAGTTTTGAACTAGTCTCTTCAGATGCTTTATAGTGAATTATAGCCCCATGAGGACCATATCCTGCAATAGTCTCAAAGCTTATACCTATAAAATCCTTCCCTTCGGCTCTAAATTTCTTTAATTTTTCAGCTGCTGATATTTCTGTTATCTCTTCATTATTTACATTTTCTTTTACCCATTTTATGAATTTCACCATAGCTATTCCATCTTTAATATGGGCATTTTCTATATTCTTAAGTTCTACAAGATTTTTTCTAGCTTTTAAATCTGTAGTTATATTTCTTTTTTCTATTATGTTAACTTCTTTACTTATAGATTCCTTAAGCCATACATTAGTTTTACTTGGATCAAAAGTAATATTTCCTTTAACTAACTTAAGATCTGATGCAATATCATTATAATCTTTTATAGCTATGGATTTACTACTTAATAGATTCACTATTTTTTCATTTAACTTTTCCTTTTCTACATATAGACTGCACTGACCATCACTTATTAAGAAATAACTTAAGAATACTGGATTACATTCCACATCTCCACCTCTTAAATTTAGAAGCCACGCTATATCATCTAAAGATGCTAATAATAAATTATTAGCATGGATTTTATCCATTTCTTCTTTTACTAAAGTTAATTTTTCTTCTACAGTTTTTCCTGCATAAGAGTTCTCATGAATAAATACTTTTTTATTAGGCATCTCTGGCCTATCCTTCCAAAGAATATTGAAAACATCATCCTCCGGTTTTGTTTTAATTCCCTTTTCTTTAAAAGTTCCCTCTAAATCATGAAGCTGAGAAACTGTAAATACCTTTCCATTAAAGCTTACAATACCTCCAGATTGCACATTATCACAAATCCACTGTGTATACGTTTTTACACCTGGTTCTCCCATACGTTCCAGTATTTATTCTGTACCTTGTATTTGTTGCTCCCCTTGAAGAAAATATCTTCCATCCACCCATAAATGAGCTTCTTTTTCAGTTATAACAACAGTTCCAGCCGATCCAGTGAACCCTGAAATCCATTGTCTTACCCTAAAATAGTCACTTACATATTCACTTCCATGGTTATCTGAACTTGGAATAATAAAAGCATCTATACTTCTTTCTTTCATTAAACTTCTTAAACTTTCAATTCTTGATTTAATATCCATTTTAACATCTCCTTATAAAATAAATTTTATTAATGTTTAAATATTAATCTTATTTTTCAGTGTAATAAACAACTCCTACAGTTTTTGGTCCTACATGACATCCTATAACAGGTCCAATGCATTGTATATCTACATCTATACCTAGTATTTCTTTAATTTTATTAGCTAGAGCCCTTCCTTCTTCTTCACAGTTTATATGATGAACTATTACCTGTCCAAGTCCTCTATTTTTTATATCCTGTTGCAAATTTTCTATAATTTTAAGTACTGCCTTCTGTTTTGTTCTAACTTTATCGAAAACTGAAGTCTTTCCACCTTCTACAGTAAGTATAGGTCTAATTTGAAGAAGTGCTCCAAATAAAGCGGCTGCTCCTCCTATACGACCACCCTTTTTTAAATATTCTAAAGTATCTGGTACAAATAAAAATCTACTCCTACTCTTTATAACCTCTACTCCAGCTATAACTTCCTCCATAGATTTACCTTCCTCAGCCAGTTTTGCTGCTTCTAAAACTGCATATCCCATTTGCATACAGTTAGATGCTGAATCTATAACTTCCATCCTAGCCTTAGGATATTTGTCCATTATCATTGTCTTTATTAGTTGATTACAAGTAGCATATGTACCACTCATTTCTGAAGATATAAAAATTCCTAATGCTTCATGTCCTTCACCTATAACCTGGTCAAAGCTATTAAACAAATCATCTATACTTGGTTGGGATGAAGTAGGTATACTATCTAACTTCTCCAAGGTTTCATAAAACTTCTCATTTTCAATTTCTATTTCTTTATTAGCTATATTATTTATAACAACACCTAAAGAAACTATAGTAATATCATATTTTTCTATGAGCTCCTTTGGTATATAACTAGTACTATCTGTTATTATTTTTATACTCATAAATTCTGCCTCCAAATAACAATAATTATATGCTTATTATTAATTATAATCATAATTAATATTTATTTTTATATTATATTTAACTCTAATATAACATTTTAATTTTTTAAAATATAAAACTCTCTACGGAGCTAACCTTTAAGTAATATAATATTTAAATTAAGTTTGCATCTCAAATTTAAAATTTAAGATGCAAACTACAATATTAATTATATACAATTTTCTAAACAATATTATAATTATATCAATACCAGATTTAAAAATATATAGATAACCATTATTTTCTTAAAAAATCACACTACTAATTAGTATAAATAACGTAAGTTCTACTATTTCATTATTGGCACCTAGGGTGTCTCCAGAATGACCTCCTATTTTGCTATTACAAAATGAATTAAATATTATAGTAACTATAAGTCCACCAAGTAAAAGTATAAATATATATTTAACAGTAAAGAATAACCTTCCAATAAGTAAAGTAAGTGCTAATGCTCCTGCAAAATATACCCCATTAGTATTTCCAATATATAAGTTCCCAGTACCTTCCTTTTTAGCTGTCTTTCCTATTAAAGCTATAAATACAGTAAATAGTCTACTTATCATAGGTACTACTATTATCATATAGCCCATGGATTTTGTTCCTATATAGTATATTCCCAAAGCCTTAACTACTATATCTATAATCATAGCTAATACTCCAAAAGAACCTACTCTACTATCCTTCATTATCTCAATTATTCTCTCTCTACTTCTAAAAGAAAAAAATCCATCACAGGTATCTCCTAATCCATCCATATGAAGTCCACCTGTAATAATTATTCCAATTATAACCGTAATTATAGCAACTACAGGTAACGGTAACCATAGAGACGTAATATAAAAAACTAAATATTCAATAGCCCCAAGAATAGCTCCTACTACGGGAAAATATAAAGTAGCTTTTTTAAAGTTTTCTTTTTCACAAGCTAAAGATATATTCACTGGTATCCTAGTTATAAATTGAAATAGTAAAAGAAAATTATTAAAGAAAATCTTTTCTTTTCCTATGGCTCCTAATACCATAATAGTTACTATAGCTAAAATTATCAAACCTTTAATCATAATAATACTCCTCGTCTATCCCTTTATTTTTAATCCTTGTCCACAGCAAACTAAATATACTTCATCACAAATATTTGCTACATGTTGATTTATAAACCCTTGAATATCTCTAAAAATTCTAGATAATTTATTTTCAGGCACTAATCCCCATCCAACTTCATTAGTAATTAACACAACTTCTTTATCTAATTCTCTACATTTTTCTAAGAATAATGTAAATTCATTTTTTATGCTATCACATATTTTATCTATTTTCTCATCGCTTATGTCATCGTAATTTGTAGTGATTTCAAACATTAAATTTGTAGTCATTATAGTAACACAATCTAAAAAAATATATTTTTCATCGAATCTCTCTATTTCTTTATGTAAATCTTTATAACTTTCTAAGGTTTCCCATTTTTTATTTCTGCTTTCCTTATGCTTTTCTATTCTGTGTTTCATTTCATCGTCTGTTACTATAGCTGTTGCTATATATAATACATCATCAGTATGTTTGAGTAGATTTTCTCCATATTTGCTTTTTCCACTTCTACATCCACCAGTAACTAAAGTTAATTTACTCATTATCTTTCTCCTTTTCTTTATACTTATAAACAAATTAATTTATATTAAAATTCTACTGGAATTATACTATCAATATAAAAGTACCCGTATTCTAGTTTAATTATGGACAAATCTGCATTTTTAGAATTAAATCTCCAATAATTATCTAAACACCCTTCCAATATATAAGTATATATAGTTCTTATAATTCCTCCATGGGTACAAATAAGTATATTGTCAACGGATTCTCTTTTTAGTTCTTCCATAAAGCTCTTTACCCTGTGATAAACTTCCTCAAAACTTTCTCCATTCTCTATGGAATACTTCTTCCAATCTTTTGTCCAATCATCATATTCCAACTTGAATAAATCTTGTAGCTGTTTATAGCTTTTACCTTCAAATATTCCAAAGTTTCTTTCATTCAATCTAGAATCTACTATAAACTCTTCTCCTTCATATATTCTTTTTAGTGTATCCTTTGCTCTCTTCTTTTCACTACAAAACACCTTATCAAAGTTTATATGCTTCAATTTTTCTCCTACTAATTCAGCTTGTTTAATTCCCTTTGCTGTAAGCTCACAGTCTATTTCTCCATAGTAAGTCTTTTTTATATTTTCTTCTGTCTCCCCATGTCTAACTATATATATTTTCAATTACTACACTCCTTTATAAAAAGATGTATATCCAATAATCTATATACAACCTGTGTATATTCTATTGATTTCTTATATCTATATAATCTTTTTTATCTATACCAGCTTCATTAAAGGAATCCATATTATTCATAGTGAAAACAGCACTCTCTATTATTCCAAAGGCTATTGGACATCCGCTACCTTCACCTAATCTCATTCCCAAACTAAACATAGGCTCAAGTCCTAAAGTTTCCATTGCATATTGTGCTCCTGGTTCTGCTGAAAGGTGAGATGCAAACATATAATCGGAAGCCTTTGAATTTAATTCCTTTGCGCAAATAGCTGCTGCTGATGATATAAGCCCATCAATTACCACTGGTACTTTATATATAGCTCCTCCTAAAAATACTCCACAAAGTCCAGCTATATCAAATCCCCCTACCTTACTAAGCACATCTATTACATCATTTTTGTTAGGCTTATTTATTTCAATAGATTTTTTTACCACAGCCTTTTTATGAGACAATCCATCATCTGTTAGACCTGAGCCTTTACCTACTATTAAATCACTATCGATTTCTGAGAATACACTTATTATAGCTGCAGAAGTAGCTGTATTACCTACCCCCATCTCACCAGTTCCTATTAAATCATATCCTTGATTTTTTAGTTCCTTAACAATATCAATTCCTACCTTTATAGCTTTGATAGCTTCTTCCCTAGTCATTGCAGGACCTTTAATCATATTACTTGTACCATATCTAATCTTTCTGTTAATTATTCTAGAATCAGTAAAGTCCTTATCTACACCTATATCTACTACTGTAGTATCACTATTATAGTATTTGCTTAATATACACACTCCAGTAGTACCCTTCACAAAGTTTTCTGTAACTGTAGCCGTTACCTCCCTTGGGCATGATGAAACCCCTGATTCTTGAATTCCATTATCAGCACACATTATAACTATATTTTTCTTATTTATCTCTTTTATATGCTCGCCTTTAATCCCACTAAGTTTAACAACAATATCTTCTAAGGCTCCTAAACTTCCTATGGGCTTACTTAAATGATCTATATAATTCTTAGAATTATTCATAACTTCCTTATCTGCATGTTCAATACTACTTAATATTTTTTTTAACTCTTCCACTCTTATCACTCCATCTAAATTTATTCTTTAAAATTTATTCTTTAAATAGTTTTATTATAACTAAAAACACCCTTATCCTCTAAGATAAGGGTGTTAATACACATAACTAAATTTATTAAACTAAAAAATAGTTTGATATACTCTTCCCTCCGAAGGTCTCAACTAACAAAGTTTTAGGCAGGTCTCCTGACTCACGGCTTATCCTCATCATTCCCTTCCCAGTGAATCACCAGTGGTATTATGACTTGTATCCGTACACAGTAGCGGGGGCTGCAGTGGATTTTAACCACTTTCCCTATTAAACTTAAAGTACCTTAAACTATTATTCATCTACTTTAAATTATATACTACTAGGATAACTTATTCAACAATCTTTATAGATTCCACTTATATTATATAAAACTGTTAACTAAAATATAAATTAAATTTACATAACATTCGTAAATATCCCTATTCCCTTGAAAAATTTATGAAATAGTGGATAATTATAATTGATAAGTAATATCATTTGAATTGTATTTATAGCTTTACTATAATACATAAACTGTATTTTAAAATAGTTTATAAAAATTAACTTAAGATTGGAGACGTACTATGAGTAATAGAATTAAAGGAATAATATTAATTATTTTATCTGCCTTCGGCTTTGCAATGATGTCCGCATTTGTAAAGCTATCTGGAGATTTACCTTCTATGCAGAAAGCTTTTTTTAGAAACATAGTTTCTTTTGTCATAGCCCTTGGAATGATTATATATCACAAAGAAAGATTCTTCGGTAAAAAAGAAAGCCAAAAGCTTCTTATTATGAGATCCACTTTAGGTACATTAGGAGTAATATTAAACTTTTATGCCATTGACCATTTGATTCTTTCCGATGCTAATATGCTTAATAAGCTAAGTCCCTTCTTTGTAATACTTTTCTGTGCTATCTTTTTAAAAGAAAATTTGCAACTAAGGCATATTGCTATTATCACCGTCGGATTTCTTGGATCACTACTTATTATTAAACCAGCTTTTAGTGTGGATATAATTCCTTATGTTATAGGACTTTCATCTGCCATATTTGCTGGAGCTGCCTATACCTGTGTTCGTGCCATTGGAAATCGTGAAAAACATTATACTGTAGTATTCTACTTTTCTTGTTTTTCCGTAGTGACTATTTTACCATTTATGATATTTTCTTATACGCCTATGACTTGGCTTCAATTTACCTACTTAATACTAGCTGGTATCTTTGCAACTATAGGACAGTTTGGAATTACTCTTGCCTATAAGTATGCACCTGCAAAAGAAATATCAATTTTCGATTACTCTAATATAATATTTTCAGCTATCATAAGTATGGTAATATTTAACCAATCCCCTGATATCCTAAGTGTTTTAGGATACATAGTTATATTTTCTGCTTCACTTTACATGTTTATGTACAATAAAAAATTAGATAACCTTAAATAGTATTTTTAAAAGGGTTGTCTCAAAGTTAATTCTTTTGAGACAATCCTTTTTATTTTTATAACTAATATCTTTCTCTATTTTATATAGTAATTTATTATAAATTTATGTTAAATTTAATAATTTTCCCTAAATCTTTAATAAATCTTAATATTTATTAAAGGTATTTCTTAAGATTTACCGGGTAATATAAAACTATAGTAAAAATTATGTAGGATTAATGGGAGGTTAAAAATATGAAAATATTAATTCTTACCGGAAAATTTGGTATGGGTCATTATTCAGTATCTAAATCTTTATGTGAAGAAATTAAATCTAAATATCCTAATGTATCTGTAGTTATAAAGGATGTTTTTGATTATGCATTACCAACTTACTCTAATACAATTTATAAAGCTTTTAATGTTATTGTAAACAAGGGAAGTATTTTTTATAATCAAGTTTATAAAATTACAGAAAATAGAAAGCATAACATAAGACCTGCATTTTTAAGCTATTTTCTTCCAAAACTTGGTGAACTTATTAAAGATACAGAACCTAATATTATTATTTCTACTCTGCCATTCTGCTCTCAATTAATTTCAAGATATAAGATGAAGTATGATCCTTCTTTACCTCTTATAACTTGTATAACTGATATTAGTAGCCATTCAGAGTGGATTAATGATAATACTAATTTCTATTTAGTTGGAAGTAATTCTTTAAAAAAGGATCTAATTTTAAAAGGTGTTCCTGAAAATAAAATATTTATTAATGGAATACCTGTAAAAGAAGAATTTAAAAAAACTATAACTAATAATTCTTCTAATGAAAAGCGGATCCTTATTATGGGCGGTGGATTAGGATTATTACCTAAGTCTCTGGAATTTTATGACCAGCTTAATTCCTTAGAAAATGTTAAAACTACAGTTATTACAGGAAATAATACCGAAATCTATAATATGCTTCATGGCAAATATGAAAATATTAATGTACTTGGATATACTGATGAAGTTTATAAATATATGCAGCAAGCAGATTTGATACTTTCAAAACCTGGTGGAATAACTCTATTTGAAAGTATTTTCTCAGAAACACCTTTAATTGCATTTAAGCCTTTTCTTCAGCAAGAAATTAATAATACTAATTTTATATTAAATAATGGTATTGGAAAAGTTCTTGAAACAAGTCCTGATAAATGTTTTGATAAAATAAAAAAAATTATCTATGATGATACAATACTAAATGTTCTTTCTAATAATATAAAAAACCTAAAAAGACAATTTGATTGCACAGTAATTGAAAAAGTATTACTTTCTTTAGAACCAAACATGGATGGAGTGTGCGCTTAATGTACTTTACTACTTTAACAGCTATTATTATAATTATTTTTCTCATTCACTCAATCATACCAACTTTATACAACAAATATATAAATTCAAATATTATTAAATGCACTAATAAGGATAATGAAATAATGCTTACATTTGATGATGGTCCTGATGAAAGATATACTGATACTCTTTTAGATGTGCTTAAAGAAAATGAAATTACAGCTACTTTCTTTATTGTTGCTGAAAATGCTAAGAAGAACCCTGATATTATACATCGTATGCATAAGGAAGGCCACACTATAGCACTACACTCTTCAGAGCATAAAAATGCTCTCTTTTATAGCTATAAATATACAAAAAAAGATTTTAAAAAGAGTATAGAAATAATGAGAAACTTTAATTATGAAATCAATTATTATAGACCACCTTGGGGGCATAGTAATATGTTTACAAACTTTTTTATGAAAAAGTATAATTTAAAAATGATTTTATGGGATGTTATGGCTGAGGACTGGAGCAAATATGCAACAGTTGATTCCATATCTTCAAAGTTATTATTACGCACTAATGGAAATTCTATTATATGTCTACATGACGCAGGGGAAAATTCAGGTGGTGCTTTCAATGCGCCTCTTAAAACCATTGAAGCATTATCTGCAGTTTTACCTAAGTTAAAATTAGAAGGTTATAAATTTATAACACCAGAAAGGTTAGGACAATAATTGTGGAAAAATCTATAAAAAAAGAAAAATTTAATAATTGTTATGGAAGTTTAATTTTTATGACCTTACTCATTGCTATTACCTTTTATTTACTTTTTAAAGATACTTCGATAACTTCACTAGTCTCTGTAATAAATACAGTTAATCCTATTTACTTATTCATAGCATTTTCTATGATGTGTCTATTTATAATTTTTGAAGCTTATGTTATTTATATTATACTTAAAAATTTAAAGAAAAAAGTATCTTTTAAAAAATGCATTGGTTATTCCTTCATTGGATTTTACTTTAGTGCTATTACTCCTTCATCATCTGGTGGTCAGCCAGCACAAGTATACTATATGAAAAAGGATAATATAAATATATCCTA
The DNA here is from genome assembly GCA_002453475.1 of Clostridium sp. UBA6758. Taxonomy (GTDB): domain Bacteria; phylum Bacillota; class Clostridia; order Clostridiales; family Clostridiaceae; genus Clostridium_J; species Clostridium_J subterminale. The sequence goes on along the minus strand of DKGY01000058.1, from coordinate 21,327 downwards.
TTCTTCTTTAACCTTATTGATAATTGCCATAGTCTATCAATCAGTAATGCTTTTATATGGACTACTTATGTATCTTTTTAAATATACTTTTATAATAAATAATGTACATGGCATTAAATGGCTATTAATTTACGGAGTTGTGATAAATGTATTTATAATAGGTTTTATATTTGCAGTTATATTTTCTAAAAATTTAGTTAGTAAGTTTATTAAATTTATTGTTGAACTCTTATCAAAATTTAAAATTATAAAAAATGCAGAATATACTCTATCTAAAATTAATGTTCACCTTGATGAATATACTAATGGTGCTAAGTATATCAAAAATAATCCTTTACTACTTGTTAAGGTTTTAGTAGTTACAGTTTTACAAATTACAGCTATGTATTTAGTTCCGTATTTCATATATAAATCTTTTGGATTAAATACTTATAGCATTATGGATGTAGTTTCTATACAAGCCTTATTAACTATAGCAGTATCTTCTTTGCCATTGCCTGGTGCAGTAGGTGCGACTGAAAGTAGCTTTATGATACTATTTAAAATATTCTTTTCACAAGAATTGTTGCTTTCCGCAATGCTATTAAGCCGTGTAATTAGCTTTTATGCCTTCCTATTAATAAGCGGAATAGCCACTATAATTATCCATATTAAAATAAATCATAGACATAAATCTCAGCAAAACTCACTTTATTAAAGTTAATAATACATTATGTTCAAGCTATGTTATATAAACTAATATACAACACTAAAAAACACAGGTTATATCAAAATAATATTTAGATATAACCTGTGTTTACTTCTAAATTAACTTAATCGTTTTGAGATGCCCAATCTGCTGGATATGTCACATATATGAATCTAGCATAGTTTGGAACTGAGAATTTAATTGTGCTTCCTTTTGGTATTAAAATTAATTCTCCAGCATCTGCTGATACAAGTCTTCCATCTACTACTATATCTAAATGTCCTTCTATAACATAATCTATTTCATCATAGTTTAAAGTCCAATCGAAGGTTGTTTCTTTCATTTCCATTATTCCACAACCTAATCTTCTACTTTCTTCAAGAGTGAATAAATCTTTTGTATATACTATATCACTACTATTTCCAGTATCAAGTCTATTTGACTCATCAACTCTAACTGTTGGAAGTTTAACAGAAATAACTCCACTTGCATCTTTATTCCTTACAAAGTCTACGGAATCATTAGAAGCTCCTGTAAGTTTTTCTTCTATTATTTGTCTAACTAATTTTTCTAATAAGCTTTTATCTATATTTTCCATCATTATTTAGCCTCCTCATTTTTAGTTGCATTGTTTGCAATAAATATAGCTACGAATACAGCTGTAATTCCTGCAACTAATTTACCTATTATCATTGGTAGTATCATTTCTGAATTAAACCCTGCTGTAAATCCTAAGTGATCTCCAAATACAAAGGCTGCAGATACTGCAAAAGCAACGTTAATTATTTTACCTCTGTTATCCATATCCTTCATCATACCAAACATTGGGATACTGTTAGCAAGAGTTGCAACCATACCAGCTGCTGCTATATCATTCATTTTTAAAACTTTACCTAATCCCATTAAAGGCTTTTGGAATACTTTAGTAATCACATATACTAGTGGAAATGCTCCAGCAAGAACTATAGCTATTGCTCCAACAGTTTGGATTCCTTCAGAAATTGGTGCCATTCCTGGAATTACAACAATACCTGTTAATGCTTCAATTACAGCCGCTGCTAATCCTAAAGTTATAACTATTACTACAAACTTTCCGAAAACTGTAAATCCTTTAATGATTGCATTTTCAAACTTCCAAAGTCCTAAAGCTATAAGTGCTGCAATTATAACTATTGGAATTAAGTTTTTAAGTACCATCATTACTGGGAATCCAGCTACAAGACCACCAACAAAAGCTCCTATTGGAATTGTAATAACTCCTGCTAATACTCCCATAGCTAAGAATTTATGATCTTCTTTTTCTATTATTCCAAGGGCAACTGGAATTGTGAATACTATAGTAACACCCATCATAGAACCAACTATTAATCCACCAAACATACCTGCTTGAGGATCTACTGCAAGAGCTTGAGAAAGTGAAGCTCCTCCCATGTCGTTTGCAAGTAGTGTACCACCAAACATACCTGGGTCAGCTCCTAAAAAGTTAAATACAGGTACTATTACTGGTTCTAATATGTTTGCAAGTACTGGTGCAAGACAGATAACTCCTATCATTGCAATTGCAAGAGAACCCATAGCCATGAAACCTTCTTCAAACTTTTCTCCAAGTCCAAACTTATTTCCTAAACACTTATCTATAGCTCCAAGAGCCATAAATACAACCATGATATATACGATTATCTCGTTAATTCCCATCATTTCATCTCCTTATTAAGTTAATTCTTTATTTAATAAATTACGTTTCATTTATATTCATAATTGTGTAAACTAAAGTTTAAGTTTTTATGTTAAATACTTAATGATAAGTTCATCTGGTGAAGGTATTACTGTTGCATGAACAATACGTTTTCCTTCTATAGCTTCTTTAGCTATATTCATTCCATGTTCTACATCACTTAGTCCACCAGAAATAATATAAACAAGTTTACCACTTATTCCAGATGCTACTTGTAGTTTTACTAAATTTAAGTTTGCTCCCTTAAGAGCAATATCTAATGCTTTAAGTCCACTACTTACACTATTGGTTTCCATCACTCCTATGGCACCACTAGCCTTAGTTACAAATCTACTTTTTAAAGCTTGTATAATGTTATTATGGGCACTATTTATAATACAGCTATCTATTATATGCCCTTGACCAGAGGTAATCCCATGGTCAAGGGTTGTTTTTATAGCATCTTCATCCCCTGTTAATATAACTAAAAATCTTCCAGGACATATAGTTTTAAGATATAGTACATCTACATCAGCTTTTTTCACCATTTCATCTGCAACTGCAATACCTTTAGCTATACTTTTAAAATCAATTGCTCCAATACTTTTACTCATTTTCTACCTCTATTGAATCAATTATTCCAATAATAGTTGCATCTACAGGAACATCTCTTTCTCCTAGCGAAACTCTTGCTGAGCCTCCTCTAGTTATAAGTACATTATCCCCAGTACCTGCACCCACACTATCCGCTGCAACAAAAAAGCCTGTTTCTTCTACATCTACATCTTTAAGTAACCTCACTATTAAAAACTTCTGACCATTTAGCTTTTCATCTTTCCTAGTTGCCCATAATCTACCAACTACTCTACCAATAACCATATTATCCTCCGTTAAACTCTTTTAACTTTCAGATTATGAATTCTTATGAAGTCGTTAGCTAATGGAGTGATTATGCTTTTTTTATCTATTACCACAGATTTCATCCCGTTCATAAATGGCTTCCTAAGATCCATTTCACTAATAAGTTTCTTATTTCTAATTTCGAAGCTCATCTCTTCTGATATAGAATTTGAAGTTTCTAATATACTAACTTCTTCAACTTTTTTATACTCTTCTTTTCTTGTGGTTTTATCTTCAACTTTTTCAATAGCCTCAACTATATCAATTCCATATACCTTAAGCTCTTTTTCAAAGCTTAAATACTTATTATATAGTGCTCTTGGTGCAGTATTTTTATATTTTCTATACTCTAGACCATTTTCAAGAACATAGACTCTCTTACCTGCTAATAGCATATTAATGATAAAGTTTTCTTCTTCATTAATGCCAGTTAGTGTAGCTATATTTGCCATGGACTTTATAGATAGTCTAGAAACTACAGCTATATCAGCTTCTAGTGCTTCTTCACCGTAATAAATCATTCTATATTCTTCATTTAAATTAGCTTTAGTAATAGGATCTAATTCTACATCTCCAATTACCACAGCTGTCTTATGTCTTATATTTTTTCTATTTGTTTCTTCTAACTTTTTATAAACTTCTTTTACTATTAAGTCCACAAGTTTATCATAGTTCATTTATATACCTCCTTTTTTGAGGCCTACTTAACTATTCTACAAAGAGTTCCCTTCGTAAATCCACAAGCATTAGCCTCATCATAGTCTATATGCATATATGTTCTAAAGTCTGGGCTTACTCTTATGACAACATCATCAAATATTAGAGGTCTATCACCATAAACCTTTGCTTGTATGATTTCTTTATCTTTTACACCAAACTTCTCTGCATCTTCTGGAGTCATGTGTATGTGCCTTTTAGCAGCAATTACTCCTTTGTCTATTGTAAGAGTAGCTCGCTCTGTGGAAATTGTAATTCCAGGAGTACCTTCTATTTTACCACTTTCTTTAACAGGAGCCTTAATTCCAAGAACTGTTGCATCAGTTAATGAAATTTCTACTTGAGTAGCTTTTCTAGCAGGCCCAAGAACAACAACGTTCTTTAATGAACCTTTAGGTCCTGTTATAGTAACTCTTTCTTTACATGCATATTGACCTGGTTGTGATAAGTCCTTAACCTTATTTAACTGATAATCACGTCCAAATAATATGTTTATATGTTCTTCACATAGGTGAACATGCTTTCCAGAGGCTTCAACTTCTATAAAAGCTTCTTTTTTTACCTTCTTTATTACTTCATCTATGATATCCTCTACTAAAAGATTATTCATATTTCATCCTCCTGATTTAACTGTATTCTCCAGTTCTATATTTAAATATCATTATCCAAAGCAAGGATGATAATCTATTTAATGCCTTTATTATATCAGGCCTTTGAACATCACCATATTCGCCTTTAAATGCTGTATAAGCTAAAAGTTCAGTTTCCCTTATAGTTGTTCTACAAGAATTTAAAGCCACAACAGCCTCACCCATAGAAAACCCTACTGGCTCATGACCAATACCATAGTATTTCTTTGGATAATGTGATCTTTCTCTTAATTCTTCTGGAGTCATACCAAGAAGTTTAAATTCTCCTACTGGTTCATTAACTACTTCACATCTAAGGATGCCTCTTACAAACTTTAAAACTTCTTCAAGATCTTCTGTTAATTTTGAAGCTCCTAATTTATGAGCAACAACTTGAGTTTCTAATATCTTAGACTCAAGAGAATCTAACTTTCCTCTCAGTGCTATTACCTTATGATCTTTAAACACTAATAAGTTTCCATGTAAATGTGTCATATGCTCAGGCTTTTCCGTTAATTCAGCACCAAATACAGTTATATATTTACTTTTTTCTTCTTTGGTTTGTGACTTTCCAGGTACTTCTTCTTTTACTTCTTTTGCTTTTTTTACTTCATGTACTACTTCCTCTAAAGAATCTACATACTCTAAGTTAATATTATGTTCTGACAAAAATGATTTTGCAGATGGGGTTACTATTTGTCCCTTTAGCACTCTAAATTCAGTATATTCCTTGAAGTCTTTTCCCTTTAACTGTCTTCTAACTTCACTTTCAGTTAATACTGACATATCTTCACATCCCTCATTAGATGTAAGAGACGTACTGCCTATTTTAGCAATACATCTCTACACAAATCTAAACTAAACTGTTTCGTGTGTTTTTGGTAAAACAGCATCTACTTCGAAGTGTGGTCTTGGGATTACGTGAACTGATATTAATTCTCCAACTCTTTCAGCTGCTGCTGCTCCAGCATCTGTAGCAGCTTTAACAGCTCCAACATCACCTCTTACAAGTACAGTTACAAGACCGCCACCAACTTGTTCTTTTCCTACTAGTTGTACGTTAGCAGCTTTAACCATTGCGTCTGCAGCTTCTATTGCTGCTACTAATCCTTTAGTTTCAATCATCCCTACTGCGTTTGCGTTTGCCATTATAAATTCCTCCTTAAATTTAACCTATATACTTTGAAATTTTATTTTATTATCTTAATTCACTTATTATTTTCTTAACAAGTAAATTAACAAGCTCTTCTGTGTCTGCAGATGAAAGTGAACTATTACTGCGAGTAACTGTATTGCTGCTTCCACCTCTGAAATGTTCAATTTCTCTAACTCCATAAGCTACTTTTTTGATGTTTACAAGGTGAAGTGGTCCTACATTATCAGATGTTGCACTTCCACCAATAGCTCCACAACCTAAAGTTAAAGCAGGTACTATGTTTAGAGAAGCACCTATTCCTCCTAAAGTACTTGGAGTGTTTACTGGTATTCTTGATACCGGCATACTAAGAGCAAATCTTTTTACTAGTTCCTTATCTTCACAGTGCATTGAGAATGTGTGCCCTGCACCTTCATTAAGAAGTATTTCTCTACACTTAGCTTCTATATCATCTACACTCTTTTCAACATAGAATCCTAGAATTGGAGCTAATTTTTCTCTTGAATATGGTACATTGTGTCCTACTTCTGTTTCTTCTGCAATAAGTACTCTTGCTGAAGCAGGTACGTTAGTTAAACTTGCAAGTTTTGCAATAGTTTCTACACTCTTACCAACAATTTGTGGATTCATACTTCCGTTAGCTCTCATTATAAATTTACCAAGTTGTTTTGCTTCTTCTGGACTTAAGAAATATGCTCCTTGGTTTTTGAACTCAGCTACTACTTTATCTTTAATAGCTTCTTCTATAATTACTGATTGCTCAGAAGCACAGATTGTTCCATTATCAAAAGTTTTAGAATCCATTATTCTCTTAACTGCAATTCTAATATCAGCACTCTTATCGATAAATGCTGGACCGTTTCCTGGACCAACTCCAAGAGCTGGTGTACCTGAAGAGTAAGCCGCTCTAACCATTGCTGAACCACCAGTTGCAAGTATCATAGCTGTATCTTTATTTTTCATTAACTCATCTGTAGCTTGAAGCGTCGGAATTGTAATACATCCAATAGCTCCTTCTGGGCATCCAGCCTTTACAGCTGCTTCATTCATAATTCTAACTGTTTCTAATATACTTTTTTTAGCATTTGGATGTGGTGAAAATACTATTGCATTCCCACATTTTAAGGATATAAGAGCTTTATACATAGTTGTTGATGTTGGGTTAGTTGAAGGAATTAATCCTGCAATTACTCCCATTGGAACTGCAACATCCATAACTTTTTTCTCTTCATCTTCTGCTACTATTCCAACAGTTTTAAGATCCTTAATATAATCATAGATGTATGTAGAACCAAATATATTTTTGATTACTTTATCTTGCCATACTCCAAATCCAGTTTCTTCAACTGCCATTTTAGCTAATTTCTCTGCATTTGCTGCAGCAGCCTCAGCCATAGCCTTAATTATTCTATCAATCTCTTCTTGAGACTTTTGAGCTAATTTTGCTTGAGCAGCCTTAGCTGTTTTAATTAGATTCCTAACCTCTTGTATAGACGCCAAATCTTTATCTGTAAGTTCCATTATTTTTCACCTGCTTTGTTATATTCTAGTATAGTGTTTATAAGCACATCCTTTTTGGCAAATTTAATTTGTTTATTTGTCATATTCGGAATTTTTAAAGTTCTAACTAATCTTCTTAACTCTTCAACTTTCATAGAGTTATAATCTATATGATCTTTGAAATCATTTTTTATAGTCTCTTCTATTTTGTTGATTTGAGACTCTACTTCTTTAGTTTCTTCTTTAACTTCTGATTTTTCTTTTGTAACTTTTTCTACAATTCCTACTTCAGAAGTTTCTCCCTTTTTATTATCTGAAGCTTCTATTTTTTCATTATCTTTTGAATCACTTTTTTCACTAGATAATTCTATAGAAACCTCTTGTGATTTTTTATGTCCTTCAAAGAATAAACTTTGAACTTGTGAGTCTACTCTTGGTATCACATGAGCAGTTCTAAAAGTACCTAAACTTTCTACAGAAGCCCTAGCTGCATCAACTGCAGCCTTTACAGCTCCTACATCTCCAGTAATTTTAATAGTGGTTATTCCACCTTTTATTTTCTCTAGTCCAATCAAGGTAACATTTGCAGCCTTTAGAGCAGAATCTGCAGCTTCTACTGCTGCAACGTATCCTCTTACTTCTACTAGACCTAATGCTTTACTCACTTCCTAAACCTTCGCTTAAAAGTTTACTGGTTGTTGAGCAACTGATTTGACAGCTTCTGCAAAAGCGTCACATGCTGCCTTACATGCTGATTGACTACCTGTAAGTAATCCACCACCATAGTTAGTTTCAGTTGGAGGTCCAAAGAATTCCTTCATCTCAACATCTGCTGCCTTAAGAGCTGCATCTAATCCATAAATAGCTTCAAGTGGTGGAGCTACAAGATAAGCTATTGCTTCTCCTTCTTTAACTCCTGCTACCTTTGAAAGATAAGTTCCAGTTCTTGAAACACAGTGTGCATAGTAAGCTATAGAGTTATCTTCATTAGCACTTACAAAGTGTGATCCATTTTCCATGAAGTCTATAGTAGCATTTAAACCACTTCTTACTTCTGCTGGACTTGGTCCCGCTATTATTCCAATAACTTCACCAGCAAGTTTTGTAGATGCATTAGCAGCACCTGCATACATTGATCTTGCATATACTACATCAACTTCAGCAGCTTTAGTAGCTTCATCAAGAGCAGTGTAAGTTACGTCATCACTATCAGCAGTAATGATACCTAAACTTTTGTGATGAGGTTGTAATTCTAATTTTTTAACTAGTTCTGGGCTTACATTTGAAATTATTTTAACGCTTAATACTGTTGGACGTAATGCTTCATTAATCACAATAAATTCCCCCTAAAATTATATTTTTAAATTTATTCCTGATGCTTTTTTATCAAGCATTGTCTTAATAAGTTCAGCTATATGTGCTCCCGCTTCAACTGCTGTAGTACCACCTTTATGGATGTTTGATATAACTGTTCTGTTAGCTTCTGGCATATTAGCTGTTGGTCTATAAGCTATATAAGCACTCATTGATTCAGCAGTAACAAGACCTGGTCTTTCACCTACTAGCATACAAACAACTTCTGCTCCTGTTGCATCACCGATAGCATCCATAGCTCCAACTCTACAATGTTTAATAAATAATATATCTCCAATTTCAATTCCATACATTTTTAAACCTTGTTTAATTGAAGGAACTGAATCTTTTAAGTTAGCTTCAATAGCTGCTGAAGAAAGTCCATCTCCAACTACTACTAATACCTTTTGACCTGAAAACTTATCTTTTATAAACTTAGTAGTTTCTTCATCAAATTTTCTTCCAAGATCAGGACGAGTTATATATTGATCTTTATCAACACACATTGTATTTACTGGTATTAAATTATTTTCTTTTATAAAGTCTTCAGATACATAAGAGAATACTGAATCTTGTGCAGCAGCATGGTCAGCTCTAACTCTTAATTGAGTTATAGTTTTGTATCTTGGACCTGATCTTCCAATACCTATTCTTGCTGGAGTTCTTTCCTTCATTTTTAGGTACCCTTCTCTATCATGAGGGTTTTCAACTAAAAGTTGTTTTTTAAGGTCAATTTCAGTGATATCTGGAATACATCCATTTTCATCTACTGAACCTATTACAGCACTCATTTTATTTGCTACTTGATTTACTATGTCAGTACTACCTGATTTTTCTACCATTTCTCCTAATAACTTTTCAACCATTAATTTTAATTCTTGTTCGTTCATCAGTAGTCCCCCCTTATCCTAAGAATATTGAAGCGTCGCCAGCTCTTCTGGTTAACTTGCCATTTTCTATAATTCCCATTTTTTCCATCCACTCTTCAAAAGGTTTAATAGGTTTTACTCCTAATAACTCTCTTAATGTAGCTGTTTCTTGATATCCAGTTGTTTGATAGTTAAGCATTACGTCATCACCATGAGGAATTCCCATGAAGTATGTACATCCTGCTGTAGCAAGTAATACTGCTAGGTTTTCTATATCATTTTGATCCGCTTTCATATGGTTTGTGTAACAAGCGTCACATCCCATTGGAAGTCCTGAAAGTTTACCCATGAAGTGGTCTTCAAGACCAGCTCTTATAACTTGTTTTGCATCATATAGGTACTCAGGTCCTATGAATCCAACAACTGTATTTACTAAGAATGGCTGGAATCTCTTAGCAAATCCATAACATCTAGCTTCCATTGTTACTTGGTCAGCACCATGGTGCGCATCTGAAGAAAGTTCTGAACCTTGACCAGTTTCAAAATACATTACGTTTGGACCTGTAGCTGTTCCTTCTTTAAGTGCAAGTTGTCTTGCTTCTTCTATTGTTGCAGCAGTAAATCCAAATGCTTCATTTCCTTTTTCAGAACCACCAATTGATTGGAATATAAGGTCAGCTGGTGCACCTTTTCTAATTGCTTCCATTTGTGTAGTTACGTGTGCAAGTACACAAGTTTGAGTTGGTATTTGCCATTTTTCTTTAAATTCATTAAATCTCTTTAATACTTTAGTTACGCTCTCTACAGAGTCATCAACTGGGTTTAATCCAAGTACTGCGTCTCCAATACCATAGCTTAATCCTTCCATTAAAGATGCAAGTATTCCATCTGGATCATCTGTTGGATGGTTTGGTTGTAATCTAACAGATAATGTTCCTGGTTCTCCTATAGTTGTATTACAGTGAGCTGTAACTTTTATTTTCTTAGCTGCGTATACTAAATCCATGTTAGACATTATTTTTGCAACAGCAGCCACTATTTCTGATGTTATTCCTCTTGAAACTCTTCTTATATCTGCTCCTGTAGTGTTATCATCTAGTAACCACTCTNNTTTAACTTCTGCATATATTTTTTCATTTACGTCATCTTGTATTATTCTTGTAACCTCATCTATTTCATAAGGTACTGCAGGATTATTTCTTAAATCAGACAGTGTAAGGTTAGAAAGTACAACCTTTGCTGCAACCCTTTCCTCTGCTGACTGTGCAGCTATTCCTGCTAAGTTATCTCCTGATTTTTCTTCATTTGCTTTTGCCATAACTTCCATTACTGACTTAAACTGGTATACTTTTCCGAATAATTTAGTTTTTAAAATCATGATAATCCTCCTCTCGGTTAATTAAATACTAATGTTTTTATAACTACAGGTAAGACTTTACCTTCCGCTACAGGTTTTCCTATATCTATATAATCTCCATTTTCAACCTTGATACCATCTATACAAACTATATCCTTATCAAGATTTAAAAGGGAGTAAATAGCCTGACCTAATACCTTTGCCATATCATTTTCAACAATTATAATAAGTGGAAGCTTTCTATCAATAAGTTCTTTCATACCACCTACTAGCCNNTCTCATACTTAAACCAATTAATTTTTTCTGATATTGCTTTTTCTAAAACTCCAGCACCTCTATTTTCATCTTCTAAACTAAGCTTTAAAATTGGTAAATTCTTTATAGGGAAGTTATCATGGGTATATGTAATGGTACTACCACTAATATCCATGGTGTGAGATCCAGCTCCAACTACGGTAGCTCTTATAGTTTCTATTGATCTCACTAATTTCAGTTTTTTACATAAGTCTGAACTTTTAATAGCTTCTCCTAGAAGTATTCCTACATCTCCATACTTAAAGTAATCTTCTATAGGAGCTTCATTATATATATAGTCAGCTACTCCTCCTGAGAAGGATATACACTTAATTTCCTCATTTAAAGCTATGGACTTATTAGTAACTATCATTTCAAAGGTAGATGTTTGGGATCTAAGCCCTACACTTTCCTCTAAAAGTTTTACCATTTCATTAATAACTGGAATCAACATTTCTTTAGTTACTTTATAACCAATTTTTATATCAAAGTTATTTTCATTTATAATGTTTTGTATTTTAGGAGCAATATATACTATATTATTTGTATCTTTATCAAGTTTTATAAGTCTTCCACCTATATCAAGACATCCTGTTTCCTTCAAGTCACCTCTAGTAAATACAGCTAAATTTGTAGTTCCTCCACCAATATCTAAGTTAACTACACTTGTAGAATGTTCACTAGAGTAAATATGTGCTCCTGCACCCTTAGCTGCTATAATACTTTCAAGATCTGGACCTGCTGTAGCAACTACAAAATCTCCTGCAAATCCACTTAAAGTATGAAGTACTTCATTGGCATTTTCTTTTCTAGCAGTCTCACCTGTTATAATTACAGCTCCTGTTTGTATTTCATCCTTATCGATACCTGATTTTTTATATTCTAAAGACACTATATCCTTAACTTTCTCAGCATCAATTTCTGTCATAGATTTAAGTGGTGTAAAATAAACATCACTTCTATAAACCACTTCTTTATCAACTATTGATATTCTAGGCACTGAAAAACTTGAAGCAGTGTTTTCTATGATTAATTTTGAAAATACAAGTTGAGTTGTACTCGTTCCAATATCAATTCCAACGCTTAAAAGTTCTTCTCTCATTGAATCACCTCCAAATACAAATATAAAAGGCTTAAAGCTATCAAATTAATCTTTCAAATAACTATGAAAAATTAATTTTTTTAACTTTAAGCCTCTTTGCTTAAATCAAACTACTTCAATGTAGTTCTATTTCATTCAATTTTTATAGGAAATCTAAATTTAATTTTAGTTCCCTCATCATTAGAAAATATATCTATATCACCTTTTAATTTATCAGATATGTAGTTTTTTACTATAGACATTCCTAAACTAGAAGATTTATCAATAGAAGTATCAAAACCAACTCCATCGTCAGCTACTGATATTTCTCTAAACTCATCCTGCTCAGTCACAGTAATTTTTATAGTTCCACACTCCCTATGATTAAAAGCATGATCATAACAATTTTGTATCAATTCATTAATTATAAGAGATATTGCAGTAATTCTATCTGTATCAATGTAAAAATCATCACCTGATACTTCTATATTAATTTCCTTTTGAATGTTTAAAAAACATCTTTTAGCATTATCTACTATAGCATTTATAACCTTCATAATCTTTACCTCATCACTTATATCCTTTGATAAAAGTTCATGAGTTGCTGCAATAGCAAGAATCCTATTCACACTTTCCTGAAGACTTACCTTTGCTTCCTCACTATCACATCTTCTCCCTTGAATACGTAAAAGTGAAGCCACGGTTTGCAAGTTATTCTTTACTCTATGATGAATTTCTCGTATAGCAACAGATTTAGAGATTATTTCAGCTTCTTTATTCTTTATATCTGTTATGTCTTGAACTATTTCAATAACTCTCAAGTCCTCTTCCTTAATCAGTATTCTTTTTATTCCATAATAAAAATTACCAACTTTTACTTCCTTTGTTATTACTTTATTATCTTCTGTAATCTCTAAGATTTTATTAATATTGGTAAATAGGGTATTATCTAAGGACAAATCATCGTAATGCATGCCTTCAAGCTCGTTGTATCCCCTACCTATATAAATCATATCAGCTTTTCTATTTTTAATTCTTAATATTCCATTTTCATCATAAACTAAAACAGCAGATTCTAAGTTATCATTAATCAATCTATTGGAATTTATTAAGTTCATTAGCTGATGTGTCTTTTGTCTTTTGCTTTTGGAGCCATCATTAGGAATAGTAAAATCTTCTTTTATTTCATTACTTATATCATTCTCAACAATAATTACTCCTATTATTTTCTGTTCATTTAAAATTGGGTATACCTTTTGTCTTACAAATCTATTTTCTTGAGTTAAAGCTCTTACTCCTTTAAAAACTTCACCAGTTTTTAGAGTTCTTATTACACCAGGCTCATTTATTCTTAAAGCCTTTTTCCCAACTACGGAATCAGTATAAATAGATTCTTTTTTTCTTCCTTCTGAAACTACTATGGCTTCTTCTGGGTTTTTTGATGGTACATCTATAAAAGCATCGCATTCCTCGAAATTAGCTATTAACTCTATTGAGTTAGAAATCTCTATGATTTTATTAATATCCTCATCAGTGAGGTTAGTATAAATATTACATAATTCTTTTATCTTATTCATAAGCCACTATTAAGGTTTTTGCAATATCTATCATAGAACATCTTCTATCCATACTCAATTTTCTAATGTACCTATAAGCTTCTTCTTCATCGGAATTTAATTCTTTCATAAGTATACCCTTAGCTTTTTCAATTAACTTTCTTTCGTTTAACTTTGATGTAACTTTCTCTAGGTTATTCTCTAACTCTTCAAATTCTTCTACTTTAGCTAAGCACATTTCCACTGTTGGAATAAATGATTTTTCATCTAAAGGTTTTACTAGATATCCATATGCTCCTACACTTTTAGCCTTTTCTATAAATTCAGTATCATTAAAGGCTGTCAACAAAAGTATTCCACCTGCAAGATGTTCAAGTCTAATTCTTTTACTAGCTCCAATGCCATCAAGTATAGGCATCTGTATATCCATAATTACTAAATCAGGTTTATGCTCTTTGCAAAGTTCTACAGCACTAAACCCATCAGAAGCTTCTGCTACTACATTGTAACCCTCTGCTTCTAAGATATCTCTGATATCCATTCTAATAATAGGCTCATCGTCGACTATTATGATTTTTTTACTCATATTTAATTATTCTCCTCTATATTATGAACTTAAATATTTAATTAATTCCTCTATTCCGGTTCCATCTAAAGTGTTTACTTCAAAAATTCTAGAGACTCCAGCATCTTTTAAAATCTCCCTAGCATGTTTTACTCTATCATTGTTTTGAGCAATGTCTATTTTGGTAACTATCCCAATACACTCCTTAGCAAACATACTACAAAAACCTGGTGCTATGTAAGATTCCTCTGAAGTACAATCATATACTAGTGCAATTACATCTGCATCTGCTGATGTTACTATCAAAGCTTTATAATAAGATCTATTTTCTAAATATTCTCCTGGAGTATCTATAGACTCATCATAAATTTCTACTGATTGAGTCTTCTTATATTTCAAATCTAAGTCGTGAATCTTTTGGCACAAAGTAGTCTTACCACTTCCTGTCTTTCCTATGAATATTACTTTTTTCATGTTTCCTCCTACGTTCTAGTAATTTTTGTAGAAGTAAATTGTAATAATCCCTCAAGAACAGAAGTAACTTCCTTCAATGCTGATTCTATAGAACTAACATCTCCTGTTATAACAAGTGAGCCACTAAATCTATCTACAAATCCAAGATTAACTCCAGCAGCTTTCGTAGCTACATCTGCAGCTATTATGGAACCTTCACTTGGAGTTATTGTTAAAATTCCAATAGCATCTCTAGTATCTGCTACAAGACCCAGCTTTTTATAAAGTTCGTCAGTAGGATTTGCTATTATATGTGCAAGGGTTACTTGTTTACCAGGAACAAACTCCTGTATAATCCTTTGCTTATCGTCACTCATATACTCACCTTACCTTTGCATTTAGAGACAATATCTAAAAACAATATTTAATATAAAATATTAGTATTAGTATTACCTGTGTTTTAACAACTATTCTTAAATAAATCTATAATTTTATAAAAAATAATAAAGGCTCCTTGAAAACATAAATATTTTCAAGAAGCCCCTTTGCTTAAAACCATTACACTACTTTGTGTATATTTCGATTATATATTCAAAATTTTATACTGTCAACCCATTTTTTTAATGTTATTCTTTAATTTTTCCGATAATTTCAATAACATTAAGAGGAGTTGGTATTTTAGGGTTAGTTGCAGTACATGCATCTAATAATGCACTGTTTGCAATTTCTTCTTTAAGCTTTTCTAGTTCTTCCATAGATACACCACAAGCTTTTAAAGTCGTAGGCATCTTCATTTCCTTTTGTAATTTTTTAATTTCATTTACAAGGCTTCTAACTCCTGCTCTAGCATTACTACAAGGTAATCCCAATAATTTTGCTATATTTGCATATTTAATAGCTGCTCTGGAAAACTCATTATTCTCATATCCTACTATGTCAGCATTAAATTCAACTATATAAGGTAATAATAAAGAGTTAGTTCTTCCGTGAGGCACATGGAATTTCCCTCCTAAAACATGGGCAATACCATGGTTTAATCCAAGAGAAGCTGAATTGAAGGCAATTCCTGCAAGACATGATGCGTTATGCATTTTTTCTCTCGCTTCTAAATCTTCACCATCTTTATACGCTCTTAAAAGATATTTGAAAGATAGCATAAGTGCTTTTTCAGATAAAGCATCAGAAAAATCAGATGCATTTGTAGATACATATGCCTCAAGAGCATGAGTAATTACGTCCATACCAGTATCTGCAGTAATTGATCCAGGTACACTTTTTACTAGTTCAGGATCTAAAATAGCTACATCTGGTAATAGCTCATCTGAAACTAAAGGATACTTTGTTCCCTTAGCTTTATCTGTTATTACTGAGAAAGATGTTACCTCTGAACCTGTACCACTTGTAGTTGGAATAGCTATAAACTCCATATCAGTGACAGGTGTAATTTTTTTTGCAAAATCCATTATAGCTTTAGCTGCATCTATTGAGGAACCTCCACCTAATGCAACTAATACTTCTGGTTGAACTTTTTGTAGTTCTTCTATACCTTGAACTATAAGCTCTATAGGTGGATCTGGAACTATATCACTAAATATGGCTATGCTAGCACTTTTTAATTTTTCTGTGATCTTATTAATCATTCCTGACTTCACCATGAAAGGATCTGTAACTATAAAAACTTTTTTATTTCCTATGTCCTCTAACCTTTCTAAAGCTCCTTGACCAAAATAAATCTGAGTCTTAATTTTAAAATTGTTCATTATAAACTCCTTTCAAGACTATTCTATTTATAATATAGTCTTTAAAATTAATTAACTATTTATACGGTAAGTTTACTAAAAGATAAATCTTTATTAAATTTACCCTAAAAATAAACACAAAAAGCTCCATAGGAATAATCCTATGGAGCTTCACTGCTCTTTAAGTACTTCATTGTACATATTTTCAATATACTATTTTGAAAATTAAAAGTCAATGAATATCTATTTAATTAAAATATGAAATCTTCATTGATCTAATTTTATATTTAAACCATTATATTATTTCTTACCCTTTCTTATTTCTACAATATTTTTATTTATATTAATGAAAATTAAAAAATATTATAGTTTCAATACTTTTTCTGATAAATTTCCTCTAAATTTGCTATTAAATATCATCTTTTTTCAACATATTATACGTTTACATATGACTATTTTTAAAATATAATATTTGTATAACATACTAACTCTTTATATTTAGGAGGACAAAATGAAAAATCAATCTTACCATACTACTATAAAAAATAATATTATAACTTTATATCCAAAGGAATCTAAAAATAATGTTTGGTATATAGTTTCTTTGTGCTTTCTCATTGCTTTTATGATATTTCATTTATTCTTTTCGAATTTCTTAAATTTAGATGGAAAATTTCCTTTAGTATGGATTGTATTATTCAGTCTTACTTTAATTATAACCATTACTAACTTTAATGAGTTCCATTCTTCTAATTATATTATTGCTAGTTATATTATTACCATTCCCATGATTTTAAATTATTTTTTATTTAAGTTATACGTGTATATACCTGGTCAAATAATTCTCATATTATCTATGAGTTTGACTATAATTTATGGAGCTACAAAAGAATTTCATACTAAAAAACATCTAAGAATTATTATGGTGATTTTGTCTATATGTGTTTTCTTTTTAATTGATTATTATATATATTCTCAAAGAATTATAAAAGATTCCAACCTTAATCTTACAATAAAAAAATCTATAGGTATGGATTTCTATTCTTTAAATTCATTAGATAAAAACAGTCTATTAAATATAAATACTCTTGAAATAAAAAATGTATCTAATCTAGAAGGCTTAGAATATATTGAAAATTTAAACACACTAGATATAATTGATGATGGATTAATTTTAGATTATTCACCTATTACTAAGTTAGATAATTTAAAAACTTTAAGTATATATAGATGTAACTTAAATGTTTTAAGTGAAGTAGACCTAATAGCGAAAGCAGAGACTTTTCAACTAATGTACCCTAAAACTGATTCTATAAATAGTCTGCCACTATTTCCAAGTGTAAAAAATTTAACTATTAATTTTAGCGGTAATTTTGCACTGTCAACTTTAAAAAATTTTCCTAATGTAGAGGAATTTTCTCTTTGCTTAGAAGGTCCTTTAGTTGTAGATGGAATAGAAGTTATAGATAATCTGAAAACCTTGAATCTATCTTATGCTTACCTGTCAGATTATTCCAAACTTTTTGATATACCTACGCTGGAAGCTATTAGTTTAAAGAATTGTTATATAGTTAATTTAGAGGATTTCATAAAACAAGCTGAAGCTAAAGGTATTAAAGTCATTATGTAGTTTTACATAATGATTTTAATACCTTCATTGTAATCTCTATTAAATTACCTATTATACTAGTTAAAATACTTTATCCTTCATGAACAGAACAATTATTCTAACTTACCTCTCACTGTTGGATAAGAAATTCCTAATGCCCTATCTACATCTTTTATATTTCCTCTATATTGTAAAAAAAGGTTTCTACAAACCTTAATTGATCATCATTTAACTTTTCAAACTTAGAAAAAGTAAAACTATTCTCAATTACAGTATTAGATTCATCACACTCATCTTTCATTAATATATAAAACAACTTATTATGAAATTTGCATTACAAACTTTATAATAAATATCCAAAGAACTACTAACATAAATCTTTTTAAATTGGTAATCATAATTATTAATAAATTTAATACATTTATTAATGTATAATCAATAAATATTGTATACAAATTATAAAAAAATTTAATATTCAGTAAATTGATTGAATAATCTTCAAATTAATGGTACAATAATAATTAAAATATATGATGTAAAAGTGAGAGGGAGTGAATTTTTATGATGGTAAAACTTACTGTAAGAAGCATTATGAATTTAGGACTATGGGGTAGACTTTGTGAATATAAAGGGTGGGATAAACTTATAGTTAGAGAAGGTTTAATCTCTCTTGATAGTGAAGTGGAATTTGATGATGAATTTTTAAAGAAAGATGTTGTACCGATAGAGAAATTAAATGTATTCTTATTTAATGTGGATACTGAAGATGCTAGATACTGTGGAACATTATTAGCAAGAGATTTAGAGGATGCAAAAATTAGAGTTGGCATGATCCACAATGTAACTAAGATTACAACTATTCAAGAAATCTCTAAGGAACAGCTATATAATATGAAAAATAAACATATGGTTCTTGCAAGAATACCACTTTAATTTATAAGTGCTAATAAAATAAATTAATCCCCAGTTAAGTTGAGTGTTTTCAACTTAACTGGGGCTTTTTCAAACTATAATTTAAATCTCTTTAAACTGTATATTATGTGCATAATGAAGTACTAAATCTCTTTGTACTTCTATTACAGATGTATTAATATTTTCTCCATCAACGCTTAATGTCACTTCACTATGGTCTCCATATCTTTTTAGAAATTTATCCATATCTGAACGTTTAATACTAATTGGCAAAATGTCTCCATTACTTTTTAGTATTATTCCCATGGTTCTTCCTTCATTTCTAAATTTTCTTCCTTTAATTTTCAAATCTCTTAAACTAGCATCTATTATCATAGTAACCCCTCCATATTTACTTAAGTATAATTTTATATATTATATTTAAATTTATGGAATAATATTACTCTAAATTAAATATTAATTTGCAGTTCTACTGGACAATGGTCTGAACCCAATACTTCTGTATGTATCTTAGCTGAAACTAAACTGTCCTTTAATCTTTCAGAAGTACAAAAATAATCAATTCTCCATCCTGCATTCTTCTCTCTAGCTTTGAATCTATAGGACCACCAAGAATATGTTCCCTCTAAATCTGGATAAAAATTTCTAAAGGTATCTATAAACCCAGAATCTAATAATTCAGTGAATTTATTTCTCTCTTCATCAGTAAATCCTGCATTTCTTCTATTATTTTTAGGATTCTTAAGATCTATCTCCTTATGAGCTACATTTAAATCTCCACAAACTATCACTGGTTTACTTTCATCTAACTTCTTAAGATGTTTTCTAAATTCATCTTCCCAAACCATTCTATAATCAAGTCTCTCTAACTCCGACTTAGAATTTGGGGTATATACTGTTACAAGATAAAAATTTTCAAACTCTAAAGTAATTACTCTACCTTCTTTATCATGTTCTTCTATTCCAATTCCATAGGATACATTCATAGGTTCTACCTTTGTAAATATAGAAGTTCCTGAATACCCTTTTTTTTCAGCATAATTCCAGTATTGATGATATCCTTCTAAAGCAAGTTCTATCTGCCCACCTTGAACTTTACTTTCTTGAATACAAAACATATCTGCATCTACTTCTTTAAAGAAATCTAAAAATCCTTTTTGAACGCAAGCCCTAATACCATTAACATTCCACGAAATCAACTTCATATATACTACCTCTTTTCCAAAATAAATTTTAAGTTATAATAACTTATAACTTAAAACTTATTTTATTATTAGCTATAGCTTATCACTATAAATTTAATGTGATTCTATTATCTTACTAATTATTGTAACATATAGTATATATCTATTTACACTACTATGGAGTAAATTGTCTACTCATTGATGCAACTATTTTATTTTTCATATCTACTTTACATAGTAAAGCTCTTTCTGCTGAGGTATCATTCTTATACTTATCTATATGCTTTTTAAAAGTATCATAATTAACTTTTTGAAAATCAATCTTATTATTATCTGGGTTTACTTCATATGCTAATAAGTTCATTGCTACATCCTTAGAAACTTCATAAACCTTTGTTTCCACTGCAGAATTTCTAATATAATAGTCATCATAAACTATATAAGTTCCATCTTCTTCTTTTATAGCTTTATTATCCTTTTTAGCTTCTGCTAAGGCTTCTTCTCCAGTATAAAATTCTACTTCATCAAAGGATATATAAATGGTATTATTCTCTGTATATATATCTGTTACAAGTCCAATCCTACTATCATATACATTCTCTTTTACATTTAAAGTAACATGAACATTTCTTCCATATTCCTTTGTTAGCCCATTATATGAGTACTGTCCAGGTTTATTGGATATACCGAGGTTTTCCTTTCTCCAAAGTACATAATCCTTATCTTTATTATTATCCACAGTTATATCCACTTCTTGTGGCAAAACAAATGAACCATCATCTTCATATATTTCATAAGATAGCTCTACACTTTCCATTTTATCTCTTATACTAGTGAGCACTTTCTCCATATTTTCTATATCAACCTTATTTTCAATGGCTAACTTTATAATATAATAAGCATCATCATATCTGCCTTTCTCTATATATTTATCCTTTATATCCATATAAATCTGCTTGTCATTCTTACCTTTTGCTATTGCAGCTTCATAAGATTTTCTAGCTTCTGTGTAATTTTTTTCTTCTAAAAATTTATTTCCTTCTTTTATATA
>DKGY01000112.1:40531-61875 GCA_002453475.1 Clostridium sp. UBA6758 | reverse complement strand
TTTAGCTCAGCTGGATAGAGCAACGCCCTTCTAAGGCGTGGGCCAGGGGTTCGAATCCCTTAAGACGCACCATATATCGGGGTGTGGCGCAGATGGGAGCGCGCGTGGTTTGGGACCATGAGGTCGCAGGTTCAATCCCTGTCACCCCGACCACTTTAGATTAAATATGTGCGGGTGTAACTCAATGGTAGAGTGCTAGCCTTCCAAGCTAGTTACGAGGGTTCGATTCCCTTCACCCGCTCCATTTTTTTATTTTTTGAGAATATGTATTGTTAGGAATTAATATTTTACTTGTGCACCCATAGCTCAGCTGGATAGAGCGCTGGACTTCGAATCCATCGGTCGCAGGTTCAAATCCTGTTGGGTGTACCATGAATGTAGTAGTATCAACGGTTTCAGTTATTGAGATTGTTGGTATTTTTTGTGTGCTTTCATATATTTATCACATTTTTATCACACTGGTTAATTTATCACATTTATTGTGATAAATATATCCATACTTTTTTCTTTATATTCCTTTAATACATGAGTATAGGTATTAGCTGTAATATAAATATCTGTATGACCTAATAATTCACTAACAGTTTTTAATGGGGTATTACCTTCAAATTGTTTAGTGGCATAAGTGTGGCGAAGAGCATGAAATTTTTTATAATCAATATTAAGTCTGTCTAAAAACCTTTTCCATGCTCTACTCAAGTTTCTATCATCAATGAGATTGCCAGTTTCAGTTAAAAATATAAAATCGGTAAATTCTTTTGAATAACTACTACCAACTTTTAACTTGTTTTTTTCTTCATAACTTTTAGTTCTTTAAATATCGGAATCAACGATTTAGGAAGAGGAATTGTTCTTATTGATCCTGCAGTTTTGGGAATTTGAATAATAGTTTTTAATGTTCTTTTACTATCATTACTAATAAAAGTAACAGTACTTACGGTACATTTAATACTTATAGTATTATTTACCTTATCAAATATCACTCAATTTAGACGTAAATATTCACTACGTCGCATTCCAGTACATGCGCATATAGTAGCCATATTTTTAATTAATGTATTTTCATAAGAATTAAATATTCTTATTAACTCATCAGCTGTAAAGACTTCAACTTCTTTTTTTATTATTTCTACATCACTAGGAATTACTGCACGTTTACCTCGACATGGATTTTTTTAAATATACTCTTCTTCAAATGCATAATTAAAGAATTGTTTTAGAAGTTTGTTTAAAGTTTTTATTTGACTTGATGACTTATTTTTCTTTTTATCTTTATTACTATATAAATCATTATAGTAACGTTGAATTTGTATTGATTTAATAGAAGATAGATTTAAAGTTGCTATAGAAGAATCATTTATATAATTGCGATATATTCCTTCATACTCTAGTGGATTATTTTATAAAAGGTATTCAAGTTGAAGAAACAATAAATGAAGCAAAGCAGCTTATTGATTTTCAGAAAGTAGTTAGAGTATCTAGTAAATATAAACATGTATTACATGATGATAAAAAGTTAAATGAGAAGATATTACGAGTATTTGATTCAAAGAATTATTCAGATAGAGGGGTTTATAAAGTAAATAGCAAGGGTAAGCCTGAAAAGATAGCTGGAACTCCTGAAAGATGTTTTATTGAGAATGGAGATATAAATAATAAGAGAATATCTAGAAAGTTAGATAGGGATTGGTATATAGATGTAGCTAATAAAAGAATAATTGATTTTGTTGGTGATGGCATAGAGCAGATAAGCTTTATACGAGTAGGGTATAGATATTGTGAAAGGAGAACTAAGAACATGAAAAGACTTAGCGACATAAATGGAGGGAAATTTGAATTTGACCCTTTAGGTTTAGATAAGAAAATTAACAGAAGAGATAACTACTTTGAAAAATCTTTAGAAGAGTTAGAAAGTCTAATCGATAAGATGGGAATTGAGTATGTAAAACAAGGGTTAAGAATCAAAGAGAACTTTGATAAGGATGTTATTAGATGAATGATGTTGAAACGGATGTAGTTAATAATTTGTAGATAATGTAGATTAAGAAAGGAATGAAAATAAGGTGTAATATCAATTTGAAATAATATAAATAAGAGCTGTCAAGTATGACAGCTCAATATAAAGAATACTAACCAATAGGATTTTGAATTAGTGTAGCAAAGATAAATTGATGAACATGGCGGTCATCTAAAGTAGTTGTTCCAGAAACAAAGTGTACGTGTCTACCTCCACCAACAGGTATAGCTGGACCAGTTGTAGCTCCAACTTCATGATGATGATCTTCAAAAAAGTCTGTATTTCCTAGAAGTTGGTGAACATGGCTATCACCACGAGGGATAACTTCGCCAGTAACTCCAGCAAAACGATGGTTGTGTGGTTCTTCCTCTGCTTCTGCAATTCTTGTACTGCCTAGATATTCGTGCACGTGAGATTGACATTGGTAATTATTTTTATGAGATTCACATTTATAATTAGAGTCTTTACACTCATCTTTATTAAATATTGTTTGTCCGTACATAATAATGTCCCCCTTTTTAAAATGGACAAGATAATCTGTCCTAATATAAAGTATGAAAAAGTAGTTAAAAGGTTACTGTGTTAAGAGTTTTAGAAAATAATTAGTAATTCAACTATATTCAGTGTAGGGCACCCCTGCATCCTTATATAAATTATTCTTTGAAAATTTAAGAGTACGGTACTATAAAGTATATAACTAATGGATAAAATGGTATATAATTACAATATATTATGATTACGGTCACTATTATTAAAATGTAGAGGTGAAATTATTGATTAGCACAATAATAATAGCGTTTGTTTCGTTTGCTAGTACTAATATTGATGATATATTTATACTCATGCTATTTTTCTCTCAGATAAATAATGATATGGGGAAACGACATATTGTTATTGGTCAGTATTTAGGTATTACTCTATTGACTACAATAAGCATTATAGGGGCTTTAGGTATATCATTAATTCCAAGTGAGTATGTTGGGTTACTTGGATTAGTACCGATATATTTATGAGTAAAAGCATATGTTGACCATAAAAAAGAAAACAAGGATAATGAAGATGTGGGTCATGAAGAACTTCAAAATGATGAAAATATTGAGAGGATGGAACTTGAAGAAATAACTTATATACAGAAAAAACGCACATCAAATTTTGCTAAGTATTTTATTAATCCAAGTGTTATAAAAGTATTCAGTTTGACATTTGCTAATGGGGCTGATAATATTGGAATTTATGTACCTCTTTTTACAAGCATGAGTTTAGTAAGTATTGTAGTGATAGTAATAATATTTATGATTCTAATCGCACTCTGGTGTTTTATTGGTTTAAAGCTAGCAGAACACTCTTTTGTACAGAGAAATATTAAGAAATACAAGCACATCTTTGTTCCAATAGTATTTATATGTCTAGGAGTTTTTATCTTAATGGAAAGTAGAACAATAAGTTTCATATTCAAGAAAGTGATTTAATATAATTATATAATTTTTTAATTAGATGTAATAAACACAAAATTAAATAATTTATTTAAATACCGTACTATTCAGAATGAATATGCGGTATTTTTTATACAAAAGAGGAATACAAAATTGTAGCAATTCTTGTTATAATGCTAGTGACATTAATATACATCATGCTTGTATTTAAATCTAAGGATGAAAAAGAAGATATGATGTGTGTGGAGAAATGCAATATGAAGGATTGTGATTATTGCATTGATAAAGAACAATGCACATATCGAAGGAGAAAAACAAAAGATGTTAAGTGAGAGAGAATTTAAAGAGCAGGAGCAAGTTAGGATTAAAGATATTAATTCATTAATAGATGATTTTCTTAAAGTTAAAGACTCTAAAATAGCTATTAAAATTATAAAAAAATATAACTCCTATGTTAAATTACTTAAACTAAGATTAAAAGATAAAGTCTCTACGCAGCTGGCAAATATAGATTTAAATCATATAATTAAAGAACAACAACTTAATAAGATCCATGAGGAAGATGAAGAATTTTTACAAGCTATAAAATCAAATGACTATGACAATATGATAGAAGAATTTTGGAACTGTGTACAAGTGAGGTTAGAATATTTAAATCTGCATGGAATAAGAGCTACAGAAGTTATACGAATGATTACAATAAGCATCTAAGGAAACTTAAGAATAGATTTAGAGGTAAATAAGAGGTGATAACATGAATACTAAAAAAGCTTATGATTTAATATTTAACAAGTATTATCCTTTGATAGCTGGAACTAAGAAACCTAATGTAAAAGAAGTAAATGAAGAGTCAGCTCAAGATGTATAGTTACATATCAAAACTAGATGATTATGGAGCTACACTTAATCCTCAGACTATTATGGTTGATATGGATGATATGGTCCAAGTTAAGAGGGTTCAGAAGAGATTAGTAATGATGAGAATAGTGGAATGATGGTTCCTTTTGCACAAAGTGATGTAGTAGTAACATTTATCAATGGATATGATAAAAATATCTTAAATGGTATACTGTCAACCATTAATGAATCAGAGGTCAGTAATACATGTAATAATAAAGGGTATATAAGAGATTTAGTGGTAAGGATACAGGATTTGATAGAAGGATATTTAGAAGAAAATCATAGGAGACCAATTATAAATACTGTTGTANNTGAGTTAGACCATATGGCTGAAATGTTGGTTAATTTAACATCATTTAGAATGAAACTTTTACTTGATAGTTACAGTCAAATAGTAGGAGGGCCTATAGACGTGGCAGTCATTACAAAAGGCAATGGATTAATATAGGTTAGAAGAAAATTTTACTTTAGTAAAGATTTAAATTATAATTTTTACAATAATTATTATGGGGAGTGTGATAAAAATGAAAAAAATAATTTTAAAAAAATAGCACTTAGCTTATGTTTAATTTTAACACTTTCCATTTCAAGTTTTAGTTCTACAGCTTTTGCACTTACTGAAATGCTTATGGTATATCAGGAGACAGAAGTTCGTGATGGATTTACTCGACAATACTTTCAAATATACGGTGCAGGGTATATAAATGATGGATGGAATACTAACAACCGATATAGCCCAAGTTTGGCAAAGGATATATGGTTCAATAGGGCAATATAGGAAATATAGTGATGGATTTTATATAGGTGGAGTAGGCTGTCTGGTTAATCAAAAATTTTATGTTGAGAGAGGAGTATATAAATTAGAGTTCATATCTAAGGATCCAAAAGCTTTTGTTACCATTCGTGGACATATCAACATTGTAATGATTTATGGTATGTAGTAAAATTTTCATATATTGATTTTAAATGGGAGGCATTAATTATGAGTAAAAATCCTACAGCAACAATTGTAATAAATAATAATGAATACATAAAGGTTGAATTATATCCTAAGGATGCACCAAATACTGTTAATAGTTTTATATATTTAATAAATGAGAAGTTATACAATAATAGAGCTATAAAAAGAATAGTAAAGGATTTTGTTATTCAACCTAGTTATTGTAATTTCGAAGATTCAAGATGTAACTTTTTTATTGATGGAGAATTCGAAAATAATGGATTCGATAATAATATTAAGTTAGATAAATGGACTATAGCAATGGCTGGAGACGGGAAGAAAATAGCTTCAGGAAGTGAATTTTTTATAACTATAGGTGAGAATGAAGAAAGGCTTAATGGAAGGTATGCAGCATTTGGCAAAGTTATTGATGGGTTCGAAGTGTTAGAAAGATTAGAAGAGGTAAAAACTAAAGAAATTGAAAGTGATATTGAGGGAGTTACAATTAGGGAGCCTATAAAATCAGAGATAATCACAGAAATTTATGTAAATACCTTTGGTGAAATTTACCCAGAACCAATAAGATTAAAGGAATTTGTAGAGTAAAAAATAAGCACTACTGAGTTAAACCAATAGAGCTTATTTTAATATAAAAAGTTATTTTTCAACTGTAATTTCTGTATTATGCTTATTTATCAAATAACAGTATAAATTCTTAACAAGAATTTTAACAATATTATATATAGGAACGGCAAGGAAGGCTGCGAAGAAACCACCAAAGTATACACTTATAGTAACTACTAAAATAGTTGTTAGTGGGTGCATATTGAGTTGATTACCAGTGATATTAGGGGTTATAACATTGCCTTCTAATTGTTGCACAATCACTGTAAGAATTATTATTTTAAGTACCATACCAAAGCCCATACTTAAGGATATAAGGATAGCTGGAATAATTCCAAGTATTACACCTAAGAAAGGAATAAAGGCGGTTACAAGTGAAAATAGGGAAAGAACAAGAGCATTAGGCATGCCAATAATTACATAACCTATAAACATAAGAACTCCGATGACACAAGCAACCATAACCTGTGAAGTAATGTATTGTTTTAATACTGTATCAATTTCATGGAGTATTTTCAATATAATACTTTTAAATTTTCTTGGAAGAAATGAAGTGAAAGTATTATAAATTTTTTTATCATCTTTAAGTATATAAAACATTATTATTGGGATTAAAATCATCTGAGCCACAAAATTACCTATAGAACTAGCAAATATATATATATTTTTACTTATATCTGTAAAAGAGTTTACTAAATAGTTAGCAGCTTTTTGAAGTAATTCACCAATATTTAAAAATTCATTAATTTGAGGAAATAGATAGCTATATTTATCCGTTAAGGTTTGCACAGAATTGATTATAGATATGGTTAAACTTTCACCTTGAGAAGCTATTATCGATGAAGAATACATAAGAATATATACTATTAAAATTATTATTAATAGTATTGAAAGTGCCGTAGCTATTCCGCTTGATAGTTTCCTATTCTGAAGAAATCTTTTTACTGGCCTTACCAAATAGTAAAGAAAAATTGCTAAAACTATAGGTATAAACATGGCATTAAGAATTGTAGTTATAGGAGATAGTACAAAGTTCATTTTACTAAAGAGCCATATAGCTATTAGAATTAAGTTTATTATTAAGAGAATTTGTATTGTTTTATTTATATTTTTATTTATATTTTTATTCATTTTTTCCTCCCTTTATTTAAATTTTAGCTTCGTGTAAAGATTTGACTACACGTAGGTTTAGTTATGTCCATACCATTATATACCATAAAGTAAGTGATTAAAAAAATACATGCTAGAAAGTTAAAACTAGCATGTTAGTTTTCAAAGTTATTTAGTTGTGTAAGGTAGAAAGGATTTTAGGGTATTCTTCATCTACAGCTCTAAATATTATAGAAAGCATTTGAAAAACTAAATCTGCATCAAAGTTATCATTAAATGGTAGAGATACTTTTGCACTTATAATTTCATTATCTTCATAAAAGGNNTTATATTTATCTTGAGATTTAGCTATAGATGCTATATTGAAGCAGAAGATGTCAGCTAATGTATCATCATCTCTTAGTGATATAACAGCTCTTCTATCTTGGCCGCCGCCAAGAACTGGCTTAGTAACTCCATTTATAGTAATCTTTTCAGGAAATGAAAAGATGGTGAATTCATCTACATTGAGTCCTTTATTTAATGGAATTCTATGTTCTTCTATATATTTTTCAAATTCTATGGCATTATTTCTCATATTATTTCCCCCTTGGATGAAATTAATATAAATATATTTTTTGAATATTATTTATATTATAATGTATTAGTAATTATCTCATAAAAATGGTAATTAGTAAATAGAATTGTATAACTTAAAAGTATATGATTTAAATTATAAATTTATTACCAACCTGTGGATAAACTTGGGGATTATGTGGAAAAAAATGTAAAAGTAATAGCGGTTTAAGAAATTTTATCCTTTTTACCCTGTTGAACTTTAGATACTAAATAATCTTGGAGTTGGCTACAAGTTTCCGTATCCATCTGGTTTACACCATCTAGTCTATATTCTATACCTAAATTTTCATATTTATTTACACCTAAAAGGTGATAAGGCAATAACTCTATTTTATCTACATTAGGAATTTCTTCAATTATTATATTAGCTATTTCATCCATATGTTTTAAAGTATCAGTATAACCAGGGACTACTACATGTCTAACCCATACACGAGCTTTAGATTTTCTAAGGGCTGATAAGAATAAGTTAACATCGCGTGTGTCCCTACCAGTAAGAGTTACATATCCATCACTATTAATATGCTTTACATCTAATAAAACTAGATCAGTATACTTTAATATTTCATCATAGTCACCATGTCCATAGCCAGCGGTATCAATAGTTGTATGGATGCCCAATTCTTTACATTTTTTCAATAATTCCAATAAAAATTCAGGTTGAATAAGGGGGTCTCCACCAGAGAATGTTACACCACCGCCAGAAGGTTGAAAATATGGTCTAAATGTGATAATTTTATTTATGATTTCATCAGAAGTTACTTCTTTACCATCTTTTAAGTTCCAAGTATCTGGATTGTGGCAATAAGCACATCTTAATTTGCATCCTTGAAAAAATACTACAGTTCTTATACCAGGGCCATCTACTAAGCCCATGCTTTCTATTGAGTGAATTCTACCAGTTTTCATTATAAATCCTCCTTGTAATTTTAACTAAATAACATAATTAACTTTATACAAAAATAAATTCTATAATTTCTCTATAAAATTAATTAAAATCACTTTTTCAAATGTTAAATATAATAGAGATATCTAAAGAAGACATCTCTACTATATTGTTATAACTAAATATTTTAAATCAGATTACATTGATGCGTGGAAAGTTCTGCTAACAACATCTAATTGCTGCTCTCTTGTTAGTTTAATGAAGTTAACAGCATATCCAGAAACTCTTACAGTTAACTGAGGATATTTTTCAGGATGATCCATAGCATCTAATAAAGTTTCTCTATTAAATACATTTACATTTAAGTGATGAGCATTTTGTCCAAAATATCCATCCATTAAGTTACTTAAGTTTGATATTCTATCTTCAGTTGATTTTCCTAAAGCATCTGGAATAATTGAGAAAGTATTAGAAATACCATCTTGAGAATATTCATATGGTAACTTAGCTACAGAATTTAGTGATGCTAAAGATCCACTACTATCTCTTCCGTGCATAGGGTTAGCTCCAGGAGCAAATGGTTCACCAGCTTTTCTTCCGCATGGTGTTGTACCAGTTTTTTTACCATAAACTACGTTTGAAGTTATAGTAAGAACTGATTGAGTATGATATGCATTTCTGTATGTTTTGTTCATTCTAATTTTCTTCATCATAGTTTCAACTAGGTATACAGCTATATCATCAACTCTGTCATCATCATTTCCGTATTTAGGGAATTCACCTTCTACTTCAAAGTCTACTGCTATTCCTTCTTCATTTCTGATAGGTTTAACTTTAGCATATTTAATTGCTGATAAAGAGTCTGCACATACTGAAAGTCCAGCTATACCACAAGCCATTGTTCTAAATACATCTCTATCGTGTAGAGCCATTTGTAAAGATTCATAAGAATATTTATCATGCATATAGTGAATAACATTTAATGTATTAACATAAAGTTTAGCCAACCATTCTATCATAACATCAAGTTTTTCCATAACTTCATCATAATTCAAGTATTCAGAAGTGATTTTTTCCATTTTAGGAGCAACTTGTACTCCAGATTTTTCATCTACACCACCATTTATAGTGTAAAGTAAAGTCTTAGCTAAGTTTACTCTAGCTCCAAAGAATTGCATTTGCTTACCAACTCTCATAGCAGATACGCAACAAGCGATAGCGTAGTCATCTCCCCAATAAGTTGCCATTAAATCGTCATTTTCATATTGAACAGAACTTGTATCTATAGAAGCCTTTGAGCAGAAGTCTTTAAAGCCTTGAGGTAATCTTGTTGACCATAGTACAGTTAGGTTTGGCTCAGGTGAGGCTCCTAATGTATATAATGTATTAAGCATTCTGAAAGAGTTCTTAGTTACTAAAGTTCTTCCATCTAATCCCATACCACCAATTACTTCAGTAACCCAAGTTGGGTCTCCAGAGAATAGATTGTTATAATCAGAAGTTCTTAAAAACTTAACTAATCTTAATTTCATTACAAAGTGGTCTACCATTTCTTGTGCATCTTCTTCAGAAATAACACCATTATCTAAATCTCTTTGAATATATATATCAATGAAAGTAGAGATTCTGCCAAGAGACATAGCAGCACCATTTTGTTGTTTTATTGCTCCAAGATATCCGAAGTATAACCATTGAATAGCTTCTTGAGCATTTCTAGCAGGAATTGATATATCAAAGCCATAACTAGCTGCCATTGCTTTTAACTCATTAAGAGCAACTATCTGATCAGATAATTCTTCTCTTAATTGAATAACATCAGCATCGATAGTGCTAACCTCTAAGCTTTTCTTTTGTTCAATTTTATCTTCTATTAATCTATCTATACCATATAAAGCTACTCTTCTATAGTCACCTATGATTCTACCTCTTCCATAGGCATCTGGTAAACCGGTTACTATACCATATTTTCTAGCTAATTTCATTTCATCTGTATAAGCATCAAAAACTCCTTGATTATGAGTCTTTCTGTGTTTTGTAAATATTTCAGAAATTAAAGGGTCAATTTCGTATCCATAAGATTTAGCTGCAGTTTCAGCCATTCTTATTCCACCTTGAGGCATAACAGCTCTTTTAAGTGGAGCGTCAGTTTGAACACCAACAATTTTTTCAAGATCTTTATCTATATAGCCTGGGTTATATGCATCTATCTTTGATATGGTCTTAGTATCAACATCTAAAACGCCACCATTTTCTATTTCTTTTTTAAATAGTTCACTTACTTCATTCCACAACTTGTTTGTAGCTTCTGTAGCACCAGCTAAAAATGATGCATCACCTTCATATGGAGTATAGTTTGATTGAATAAAGTCTCTTACATTAACTTCTTTCTTCCAAGTTTTGCCGTTAAAGCCATTCCATTGAGTAAACATATATAATCCTCCTAATAAATTTAATTTTGAATAAATAAATAAATTTATATATTCAAATCAAAGCATAAAACAGATCAAGTTTAACTGTTTTATATGTAAAAAATTAAACAATTAATAATATGAATTAGATGTTGATTTCATCTCCATCTGTTATAATTGTACAACTATAACAGATGAAAAACAATAGTTTTTTTTGTGGGGAATTAAGTTTTAATATTAAGAAAATTAAAACAAGTAAAGGATTAAATTTATAAAATTTATTAAAAAAAACAATTGCAAGGTGGTTAAAGACAATTTTCATTAAATAGCAATTATCAGATGAATATAACAGTTGAAATGAAATTTTGAAACAGATTGAAATTAATTAACTGTAACACACAATTTTATATATTAAAATAATACAGTAATACTAGATTGGGATTTTAAACAAAAAATGGAGAAAGTTAATATAGTAAATAAACTAATTGTAAATTTAAATTGATTTGGCATAAAAAAATGTTAATTTATAATAAGTTGAGTTATAATAAGTTATGAGAATATAATTATTAGTCAAAATGTATAGTGAAATAATAAAGTTAACTATGGAGGTAAAAGCTGTGAGGAAAAAACCAAGTATGTTTAGTAAGGATTATCGCAGACAGTTAAAGCTGAGGCGTATAAAATATATGGTTATATTTTTGATTATAATAATGGTTATTGGGATAGCAGGATTAGTTTTAACTAATAAAGAAGGAATAGTAGCTATAAAGAAAATTTTTGTTAAAGAAAGTATAGAAAATAATAACCATAAGTCTGAAGAAAATGAAAATAAAACTGAAGAAAATTCTGAAGGTGAAAGTGTTGTAGAGGAAAAACCTACTCAAACCTCTTCAAATATAGAGCTTAAGTCAGGAAAAAAAGTTATCATTAATTATGAAGAAAAAGATGGAGTTAAGAAAATTAATACAATTGATTCAGATTCGCAAGTTAAATGTAGTCTATCTCCATCTCAAGAAATAATTTTAATTTTGGATAATGAAGCGCAGGACATGTATATTTTAAATAGAAAAGAGGAACTAACGAATATTACCAATGAACAGTATGTATCAACTACTAATGAAGTATTTAGAAAGGAAAATGTCTTAAGTTATAATCCTTCTTATAAGTGGGTTGAAAGTGCTCAATTTATTGACAATACTCATATTGCATATTCTAGTAGCTTGCCTTGGATAAATGATAATGATAATAGATATCTGTGGATATACAATATGGAGAATAATACTCATAAGGGATATTACAATATAAAAGGAAAAAGCTTTGAAGTAGGACAGATAACAGATAAAGGATTAACTATATCTTTGGATAATAAGGAAATAATTGTAGATAAAGATGGTAAAATAGTTCAATAAATATATAGTGGGAAAAAGTATTGTACATAATAATAGTATTATTGTATAATTTATTAGGTAATATTTAATTTATTATCATAAATTTAGAGTATGACGATGTATCTTATTAGCAGTTAAATAATGAAATGTACTATTTACTTTACTAAATTTATGTTATAATTTTAAGAAATACAGAGTTGGTAATATTAGGAGGAAGAAATAATGAACGTTAAAATGGAGAAACTAGAAAAAAACGTTGTTAAATTTGAAGTAACAATAGGAGCAGATAAATTTGCAGAGGCTGTTAAAAAATCTTATGCAAAAAATGCGAAAAAATTCAATGTGCCTGGATTTAGAAAAGGTAAGGCTCCAATGAATATAATTAAACAATACTATGGAGAGGGTGCATTATATGAAGATGCTATAAACTACATATATGAAACTACTTATCCAGAAGTATTATCAGAAAATGATATACATCCAGTAGATTATCCGTCAATTGATATTGTTCAAATTGGTGAAGGAAAAGAATTTATATATACTGCCTTAGTACCAGTAGTACCAGAAGTGGAATTAGGTGCTTATAAGGGAATCGAAGCAAAGAAAGAAGTAGTAGAAGTTACAGATGAGGATGTAGAAAACAAATTAAAAGAATTACAAGCTCAAAATACAAGAGTAGAAGTAAAAGAGGGAGCTATTGAAAAAGGTGATATAGCTGTTATAGACTTCAAAGGTTATGTAGAAGAGGTTGCTTTTGAAGGCGGAGAAGCTAAAGACTACGAATTAGAAATAGGTTCAGGTAGCTTTATTGATAACTTTGAAGATCAATTAGTTGGATTAATAGCTGGAGAATCTAAAGACGTGGACGTTAATTTCCCAGAACAATATGGAAAAGAAGACCTAAATGGAAAACCAGCTAAATTTGAGGTAACAGTTAAATCTGTTAAGAAAAAAGAATTACCAGAAATAACTGACGAATTTGCTAGTGAGGTTTCTGAATTTGAAACTTTAGAGGAACTTAGAAACAATATAAGAGAAGAATTAGTAAAAGCTAATGAGTTGAAAGCAGTAAATGAATATGAAATGGCTGTTATAGAGACTGTAGTTGCTAATGCTAATGTGGAAATTCCAGATGCTATGGTAAATAGAGAATTAGATGGAATGTTACAAGATTTAGAAAATAGATTAAAATATCAAGGTTTAGATATAGAAAGTTACTTCAAGTTTACAAATACTTCAGAAGCTGACTTTAGAGAACAGATGAAAGATATAGCAACTAAAAATGTTAAAAATGAATTAGTATTAAATGAAATTGCTAAAGCTGAGAAAATTGAAGCATCAGAAGAAGAGATAAAAGAAAAAGCTAATGAGATTGCTAGCAAGTATGGTGAAACTGAGAAGTTAGAAGAAACCGTTAATCGTTTAGTTCAAGTTCAAAGAGAATATCTTGGAACTCAAATAGTAAATGAAAAAATTAAGAATATGATAATGGAAAATAGCAAAACTATTTAAGTTGATTAATAATTGCCAGTATATACTGGCAATTATTTTAAATAAAATAGGTTAAAATAATTTTAATGAGGATATAATAGTAAATATTCTAATATATTTACAATAGTAAGGAGGTTGTATTTATGAGTTATATACCAATGGTTGTAGAGCAAACTGGTAAGGGGGAGCGATCTTATGATATATATTCTAGATTATTAAAAGAAAGAATTATTTTCTTATCAGATGAAGTAAATGATATCACTGCTAGCTTAGTTGTAGCACAACTTTTATTTTTAGAATCAGAGGATCCAGATAAGGATATATATCTATATATAAATAGCCCTGGGGGTTCAATAACGTCTGGAATGGCAATTTATGATACTATGAATTATATAAAGCCGGAGGTTTCTACAATTTGTGTAGGAATGGCTGCATCTATGGGAGCATTTTTACTTGCAGCAGGACAAAAGGGAAAAAGATATGCGCTTCCTAATAGTGAGATAATGATACATCAGCCATTAGGTGGATTTAAAGGTCAAGCAACTGACATCGATATTCATGCTAAAAGAATATTAAAGATAAAAGAAACTCTTAATGAAATATTAAGTGAGAGAACAGGCAAGCCTTTAGACAAAATAAAGCAAGATGTTGAAAGAGATTATTTTATGTCCGCGGATGAAGCTAAAGAATATGGATTAGTAGATGAAGTAATTATTAAAAAGAAATAGCTTTAAAGGGGTGTCAACATGCCAAGAAATGAAGAAAAGAAAAAATTTAAATGTTCTTTTTGTGGAAAAAGTGAAGAGCAGGTAAGAAGACTTATTGCAGGTCCAGGTGTATATATTTGTGATGAGTGCATTGAGCTTTGCTCCGAAATCATAGTAGATGAAAGAGAAGAAGATGTCCAAATTGACATGGGCACATTACCTAAACCTAAAGAAATTAAAAAGTATCTAGATCAGTATGTAGTAGGGCAGGACGATGCTAAAAAGGCTTTGTCTGTAGCAGTGTATAATCATTATAAAAGAATAAATTCCAATGTTATGGATAATGATATAGAACTACAAAAAAGTAATATACTTCTTTTAGGACCAACGGGTTCAGGTAAAACTTTATTAGCACAAACACTAGCAAAAATGTTAAATGTACCTTTTGCAATAGCAGATGCTACAACTCTTACAGAAGCTGGATATGTAGGTGAGGATGTAGAAAATATATTATTAAAATTAATTCAAAACTCTGATTATGATATAGAGAGAGCTGAAAGAGGCATTATCTATATCGATGAGATTGATAAGATTGCACGTAAGTCTGAAAATCCATCTATAACTAGAGATGTTTCTGGTGAGGGGGTTCAGCAAGCTTTACTTAAAATTCTTGAGGGAACTGTATCTTCTGTACCACCACAAGGTGGAAGAAAACATCCACATCAAGAGTTTATCCAAATAAATACATCTAACATATTATTTATTTGTGGTGGAGCTTTTGATGGATTAGAAAAAATTATCACAAAAAGAACTCAGAAATCAGCCATGGGATTTGGTGCAGAAGTGGTATCTAAGGAAAAGCAGGACTTAGGAGAATTATTTAAGCAAATAATGCCAGGAGATTTACTGAAATTTGGATTAATTCCAGAGTTCGTAGGAAGAATTCCTGTAATAGTAACTTTAGATAACTTAGATGAAGAGGCTCTTGTAAAAATATTAAGTGAACCTAAGAATGCATTAATAAAGCAGTATCAAAAGTTATTAGAAATTGATGATGTTAAACTTGAATTTGATGAAAATGCACTTATAGCTATAGCTAAAGAAGCAATAAAGAGAAGCACAGGAGCAAGAGGTTTAAGGGCAATAATAGAAGATATAATGCAGGAAATAATGTATGAGATTCCTTCACGTGAAGAAATAGAAAAAGTTATAATTCATGAGGAAACTCTAAACACAAAGATTCCTGAATATATTATTGCAGACAATGGAAAAAGGGAACCTTTAAAAATAGATAGTAAAAAGGGTGTAAAAAGAACACCTGAACTTGCATAATATAAAAACTGCTGAATTTCAGCAGTTTTTTCTTGTTATAGAATATTAATCCAACATATTGTGAATAATACTATTGTGACTTAAATAATTAGTAAAGGGAGGGAAGATTAGTTTGCTTATAAAGTAGGCTAATATTGATATGGAACCAGTAGCGATTTTAATTATGCTAATACAACTATTAGTTACAATAGTAATGGGAATCTACTTTTTTAATGCATTAAAGGGGCAAAAATCATCTAAGATTACAATTAATAAGGAAAGTACGAAAGAAATTGAAAAACTAAGAAAATTAAAAAGCATATCTTTAACTGAACCTTTAACAGAGAAGAGTAGACCTAGAAATTTTGAAGACATAATTGGTCAAGAAAAGGGGATTAAGGCTTTAAAAGCAGCCATATGTGGTCCGAATCCTCAACATGTAATAATATATGGACCTCCAGGAATAGGAAAAACTGCAGCAGCAAGACTTGTACTAGAAGAGGCAAAACTAATTTCTTCTTCACCATTTAAGGCAACTTCTTCTTTTGTAGAAATTGATGCTACAACTATAAGGTTTGATGAAAGAGGAATAGCTGATCCTTTGATAGGGTCAGTTCATGACCCCATATATCAGGGGGCGGGTCCACTAGGTGTTATAGGAGTACCACAACCAAAACCTGGAGCAGTTACCAAAGCCCATGGGGGAGTTCTATTTATTGATGAAATAGGTGAACTACATCCTATAGAAATGAATAAGTTATTAAAAGTTTTAGAAGATAGAAAAGTGTTTTTAGATAGTGCATATTACAATAGTGAAGATCCTAATATGCCATCCTATATTAAAGAGATATTTGAAGAAGGGCTTCCAGCTGATTTTAGATTAATAGGTGCAACAACTAGAAGTCCAGAAGAAATAGTTCCAGCTATTAGATCTAGATGTGTAGAAATATTTTTTAGAGCTCTCGATGGGGATGAAATAGAGATAATTGCAAAAAATGCAGCAGAAAAAGTTGGAATAACCATAGAGGAAGAAGCAGCAAAATTAGTTGGAATGTTTGCTAATAATGGTCGTGATGCTGTAAATTTAGTTCAATTGGCTTGTGGAATTGTAATAAATGAAAATAGAGATACTGTTGGTATAAATGAAATACAATGGGTTATCGAAAATGGTCAATACTCACCAAAGCCTAATAAAAAGATATGTGCTAAGCCAAAGGTTGGTTATGTAAATGGCCTTGCAGTATATGGTTCTAACGTTGGATCTGTAATGGAAATCGAGGCAACAGCTACTAAGTCAAGGGAAAGAGAAGGAATAGTTAAAATAACAGGTATAGTTGAAGAAGAGGAATTAGGGGATAAGGGCAGAAAATTAAAGCGAAAGAGTACAGCAAGGAATTCTATTGATAATGTAATTACAGTGCTAGAGAGATTATATAACATTGATACAAAAAAATACGATATACATGTTAATTTTCCTGGTGGAATACCTGTAGATGGTCCATCCGCTGGAATAAGTATGACTACTGCAATTTATAGCGCAATAACAGGTAGGAGTGTAGATAATAATATAGCTATGACTGGAGAAATATCCATTCATGGTGAAGTAAAGCCTGTTGGAGGTGTTACAGCTAAGATTACTGGTGCTATAAAAGCAGGTGCAACAAAGGTTTTAATTCCAAAGGAAAATTGGCAAGAAGTATATAAAGATTATAAAGATATAAAAGTAATACCTGTAAATACTATAAAAGAAGTAATAGATGAAGCTATAATAAAAGAACAAATTCTTCACATAAGTGTAGAGCAAAAAGATCAAGGGTTTGAATTGAATATGTTACCACAATTGGATGCTTAAATCTAATCCCTATAGAAGTTCAATGTATAAAACTTTTATAGGGATTAATTTAATTGAAAAATTATATTTTTATAGGTATAATATACTAGTCTAATTATAATTAATATAATAATGCATATCATTTAGATATTTTATTAAAGTATGATTTTCTTTCATAAGTTGTATTTTGCAATAAATAAAGAAAACAGTGCTCTAAAAGATTCCTGTATAAATACCTAAGATTGAATTATTTAGTTTAAGTAAACTAGGTAAAGTTTTATAATATGAAATTAAGTAAGATTAAATAATAGATTAGATAGAAATGAGGAGATGTTATGGAGAATCAAATAATGAAACTTCCAATAATTCCCCTTAGGGGATTAAGTGTCTTTCCACATATGGCTTTAAACTTTGATATAGGCAGAAATAAGTCTATAGAAGCGATTAATAGAGCCATGGATGAAGATCAGAAGATATTTGTAATAAGTCAAAGAGAAGCAACTACTGAAAATCCAACTGAAAAAGATATATATAATATTGGATGTGTATGTACAATAAAGCAATTTATGAAGTTGCCGGGGAATCACTTGAGAGTATTAGTAGAGGGAGAATATAGGGCTAAACTTGTAAATTATTTAGATGAGGATGATTGTATAAGTGCAGACGTTGAAGCTATTGAAGAGTTAGATATAGAAGATGAAACAGAATCGCAAGGATATAAAAATTCATTAAATGATATGTTTATTAATTACTTAGAATTAGCAGGTGAAGAATTTAAAGATTTAATAGTAGAATTAGAATCAGAAGAAAATAATAGTGTATACTGCGATGTTATAAGTGCATTTCTACCTGTAAAGGCTGAAGTAAAGCAAGAGCTATTGGAAATCATTTCAATTAAAGAAAGAATGGAAAAGTTATTAGTTATTCTAAAAAAAGAGATAGAAGTTGTAAAGGTAGAAAAGCTTATAAGTAATAAGGTTAAGGCTAGAGTGAGTGCATCTCAAAAGGAATATTATCTTAGAGAGCAACTTAAGGTAATTCAAGAAGAACTAGGAGAAGAAGATGAGCTTACAAGAGAAATAGCTAACTATGAAAAAAAATTAGGACAAATTAAATTACCTAAAGAAGTTAAAACTAAGATAGAATACGAAATCAATAGACTTAAAAATGTAGGACCTTCATCCCAAGAGGGGTCAGTTATCAAGACTTACTTAGATACTATTTTAGGTATGCCATGGAATAAACTTACAAAGGATAATTTAGATTTAACTAATGCTAGGAAAGTTTTAGATGAGGAGCATTATGGATTAGAAGACGTAAAAGAAAGAATCATAGAATATTTAGCAGTTAGAAAAATGAGTAAATCACTAAAGTCACCTATAGTGTGTCTAGTTGGACCTCCAGGTGTTGGTAAAACATCTATTGCAAAGTCAGTGGCTAATTCACTAGGAAGAAAATTTGTAAGAATGAGTTTAGGTGGAGTGAAAGATGAGGCGGAAATTCGAGGTCATAGAAAAACTTATGTAGGAGCAATTCCGGGAAGAATCGTATCTGCTTTAAAGGAAGCTGGCTACAAAAATCCAGTATGTCTTTTAGATGAAATTGATAAAGTATCAAAGGATTATAAAGGAAATGTAGAAGATGCTCTTCTTGAGGTGTTGGATTCAGAACAGAATAAGACTTTCAGAGATCATTATATAGATGTAGAATTTGATCTATCAAAGGTATTATTTATAACTACAGCAAATACTTTAGATACTATATCTAGACCGCTTCTAGATAGGATGGAAGTAATAGAGGTTTCAGGTTATACTACAGAAGAAAAGTATGAAATTGCAAAGAAATATTTAGTACCTAAAGTTATGAAAGAATATTCTGTGGAAGATGGTCAGATTGTAGTTAATGAAAGTGCTTTAAGAACTATAATAGATAGATATACTAGAGAATCAGGGGTTAGAAATCTAGAAAGAAAGATTGCCTCAGTGATAAGAAAAGCTATAACTGAAATTATGGAAAGTGATAAGAAAAAAATAGCTATAAATTCTTTAACAGTTAAAAAGTATTTAGGATCTGAATTATATAGCTATGATGATTTAGAGAAAGAAGATAAGATTGGTGTAGTCACAGGTCTTGCATGGACTGGATATGGTGGTGATACACTTCCTGTAGAAGTAGCAGTAATGGAAGGTGATGGTAAACTTCAACTTACAGGACAACTAGGAGATGTAATGAAGGAATCAGCTAAGGCAGGATATAGTTATGTAAGGGCTCACTGTGATGAGAATGGTATAGATAAAGAGTTCTACAAAAATAAAGATATACACATTCATATACCAGAAGGAGCTATTCCGAAGGATGGTCCATCTGCTGGAGTTACTATGGTTACAGCTATGATTTCTGCTTTAGGTAACAGAAAAATAAAATATTCAGTAGCTATGACAGGTGAGGTTACTTTAACGGGTAGAGTATTACCTATAGGTGGACTTAAAGAAAAAAGTCTGGCTGCTTATAGAATGGGTATAAAAACTATAATTATTCCCAAAGCTAATGAGAAGGACTTAAAAGATATACCAAAAGTTATAAAAAACAAAATAGAATTTATACCAGTAGAAAAAATTGAAGATGTATTGAAGAATGCACTAGTTGGAGAAGATAAGAATGGAAATTAAACAAGCAGAATTTAAAACATCGGCTGTAAAGCCTACTCAGTACCCAGAAGATGGAATGTGTGAAATTGCCTTTGTTGGTAGATCTAATGTAGGAAAATCTTCACTTATTAACACTTTAACAAATAGGAGGAAGTTGGTTAAGGTAAGTGGTACGCCAGGAAAGACAAGACTTATAAACTTCTTCACCATAAATAATAAACTATACTTTGTAGATTTACCTGGATATGGATATGCTAAAGTGTCAAAAAGCGAGAAGGCTACTTGGGGAAAAATGATGGAACAATATTTAATAAATAGGCCAGAATTGAAAAAAGTAGTTATTTTAGTGGACTGTAGGCATAAACCAACTGGTGATGATATAATGATGTATGAGTGGATTAAGCATTATGGTTATGAAGTTATAGTTGTAGCAACTAAAAAAGATAAGTTAACTAAAAGTGAATTACAGAGGAGCGCTAAGGTAATAAAAGAAACCTTAAAGCTTGGAAAAGAAGATAAATTATTGTTCTTCTCTTCTTTAAAAAAGGAAGGAAAAGAAGAATTACTTGAGGAAATATTTAAAGACTTAGGACTTGAATAAAATAAAGGGTTATTGATTGCTTCAGTCAATAACCCTTTATCTATGATATAATAATATTGATTTACTTTTAAACATATAAATTATATATGTGATTAAAGAGGGGTGTTTATTTGAAGATATTTG
Source organism: Clostridium sp. UBA6758 (assembly GCA_002453475.1). GTDB lineage: Bacteria > Bacillota > Clostridia > Clostridiales > Clostridiaceae > Clostridium_J > Clostridium_J subterminale. Next base: position 40,839 of record DKGY01000112.1, on the reverse strand, counting down.
GAAATTTATTTATTATATTTATGCTTTATATTTTACCATTGGTATTTTTTCTAAGAACAGTGATAATAGAAAGAAATTCTAAATTAATTAAAATTGTTGTGACTATAATATATATATCACTATATTTGTTATTGCCTGAACTTTATAATAATATATTACCTTTTATTTTAATAATTTTAATATTAATTAATTGGTCTAATTCAAAACATAAAAATGATGATTATATTAAATATAAGTTTTCTTTAACTGAGTTTAGACTAAGTAAAGGCATGAAATATGTAGGAATGACTTATGGATTTACAATAATA
>DKGY01000112.1:40051-40486 GCA_002453475.1 Clostridium sp. UBA6758 | reverse complement strand
TATGGTATATGATACTTCTTATTTTAAACATATCTATTCAACAACAAGAAGTTATAACTGTGCTAAGTAATTATGATTTGGTTTCTTTTATAATTACTATCCCTTTTACAGTTATTTTTGCACCAGTAGTTGAAGAGTTTGTTTTTAGGTACTTATTTTATGGCAAGTTCTTAAGAAAGAGGCTTAATGGTAAGTTTGGATTTATTCTATCTTCATCTATTGTAAGTATACTATTTGCATCAGTACATTTTAGCATTAGTGTTTTTGCTTCATTATTTGTAATAAGTTTTTTAAATTGTTATTTAATTGAAAAGGAAGGGTTTTGGTATTCAGTATTTACCCACGTATTTGTTAATAGTGTTTCTACTATCGTCTTGCTTTTAAGTAAAATAATTTTATAGTAATAACATAATAAAAAGTCATCTCATAATTTTC
>DKGY01000112.1:33807-40000 GCA_002453475.1 Clostridium sp. UBA6758 | reverse complement strand
GAAAATTATGAGATGACTTTTTTATCACCGATTTTATGGAAAAACATATATTGTAGTAAAGAGACTTAGGAAAAAAACACCGAAAATACTATAGGATTAAATATATAAATAACTTTAGAAATATAATTATCAGTGTCAAAACTTAAGCGAAATCATATAGTGTATTATACAAATGATGATATAAGAATATAAGTTTAAAAGGAGGATGAAAAATATGAGTGACTTTTCAAATCTACATCAAATGTTTGGAGAAGCATGTGCAGATGGGAATTTATCCCGTAACTTTGGATTTGGAGGTGGAAGAATAATAATTTGGATAATAATAATACTAATTTTCTGTAGAGGTGGATTCGGAGGAAACTGTGGACGCGGTGGATTCGGAGGAAACTGTGGATGCGGTGGATTCGGAGGAAACTGTGGATTCGGTGGATTCGGTGGATTCGGAGGAAATAATTGTTGTTGCAATCCTTGCTGTTGCGATCCTTGTTCTTGCTGCTGCGACCCTTGTTCTTGTTGCTGTTGTGAGCCTTGCTGCTGCAAATGTAAAGAATGTTGCTGCTGTTGCGGTGGAGTTATAAAGGGCCATAAAAAACAAAAGAACTATATAGTAGAAACATGTTGTTGCAATCCATGTTGCTGCAATAATAACTTTGGTTCTGGTGGATTCGACGGAAACTGTGGATCCGGTGGATTCGGCGGATTCGGAGGAAACTTTGGATGGTGCCAAATAATTCTTATAATAGTTATTTTCCTTATAAGAAGAGAACCAATATGTTGTAAGCCATGCTAAAGAATAGATGATATGAGAAGCATATGGATAAGAAAACGATAAATAAAGATTGGAGGAATGAATAAATGTGCGGATGTTCAAATAATAGATGTAACTCACAAGCATGTACTATTATTTTAATAATAGTTATTTTTGCAAATCAAGGATTATTAGATGGTTCATCAAAGTCTAAAAATGCATTAACATTACTTTTCTTATGGTGGTTATGTGGATTCAATGGCGGATGTGGATGCAATAACTCAGGACAAATGATGTCAGGAAATTGTGGCCATAGATCAATGTGTGGAAACCAATGCTCATGTGGATGTGGATGTCAATGCAAGTGTAAATGCTGCAAATGTAAATGTAAATGTAAAGAAAAGAAATGCAAATGTAAAAGAATAAAAATTTGTTGCGCATAGAATAATAAAAAATTAACAGAAGTAATATTGATTATCAAGAGATAAAATGAAATTAATAAATTTTAACAAAAGGTATTAAGTGATTAATTCATGATAATTAAAAAATACAATTTACAAGGAGGAGAAATTTATGATGTCTGGATGTGGGAATATAGGAAATTCAGGTTTTTGCTCTTCACCATGCATAATTATACTATTAATCGTAATTCTAAAAAATCAATGCCTATTAGACACAGAGTGTAATTCAAGTGCTAGAAATGCATTAACTTTAGTATTCTTATTCTGGCTATGTTGCTCTTGTGGCTCTTGTGGCTTTGGAGGCTTTGGAGGTAATAGAGGAAATTTTGGATTTGGCCATAATAACTTTAATAGTGGATGTTGCTGCAGAAAACAATGCTGCTGCAAATGTTGCTAATATGTAAGAAATTTGAACAAAAGAAATGACTGCTTATAATAGTGGAAATAACGAAGGATAAATTGTTATGTAAACCATGGCCCAGTGTAGGGGGGTTTCTAGAAAAGTAAGAAAACTAGCAGTCCATGTTATTCATGGATTGCTTTTTTAAAATTTTATAATTAGTAAAGAGGTGAGTAGATGGGAAAGCATAAGCATAGAAGAAGAGATAGAGAAGAAAACTATGTACAAGATCAAAATAATAATGGATACTTTGGAGGATATAATGGTAATAATTCAATGAATAATATGGGTATGAATGCTATGAATATGGCCGCTAACTTAGGTGCTATGGGAATGAACAATCCAACTGGGATGAATAACCAAATGGGAATGAATAATCCAATGGGTATGATGAATCAAATGGGAATGAATAATCCAATGAATAATATGGGAGGAAATAATCCACTAGCTAGTATACTAGGAGGTATGGGTGGAAATTTTAATGGTATTCTAGAGTTGCTTAGCACTTTAGGCATAGGTGGAGGAAGCAACACAGGCGATGGTAGTGATTTAATTAGTATGATATCTTCTTTATTAGGTGGAGGTAGTACACAAGCTTCTTCTAATAATATAAACAATGGTACAGCAAATAACAATAATTCCATAGAGCAGTTTTTATCTCAAATTAAGCCAGAGGATATAGAACAATTAAAAACATTAATAGGGAATATGAATTCTAATAATACTAATAATGTTAATGAGGGGAATTTTGGAGAAGTTACAGATATAAAAAAAAAAGATAAAGAATCAGTAGATGAAATATTAGCTAATCTTGACTTTAATGCTATATTAAATAACATGAATAATATGGAATTTTCAGGAGTAGATTTTTCAAATGTAGATTTAAATAATTTAGACATAAATGACATTATAAAAAATGATGAATTTTCAGAAGAAAATATTACAACAGTAGATGAAGCAGATATAATTGAAGAGAACATATTTAGAGATGAAAAAGGGTTAACTCAAGAAGAGTACAATAAGCTTGTAAATATATTAATAAGACTTATTGATCCAAATAAAATTAAATTACTACAAAGAATTCTAGATGAATATAATAATGCAGAAAAAGACTAAAATATTTTAAAAAAATGTATATATAATATAATTTAGTCAATAATAAAAATGTAATGGAAGTTAAAATCTCCATAAGCCTCTAGAAGTAATTTTAGAGGTCCCCCCCATCCCCCTGGGACCGTTAGGTCCCATTTTTATTTTTTTGACTATTATAATTCTAATGATGGGAGTAGGAAATTATAAAAGTTGAAATAGTTTAATATATATTAACAGAGGTAATTTTAAATGGAAAATCATCATCATTGTATTTATTTACCATTAAATTTATAGTTATATTACTTACTTTTTCACTATCGGATGTGCTGATTACTCTAAAGTTTAATATCCAATTTTCACAGATTATATTTCCAGTATTATCCCAAGCTAAATCTGTAAAATAGCCATCTTGAAATTTATAATAATTTGATCCGTTAGCAAGCCTAAAAATACTCTCTAAATCTGCCCCACTTATTTGAGAGTAAAAATAAGTGGGAACAGACAAGTAAGGATTTGGTAAACTTTCTATTAGGCATATAAAATTATTTATAGTATCTTTCCCAGGCAAAGATGTAGTTAGACTATTATTAAATTCCTTAAGTGAGCCTTGATTATATAAATATCCCTTTAACTCAATATTATTATCTTGAAAATTACCAGATATAATTTTAGGAGTTTTATTATTAGCACTATCTATAAATCCTAATAAATTATTGGTAGAACAGAATATGTCATCATATCCATTTCCATTCCAAGAAAAAATATGTTGTACAGCTTTATTGTGAAAAGAGCTTTGAATAAGTATTTCTTTAGAATTATCTCTAGAAATATCTAAGGTAGATACTCTTACAGGCCAATATTTGCAGTATTCTCCAAGGGTCTGCAAGTTTTTATCATAATTTAAACTATAGGTTTCATTATCGTTTAAATTTACTTGAGCTAATAAATCAGAGTTAGATTTTTTTATAAGTATAGAATCTTTTTTATTATCATTATTTAAATCTTCATTAATCACAATACTTTCTTCAGATAAGTTAAATACATTTTTCCCTTTTAAGTTATATTCTACAAAAAATAGTTTTAAAAAGCATAAAATAGCTAATGCTAATAAGAATATATTAAATAATTTAGTATACAAANNGAATTATTTTTCTTATACACTATAATCACCCCTTTATAAATTATATGTGTAAAGAGCGATAATAATTAATAAAAATTAGACAAATAAAAAGGAGATTAGATAATCTAATCTCCTATTTTGATTTCTTGCACGTAGGGCATAGTCCATAAAAATATACTTTATTAGAAATAATCTCATAATTCGTATTATCTTTTACACTAGAATTTAGAAAATCAAAGTTAACACCTTCTAAATCATCTACCCTAGAGCAATTTATACAATGTATATGAGGATGTGGATCAGCAAAACCATCATATCTAAAGTTGCCTTCTCCAACATTAATTTCTTGAATTAAGTTAACGTCTACTAAAACTTTTAGCGTTTTATAAACCGTTGCCAAACTCATTGTTGGATAAGCTTCTTTTAAAGCTTTATGAATAGTTTCAGCTGATGGATGTTCTTTTGTTGATTTCAAGTAATTGTATACGGCTATACGTTGAGGTGTAAGTTTTAGTTTTTTTTCTTTGAAAACTTGGGTAAAATTAATATCCATTGAATCACCTCTATAGTTATTTGTTATGGATATTATATAATAAATATTATCCATTGTCAAAGGTAAATGATGGATAATTATTATTATATAATAGGGTAATATTACATAATATATTATAGCAATAACAATAAAATATTTGTACAAATTTAAAAAAATAATTCAATTAATAAGAAGTGATTCATATATTATAGTATAAGAGAGGAGGAGAATGACTTGAAAAAAACATATGTATTAGATACTAACGTTATATTATATTCATCAGGAGCATTATTATCTTTTGGTAATAATGATGTAGTAATACCAGAGGTGGTACTAGAGGAACTAGACGATTTTAAAAAAAATAATACAGAGCTTGGATTAAATGCTAGACAGGCATCAAGAATTATAGATGGATTAAGAAAGTTAGGAAATTTAAATGAAGGAGTGCCTCTTCCTGGTGGTGGTAAATTAAGAATAGAAACTAATTGCTTAAATGCTGAGGTTCCAAAGTTTTGGGATAGTAATAAAGCTGATAATAGGATACTCCAAGTATGTAAGGCATTAAAAGATGCTGGAGAAGAAGTTATATTAATCACAAAGGATACCTTTGAAAGAATAAAAGCAGATATTGTTAATGTAAAAAGCGAAGACTTTTATGAGAAGGTAGTTCCAGCTGGGGATGAACAGTATACTGGGCGTATTGAAGTTTATATTTCACAGGAGAAGCTTTCAGAATTCTATTCAAAAAAAGTTATATCTAAAAATGACGTAGTTTGTTATCTAGAAGATAATGATGAGTATTACACTCCTATCCTTTATACAAATCAATTTTTAGTTATGCATTCATTAGAGAATAAAAAACAAAGTGCTTTAGGCAGGTTTGATGGAGAAAATATAGTACATTTGCATTATAAGGATAGTAAACCTCTTGGGTTGAGTGCTAGAAATGTAGGACAGAGATTTATGTTAGAGTGTCTATTTACATCATCTAATATGGCTCCTCTAAGTATAGTAAAAGGACCAGCGGGAACAGCAAAAACATTATTTTCTTTAGCAGTGGGATTACAGAAAATAATAGAAGAAGAAACTGGAGAATATAGAAAAATATTAGTATGTAGACCTAATGTAACTATGGATGAAGAAATAGGTTTTTTACCAGGTACTGAAGAACAAAAAATATCTCCATTTATGAGACCTATTTTTGATAATTTAGAAGTACTAGTAGATTCAGATGAAAAAGAAAGATATCGTAATGAAAAAGAATTACAAGATAAGGTTAATGAGTTATTTGATAGAAGGATTATAACCACTGAAGCCATAGCATATTTAAGAGGTAGATCAATAATAAGACAGTGGGTAATTATAGACGAGGCTCAAAATCTTTCTCCAAAGCAAGTAAAGGCAATTACTACTAGGGTAGGAGTTGGAACAAAGCTTATACTCATTGGAGATCCAGATCAAATAGACCACCCATTTATGGATTCTAGGTCCAATGGGTTATGTTACGCATCTGAAAGAATGAAGGGAAGCAAATTGTGTTATCAAGTAACTTTGAAATATGATGAATGTGAAAGATCACCATTATCTTTTGAAGCTGCACAACGTCTGTAGTTTATGAATTGCAAAATTATTAGGTATAGTATTTAGATAACAGCAAAGAACCGATAAGTATTTTTAAATATTTGTTGGTTCTTTATTTTTATAATAAAATATGTTGTCATGGCTGAGTACATAATTTTTCATGGAGAAAGTACTTGAGTTTCTAATTAATGAATGAGCATAGACAAAATTGCACCTACTTAAAATGTTACATATAGAACTATTTAAATATATAACTATT
>DKGY01000112.1:25721-33772 GCA_002453475.1 Clostridium sp. UBA6758 | reverse complement strand
AAGCATGAACGACAATTATTTATTGGGAAGAATCTTAGTGATACCAGCAATATTAGTTGCATTTACATTTAAGGGATATATACAATCTAAAATTGCTATAAAACTTGGTGATGATACCCCAAAACAGTATGGAAGAAATACTTTAAATCCTTTAAAGCACATTAGTGTATTTGGATTTATATTTATGCTTATAATAGGTTTTGGATGGATAAAACCTGTAGAAATTAATAAATCAAATTTTAAAGACTATTATAAAGCTGATTTAAAAATAAGGCTTGGAGGCCTAATAACTACTTTGGTTATAGGATTTATAGCTACAATGACACTAGCTTTATATGTTAAGTTTATACCAGGGGATAGTAATATTAAGTTTATAATATTTTTGATTATTAAACAAACGGCAATAATAAATTGTTCATGGTTTATATTAAATTTATTACCAATACCAGGATTTGATGGGTTTAATATAATATTGGATATATTGAGAGGCAGATCGCAAAAATTTGAAACTTTAATGTATAGAAATAACATGCTAATATTTATTATATTAGTTCTACCTATCATAGGTGGATTTTCAATTTTAGATTTTGTAGTTGGAATACCAGGTAAATATATATATGATATTTTTGCAGCTATGGCTACATATTTATTTTTATAGAATTTATATAGACAAAAATAAATATATAATATAATTTAAGAAACTAATATCGAGGAGAGAAATTTATGAGACTTAGAAAAAAGCATTGGGCAAGACCAGAATTAGAAGCTAGTGATATTGTAATATATGATAAATATGGTCATTGTGGAAAATGGAGAGAAGAATTTGAAAATAATAATCCTATTCATTTAGAGCTAGGTTGTGGTATGGGAGGACATATAAGTCAACGTGCAATTAAAGATAGAAATGTAAACTATGTAGGAATAGATTTGAAAGATGAAGTCGTTGTGTATGCACTAAGGAAAGTTATGGCGACATCAGAAGAAATCGGAAGAGCAAAAGATATAAATGCAAGACTTATAGTTCTTAATATAATGCTTATAGATAACGTATTTGGTAAAGGTGAGATAGATAGAATATATATAAACTTTTGTAATCCTTGGCCGAAAAAAAGCCATAATAAGAGAAGACTTACATATACGAAATTCTTACAATCATATAAAACTTTTTTAAAACAAGATGGAGAGATATGGTTTAAAACGGATGACGTAGATTTATTCAATGATTCTCAAGAGTACTTCAAAGAAGCTGGTTTTTCTTTAGAGCTTGTAACTTATGATTTACATAATAGTGAATTTAAAGATAATGTAGTTACAGAGTATGAGAGTAAATTTACAGCTATGGGAATGAAAACTATGTTCTTGGTAGCAAGACTAAAATAAAAATAAGAGACAAGATTTAGCTTTAGATTGATGTTAAATCTTGTCTCTTATTTTTAGTAATATATTTAATCTATAGATGTTTCAAATAGAAACTAAGAAGGCTATAAGTATATTAAATAAATTTTGACTATAAATAGTGCCTTTGCTATATTTATGTAGGTATATAAAATGTAGGTATATAAAATAGTAAAACTATATGGGGGAATTAATATGAGAAAAAAGGCATTATTAGCTATGAGCTTAATGTTAACTACTACTATTTCCTTGGTTGGTTGTGGTAAGAAAGAAGAAGTAAAATCAGAAATAAATTCTTCAAAAGGAGCTCAACATGATATAATACAAATTACTACATAGCATAGATATTTTTACATGATACATAAAAGATAATACGTAAACATGATTTTCTATGGATAAACATACATAGGTAAAGTAAGGAGGACGTTATGGAAAAGAATTTCGCACACAAAAAAAGAAATTTAGGAAAAGTTTTAATGATTACTATTATAGTAGCACTAGTTTTAGCATATTTTTTTATACCAACTTTCAATTCTAAAGTGAATGGTATTTTTATGTTATTTAGTTCTATGAGTATAGAGTCTATAGCTGAATATATAAGATCCTTTGGAATATATGCAGTATTAGTTTCATTTTTACTAATGATGTTTCAATCAGTGGCAGCACCTTTGCCAGCATTTCTAATAACCTTTGCGAATGCTGCTATTTTTGGATGGTGGCAAGGGGCGCTATTATCATGGACTAGTTCTATGGCAGGAGCAGCTTTGTGTTTTTATATTGGAAGAATTCTTGGACGAGATGCCGTTGAAAAACTTACTAGTAAATATGCAATGGCAAGTGTGGAGGGGTTCTTTGAAAGGTATGGTAAACATACAATTTTAGTATGTAGATTATTGCCTTTTATATCTTTTGACTTTATATCCTATGCAGCAGGACTAACATCTATGGGATTTTTAGCATTTATAGTAGCTACAGGAATTGGACAATTACCAGCAACTGTTGTTTATTCCTATGTAGGTGGTATGTTAACTGGTGGAGCTCAAATGATTGTAACAGTGCTATTAATACTTTTTGCAATAACTGTATTAGTATTTATGTTTAAACAGATATATAATGAGAAACAAAAGAAAAGTAAAAAATAAAATGCAGAGTTAAGATTCACTCTGCATTTTATAATAAAAATTATTTTTCTAATAACTCATCATATGGCCAACCTTTTTGGCCTTTTTCTAATATAAACATTCTCTTAGCATCTACACCTTTAGTTGTTAAATAATCAATAGTTTTTTTAGCACCACCGCCGCCACCTGGGCAAACAACGATTATTGGCTTATCTGTTTTATTAATTTCATCTAAGATAACATCTATTTTAGATCTTAACTCATCAGTATCTGCTGGATAAGCATAAGTTGGAACAGTACCAACAATATGATGTGCATCGTAATCTTCTTTAGGTTGTATATCTACTAAAGAAATATCATCTTTATTTTCAATAGCAGTTTTTAATTGTTCTGCTGTATAATATTGATATTGTTTTTCTTCACCTTCTTTTGAAGTATCCTTTGATTTACCACATCCCATAAGCATAGTTGAGATAATTATGCAAAGAACAAGTAGAAGGGTAAGTTTCTTCTTCATTTTATATCCCCCCGTAATTAAAATAATATATTTATTATATTGGTTTCTATTACCAAAATTATTATATATAATAGATACATTAAAATCAAATAGAGAAATTAAATTGAAAGTAAGAGGTGTATTAGAGATATCTATACTTATTGACAATTATTATTATTAAAGCTATACTTTTTTTTGTTAAAATAAAAGGATATGAAATAGGGGGGAATAGTACCTCTTATTTTTATGCTTAGAAAGGTAGTGTTATAAGAGGATGGTTAAGGGAAAAATAAGTATAAAAACTCATCAACTTCTTAGTTTTAGTTCACTATTTATAGAGCTTTCACCAGGAGAAAATGTATTTTGGCCAGGGTGTGCTATTTTATCTATGGGAGAAGAAATAGTAATGAAAACCTATGAACTTTTAAAAACACAGCTACCTGATTTAAAATTAAGTACTATGTGCTGTGGAAAACCGTCACTTCATATAGATGGGGGAAAACTTTATGAGAAAAGAAAACAGTTTTTAAATAAGGCTTTTGAGAAAAATGGAGTAAAGAAAATTTATACTTTATGTCCTAATTGCCAAAATACTTTGGCTGAAAATAGCAATTGTGAAATAATATCAGCATGGACAGTTTTAGATGAGGTAATCCCAAGAAATAAATATAATATATATAGAGAAAGAAAATTATCCTTACATGATCCTTGTCCAATAAGAGGTCATTTAGAGAATACTGTTGCTGCAAGAAATATATTAAATAAACTAGGAGTAGATATATTAGAGTTTCCTAATAATAGAGATAAAACAATTTGTTGTGGGAAAAAAGATATGATTATGACTTTAGATCCAGAAAAGGGTCAAAAGCTATTTAAAATTCGTGCAAAACAGGCACCATCTAAAGAAATAGTGACATACTGTGGTTCTTGTGTAGATACTTTTAGAGAAAATAGCTTTGAAGCATATCATATATTAGAATTATTATGGGAAACAAAGGCTAATGGATCTTGGAAGAATAGGTATAATTCTGTAAGGAAGAGTAAGAGGAAAGATAGATAATGTTAGATACAAGGGGAAGAAAATATTTTGATAGAATATTTGATAAAATCGGCAGAAGTTTTCTTGAAATAGGTTTCATGCCAACACATATAACTATTATTGCTGCTATGGTTGGAATCGTAGGAGCTGTTTCATTTTCCTTTGGTAAGTTTATTCTATCAATAATTTTATTATGGATTTCTGGGTTTTTAGATGCTGTAGATGGTTCTATGGCAAGACAAGGCGATAAGGTTTCAGAAGTAGGTACATTATTAGATGTATGGCTTGATAGATTAGTTGAAATTTCATATATAATATCCTTTGCTATAGCATGTAATGAGGCAACCTTTACCTTAATGATATTAGCTTGCACTATAATTCTATCTATGACTGTGTTTTTGACTAGTGGAATGCTCTTGAAAAATACAGGTATTAAAAGCTTTCATTATCAAGCTGGATTAATGGAAAGAACTGAAGGGTTTATAATGTTTACCTTTATGATAATCTTTTATTCGCATATGAAAATGTTAGCATTTATTTATGCCATGTTAATTTTATATACAGCGGTACAAAGACTATATATGGCAATTAAAGTATTAGGAGGTAACAATGAAAAATAAGAAATTAAAATCAATATTTTTGGCAATTCTTTCCGTAATACTTGTTTTTGGACTTGTAGCCTGTGGTAAGAAAACTGATGAATCTGAAGAGGTAAACTTATATGGCTGGGGTGGAGATGAAAGAGTTAACACTTGGATCGATAAGGAATTAGCGGCCTATGTAAAAGAGAATTACAATATTACTTTAAATCGTGTTCCTATGAATATTGATGAAATTTTACTAAAACTTACTAATGAAAAAAGTTCTACAGAAAAAGGGCCTATTGATATTGTTTGGATAAATGGTGAAAATTTTCATTATGCTAAGGAAAATGAGCTTTTATATGGACCTTTTTTAGATAAATTAGATAATGTAAAAAAATATGTAGATTTAGATGGCGATGCTGCAAATAAGGATTTTGGATATCATACAGAAGGATATGAAGCACCTTGGGGAACTGCCCAATTTGTATTGAATTATAATAGTGATAAGATAGATATACCACCAACTAATGCAGAAAAGTTGAAAGAGTATGTAATAAAGAATCCTGGTAGATTTACATATCCTCAGGCTAGCGATTTTACTGGATCAGCCTTTGTTAGAACAGTACTTTATGATATTATTGGTTATGATAAACTGAAAGATTTACCAGCAGATTATGATGCAGTTAAAGAAGCTATGACACCTGCATTAGAATACCTTGAAGGGATTGAGCCTTATCTATGGAAAAAAGGGGAGGTTTACCCTACAGATTCTGCTCAACTAGATGGATTATATCAAGATGGTGAAGTTGATATTGCTATGGATTACAATGCTAATAAAGCTTTAAGTAAAGTAATGGATAAAAGTTGGCCTGTGTCTACTAAATCATTTGTATGGGATAAGGGAACTCCATTTAATACACATTATTTAGCCATAGCAGCTAATGCATCTAATGTAGAAGGAGCATTAAAGGTAATTAATGCTGCCTTATCAGCTGAAATGCAGATATCTAAAGCAGACTTAAGGGGATGGGCAGATCTACCATCTATTGAATATAATAAGTTAAGTGAGAAACAACAGAAGGAACTTGATGAGAAGCTTACTCCAGATAAAGAGTATGAGCATACAATTCTAAGCTATGAAGAACTCTCAAAGCATCAACAAGCAGAATTAAGATCAGACTTAGTAGTAATTATAGAAAAGGTATGGGAGGACGTGATTCTTTTTGATAAATAATAAGCAGAGAAGAAAGGTTATAGGTGGATTAATGATTATTCCATCTTTATCTGTGATAGTTGTAATTACTATGTTTGTTATTATCAATACCTTTATGGAAAGCTTAGGATATATTCCTGAGCTTTCCTTTAATAATTTTACATTTAAATATTATAAAGAGTTATTTTCAGATTCTATTTTTTTAAATAGTTTATATTATAGTTTTAAAATATCCTTAGTATCTTCAGTAATTGCTACAGTTTTAGGAAGTTACCTAGGATATTACATATCAAAATCAAAGAATAAATTTATAAATGTTTTATATAGATTACCAATACTACTCTCCTATGTGGCAGCAGCAGTTCTTATATATACAACTTATAGTGATAAGGGTTTACTATTTCACATAATATCATTATTAGGATTTTCTAATATAAATATAAATTTAATTTTTAATTCTAAGGGAATAGCAGTAATACTTTTAAATATTTTTAAAGGTATGCCTTTCATAGCATTTAGTGTTGCTCCTATTTTTATGAAAGTAAATAAAAATCATAGGTTTATAGCACAGAACTTAGGATGTACGAGATTTCAGTATATAATAAAAATTCTTTTACCTTTAGCTAAGAGAGCTATATTTACTTCATTTCTAGTAATATTTAATTTTAATATGTTTACTTATGAAGGTTTTTACTATCTAGGACCATCAAACCCAATTTCTATAGGGGTTTATGCTTATAAAACCTACTTAAATGCAGATTTATCCAATAGAATATATGGAATGGCTATAAATATGATAATGATCATAATATCTTTAATATTATGTGTGCTTTATTATAAAATGATAAGGGATAATGGACAAGAGGAGGTAAGATAGTGAGAAGGTGGATTAAAAGTGTATTAATATTTTCTATACTTGTATTTTTAGTACTTCCTATAATATCTATGATGGTTTGGGCCTTTTTTAAAAATTGGAAAGCAACGGATATTTTACCAAATACTTTTACACTAGATGGTTTTAAATACTTTTTTACATCAGGAGATGTGTATATTGGAATAAAGTCTATTATCTTTTCTATAGAGGTAGCATTAATTTCTTTAATTTTAAGTATAATGGCTGCAAGATTTTTTATAACTACCCATATAAAGTATAAAGTTACACTGGAAAGCATTTTTTATTTACCTATGTTATTACCAGTAATAAGTATATGTTTAGGAAGTCATAAATTATTTCTAAATTATTTTTCTTCTTGTAGTATTGCTGTTTTAGTATTACATATTTATTTTTCCTTACCCTATGCATTTAAATTAATATATTCCTATTATACTGTTTGGGGTATTGAAGATGAGCTTACAGCTCGAGGACTAGGTGCATCTTTCTGGAAAGCTTTTAAATATGTGAATATACCACTATATGCTCAAGGTTATGCATCAAGTTTTTTCATGGCATTTATTATATCCTATTCCCAGTATTTTGTAAATATGTTTATTGGAGATAATAGCCATGTTAATTTTTCTATGATTATGACTCCGTATATAGGAAATTCTAACAGAAATATAGCTTCGGTATATACATTAATGTATATACTCTATGGAGTAATAGTAATGATAATGACTTCATTTATAGGAAAGAAGTACAGTAATGATAAATATAGGGAGATGGGGTAGGATATGAGTAAGATAGAGCTTAAAAACATATATTTTTCTATTGGTAATAAGGAAATCCTGAAAAATATTAATTTAACTATTGAAGATGGAGAGTTTTTCTCTATATTAGGTCCTAGTGGAGCAGGGAAGACTACAATTTTTAAGACTATTACAGGAGCTATATTACCTAATAAGGGAGAACTTATAGTAGATGGGAAGATTATTAACTATTTACCTATGGAAAAAAGAAATGTAGTAATGGTACATCAAGGAAATCAACTTTTCCCACATATGACTGTAAGAGAAAATGTAGAGTTTGGATTAAAAATGAGGAAGTTTCCAAGGAAATATATTGATGATAAGGTTAAATTTCTTGTTGAGTTTTTTAACATGAGTGAACATATAAAAAAATACCCCCATCAACTTTCTGGGGGACAGCAACAGTTAATAGCATTAATGAGAGCTTTAGCTATAGACCCTAAGGTACTTTTGCTTGATGAGCCTTTTACAGGGTTAGATAATAATTTAAAGCATTATATAAAAGATTATATAATGA
>DKGY01000112.1:12816-25646 GCA_002453475.1 Clostridium sp. UBA6758 | reverse complement strand
AAATAGATTAACAAATATACCTTGTATTGATGAATACTTAGGTGAAATCACTACCTTAGAGGATGGAAGGATTATTTTTTCAGATAGAATTATAAAGGTAAAAAATAAGGAATCAATTATTTAATTGATATCCTTATTTTTTATATTATTTGGTTAAATGTTATGGGGAAATTCATATTAGATTTACTTTAAGAATTAGTTTTTCCTATCCTTTTTCCAAGGATTAAAGAGAAAACCGTCAATAACATTAGAAGTATAATTGATACTATAAATGCTGGGTTATGGATATTCAAAGATTGATTTCCGATATTCAAAAATACTAAGGTTCCTGGAAGGATTCCAAGGATAGTAGCTAACATATAGCTACTGAACTTTATTGATGTTAGTCCAGCACCGTAATTAATTAAATTATACGGCATTGCTGGTATTAATCTTAGGATAAATATAATTCCAAAGCCTCTTTTTTCATCTAAATCAAATAAGAAGCTACTCCAATTTTTAGGAAGCTTTCTTTGGAGCAAATTAGTAACAGCATCTTTTGCTAGTACTTTAGCCATTAAGAACATTATGGCACTATTTAAAACTGCACCAATTAAAGTATATAGGGTACCAGGAAGAAATCCAAATAGAAGTCCTGCAGCAAGGGCTAAGATAGGTACAGGGAAAAAAGCAATTGGCAGTATGGTAAAGCATAATATATAAATAAATGGTGCTAAGTAGCCAAAACCACCTATGTAATTTCTTAAAATTTCTGGAGTTAATCCTCTGAAAAATGCAAAATAGGTGATAACAAGTATTAAAAGGGTTACCATTGAAATTATAAGTTTTTTATTTTTTTTCACAGTATTGCCTCCTTATAGTAACTATATGTCCATAACATATAGTATATAAATTAAAAGTGTAAGTCAATATATTGAAACTAGTATAGGAAATTTCTATAAGTAAAAGGTAATGATTATTAAAATGTAGTAAGTTAACTTTAATTTTGGTATAATTTAACTAACTAGTTGATATTTAAATCATAATATGATAATATACAACAAAATAGAAAGGGGTATGAGTTATGGACTTTAAAGTATTGCCGAAAATAGAATTACATTGTCACTTAGATGGAAGTGTTAGACCTGAAACTATATTAGATATAGCTACTAAAGAAAATATAGAAATACCAACATATGATTTAGAGCAGTTGAGAGAATTATTAGAAGCTCCATTAGAATGTAAATCACTAGTGGAATATTTAGATAGATTTAACATTCCTGTAAAGATGATGCAAAGTGAAGAAAGTTTAAGAAGGATTACCTATGAACTTTTAGAAGATGCAGCTGGAGAAAATGTAAAGTATATAGAAATTAGGTATGCACCAACTTTACATACAGAAAAGGGATTAACCCTAGAAGAAGTTATTGAAAGTGTATTAGTTGGAATTAATCAAGGTGAAAAAGATTTTAATATAAAAGCTAATTTGATTTTATCTTGCTTAAGACATAATGGTGCAAATAGTGCAGCTACGGTGGTGGAAGCTGGAAAGAAATTCTTAGGTGAAGGTGTCGTCGCTGTAGATCTTGCCGGAGCTGAAAATGAAGGCTTTGCTAAAGAATTTATAGATGTAATAAATATAGCTAGGGAATATGGTTATAGAGTTACTATACATGCAGGGGAAACGGGCATAGGAGTAAATGTGGTAGATGCAATCAAATTACTTCATGCAGAGAGAATAGGTCATGGAGTAGCTATAAGAGATCTTAAGGAAGCCTACGACTTAGTTAAAGAAAATAATGTAGCCTTAGAAATGTGTCCAACTAGTAATATGCAGACAAAGGCTGTTAAAAGTTATGAAGAACATCCATTATTTAAATTTTATAAAGATGGCATAAGAGTTTCTTTTAATACTGATAATAGAACTGTTTCTGCTACCAATGTAACTGGTGAGTGTGAAAGTATAGGTAAGGTTGTAAATATGACCTATGAAGATTATAAAAAGATATATAATGATTCTGTAGATGCTGCATTTACTACAGAAGAAGTTAAGGGATATTTAAAAACTTTAATATAAATGTGTTAGTTTTATAATTATTATATTAAATAGCTGTAATCTTAATTTTTTAAGATTACAGCTATTTATATTTTAATTTCTAGATTTTAAAGTGGATTTAAATATAATAATTACTATTAATACAAAAACAGAGGTTAAGGCTATAGTACCTCCAGGAGCACAATTTAGTATGTAGGAAAAAACAAGGCCTAATATTATATCTATAAACCCAAAAAGAATAGACAGTAGTAGAGTTGGTTTAAAGCCTTTATCCAGTTGAAGAGCTGTAGCTACAGGTAGTGCAATCATTGATGACATTACAAGAATACCCATTATACGTATAGAGACAGATATGGTAGCACCAACTAGTAAAGAAAATATATAGTTTACTGCCTTTACATTTATACCAGAAATCTTAGCTCCTTCTTCATCAAAGGTAGTATAAAGAAGTTTATCATATAAAAAGTATATAACTACAATAGATATACAGCTAAGAATAACCATAATAATTAAGTCCGATTTAGTAACAGTTAGTATACTTCCAAATAAGTAGCTATTAACATTCCCACTAGCCTTTCCAGTGCTTATAAGGGTAATTCCTACGCCCACACTAAAGGTTAGAACTATGGAAAGAATAAGCTCTGCATATTTTTTATAATAATCTCTAAGGTATTCTATGGATAAGCCGCATATAGTTGTAAATATAAATGCACATATTATAGGGTTAAATCCCATTACTAGACCTATAGCAACACCAGCAAAGGCTGAGTGAGCCAAGGTATCACCCATCATGGAATGTCTTTTAAGCACTAAAAATACTCCTACCATAGGGCATAGTATGGATATGAATATAGCTGCTAAAAAGGCATTTTGCATAAACTCATATTGAAACATTAGAAATCCTCCTTATGTACTCTTCAGATGTATATAGAGTTCCAAAGCCATTATCCATTGTAAGAATATGGGATGAATTTTGAAGGGCAGTTTCTAAGTTATGCTCTACAGATATAACGGTAACTCCATTTTTTTTATTTAGAGAGGTTATAAGCCCATAAATTTCTTTCATGCTTTTACTATCAACTCCAGTGGAAGGTTCGTCGAGAATTAATATATCTTCATTAGCTAATATAGCTCTTGCAATAAAAATCTTTTGTTTTTGACCTCCAGATAAATTCCCAATAAGAGAATTTTTATATTCAAGCATTCCAACTTTCTTTAGTGCTTCAGTTATTGACTCTTTATCTTTAATTTTAAGAACATTTCTATGGGCATTAAGCATCTCCCAAACAGTTATAGGAAAAGAACTATTAAAACTTTCAACTATTTGAGGAACATATCCAATTTTTTTTGAGGTTAAATTAATAGTTCCTTTTTGAGGAGTAAGTAGATTTAAAATTAGCTTTATTAGGGTGCTTTTACAACTACCATTAGCACCAATTATGGATACGTAGCTTTTTTTATCTATGTTTAGTGATAGATTGTCAATAATATAGGGTTTGGAATTATTATATGAAAAACATAGGTCTTTAATTTCGATCATTAGCGTTGCTCCTTTCTATCATTATAAGTTTAGCCATAATTTTACATATTATAGCTTTAAGTTTCAATAAATTAATATAAAATTATATTTTATTGAATGCTTTTTCTTCAATAGGACAATATTAAAAATGTAATATATACAAATTATTAACACTGACCTAATATATAATAGTAATAGGTCAGTGTTGATAATAAAAGCAAATATGATATAATTATACTACTTATGAAAATCACTTTCAATTGAAGGAGAGAAAATTATGAAGAAATTAAAAGTTTTAGGGGCGTTAACTTTGATAGTTGTTATGTTAACAGCGTGTTCTAATAGAGAGTCAAAGGATAATGTGCAAAATGATGACAGGATAAAGGTTGTTACTTCCTTTTATGGTATGAAGGCTTTAACTGAGGAAATAGGGGGAGATAAGGTTAATATAGAAAATGTTATACCAGAAGGTAGCGAACCACATGACTTTGATATTAAAGCTAAGGACATGAAGGCAATAGAAGAGGCTGATATATTCATTTATAATGGAGCTGGGATGGAAGAATGGATTGAGGATGTAAAAGCAGCTATAAGTGAAAAAGAATTAATAATTGTAGAGGCTAGTAAAGGTGTGGATCTTATTAATGCTGATGAAGAAGATGAAGAGCATAATCACTTAGGAAAAGATCCTCATACTTGGCTTGGATTAAATGAAGCAAAGATTCAAGGTGAAAATATTAAAAATGCTTTGGTAGAAAAGGATGCAAAAAATAAAGAGTATTATGAAGAAAATTTTAAGAAATTTAATGAAAAAATAGATAGGATAATAGAGGAGTATAGTCCAAAGTTCAAAGAGTTAGATAATAAAAATTTTGTTACAGGTCATGCAACTTTTGGATATTTATGCAGAGATTTTGGACTTGCTCAAAAGAGCATAGAAGGGGTTTTTGCAGAAGGAGAGCCATCGCCAAAGGAATTACGAAATCTTATGGAGTATTGTAAAGAAAATAATATTAAAACTATTTTTATTGAAGAACTAATTAGTACTCAACTTTCAGATACTTTAGCTAATGAAGTAGGAGCAGAGACTAAACAAATATATACTTTACACAGCAATGAGGACGGAAAATCGTTTTCTGATGTATTAAAATATAATGTAGAAACTATATATAGTGCTATGAATAAAAAATAATTACATAATATAAAATAAGGCGTGTACTTTATAGTATACGCCTATAGTTTTCAATGAAAATAAATTTTAATTTTTGTTGTAAATAAAGGACTATAGTATATAATAATTATATAAATTATGAATAAGGAGTGAAGGGATAAATAAACTATGGGAAAGAAGATTAGTACATGTAAATGTAACGAGGGACAAGAAGAACTAGTAAAGGAATTAAAAAAATTTCTTGGTGATGATCATAAGATAACAGAAAATATGTGTATAGGTGCATGTAATTTATGCAGTCACAAGTACATTGCAAGGGTAGATGGAGTGCTTGTAGAGAATAAGAATTTAGAAGAAGTCTTAAATTCCATTAAAGAGAGAGTCCATAGAATTTAGTATATAAAATAAATAAATATAAAAAAATTGCATATAATATTATCACTTCTGATATATCACTATTGATAATTAGCTCATTAGTGATATATAATAATAATAGAACACATATAGGAGTGATAAGTATGGAAAAAATAGCTTTAATTACTGACAGTGCTAGTGATATTACTAAGGATATAGTTGATAAGTACAATGTAAAGGTATTGCCTTTTAAAATAATATATAGGGATAAAGAGTATAGTGATGGAGTAGATATTACATCTAAATATGTATATGATACTTTAGAAACTAATGCACCAACCACTTCATTACCATCCATGAGAGATATGGAGGAAATGTATGATGAATTAAAAAAAGAAGGATATACTCACGCAATAGTAGTAACAATTTCTTCAAAACTATCAGGGTTTAATAATGCCATTAAACTAATATCAGAGGATCATCCTGAGATTAAAACCTATGTTCATGATTCTAAGTCTATATCTAAGGGTGAAACTATACTTATTGAAGAGTCAGCAGAAATGATTAAACAAGGAAAAAGTTTTGATGAAATAGTATCAGAGCTTCCTAAAATAACTGATAGAATAAATATATACTTTGTTATAGGAACCTTAGAATATCTTATAAGAGGGGGAAGAATTGGAAAGGTAGCTGGAACTATAGCTCAATTTTTAAATCTTAAACCAATTGTAAGTGTAGATAAGGAAGGTGAGTATTATACTTATGCAAAGGTTAGAGGAAGAAAACAATCTTTAAATAAAATTTATGATATTGTAGTATCAAAATTAAATGATAAAAAATATGATATTCATATAATGCATGGTGAAGCGGAGGCAGAGGCTATGACATTGCTAGATAAATTTAAATCACATAAAAATACTAACTTCGTAAATTTCGGAGGTTATCTAAGTCCAGTATCAGGTGTTCATTCAGGGCCAGGATTCATAGGAGTACTTATCTATGAAAAGGAGTAGATTGATATGGTGGAGGATGAATTAGGGAGAGATTTAAGTGGTATAAAAGCTGAAGAAAAGAAACTTTATGAAGAATATAAAAGAAAATTGCAAGAGCTTCGGAAGGTAAAAATAGAAAACGAAGCAGTAGGTCAAGTGTTTACTAAAGGATTATTACCAATATACACACTATATATATTGTCTCAGAGACCTACTAATGGTAATGATATATCTCATCAAATAGGAAAGCGGACTAATGGATTTTGGATACCTAGCACAGGCGGTATATATCCTTTGCTTAAAAAGTTAGAGAAACAAGGATTTATTGAAGGTAGTTGGGATGAAGGGAAAAAATCTCAGAAGATATATAGCATTACAAATGAAGGAATCAAAGAGTTTGAACATAAAAAAGTGCTATTAAAATCAAATATAGAAGAGGCATTAGAAGTATTTAAAATAATTAAAAAAGATTTATATGATTAGAAAAATTCCATAAGTATAGTAGCTTATGGAATTTTTCTATGATAAAAATACTTTAGTTAAATCTATAGTATATATATTGGTTATAGTATCTGTCATAGCTATGTGAAAATGTTCATTAATAAAGGTTTAGAGCCTTAGGAAACAAAATTTATATATTTAAATAACTTATTCCATCTAAAGGTATTAACATCTGTGGTGTTGGAAAATTATTAACTAAGCCAATCAAATAAAGAGTGTAGTATTTATCTGATTTAAGATTTATATTGGGAACATATAACATATCAATATCTGTATTAGCTAATTTTAATAGCATAGTATATCTACCAATAGGTAGTTCTATATAATTTCTTATGTCCTTAAAGTTTACATTTTTATAAAGTACAGTACCATTAGAAAGTACTACATCTACAGGTGGCATGTTTTCAATAAACTGAGCAATTCTAATTTTAGCTTTACCTTCAGTTGGAGAGGTTAATGGAGTCTCATCTACAGGGTATAAGCTTAGCATTCTTCTTTGAATGTAAGCAGCTATGGTAGTTACACTTTTAGGTGCTATAAAAACATCTACATCTGCCAAGGGAAAATCAGTATTATTAGCTCTATATACTTTTATGTTATAAGTTCCAGAAGGAAGTTTAATATAGTTGGTAAATTCTCTATATTTAAGAGATGGTATTATTAGTTTATCATTTAAATAAATATCTAAATCAGGAGCTCTAGCTGCAATGTGAACAAGTCTTACGTAAGCTGACATATTATCTTCAGAATTGACAATATCATCTTCTCTTGTAGAAATATTAAAGGGAAAGTTAATATATTGCATTATATACCTCATATAAAAATATTATCAAATATAGTATATGAAATATAATTGCAGAATGTTACAAAAGGGAACTTAATATAAAATCTAGCATATAATTATCCATTAAATAACTTAATAATTATATGCTAGATTTCAAGTAATTGTTTACTATTTAAAACATATCTTTTTTTCTAAGATAGTAGGTTACGGCTAAAGTTATTAATCCTACAATTATACACATATACAGAAATCCATCAGGTGTATTGAAAAAAGGTATTCCACCTACATTCATACCTAAAAGACCTGATATTAAAGTTGGAATAGAAATAACTATAGTCACAGATGTTAAGTATTTCATAACTTGGTTTTGATTATTAGAAATTATAGAAGCAAAGACATCCATAGTACCAGTTAGTACAACACTATATATACTACACATCTCTATAGCTTGACGATTTTCTATCATAACATCATCTAAAATATCTCTATCTTCATCATATTTTGTAAGAATTTCCTGTTTTAAAAGTTTCTCTAAGGTTAAATCATTAGATTTTAAAGATGTAGAGAAATATACTAAGGATTTTTGAAGAGCAAATAATTGAATTAATTCTCTGTTTTTCAAAGATTTATAAAGAGTTTTTTCAACTAATAGACTCTTTCTATTTATTTGTCTTAGGTATAATAAATAATAATTTGATGCTCTATATAATATTTGAAGCATAAATCTGACTTTCTTAAAAGTATAAAATGAAGGAATTTTTTCAAGGGTAAAATCTGATAATACAGGACTGTTTTTAAGACATACAGTTATAATTACGCTTTCAGTATATACTATTGCTAATGGATACGTATCATAGGTTAATGAATTATCATCCATTTCAGTGAATGGAATATCTATAATTACAAGAGTAGCATTATTCTCAAATTCTATTCTTGAACCTTCTTCTTCGTCTAAGGCAGCTCTTATAAAATCTTGAGGAATGTTAAGCTTTTGCGTAATAAGAAGAACTTCTTCATTAGATGGATTAATCATACTAATCCAAGAGCCATGTTCTATAGAATCAATTTCTGTAAGAAGGCCCGAGGTATCACTTTTAAATATTGTAATCAATGTTATCACCTCATATAATAAAACTCATGAATATATTTTAACACTATATTTCTAATTGACAACTGTATATTTAAAAGTAATAATTATTATAATACAAATATTTTATTTTATAATCATAATTTTGAAAAATTAGAATTATAATATTAATGTTAATGTTGTAATTTAAAATATAAATTTATGATAACTTTTAAATTATTGTATTTGTAGGAGGTCTTTTATGGCAATAGAAGAATTGCTATTCATAGCTTTGGCAGTTTCATTAGATGCTTTTGGTGTTGCAATAGCTATTGGTTTATATAGAGGAGCTAAGGCAAGACAAAAGTTATCTTTTGCAATTTCTTTTGGATTTTTCCAATTTTTGTTTTCTATTTTAGGAGGATTTGGTGGTAAAATATTTACAGAGAATATTGCTTCCGTTCCGGCAGTTATTGGAGGAATAGTAATTGCAATAGTTGGTATACTTATGATAAAGGAAGGTATGATAGAAAAAGAAGAAAGAATAGTCATAACCTTTAAAATGTACTTCATATTAGGGATATCTGTGAGCATTGATGCAATAGTAATTGGATTTATTGCTTTCTCAAGGATAGAAAGTATGGTAACCTTAACACTCTTTACTGCTATTGTTGGTATGATAACATTTTTTATGAGCATATTAGCATTTATAATAGCAAAGTATCTAAGAAAAATCCATATATTAAGAAAATATGCTGATTATATAGGAGGCATAATTTTAATATTATTTGGATTAAAGATGATTTTCTTTTAAGGAAAGGATGATTAAAATGATAGAAACATTAAAAAACTTAAAAAGCTTTGAGGCAATCAAATTTTTTAAGGAGATGAATGAAATACCAAGAGGTTCAGGAAATGAAAAGGCTGTTAGTGATTGGTTAGTTAAGTTTGCCAAGGAAAGAAATTTAGAAGTTATACAAGATGAAGCGCTAAATGTTATTATTAAAAAGCCGGCTACTAGTGGTTATGAAAATGCTCCAACAGTGATTTTACAAGGACATATGGATATGGTTTGTGAAAAAAATCAAGGAACTGAACATGACTTTGAGAAGGATCCAATAGAATTTATTGTTGATGGTGACTTTATAAAGGCTAATGGAACTACTTTAGGAGCTGATAATGGTATTGCTGTAGCATATGCTCTTGCAATTCTTGATAATACAAAAATAGCTCATCCTCCTATAGAAGTATTAATTACTACTGAAGAAGAAACAGGGATGGGTGGAGCTACAAATTTACATCCAGAACATTTAGATGGAAGGATACTAATAAATATAGATTCTGAAGAAGAAGGAGTACTTTTAGTAAGTTGTGCTGGTGGAGTTAGGCTTAAGTTTTCTGTACCAACAAATTATGAAAAGGTAGAAGAAAACTATAGTTCATTAGCTATTAAAATAAGAGGATTAAAAGGCGGACACTCTGGTATGGAAATTAAGAAAGAGAGAGGAAATGCCAATAAAATGATGGGTAGATTCTTAATGGATCTTAATTCAGTTGTAGATTTCAAATTAGCATCTTTAAATGGAGGAGCTAAAATGAATGCTATTCCAAGAGAATCAGATGCTATTATAGCTGTAAGACCAGAAGATGTAGTTAAAGTTGAAGGAAAAGTTAAAGAATGGTGTTCTATATTTATAAATGAGTTAAAAGGTATAGATGATGATTTAAAATTAACTTATGAAATTACTAAGTCTGTAGATAAAGTATTCTGTGATGATACTAGACAGAAAGTTCTAAGAACATTATTCTTATTACCGAATGGAGTTCAAACTATGAGTATGGCAATACCAGGATTAGTACAGAGTTCTACTAATGTAGGTGTAGTAACTACTACTGGTGAAGCTGTAGAATTTGATAATGCAGTTAGAAGTTCAGTAGCTTCTTTAAAAAAATCAATAGTAGATCGAATGACAGTACTTGCAGAAATAATGAATTGTGTTATAGAGCTTGAATCAGATTATCCTGAATGGCAGTATAATCCGGATTCTAAAATTAGAACTGTATTTGAACAAGTTTATGAAAATAAATTTGGTAACAAGGCAGAGATATCTGCAATTCATGCAGGGCTTGAATGTGGATTAATTGGAGATAAATTTAATGGAAATATAGATCAGATTTCCTTTANNCCGGATGAGCATGTAAGTATTTCTTCACTAGATAGAATGTATGACTACTTATTAAGTGTATTAGCAGAAATAAGATAGTAAGAACAAATGCTCCCCTTAAGGTAACAATCAATATTATCTTAAGGGGAGTATATATTGTTGTATATTTATGGTTACTAAGGTATACTAAAGTAGTTATGCTTATGTGAAATAATCAATTGTTATTAGGAGAAATTTCAGATAATTTCCACTTGCCTGATTTATGCTTTACTAAATGAAGATTATAAGTTATGGATTTATAGGGACTTTTTCCTTCTATTCCATTTACTTCTGCTATGCATATACTACCATCTGAAAACTTGATTTTAAAGTTTTCTAAGGAATATAATTTATGTTTATTAAAAAGACCAGAAGTAGAGTATTTTTCTATAGCATAATCTAAGTTCTTACATTTAAAGTTAGAGTAGCTAAAGACAATTATAGAAGTAGTAATTATAACAATTAAAGATATAAGGAAAAGAGTTTTGAATTTCTTAAGTTTTTTTACAAGATTCATAATTCACACTCCTTTAAGAATATAACAAAAGTATAACATTTAGTGTTATTTATGTAAATAAATTACAAGAAAATTAGGAGGACATTATAATGGATTTTTCTGCTATTGTATTAATGGAAAAGGATAAAGATACGAAATTTTTTACAAGAGAGCTTGGAAGTTATGAGGTTAATGAAGGTGCAGAATATATTACTAAACTATTTTATGATGGTGAAAAGGTAAATTTATATTTTGATACTAACAAAGATGTTGAGGAGTGGGAGTTTTCAGCAATATACGATTTATTCGATGATGAAAGTTTCAATGATATAGTAGACTCTATAGAAATTTATGATGAGGAGTTTAATCCTACGTGGATTGTTACTTTTGACTATGATGAAGATCATAATGTACTAAATAATAGATTAAACAATATATGTATTAGAATTAAAGAAGCTTTAGAAAAAGTTTTTATTGATATAGAAGGAAAAAGTGTAGAATATCAATAGTACATAATTGGGGGAGAATCATGAGATTAGAACATATAGGTAGAGTTAGTGAAGCAGATATACTTGGCAAACATGTATATGGTGATGATGGAAGAATATTGTTAAAAGCTGGTATGAGTCTTAGTAGTATGTACATAAAAAGACTCGAAGAATTAGGAGTATATTATGTTTATATAGAGGATGAAAGATTAGAAGATATAGACATAGTAGATGAAAAACTAATAGTACTAAAGCAAGCCACTATGAAAAGTTTAAAGAACATATCAAGGGGTATAGGAAGTATAGGTGGTTCATATGGAGATGAATATTTAGAAAATATGGACCATTTATTGAATTATATAATGGAAATTGAAGATGTGAATAAATGTTTAAATGATGTAAAAACTCATGATAACTATACATTTTTACACAGCATAAATACTGGAATTATGGCAGTGTTTCTAGGAATAAGCCTAGGGATGAAAAAGTGGGTAGTACGAGAATTGGGTATATGTGGGATGTTACATGATATAGGGAAAATAAAAGTGCCTGCAGGTATAATTAATAAAAATGGGAAGCTTTCCAATGAAGAGTTTGAAATTATGAAGAAACATCCAATTTATGGTGGAGAAATATTGAGTAAAAATTATAAAATTTCAGCTTGCGCAATTAAAGGAGTAGAGCAGCATCATGAAAAAGTTAATGGAAAAGGATATCCTTATGGATTGCAAGGAAATCAAATTTCAAGATTTGGTAAGATAGTAGGAATATGTGATGTATATGATGCTGTAACTAGTGATAGAAGTTATAGAAAAAAGTTTGAGCCTAATCAAGCTTATGAACTTATACTTTCGGGATCGGGGAGTCAGTTTGATGAAAAATTAGTACATACTTTTAAAGAGACATTTTCAGTATATCCACTAGGTTGTTGTGTAAAACTTTCTAACGGAGTAGAGGGATATGTTATAAGGCAGAATAAAGGGTTCCCAGATAGACCTATATTAAGAGTACTATATGACCATGAAACTAGAAAACCAGTAAAATTTTATGAAATTAATTTGTTAGAAAAAATTAATTTAATTATCCAATGTGTAATTTAATAAATATATGGAATTGAGGGATGTACTGTTCTTGATTATGCTGTATAATTGGGGTATGTCCTTTTTGTTTTAATTTAGAAGCTAGGTATATTTATAAATATATTTTATCCGATGACTACC
>DKGY01000112.1:0-12762 GCA_002453475.1 Clostridium sp. UBA6758 | reverse complement strand
GTAAAAACTCCCTCTGAAGCAATATGCTTAGAGTACAATTGGAGGTAAAGTAAAATGAAGATATCTAATATAAAGATTACAATAACAGAAAAAGATTTATATAGTATTGTTGTAGATGTATTACGAGACTATGTATCGGTGGAAGGACTTAAAATTGACAAAATATTAATAGATAAAAATATTAATGTAGTTGGAAGTTATAAACATAGAGTATCTATTCCTTTTTCTGTTGATATATCTATAAATAAAGTTGAAAATAATAAATTATATTTAAGTATAGATAAAATTAATTTAAAAAGTCTTAAAATATTTAAAGGTATTGTAAATGTAGCATTAAAAGTAATTAGCTCAAAAGTAGCAAATTTGGGTATAGAATTTACTGATAATATAATAAATATAGATTTATATAAGTTGTGTAAAGTTATACCAATGATTGATTTTAAGCTAGAAGATTTATCTATAATTCCATATGGACTTGAAGCAGTGGTTAGTAATTTTAATTTTAAAAATGAAAGTGAAAAATCTAATGATAAAATTTATAATGGTGATGATAAAAATAAAGAAAAACATGAAGAAGAAGTACCAATTTCAAATGTAGAATGTAATAAAAAAAATTTAGATAGTCATAGAGAATACACGTATAGAAGGTTTAGAAAAGAATTTAAAGAAAGATTTTCTGCAAAATATGAAAAGATGTACCCATATGTAGTAATGATACCAGATATAATTGCTTTATTTATGAGGTTATATAAAGATGAAAGAGTAGCAAAGGAGGTAAAGTTTAATATATCTATTGCTTTAGGATATCTTTTGTTTCCTTTAGATATATTGCCAGATACATTACCGCTTATAGGTAAAATTGATGATCTAGCAGTTACTTTTTTTATACTTCAAAAGGTGCTTTGTGATATTCCAGAAGAAGTAATTCTTGATAATTGGGAAGGGCAGAGTAATATTATAGAGATCTCTAGAGAAGCTATGGCTTTGTTAAATGACAAGTTTGGGGCAAAAGAAATAAGAAAAATGGTGGATGTAGTAAGGATATCTATAAAGAAGACTATAGTATTTTTTACTAAATAAATCTACGTTTAAGGTAGGAGTTATTATGGCAACGAAATATTATGCAATAAAAAAAGGAAAAGATTTTAATAATAATATTGACGTTAATAATATTATTGTGAAAAGTTGGAGTGAGTGTCTTTCTTATGTAAAGGGAGCTAAAGGTGCTATATACAAGAGTTTTTTAACAGAAAAAGAGGCAAAAGATTATTTGGATAGTAGTTTAGAATTAAAGAAAGGTGTGGACAACTATCCTTTAGATGTGCCTCATATATATGTTGATGGTAGCTATAACATATCTACAGAAGAGTTTGGATATGGGTTACTTGTAGTTGAAAGTGATATAATTACATATGTTAACTATGGTGGAGGAAAGAATAATGAGTGCAATCAAAGACAAGTAAATGGAGAGCTTAAGGCTGCTATAGAGAGTGTAAAATATGCATTAGATAATAACTATAAAGAAATAGTATTATTTTATGATTATGCTGGGGTATGTCAACATGCAACAGGTGCATGGGAAAGAAATACAGTTTTATCGCAAGAATACTATGAAGTTATTAATAAGTTAAAAAAAGAAGGAAATATAAATATTATATTTGTTAAGGTAGATAGTCATACCAATGATTTGTATAATGATATTGCTGATGAATTGGCAAAGAGTGGTGCAGGGTTAGAATTTGATTCTGTAGTTGATAAAACCGTTGGAAACAATGCTATAAAGGTTGCTACTAGTGATGTTAAAAATAAACTTTGTAAAATTATTAAGAAAAATATTAGTAACGTTATATCATTAGATGTTCATAATACTAAAGAAATTGAAGAAAAATATGATATTTCCAGCATAGTAGAACTCTTAAATAGTATGGATATAAATGAGGGAGAAAATTATTTGAAATATATACCTATAGAAATTAAGGATAAAATTATATTAGAATTAGTTAGAAATTTAAAATAAATTAATTATAATTAAAGGAAAATTTTAAGCATATAAATTTAGAATATGAGCATCCTATAAATATACTTACATCTGCTAATTATAAATAAGTAAATATTTGTGTAATTTAAAATGCTTATTTATATAAAATTCTAAGGAATTTTAAGTAGATAGGTATACAATGAGAAGGGATGTGTATTTTATGAAAATGTTATTAAAAATTATGGTGTTGATAGCAAGTTTAGCCTTAGCTGTTAATTACGTAATGCCTTCAATGGATGGAAGAACTAAAAGAAAATTAAGGAAAAGAGTAAAGAGATTTCAACATAGAGCTGAGGATATGTTAGATAAAGCAATGGTTCCTTTAAGATAGCTAGAGCAGATATTCTGCTCTAGCTTTCTTTATTCTAAAAAAAGTTTAATATAATATTACAAAATCGATTAAATTAACCCATATTTAATAAAAATTTAAGACATTTATTTTTGTTTATTTTGTTTGTTTATGATACAATATAGGGGTATAATTATCTGAAGTATTTAGGAAGCATTTGCTAAGAGAAGAGGATGAATTTATGGAAATTTTATCTTTAGGAGAAAAAATAAAAAAAAGGAGAAAGGAGCTTGATTTAACTTTAAAAAATCTGGCTGGAGATAGAATAACTGCTGGTCAAATAAGTTTAATTGAATCAGGTAAATCTAATCCTAGCATGGACTTGTTAGAATATTTAGCAAGTGCATTAAAAGTTTCGGTAGAACACCTTATGGAGACTGAAGAAACACAAGCAGGCAAGATTTGTATATACTATCAAAATATTGCGGAATCTAATATATTAAACAATAATTTAGATGTAGCATGGAAGGCTTTAGAAGATTCATTTTTATATATTGAAAAGTATGATCTTGAATTGAATATGGCAACTAATTTGTATTTAAAAGCCTTAATACTTGAAAAGAAAAAAGAATATGATGAAGCTCAGGAGTTACTACTTTCGGCTAATAATATATATATTAAATATAATTGTAGTGATGAAATTATTAAAGTATTTATGCTTCTAGGCAAAATTACTCTTGAACTCGATGCATATCATTCTGCATATAGCTATTTTCAACAAGCAGAGAAGGTATTTGAAGAAAGTGATGTATATAACGAAGTTGCTATAGGAAAGGTTTATTATTACATAAGCAAAACTCTTAATAAAATGGGAATTGATAAAGAAGCAATTGAGTATATGAAATATGCTGAAGAAAAACTTTTAAAACTAAAGGATTCAAGAAACTATGGAGAATCATTTATGAAAATTGGACAAGAGCGGTTTAAAGAGGGTAACTTAAACCAGGCTATTGCATACACTGAAAAAAGTTTGAGTCTTTTTAAAACTAGACAACAAAATGTTTTAGTTGCATATTTAATGTCTGGGTTAGGAGAATTATTTTCAGAATATGGATATATAGATAGATCTTTTGAACATCTTTTAGACGCAAAAGCTATTAAAGAAAGGATTTCTGAAGAATCTACGGTTAACACTTTAATGTTGATTTGCAATAACTATATAAAATTAAAAGATGAAATAAATGCAAAAAAAGTATTAGAACAGATAGTATTTAGCATGCAAAATTTAAGTGTAACAGACTGTACTTTAATGTGCAAGTATCATATTCTCAAATATAAAATTGAGTTACTAGAGAAAAAATATGAAGAAGCAGAAAGAACTTTAATAGATGCTTTAAACTATACAGAAAAAATGAATTATCATAAGGAAAGTGCTGAAATTGCTATTACCTTAGGAAAATTTTACATGGACTTAGGAAAAGAAGAAGAAGCTAGAAAATATTTAGATGAAGGGGTTAAGATTCTTGAACAAACAAAATGCTTAACGGATTTTTAATAATGGGGGATAACTATGGAAATATTATCGGCTGGAGAAAAAATAAAGAGGACCAGAATATACAAAGGTCTAACTTTAAAAGATATATGTGAAGATAAAATTTCCGTTTCTAAAATGAGTTGTATAGAAAACAATAAGGTGGAGCCAGAGGATTGGATTCTAGAAATTATTGTAGATAAGCTTGGATTAGATATGGAGTATTTAAAGCACGGTGTGAGAGAACAGATTGAAGTAAATATTAAGAAGTTTAATTCTATGACACCATTAATTTCTTTAGAAGATGTACTATACAATGTAGATTATGCAGAGAAATATCACTATTACGATTTAAGTTGTAAACTATTTCAAATACTATTTGAATACTATCTGAATCATGGTATGTCAGCAGAATTAAGTACTACTATACCTAGATATTATAATTCTTGTCAAAAGTCGAAAGATGAAATTTTACATATCAATTATTATATGTATATAGCAAAATATTTATATACTAATGGTGAATATTCTCAAGCTGGTAGTTATATATCAACAGTAAGAAAAAAACTTATTGAACTAGATAAAAAGGACTCAGTAGAATATATAAAGGCAACTTATAATCAGGTAGTAATCTATATAATGAGCAGTAATATAGTTAAAGCAAAAAAAGTTAGTGAAGATTTAAAGGAGATACTTTCATTTAATAAAAATGAGTATGTAAACGCAGAAATATATAAAGTGTTAGCTATAATAGAGATATATTTAGGTGGCAATGAAGTCAAGTACTATGAAGATCAAGCTTTAAAAAGATATGATAACTTGTTAGATAAAAAAGCTAGGGCATATTATGATCTTGCAAAAGCCATGTTTGAAAATGATATTAAAGACAAGGCTTTAGAATATATACAAAAAGCATTGAATGAGTATCCAAGAAGCAATAAAGAGCAGCTATGTGAATTTTTAATTGTAGGGGCTAAAACTTTGATAAAATATGGACACTACGATTTAGTTTTAGATTACATAGAAGAGGTGCTAGATTTATCTATTGAATTAGAACTTATTCCGATAATGGAAAAAGCGTATTATTATAAAGCAACGATATTCGAAAGGAAGAAAAATTATATAATGGCTGAAACTTATATGATGCTTTCTTTGGATGCTTTGATGAAATATGGAACTAAGAATGAAATATATAAAAGGTATATGAGGATAGGAAACATGTATCATGATATGGGAAATGTTAATGACTCAATTAAATATTTTAGCTTAGCTTTTAAAAAGGAAAAAAGTTTTTATTAGTAAGTGATTTTACCAATTAGAGTTTTAATATGAAAATAGGTTGTTGCAAAATGATTTTTGATCATTTTGCAACAACCTATATATTTTTTTATTTAATAAATCTCTGTATAATATGATCTTTAGCTTTAATTTCAAAGGAATCATCTAGAGGGGAAAGTTCAGCTTGACCATACTTATTTTTAATGGCTAAAGACAAAAGTCTATCTGTAAGTTCTGGGTTTTTAGATAGTAAACTTCCATGAAAATAAGTACAGAAAGTATTTTTATAAATGCAACCTTCTTTTTTATCCTCACCATTGTTACCAAATCCGTATTTTACTATACCAAGAGGTGTTAAATCTCCAATGTAAGTTTTACCAGAATGATTTTCGAATCCTACATAGGTTTCGTTAAAGAATTCATTATATATGATTGAATTACCGATTAATCTTTCATTAGAAGCTTTAGTATAAATATCTAATACACCTAATCCTTCTAAAACTTCACCTGTAGAAGTTTCATATGTTTTTCCTAGAAGTTGATATCCGCCACATATGCATATAAATACTTTCCCAGATTCTATATAATCAGTAATTCCTTGTTTTTTAGTTTCTACTAAGTCTTCAGAAACTATGGATTGTTCATAATCTTGTCCGCCTCCAAAGAATACTATATCAAAATCTTCGGGGCTAAATTCATCACCTATTGATACGTTTTTTACTGTAACATCTATTCCTCTTTTCTCAGCCCTATGTTTAAGGATTAGAATATTTCCAATATCTCCATAAACATTTAATAAATCAGGATATAAATGACATATATTAATTTCCATAAACTCACCTTAACCTTACCAAATTTTATTTATGTAGCCTTTACTGTGTAATAACTTTCTAAGATGTAACATAGCAGTATATGTAACAAGTACATAGGTGGTTTCTGCTTCAGCACTTATTATACTATTTATAAGTTTATCATCAGATTCACACATTTTAAAGCTTTCTTCTTTAAGACCAGCAATCTTTAGTCTTACAGCCATATCATAAAGACGTATACCGGAAATTATAATATCCTTTATTGCTAGTGAATTTAATTTTTCAAAGTCTACATCCCATATCCAAGAAACGTCTGTACCATCAGCATAATTATCATTTAACATTACTGCTAAATTTATTGGTTTATCATTAAGAAGTAATGTATTTATAGCTTGATTATAACCAGCAGGGTTTTTTACAAGAATTATTTTTACTTCTTTTCCATTTATATTTAGGCTCTCTTGTCTTCCAAAACTGCTCTCTTGATTTTGTAAAGAAGCTTTAATTGAAGTTGATTCTATACCTAATTCTCGGGCTACAGATAATGCACAAATAGCATTATAAATGTTATATTCTCCAGATTGATTTATAAAGTAACTTTCTTCATTAACAACAACTTCTGAGCCTTCAGCGTTCAAAGTCGTTATTTCATCTATATGATATTTAAGCTCGGGTCTTTCATAACCGCAATCCGCACAAAAGTATTTGCCTAGATGATTGTAAGTAATAAATTCATAACTATAAGGAGTTTTACAGAACTTACAGAACTTACTGTCTGCATTTACATTTAAAACTGTATTTTCTTTAATGGGAACGTTAAAGCCATAATAAACCACGGTATTATTGGCATTAATTTTACCCAGTAGAGACTCATCACCATTTAGAACAAGAAGAGACTGAGGGGATTTATGTATACCTTCTAAAATTTTATTATAAGTGGTATGAACCTCTCCGTATCTATCTAACTGATCTCTAAATAGATTAGTAACCGTAATTATTTCAGGCTTTACATGTTCTGTTATGAATTTAAGGTAAGCTTCATCTACTTCTATAACTGCATATATCTCTTTATTCTTATTAGAAAATTTGAAGTTAGAAATGAAAGATGCGACTATACCAGTATTCATATTAGCACCAGTATTATTTGTTATAGCATTTTTACCAGACTTATTAAGAATATTATAAATCATGCTAGTAGTTGTAGTTTTGCCGTTAGTACCCGTAATTAAAATTACTTTATATCCTTTTGCAATTGTCGATAGTATATTTTTATCTAAGGCTAAAGCAACTTTGCCAGGAAAGTTTGATCCTCCTTTAAATAATTTAGTACTTAATTTTAGTATAATTTTTGAAGTGACTATAGCTATAAATGAATTAATTTTAATTTTTCACACATCCTTTAAATATTTTCCAAAGTTTTTTNNTTTTATAAATTAAACATATAGTATATTTACAAGTATATCAATTTTATATTATAACATATATCTACATTAATGACATCATTCTATAATGAAAATGAAAAGATGATTTCAAATGTTAATTAGATTTAAAAAAGAAATTAAAAGAGAGCAAAATTCGATAAAAGTGATGCACTATATATGGCATGCACATCAAAAATGCATTATAATGAAGTTCAACTTGCAATAATCTTAAGGAAAATATGAATTGGAAAAGAAAAATAAAATTTTTATTGCATTTTTATAAAAAAGTAGTATTATAATATTAGGAAATTAAAAAATGTGTTACATTAATTCCTAGAAGATATTTGGGGGTAATAAAATGGATTTTAACTTAAATGATTTAAAAATTAATACTAATAAGGAAGCTTATAGAAATTTAAGCTATGCTGAGTTAGTTTCTCATGCTATTAAAAATGGAGAAGGAGTTCTTGCTAATAGTGGAGCTTTTGTGGTAAAAACAGGAAAATATACAGGGAGATCTCCTAAAGATAGATTTATCGTAAGACAAGAAAGTGTCAATGATTTAATTAATTGGGGAGATGTTAACTTACCTATAGAAGAAGAAATTTTCAATAATTTATATTCGCAAGTTATGGATTATTTATCTGATAAAAACTTATATGTATTTGATGGCTATGTTGGAGCAATGAAAGAGTATAGCATGAATATAAGAGTTGTTAATGAATTGGCATCACAAGCTTTAATGTCTAATCAATTATTTAGAAGATATGAAAAAGAACAATTAGAAAATTTTGAACCAGAATTTAATGTGGTTGTAGCACCAGGGTTTAAAGCTAAAGGAAAAGAGGATGGAGTAAACTCAGAAGCCTTTATAATAATAAATTTTGAAAAGAAGATTGTTTTAATAGGTGGAAGTCAATATTCTGGAGAGATTAAGAAGTCAATATTCTCTATAATGAACTTCTTATTACCTAAAAAGGGTGTATTCCCAATGCACTGTTCAGCTAATATAGGAGAAGATGGTGATACTGCTGTATTCTTTGGACTTTCTGGAACAGGAAAGACAACTTTATCTGCAGATCCAGGTAGAAAACTAATTGGTGATGATGAACATGGATGGTGTAATGAAGGGGTATTTAACTTTGAGGGTGGATGCTATGCAAAAACTATTAAGTTAGACAAGGAAAAAGAAAGAGAAATTTATAATGCTTTAAAATTTGGAGCATTACTAGAAAATGTAGTTTTAGATGAGAATAATAGACCTATGTTTGATGATGATTCCTTAACTGAAAATACAAGAGGAGCATATCCTATAGATTTTATCGAAAATGTGGAGATAAGTGGAGTAGGTGGAAATCCAAATACAGTAGTATTTTTAACTGCAGATGCTTTTGGAGTAATACCACCAATATCTAAATTATCTAAAGAAGCTGCTATGTATCACTTTATGTCAGGATATACTAGTAAGCTAGCTGGTACAGAAAGAGGGATAACTAAACCAAAGGCTACATTCTCTGCTTGTTTTGGTGAACCTTTTATGCTTATGAAACCAGAAGTATATGCTAAACTTTTAGGAGAAAGAATAATCCAAAATAATACAGAAGTTTATCTTGTTAACACTGGATGGTCTGGTGGAGAATATGGTGTAGGTAAAAGAATGAACTTAGCTTATACTAGAGCTATGGTTAAGGCTGCAATAGAAGGTAATTTAAGAAATACAGAATTTGAAAAGGATGATAACTTTAATGTTCTTATTCCTAAAGAAGTTCCAAATGTACCATCTGAAATATTAAAACCTAAAAATACTTGGGCAGATAAACAAGAGTATGATAAAAAAGTGTACGATCTTGTTAAACAGTTCCGTGAAAACTTTGAAAAATTTGATAACGTTAGCGAAGAAATATTAAAAGCAGCACCTGGATATAATAAATAGTAATTTTAAAGAAGAGAAACTCTAGTTTGGTGGAGTTTCTCTTCTTTATGTAAAGAAAAAATAGTATAAATAATGTAAAATTATCACTTAGTATAGAAAACTTTTATTTTATTGGAAAAAAGTTTATAATAAAATATAAATATATCAACATTTTAGATGTAAAGGGGAGTAATGGGTTGAAAACTAGAAAAGGGAAAAATATAGGATTAGGTATTTTGGTTATAATATTAAGTGTTGTAGGATTTTGGATATTGAGTCAAAAGGATAAAGAAAAAGATTATACTACTAAAATAGAAAAATGGGATAACTTATATTCAGGAAATAATATAAAGTTTTATTATATTGATAGTTCTGTAGCGGAAATAGCTACCCTGAAAAGCAAATATAAGGTAGATACTTTAGTTGGTGAAAATACTAGTGAAATTATGAAATGTATAGATATAAATAAATGGTTAAGTGAAAAAGGAGAAATAACCCTGTCTGATATGGACACTAACAAAGATGGGGAAGAGCTTTTGAAAATTCTAATATCGGAAAAAAAGGTTTCGCAAAAGGATTATAATACCATACTTCAAGAATTGTTATCTTCAATAGGTATAAAGGTTAGAGTTGGAGAATATAGATTAAATGGAAACTACTCTGTGTTAGAAGTATGGGATTCTAATTTTAATAAGTGGATAATGTTTGATACTATTACAGGTGGATATTTTAAGGAGGGTGATGAACCTTTAAGTGCTATTCAGGTATTAAATAAAGATTTATCGCAGCTTAAGGTTAGTAGTAATGAAGATGGAATTTTAGAGAAAAAGTCTATAAAATTATTAAATAAATATCTAGGTACTTATAGTATAAGAATTGACAACAGCAAATTTGAGGGGTCTGTAATAAACTCATACATAACATATGTAAAAGATGTTAAGGATGCTCAATTAGAAACTTCTAAAGGTTATATTCAACCAACTATATTTGTTGACAATGATTCTTTATTTAATATTAATCCTTATGAGGAATATGTAAATGATAAGTCAGATAAAATTCCAACTATTATATTTTCGAAAAAGAATATAAAAGAAGATGATGATAATAATACGAAATTTACTTTAGGAGCATTTATGAATAGTTTAATGCTAGAGGAGTTTTATGTTAGAGTAAATAATGGAGATTTTATTAAGGTTGATACCTATTATAATTTATCTATAGAAAAAGGTATTACAACTATAGAAATTTCATTAGATGGTATTAATCCCTTACGACAGGTGGTTATAAAGAAATAATAGAAAGGGGAAAGGTGTGGACTTTATTTTGTTGTTTAAAGCTATAATAATAGCAATAATTGAAGGAATTACGGAGTTTATTCCCATATCATCTACTGGTCATATGATAATTGTTGGTGATGTGTTAGATTTTACAGGGAATTTCGCAAATTTGTTTACTGTAGTAATTCAACTTGGAGCAATTTTTGCTATTTTAGTATTATACAAACAAAAGATATTTTCAACTATTTTAGGGGTATTTAAACTAAAGAGAGATTCAATTAGATTTTGGACTAATATAATGATTGGGTGTGTTCCGGCGGCAGTATTAGGTTTGTATTTTGAAGACATAATTGATGAATATCTGTTCAATACATTTACTGTGGCCTTAGCATTGATAATTGGAGCTATTCTTATGCTTTTATCTGAAGAGCATTTTAGGAGAAAAGAGAAAACTAGAGATGTAGATTACATTACCTTTCCACAAGCTTTTAGTGTAGGAGTATTTCAGTGTTTAGCATTGTGGCCGGGTATGTCTAGATCTGCATCAACTATAATAGGTGGTTGGATAAGTGGATTGTCAACTGTGGTGGCAACTGAATTTTCATTTTTCCTAGCAATTCCTGTAATGGTGGGAGCTTCCGGATTGAAATTAGTTAAGCATGGTAGTATCCTAAATAAAGGTGAAATAATAGTGCTTATTATTGGATTCGTGGTTGCATTTTTATCAGCTTTGGTATGCGTAGAAAGATTCATAGGTTATCTTAAGAAGAAACCTATGAAGAATTTTGCATACTATAGAATAATTTTAGGGTTGGCATTGTTGATATTTGTAAGCTTCAGGTAATAGTTACTTAACTGGTAGACGGTATTAAAATAAAATAAATAGGTTAAGTATTTGTAAATATAGGACAAGTAAATGTATAATGTAGTGATTATATAAATGTATAGTATGCATTAGTATATTATAATCAATATATATAAGATGAAAATGAGGCATATTAACTTGTTTAATGTGGATAATGGAGTGGTATAATCTAAAAAAGTATATCACTTTATTATTTTTTTACAATAGTCAGAAATTTGACATAATATATAAAGAAAATTATAATATAGCTAGTTATAAATCGATATTACCATTTGGCATGTGGAGGGTATGTATGAAAGAAATCAAACGTTATTTAGAAACAAGAGAAGGGGAATATAGTTTTTATTTTGCAGATTTAAAAAGTGATTACACTTATGGGTTTAATGAGGATCTTAAAATGGTAGCCGCTGGTTGTATAAAACTTCCTATTGCTATGGCAGTAATGAAAGAAGTGGAATCTACTAATGTATTTTTAGATCAATTAGTAACCATAACAAATGATGATAAGGTTTCTGGTTCTTTTGGTATTATACATGAATTAGAAGGAAGACAGTATAGTATTAAAGAATTAATAGTTGCAATGCTTATTCAAAGTGATAATACAGCAGCATGTAAACTTATAAACACTATAGGCAAAGATAGGATAAATAGTATCATTCATGATATGGGATTAACATCTACATTTATAAATAAGTATCCATCAGGTGAAAAAGAAGAATTTGATAACGAAAACATAACTACAAGTTTTGATTTATGTAAAGGTTTAGCGTTGCTAAGCAAGGGGAAAGTATTAAATGAAGAACATAGTAAATTTATTCTAGAAGTTATTAGAAGAAATCAATTAACCACAGGGATATCATTTTATTGGCCTAAAGATTTTAAAGTTAAAACAGCACATAAAGCAGGAAGTTTAGAAGGAATAGAAAATGATATTGTGTTATTAAATTTGGAAAAAGGTGATTTTGTTTTTGTTGTTATGTCAAGAAATTTACCATCTAANNGATATTATTGATAAGGATTGGAATTAATATAATATGTTAAGTTAAGGAGCGTGGATTTTATCCACGCTCCTTAATTTAACATTAGATTATTAAAAATTTACGATGAAATTTTAATGAAAAAGGTAAATGAACGTTTGATTTATTGATTTATAATCATTAGAAATAAAGGGATACTCGAATTATTGGTAACAATATTGCCAGGTGTATCAGTAATAGGATTATATAGTAATTATAAGGAAATTAAAGAAATAAGAATTTAATTTCATACAATGCAATTATTGTAAGAGAATATGATGTTATATCATGATAAGATAAGTCTTGTCGCTGAGAGATGCGGC
>DKGY01000055.1:65876-78206 GCA_002453475.1 Clostridium sp. UBA6758 | reverse complement strand
TATCTTTTAAAAATTGTAAGAATTCAGTAGTAGCTTTATCACTTATATTTACTATTGACATACTTTTACCTCATTTCTATATATAATAACTATTATCTAGATATAAATAGATCTTTGTGACATTAAACACAATTAATTATCAATGTCATTTATAATTATATAATATCATAGCATTTATGCGTGTCAATAGATTGGTTTATTACTTTTTTCTATAGAACTTTATTAACTATAAGGGAATGCAATAGCTAAATTTTTCTANNACTGTATTACTCTCTATCTGAAAGGATTCTATTGGTAAAATTTCATTTCCAAACATCCTATAATCATGGTATTTATAAGAGGCTCTCATAATGTCTTCAGTAATAGTTTTTCCTCTATTTACATAATCTAAAAAGTCATAGCATGTTAATATATTTATATGTTCTTCTTCACATATATTAGATAAAGCTTTAATAAATTCTTCGAATATTGTATTACATGTGTTATTTAATATTTTAGCACCATCTATTATAAAGTCCCCTCCCCAAAATCCTGAATTTGAAGCTTTCGCTTTAAGTTCTCTAAGAAACTTTGATATCATCGTAGAATTTATATTTTCATTATACGAAGACATTAATACACTACTCATCCTAATATTTTCTATCATTGATCTTTCATTTGAATCTAAATTATTAGTAAGTAATTTATATATATCTTCATCTACATAAAGATAAACATAGTTATTATTTTCTATTTGCTGTTTTATGTATTTATATAGATTAATTACTAAATGATCCTCCCCATAATAATAAAAACAGATATTTTTACCGCAATAATTACTCATAATTTCTCTCCCCTTAATTAGTACCATATTAATTCTATTAGTATTATTCTATAACAACATTCATTTACCTTTATTTTCCATTTGTTATTTATCTGATTGTTTTTACATTTTATTACAATTGTTTTGAAGTCTTTATCCCCGTCGAAAAGTTATTCAACTTATATAACTTTTCATGTAGAAATATGATATACTATGTGGTAGAAATAAAAGTTAGGTACTACTAATTATATAATAATGAATATATTGATTAAGATAGATATATATTGTAAAATATTTTTATGTGTATAAACACTAAGGAGGATTATCGATGTGCGGATTTGTAACGTTTTTTAGCAATTCTAAAATACTAGAAGAAAAGAAAGAAACTCTTCGTGAAATGAGAGAAATTATTAAACATAGAGGACCAACTCAAGATGGAGAGTATATGGACGAAAGTGTTTATTTAGGCTTTAAAAGACTAAGTATTCTAGATTTGGCTAA
This sequence comes from Clostridium sp. UBA6758, assembly GCA_002453475.1. Lineage (GTDB taxonomy): Bacteria > Bacillota > Clostridia > Clostridiales > Clostridiaceae > Clostridium_J > Clostridium_J subterminale. Next base: position 76,903 of record DKGY01000055.1, on the reverse strand, counting down.
TGGAATTCAACCCTACTCTTATAAGGATGAATTAGAAATAGTTTTTAATGGAGAAATATATAATTATATATCTTTAAGAGATGAATTAATAAAAGAAGGCTATAGTTTTACTACTAACTCAGAGGTAGAAGTAATAGCTACATTATATACTCACTTAGGAGATAAGTTTGTTGAGAAGCTTAGAGGAATGTTCTCATTTATTATTTGGGATAGAAAGAAAAAAGTATTCTTAGGTGGAAGAGATCCGTTTGGAATAAAGCCATTTTATTATACTGAAAATGAAACTGGACTTTATGTAGCTTCTGAGCTTAAGAGTTTTCATGCTAATCCTGATAGCGATTGTGTTGATATTGATAACGGGGCACTTCATGACTATCTTACATTCCAATTTGTACCAGAGCCTAAAACTTTACTAAAGGATATAAAAGTTTTAAAACCAGGTCATATTATAAAGAAAGAATTAGGTAAAACTCATGAAATAAGTTGTTATTATTCAATTAAGTTTAATCCTACTCCAGGACCAAAAGACGAAAAGATGGAAGAAATTCGTAAGGTAATAGAAGATTCTGTTGAATTACATATGCAATCTGAGGTGCCTGTTGCTTCTTTCTTATCAGGTGGAATTGATTCTACTGTTGTAACTGCTTTAGCTAAAAAGCACATGCCAGACTTAAAGACCTTTACTATAGGATTTGATAGAAATGGATATAGTGAAATTGATTTAGCTAGAGAATCAGCAGATAAACTAGGATTAGAAAATATAAGTAAGATAGTTTCTTATGAGGAATTTGCTAATGAATTACCTAAGATAATTTGGCATATGGATGAACCTGTAGCAGACCCTGCAGCAATACCACTTTATTTTATAGCTAAAGAAGCTGCTAAACATGTTACAGTTATTCTGTCTGGTGAAGGTGCTGACGAGGTATTTGGTGGATATACTATTTACCATGAGCCTAATTCATTAAAAATGTTTGACTATGTACCTGGCTTCTTAAAGAAAGCTTTAAAATCAGGTGCATCCCATATACCAGAAGGAACAAGAGGAAAAAGCTTTATTGATAGAGGCTGTACTCCGATGAGAGAACGTTATGTGGGTAATGCAAAAATCTTTTTAGATGCTGAAAAAGAAGGAATACTTAATAAATATGATTCAAAATATACTATTAAGAGAGCTATGAATGATATCTATGATAGAGCAGCTCAGTATGACCCAATCACTCAAATGCAATTTGTAGATTTTAATACATGGCTTACAGGTGATATTCTTGTTAAAGCTGATAGAATGACTATGGCTCACTCTTTAGAGCTTAGAGTACCATTCCTAGATAAAGAAGTATTTAAAGTTGCTTCAAAGCTTACTGCTGATGAAAAAATCAATGGACATGTAACAAAATACTTATTAAGAGAGTCTTTTAAATCAGAATTACCATTCTTAACTGCTCTAGATAGAAAGAAACTTGGATACCCCGTTCCAATAAGATTATGGCTTAAGGATGAACTTTATCAATGGGCTATAGATATAATAAAAAATAGTAATGCTGATGAGTTTATAAATAAAGAAGCTGCTATTAAATTAGTAGAAGATCATAGAAAAGGTCCATTTGACCTAAGTAGAAAGATCTGGACTATACTTATTTTCTTAATTTGGCATAAAGTTTATATAGAAAAAGAAACTCCATTTTTAGATTAAAATTATAGAAGTTGGCTTAAAATTAAGCCAACTTCTTTTTATTATCTATATCATAAATTAATTAACTACATTTATATTTTTATCTTTTAACCATTGTAATAGATGATTAATCAAAAATTCATCTCTAAATGTATAAAACTCATCAAGCTTATTTTTATCAATTAAAACCCTATTAAAAGTTAATAACGGATTTAACCAATCTACTTTATTATAGATTTCATCTTTCTCATTAGAACTTAAGGTATTTAAATATTTTTTCATAGCATCAATTAATATATCATCACTAATTAAAGGCATGTATATATAGCTGTCACTATAATTCATTATAATATCTTCTGTTTCTTTAGCTAATTCCTTTTCCCAACTTTCAAGTTTAGTAAATTTTGATTCATCTTTTAATGCTTCTATAATGCTTTGAGGAATATAAGAAAATTCTCCATCATTTAAGTTTAAATAACATTCACCTTCCCCTCTTGTTTCTGATAAACTCAGCTCTAACATTAAGTCTAAATCAATGTTTAAATTATTCATGAAAATTTCACCTACCCTTTTAATTATATATTTATACAAACTTTCTCATTTCATTGTATTAAGAGTATATGCTAATATAGGATTTTTTACAATATTTATTTAATAATTTCAACATTTTAATATGAATATTGTAATTATTTTTGTATAAAATAAAGCATTAGGATATAACCTAATGCTTTGTAGTGTACTATTTATTGTTTTTTAGCATTTCTCCTATAGCTGCTATACTTCCAAGTGAAGATAGTGTTTCATTTGGTAGTATAAGCTTATTAGCTGGATTATTAGCCATTTCTTTAAGTGCTTCAACTTGTTTTAAAGCTATAACAGTTTCATTGGTTCCAGATTGAATAATAGCTTCATTTACTTTTCTTATAGCTTCCGCTTCTGCTTCTGCAATTTTGGCAATTGCGTTAGCTTTACCTTCTGCTTCAAGTAATTGAGATTCTTTTAACCCTTCTGCCCTTCTAATATTAGCTTCTTTTTCTGCTTCTGCACCAAGGATTTGTCCTCTCTTTTCTCCTTCAGCCTTTTCAATTTGTGATTGCCTTAAACCTTCTGCTTGAAGAATCATTGCCCTCTTATCTCTTTCAGCTTTCATTTGCTTTTCCATAGCCTGTTGAATTTCAGAAGGTGGAACAATATTTTTAATTTCTACAGATAATATCTTAATTCCATAAGCATCAGTTACATTATCAACAATTTGTAGTAACTTTGAATTGATGAGGTCTCTTCCTGCTAATACTTCATCTAAACTCATATCACCTAATATGTTTCTCATATTAGTTATAGTAGAATACATTATACCTTGAACATAGTTTTCTATGTTATAAACAGCATCCTTTGCATTTAGAACTTGGTAGAATATAACATTATCTACAGAAATATTAACATTATCTTTTGTTATTACATTCTGTGGTGCAATATCAAGTATTTGTTGTTTAACAGATACCTTCTTTCTGATAAAATCCACAAAAGGAATTGTAAAGTGCCAACCTGGTTCTAAAATTTTATAAAACTGACCAAACCTCTCCATAACATAGTTATAACCAGTATTAACTACCTTAACTGATGAAATTATGATGACTAGAAAAACAAATAGTATAACTAAAACGCCAATTACTAATCCCATTTAAATCACTCCTTTTTCAATTATTAATTTATTATTTTCAATTTTTAACACCTTAAAAGTATCACCAATATTTATATCTTCGCCTATATTTCTGGCTGTCCAATATACTTCATTAACTTTTATTCTACATTCTTTATTACGTTCTAATCTAACTTCAGATACAAATTCCCTATCTTCATACTTACCAACCAGTGGTTTCTCAGTTGGTAGGTTTCCATGAATATATTTTTTAGATACCTTTAATCCAAATAAAATTGCTACAGTTCCTAGTAATAAAGCAATCCATATTTGCGTAGTAAAGTCTACAAAGTATCCAGCAATAAATGCAGGAATAAAGCCTATTCCCAACCATGAAAATGTAAAGTTACTTGTAGCTATATCTACAATTATTACAAAAATAAGTAATCCAAACCAAATCCAGTTTAAATCCATTAAATATCACCTCTCAAATTTAAATAATATTAATAAACATATATAAAATATTATATGCATGTGTATTAAGTATAATTATATCACATTATAGTAAAATATTATATTTTTTTATATTATTTTATTAGGTATTTTTACCACCTATAAGGCGTATATATTATAAGTGTACATATAGACAATAGTAAGTTTGGAGGTATTGCCATGAACCGTGATTCTAATATGTTTAGTTATTTGTTTATAGGTATGTTATTAATTATAATATCCGGAATATTTAAAATGTTATAATGCTAAAATAAAAATCATCTCCATTATTAGAGATGATTTTTATTTTAGTATACGTAACAATACTTTATAATATAAGTTTAAATTTCTCTAGTTTCTTTCTTTAAAAATTCTTTTTCTTCTGTATTTAGATAAGGTGATAACAATTTATATACTTCCTTATGATAATTATTTAAGAATAATTTTTCTTTTTCTGTAAGCATATCTATTCTTATACCATCTAAATCTATAGGACAATAAGTAGCTACATCAAATTTCATAAATTGTCCACCATATTCTGTTTCACTGTCTTTAGTAACAAATAGTAAGTTCTCTATTCTAATACCATGTTTACCTTCTTTATATACACCAGGCTCATTTGTAATATTCATACCCTCTTCAAAGACTACTGTATTAGGAACTTGGGAGAAACTTTGTGGTCCTTCATGAATGTTAAGGAAGAATCCAACTCCATGACCTGTTCCACATTTATAGTCTATTCCTGCTTCCCAAAGAGGTGTTCTTGCAATAATATCTAAGTTAGAGCCAGTAGCACCATATAAAAATTTAGCCATAGTTAAAGCTAAATTACTCTTAACTACAAGGGTAAAATCTCTTCTTTCTTCTTCAGTCAATTCACCAAGAACTATAGTACTTGTTATATCTGTGGTTCCATCATAGTATTGTCCACCTGAATCCACTAAGAATAACCCTTCTGGTTTTAATATATAATTACTTTCTGGGGTAGCAGAATAGTGCATCATAGCAGCATGTTCTTTATAGGCAGCTATAGTTGAAAAGCTTGGTTCAACAAAATACTCCTGTTCACTTCTTAATTTAATTAGAGTATCTGTAGCTGACATCTCAGATATCTCTTTCTTTCCTATATTTTCTTTTAAGTACTTTATAAACTTAACCATAGCAACTCCATCTTTTATAGTACAGTTTCTAAAGTTGTTTCTTTCCACTTCATTTTTTATAGCCTTTAGATTTGTAGTTATATTTCTTTTTTCAATTTTAGAAATAGAATCACTCAATGAAGTAAGAATTTTTACATTAGTTTTATTTGGATCAAATAATACAGATGTATCTTTAAGTTCTTTTAGACTATTAAATATCTCATTATATTCTAATATGTCTACAGAAGAAGCCTTTAGATTAGATATAACTTCATCAGATAATTTATTATTATCTATGAAAAACTTTGCAGAATTAATACTAATTAATAAGTAAGATATTGTCACAGGACTGCTTTCTACATCATTTCCCCTAATGTTTAATGTCCAAGCAATATCATCCAAAGAACTTAGAACATAATATTCAGCACCTATTTCCTTCATCTTTTCTCTAATAATAGTAAGTTTTTCTGTTGCTGATTTACCTGCAAATTTAACATCATGAAGAAATACCTTTGTATTTGGAACAGCTGGTCTATCACTCCAAATTGGAGATATCAAATCCTTATCTGGATTTATTTTTATATTTTTGCTTTTAAATGTTTCTGTCATAGTTTTATATAAATCAATAGGCATTACAGAACCATCAAAACCAACTATATCTCCTTGATTAAGTTCTTTTCTAAGAAATTCTGTATAGCTAGGAACTTTAGGTTGTCCCATTTTAAAAAGCTCTATACCAGTACCAGATAATTGTTTTTCTGCTTGAATATAATAACGACCATCTGCCCATAGTATTGCTCTATTATGAGTTACAACTACAGTTCCTGCTGAACCTGTAAAACCAGAAATCCATGCTCTAGCTTTGAAGTATTCAGCTACATATTCACTTTGATGAGAATCAAAACTAGGAATAATGTAAGCTGATAACAGATTTTCTTTCATAGCAGTTCTAAGATTTTCAATTTTTTCTTTAACATTCATCCATATTCACCCCTATTTTCTACTAATAAACATCTAAGCATATTATACTGCTAAAATTTTATATATTCAATGATATAGTTTATAAATATGAATTTTATTTTCAAATTATTCATTATACCGAATCTAAAAGATTTTACTTAGTGTAATTATTTATTATAAATATAAAAACCCATTGTTTTTTTACAACAGGTTTTTATATGTTAAATTTATTTATTCTTTAATCCATTCACTTGCTTCTAGAGCATAGTAAGTGATAATTAACTTAGCACCAGCTCTTTTTATTGAAGTTAACATTTCAAGAGCAGCTCTTTTTTCATCAATTAATCCATTTTCCCCAGCATTTTTAATCATAGCATATTCTCCACTGACATTGTAAGCAGCAATAGGCATATTAAAATTCAAACTAGCCTCTTTTATTATATCTAAATATAGTATAGCTGGTTTAACCATTACTATATCTGCTCCTTCTTCAATGTCAGCTGCGATTTCTCTCATAGCTTCTTTCCCATTGGCAGGGTCCATTTGATAGCTACTTCTATCTCCAAATTCAGGAGCTGAATTTGCAGCTGCTCTAAAAGGACCATACATAGCAGAACTATATTTCGCACTATAGCTCATTATAGATATATGTCCAAATCCATTTTCATCTAAAATATCTCTTATAGCTTTAACTCTACCATCCATCATATCAGAAGGCGCAATCATATCAGCTCCAGCTTTGGCATGAGAAAGTGCAATCTTAGCTAAATACTTTAAAGTTTCATCATTATCTACTCTTTCATTTTTAATGACTCCACAATGACCATGAGAAGTATATTGGCACATACATACATCAGTAATAACAAATAACTCCTTAGATATTTCTTTAACTTTTCTTATTGCTCTTTGAACTATACCATCTTCACAGAAAGCTGAAGATGCAACTTCATCTTTTTCATCTGGAAGTCCAAATAAGATTATCCCTTTTACTCCTGCAGCAATAACCTCATCTACAACTTCTGGTAATCTATCTAATGACCAATGATAATTACCTGCTAAAGAAGGAATTTCACTTTTTATATTTTCTCCCTCAACCACAAAAATTGGATATATAAAATCATTACTGTTTAAAACAGTCTCTTGNNTACCATATCTCTTATTGCACTAGTTTCTCTTAATCTTCTATATCTTTTGAACATAATAAACATGGCCTTCTATTGATTCAAGGCCATGATACACCTACCTTTCAATACTTTTAAAAAATAATTTACTTAATTAAGGTATCTATAATACCTTGAGTTCCAATTTTATCACATTCTATATACGATAATTGATGAATATTTAAAGCCTTTGAAGTAATAGGCCCTATTGATATAATTGATTTTTCTTTAATTTTATCTATCCCAGCCAAAGTAATCATATTTTCTACGGTGCTAGGACTAGTAAATATCACTGTATCACAATTGTCAAAGGAAATTAAATTAGGATTTTCGCCAATAACTGTATCATACACTGGTATATCATCTACCTCAGCTCCAATATTTCTAAGTTCATTTACAATATAGTNNATATTTTATCTTCTGAGGAAACCTTTGGCTCTATAGCTTTAAATAAACCTTCACCAGTAAATTCCTCAGCTGTTAAAGTTGGAATTATTCCTTTAGCTTTTAAAGCTTTAGTAGTAGCATCTCCTATGGAAATAAACTCACCTTTAATTTTTCTTATATCTATATTGTTATAGCATAATGCATTAAATAGCATTTCAACTCCATTAATACTAGTTAATAATATATACTTATAGTCTTCTAACTTATTTTCAACAGCTTTAATACTTTCAGTGTCAGCTTTTATTGCTATAGAATTTATTTCTGTAACTGAAGCTCCTAATTTAGATAGTTCATCACTAATTTTTTTACTTTGAGCCTTACTCCTAGTTATACAAATATTTCTTCCGAATAAAGGTAACTTCTCAAACCAATTTAACTTGTCATTAAATTTAACTACTTCTCCAACTACAATAATAGATGGATTAGACATACCCTTTTCCTTAGCTATTTCAGTTATATCTTTTAAAGTTCCTACTGCCTTCTTTTGATTAGATGTAGTTCCACTCATTACAAGAGCTACTGGAGTATCTACTCCTAATCCAGCATTAATAAGACCATTACAAATGCCTCCTAATTGTTCATAACCCATCATAAAAATTAAAGTACCCTTTAATTTAGCTATAGTATCAAAATCTAAGTTTAATCCAGCTGCACTTTTTGCTGTAAAGACATGAAAACTTTGGGCGATTTTTCTATGAGTTACAGGTATGCCCCCATAATTAAGTGCTGCAATAGGCGAAGTTATACCAGGTACTACTTCAAAGTCAATGTTTTCCTCTATTAGAGCTAAGGCTTCTTCCCCACCACGACCAAATATGTATGGATCTCCACCTTTAATTCTCCCAACAATATGTCCTTCCTTTGCTAATTTAACTAAAGTATCATTAATCTCTTCTTGAGTTTTATAGTGACATCCTGGCTCTTTCCCACAATAATAGAGCTTTGCATCTGCATTTACATATTTTAATATTTCTGAACCAGATAACCTATCGTAAAGTATAGCTGTACATTCTCTTAAAACCTTTATAGCTCTTAATGTTATTAAGTCTGGTGATCCTGGACCACCTCCAATTAAATAAACCTTTCCCATACATCCTCCTATTTAATATCTATTTATTTAAGATATTTTGTGATAATTTTTTTCCTAAGTTTAAATATTCTTCTTTATTTCCTACTACAGTGTCTTTTATTAGTTTACCATTGACTTCATATATACCCATAATAGTCATTACATCCTCTTCTATACTAGCATATGCACCAATAGTAGAGTGACAATCGCCTTTTAACTCTCTCATAAAGCTTCTTTCAGCTTCTACACAAATTCTGACTTCCTCATTATCTAAGGCCTTTAATTCATCTGCATACTCACAACTCTCATGAATTTCTATTCCTAATGCTCCTTGTGCAATTGCAGGAACTATTTCATTTGTCTCAAAATAATTAGTAATGATTCCCTCTAATCCTAATCTCTTTAACCCTGCAGCAGCTAATACTATTCCATCTAAATTTTCATTTTCAATCTTATCAATTCTTGTTTGAACATTTCCNNCTTACAGGAACTATTTCAATGTCTGGCCTTAAAAGCAGAATTTGTTCACTTCTTCTTTTACTACTAGTACCAACTCTAGCTCCCTTAGGTAAATCAAAAAATGAAATACCATTCATAGATACAANNTGGTGTAGCAGCAATAGAGAAACCCTCTGGTAACTCATAGGGTACATCCTTCATACTATGGACTCCACCATGTGCTTTTTCATCAATCATTAATTTTTCTAACTCTTTTATAAAGACACCCTTTCCACCAATTTTATCTAACGTTACATCAAGCCTTTTATCTCCTAAGGTATCTGTAAGAACCTTTTCACATTTTATATTATGTAACGCTTCAATCAAATTCATTACATAATCAGTTTGAACTTGAGCAAGCTTACTTTTTCGTGTAGCTAATTTTAAACCCAATTATACTCCTCCATTCATGGTATAGTTTAAATCTATACCTCGTTTATTTAATAAATCTGAATAAAATAACTTCAAAATCTCAATATGGTATCCATGGTTAAAGAAAAAAAGAAAATCTTCAGAACAGATAAAATTTAGAATTTCATTTTTGTTATTTAAAGTTGTTACATTATTTCTAATATGAGTTATAAATTCTATATAATTGTCAAAGCTCTCAAAATACTCTTTTCCCTTATTACATAAAAATACTGATGCTTTAGGATTTTTCCCCTTAACTCGAAGACCTAAAGCAATATTTTTGCTTCTTCCTGTAGCACAAAGAACAGCCCTGGAGTTTTCTGGAAGTGTAGTATCTATAAAAATTCTATTTTTACTGTTGCATATATTCCTAATATTTTCATTGAATTTATCATCATTAGTGCAAATTACAATTAAATGATAATCCTCCAATAACTCATTAGTAAAAGGTTTATCTAAAAGTTCCAAATTAGTATAAGCACCATCTAACACTTTAAATTCATCGGTAAATTCTTTTGAGATGCAATGAACCATAAATCCATTGTATAAAAGAGTTTTAGCTTTTATTAAAGCGCTTTTTCCTCCACCTAATATTAAAACTTTAGTATTCATACCATTCAATGAAATAAATACGGAATTATTAAAACTATCCATGAAAATCCTATCCTTTATTTTAATATTTTATTTAGCTATTAATTTCACTTAAAGCTTTTATAATAGCTTTGTTCATATCTCTAGTTTTTATAGCTATCCTTACAAAACTATCATTAAGGCCAGTATAATTATTACAATTTCTAATTAAAATACCCTTTTCCATAAGCTGTTTTAAAAGTTCTGAGCTTGTAACTCCTTTTATTTTACAAAGAAAATAATTGCCCTTGCTTTCATATACCTTTTCTATAATCTTTATATCATTCAAAGAATTCTTCATAAATTCTCTTTCAGAAATCAACCAATTTTTACCTTCTTTTATAAATTTCTCATCAGTTAAAGCATACTTAGCAGCAACTTCTGCAAAACAATTTACTGTCCAAGGATTTTGATTATATTGAATAAAATCTAGTAGTCCATTATTTCTACTTATGGCATAACCTAAGCGAACTCCTGCCATAGAGAAAAATTTTGTTATAGCCCTAACTATTACAATACAACTATAATTATGTATATAATTAATTATACTCTTCTTATTATCTAATACAAACTCTATAAACGCTTCATCAATAATCACTAATTTATTATGCACTTCGCAATAGTCTAATATGTTTTTAAATTTACAATGATCAATAATACAACCATTTGGATTATTGGGATTAGCGATTATTAACCCCTCTGTATTTTGTACTTTTTTAAAAATATCTACATAATCATATTCCATAAATTCATTTAAAAAAGAATAATTAATGCTCAATTTATGTTTTTTACTAAAGTCTTCGTATTCTACAAAGGAAGGAACAACTATAGTTATAGAATTCAAATAGCCTATAACTAAATCTAATATTTCAGCTGCTCCATTCCCTACTATAATATTTTCAATACTTAT
>DKGY01000055.1:38615-65759 GCA_002453475.1 Clostridium sp. UBA6758 | reverse complement strand
GCACCTTTCATCTTAATATGTGTAAGTATATATAAGTAATCAACTTTAATTAAAGTATAATTAAAGATGCTAAACTTAAAATTATTAGCAAAATTTCACTACTATACATTAGTATTATAGATTTTTTTATATGATGATGACTTAATGATTCTGTAGCATCACCGATAGTTGGTTTTTCTACTACTTCTCCAAAATAAGTATTAGTACCACCTAATTCAATAGATAGAGCTCCAGCTGTAGCTCCTTCAGGATAAGCACAATTTGGACTTTTATGATTCTTTCTGTCTCTAATCATAATCTTAAAGGATGTAATTATACTTCCATTAACTATCCATGCGGTAAGACACATTAATACTCCTGTTAATCTAGCAGGAATAAAGTTAAATATATCATCAATATTTGCTGGGAAAAAACCTATATTCTTATACTTTTCGTTTAAGTACCCTACCATAGAATCCATAGTATTAATACCTTTATACATCATAGCAAGGGGAGCTCCTCCGATAATGGCATAAATTATAGGTNNAGGTGCAATTATACCATCAGAAGTATTTTCAGCTATGGTTTCTACATCCCCTCGAATTATTTCATCCTTACTTAAAGAAGTTGTATCTCTACCTACAATATATGAAAGTTTAACTCTAGCTTCTTTTATATCATCTTCACCAAGAGCATCATAGACTTGAATTCCTGCTGAATGAAGACTCTTAGCCGCAAGCGTTGTCCATATTATTAGAGTGTTAACTACTATAAAAACAATATTATTTATTATAGATAGTTTAAGTAATAAATAAGGAATCATGTATGTCATTGCACAAACTATAAATACCATAAATAAAGAAGTCCACTTCAATTTACTATTATTAGGGAAGTGTTTTCTTAGCCACTTTTCTAGAGAACCAATAAGCTTTCCAATATATATAATAGGATGTGGTAGCCAACTAGGATCACCTAAAATAAAGTCTAAGATAGCTGCTAAAAATACACAAAGTATATTTAAAGATATATGAAAATTAATCATAATAATATCTCCTATTACCTATTTAAGCCCATTATTTTATATATTTTATCCATGTCTATAGACGATCTTACAAGGTCAGCTAGTTTATCTAATTCCTTTTCTCTTAAGTGCTCATAAGGCATAGAAGCCTTCTCTTCAATCCCCTTATTTCTTCTTAATTCATTAATAATATGTTGTCTAAATTCAACCCCATCAAAAACGCCATGAATATAGGTTCCCATCACATTTCCTTTATCATTTACTACCCCATCTAAATGATTAGTCTCTTCATTATTACTCTTATTTATAGTAATAAGGTTTTTACCTTCATCCATAATTGTAGTTTTTCCCATGTGTATTTCATATCCATATATATTTAAAGGAGTGTTATTGTTTATTAAGTCCTTTGCTATGATACCATTAACTCTAGTAGTAACCTTTTTCTCTTCAAATACTGTTTTTATAGGTAAAAGATCNNCTAATCCATCCATAGACTCTAGTAAAGTTTCAACCCCATAAGGATCTTCTAGTACTTTACCTAGCATTTGATATCCACCACATATACCTATAATTTTTCCATTACCCTCATATTCTCTAATCTTGTTATATAAACCTGATTTTTTTAGATATTCTAAGTCTCCTAGTGTATTTTTAGTTCCAGGAATTATAACTAAATCAGGAGTTTTAAATTCGTTTACAGTTTCCACATATCTTACAGAAACATCTGGTTCTATAGATAATGCATCAAAATCAGTAAAGTTTGATATATGTGGCAATCTTATAATAGCTATATCTATTTTATCTGTGATGTTCTTATTAAGGTCAACAGCTCCATCTTCATCTTCTAAATCTAATTTAAAATATGGAACAACCCCTAAGCAATCTCTATGAGTTAGCTCCTCTAAACTATCAACTCCTGGTTTAAGTAAAGATATATCTCCTCTAAACTTATTTATAATAGTTCCCTTAACTCTGTCCTTCTCAGCATCACTAAGGAGCATAATAGTACCTAATAAAGATGCAAATACGCCTCCCTTATCGATATCACCTACAAGTAAAACAGGCGCATCTATTAGTTCAGCCATACCCATATTAACAATATCATTATCTCTTAAATTTATTTCTGCAGGGCTTCCTGCACCTTCCATAACAATAATATCAAATTGATTTTCCAATTCTTCAAAAGCAGATTTTAAATCATCCTTGAATTTAACTTTTAAATTATGATATTCCTTTGCATTAGAGTAACCATAGACTTCTCCATTAAAAATTATTTGACAATTTTTATCTGTAGTTGGTTTTAGCAGAATAGGATTCATATATACCTGTGGTTCAAGACCAGCAGCGTAAGCTTGTAACACTTGGGCACGCCCCATTTCTTTTCCATCCAGTGTTATATATGAGTTAAGAGACATATTTTGTGACTTATACGGGCATACCGAATATCCGTCTTGTTTAAATATTCTACATAATGCAGTTACTAGTATGCTTTTCCCTACAGAAGAAGCTGTACCTTGAATCATTATTTTAGCCATTTACTATACCTTCTTTCTATCTAAATAAAATAAAAAAGCAAGGAAGAAAAGCTCCCTTGCCCAAATAAATAAAAAATTTCCATCTTAGTAAAATAAGAATATAAGTTTAAATATAAGTAAGATAAAACTTACAAAATTTTTTAATTTTCTTATACATATTAACTTAGCCACTAAAATAGCTCATTTCCCTCCGAAAGCTTACATTTAGGCAGGTCTCCTGGCTTATGAATCATTCTAACCTCACCTTCCCCTATGAAGAGTGGTATTTTGAGGGTCGTCATCATTTACAGTAGCGGGGGCTGCTATGGATTTTAACCATATTCCCTTTTCACTTTTAAAAAGCACCTAAAATACTATTTGATTTTCAATCATAATTATAAGAGGTTTAAACAAATAAGTCAATATAATCTAAATATTACTTATGTATTCATCCTTATATTTTTAAATAATATAAATACCTAGCAGATAAAATGCCAGGTATTTACTTATTGCAAGTAATTTACTTATATAGTGGAATTTTATCACAAAGAGCTTTAACTCTTTCCTTAGCTGGTGATAAATCATTATCTCTATTATCAATTGCCCAATTCATTATATCAGCAATTTCAATCATTTCATCTTTTCCAAAACCTCTAGTAGTAGTAGCTGGAGTACCTATTCTAATGCCACTAGTTACAAATGGGCTTTGTGTTTCAAAAGGTATTGTATTTTTATTTACAGTAATTCCAACCTCATCTAATAGATGTTCTGCTGCTTTTCCTGTAATATCTTTATTTCTTAAATCCAATAGAATTAAATGATTATCAGTACCATCAGATACTAAATTAAATCCTCTCTCTTTTAATGCATTTGCAAGGGTTTTAGCATTTTCTAAAACTTTTTGCTGATATTCTTTGAAAGATGGATCTAGAGCCTCTTTAAAGCAAATAGCTTTAGCCGCAATAGTATGCATTAATGGACCACCTTGTATTCCTGGGAATATAGTTTTATCTACTAGTTTTGCATACTTTTCTTTACAAAGTATTGCTCCCCCTCTTGGTCCTCTTAAAGTTTTATGAGTTGTTGTTGTAATAAAATCTGCATATGGTGCTGGACTAGGATGAACCCCTGCTGCAATAAGTCCAGCAATATGAGCCATATCTACCATCATATATGCACCTATTTCATCACAAATTGCTCTTATTTTATCAAATTCTATTATTCTTGGATAAGCACTAGCTCCTGCAACTATCATTTTAGGTTTTTCTTCCAAAGCAACAGTTCTTAATGCCTCATAATCAATAAATCCATCTTCACCTACTCCATAAGATATAAATTTATATAACTTTCCAGAAAAATTAACTGAACTTCCATGAGTTAAGTGTCCACCATCAGATAAATTCATTCCTAATACTTTATCTCCTGGTTCTAATACGCTCATATAAACTGCCATATTAGCTTGAGAGCCTGAATGAGGTTGAACGTTGGCATGATCTGCGCCAAATAGTTTACACATTCTATCTCTAGCAATGTTTTCAGCAATGTCTACACATTCGCAACCACCATAATATCTTTTTCCCGGATAGCCTTCTGCATATTTGTTTGTAAGAGTTGACCCCATGGCTTCTCTTACAGCCTCACTTGTAAAGTTTTCTGAAGCGATAAGTTCAATTTTACTTTCCTGCCTAGCAGTTTCAAGGCAAATTGCTTCATAAATTTCTGAATCAATGTTTTTTACATGTTCTAAGTTCATACATACTCCTCCTGCAGTTAAAATTAGTTATTTTTGGTGGAACCATGTAAAAGCTTCTCTAACCATTTTTTTCTTTTATGTTAGGTGAAGCCTTAGTACTTAGTTTTGCAGTACATATAGTAACAATATAACCACCAGATCCTTTACATATCATTATAACATTACTTTTCATGTTATACCTACTCCATTTTTAATTATTTACAAATTATTTTTGTTAAGTATAAATATAGAATCCTATTTACAAAAAAGATCCCTTGAATAATTACTATTGTCTATCTTTTAAAATATTATTTAACCTAATTCAATAATTCTTTTTATCTATATAATTGAATAAATTATCTATGTTGTTATATAATTTATTTAGTAAATAACTATATGGAGGAATGATATGGAAATTCATATATTTCTAAAAGGGAAAAAAGAAGCTGAGATTTTTAAGGGAGATAGAATTGATGTCCTTGATTTTGAAATGGGTGGAGTTAAATATAAACAAGTGAGATACTTTAGAAATGGATTTAGTAAAAGTGAATTAATTGAATCTAGTATAATTGATAAAATAATTAAAAAGTAGAGGAAGCTTTAAAATGCTCCTCTTCTTTTTTAATATATAACATTATTTAGTTTAATACTATTTCTTTAATTATGGTGCCGTCTAATGTTTTTATATAGAACGTATCTCCCGCTACAACTCCATAGCTATGAGGATTATTTTCCTTTGGATAAGATATAGAACCTGGATTAATTATTGAAATACCCTCTTTTATGCTAAGCCCTAGTATATGTGTATGCCCATGTAACATTATATCTTCTGTAGATATATTCGGCATATTATTCTCATTATATATATGTCCATGAGTTAGAAAAAATCTTTTGTTGTTATATAAAACTACAGAATAATCCCCCATACATGGAAAATCTAATAACATTTGATCAACTTCCGAATCACAGTTTCCACGCACTGCGATTATTTTATGACTATATTCATTTAATATCTCTGCTACATCTTTAGGATTATACTCTTCAGGTAATGGATTTCTTGGCCCATGATAAAGTATATCTCCAAGAATTAATAAATAATCCCCATCTTCTCTATTAAATATTTCTATAGCTTTTTTTGTATATTTTAAAGAGCCGTGAATATCAGAAACAACTACTAACCTCATTCTATTTCCTCCTATAATATATTTTATACTTATTATTTACCTTACTTCTATAACATTGTCAAATACATAACAACATGTGATTGACGGTGTTTTACCAAAGTTCTATAATTTATTGTATAAGTTATATACAGATTAAGGAGGGATTTTATTTTGATTGTTAAAGTTTGTGTGGGAAGTGCTTGCTATGTAAGAGGTTCTCACAATGTTATAAACCGAATTAAGAGTTTAATAGAATTAAACAATTTAACAGATAAAATAGAATTAAAAGCTTCATTTTGTCTTGGTCATTGTACTGATTCAGTATGTGTTACGGTAGATGATAAAATTTATACTGTAAATGAAGATGAAGTAGATAAATTCTTTGAAGAATATATAATTAAGAGGGTGAATTTATGCAAGTAATGAATTTTTCATCAGCTAACTGTAAAAATTGCTACAAATGTGTACGTACTTGTACAGTTAAAGCTATAGAAGTATTAAATGATCAAGCTAAAATTCAAGAAGATAGATGTATTTCTTGCGGTCACTGTTTAGTAGTATGCCCTCAAAATGCTCGTCATGTACTTTCAGATATTGATGATGTAAAGGTAGCATTAAATAGCAATAAAACAGTTGTAGCTCAATTAGCACCTGCTTTTAGAGGAGTATTCTCTCATCCTCATAAATTGATAACTGCTCTAAGAAAATTAGGTTTTTCTTACATTGAAGAGGTTTCCATAGGTGCAGAACTAGTAACTCAAGAATATGAATCTAGGATTGATTGTAGTTCAAATAGCGAATTCATCACAAGTTGCTGTCCTTCCATAGTAATGTTAATCGAAAAATATTATCCTGAATTAATACCATTAGTTTTACCAGTATCCTCTCCTATGGTTGCCCACGGGAAAAGCATAAAACAAAGATATGATGAATCTTATACTGTTTTTATAGGTCCATGTGTATCTAAAAAATATGAAGCTTTATCTGAATCTAATTTAGGATTTGTTGATTCTGTACTAACCTTTGATGAAATCAATGATTTTATAAAAGATAGTGATATAGACTATTTTCAACTAGAAGATGGAGATGTGGATTTTAGTGGTACAACTAGAGGTGATCGCTATCCTGTAGTTGGCGGAATATTAAATGCTATAAGGCCTACTATTGATAAAAAAGATTTAATTGTAATTAGAGTTCACGGTCTCGAAAATTGTAAAGTTATTTTAGAGGAACTTAAAAATAATACTTTAAAAAATGTGTGTATAGAATTAAGTGCATGTAATGAAAGTTGTCTTGGTGGTCCAGGCACACTATCTAATAATGAATCTGTATACACCAGACTTCAAAGAATTCAAGATTACTTAAAAACCCAAAATAACAAATCAAAAGTTATCAATATAAATAAATCTAATCTTACAAGAAATTATGAAAATAAAAAGATACACATGCTATCCCCTGAAGAAGATGAAATTAAAGTTCTTCTTAAACAAATGGGAAAATACACTAAAGAAGATGAATTAAACTGTGGTGCTTGTGGATATAACACCTGTGTTGAAAAAGCTATTGCCGTTTATAACGGAATGTCTCAAGTTGAAATGTGTGTACCTTATATGAGGTCATTAGCTGAAAATATGAATAGTGAAATATTTAAAAATTCACCTAATGCTCTGATTATAATTGATGATAACTTATTAATTAAAGACATTAATCCTTCTGGAAGAAAAATGTTTTTAAATTGTGAAAATGAAAGTGTAATAGGATTTCCTATAACTGAAATAATACATGACTTAGATTTTAAAAAAGTAGCTGAAACAAAAAAAAATATTTTAGGTAAAAAGGTATTCTATAGTCAATTAGATTTTCATGGATATAAAAGTATAATCTATATTAAAAATCACTCATCTTTATTGGTAACATTTACAGATATAACAGAAGAGGAAAACAGAAAGTTAGAGTTAATTGAACTAAAGCATAAATCTATTGATGTTACCCAATCAATTATAAATAAGCAAATGATGGTTGCACAAGAAATAGCTAGCTTACTTGGTGAAACTACTGCAGAAACTAAAGTTGCTATCTTAGAATTAAAAAAAGTATTAGAAAAGGAAGACTAATATGAGAAAATATTACTTAGATGTAGCCAATATGAGTATGAATAAGCACGGGGAAGAACTTTGTGGTGACAATGTTGAAATTGCTAAAACAGAAGATGGAATTATAGTAGTAATGTCAGATGGTCTTGGCAGTGGTGTTAAAGCTAATATATTAGGAACTTTAACATCAAAAATTGCAGTTACTATGTTAAAAGAAGGAGCTACCATAGATGAAACTATAGATACTATAATTAATACATTACCTGAGTGTCAAGTTAGAAAATTAGCCTACTCCACCTTTACAATCGTGAAAATTAAAAATAGTGGCGAGGTGTATATGGTAGAATATGACAACCCTCCTGTTTTTCTTTTTAGAAATAATCGAAGTTGTGACATTAAAAAGAATAGACGTATAGTAAATGGTAAGGTTATTTTTGAAAGCAGATTTTACATGAATGAATCCGACGCCCTAGTTATTATAAGCGACGGAGTTGTACATGCCGGTGTAGGTGGGCTCTTAAATTTAGGTTGGGAATGGCCTCATATAAACAGATATCTCACTAATGTACTCCATAAAGAAGTGATTGCTCAAAATATATGTAGACAATTGTTAGAAGTATGTAAAGACTTATATGATAATAAACCTGGCGATGATACCACTGTAGTAACTATTAAGATAAGAAAGGAACAACATATATCTATCTTTACTGGACCACCTAAAATTAAAGACGACGATAGCGTTCTTATAAATCTTGTGAAAAATACCACTGGTAAAAAAATTGTATGTGGTGGCACTACAGCTAATATAATATCTAATGCACTACACACTCCAATAGAAATAGACTTAAAGCATTATACTTCAGAGGTCCCACCCATGGGATATATGAAAGGTATAGACTTGGTTACAGAGGGTATACTAACTTTGAATAAAGTAAAAGATTTATTAAAAAATTATCTAACTGCTATTAAAAAGAACACTATACCCTGCACTATAAATGGCTCTGATGGAGCTTCTAGAATTACTAATATGCTAATTAATGAAGGTACCTCCATAGATATATATGTAGGGCAAGCAGTTAATCCAGCTCATCAAAATCCATCTTTTCCAGATGAATTTAATTTAAAAATCAAAATTGTTAAAGATATATCAAGATTATTAACTGCATTAGGTAAAAAAGTATGTATAACTTATCTTTAAGTTTAAAAAGATATTAGAATTTTTCTAATATCTTTTTAAATTATTTTTATTATAACTGTAATATGTCACATATAATATTACTCCAATGACTATACAAAGAATTCCAATGGCACCAGCACATAATGAAAAAAATTCTTCAGGAAGTATATTTATAATAGGATCTGTAATAGGATCAAAAATCCATTTATCATTATTAAAAAATATTTTATGGAATACTGTAAAGAAAAATTTAAAATTAGTGCTTATAACAATTGACGTTATAAGTGGAGTTATTATTGATATAATAGAGATATATTTTATATAGTTATAGCTTTTATAGATTCTAGTATACAGTACAAATAGTATTGTTAACATAATTGCTAAACTTAATATAGTAATCTTAGCTAAACTAAATAATTCTTTTACCTCTTTAAAATGAAAATCTCCTGCCTCTGATGATTCTAAAGATGGTAGTTCAAATTTATCATTGTTATTATATAACAAATAATCTATCACATAAGAATAATTTTCTTTCATCTCAACAATAGATAAACTTGTTCTTTCCTCCATATTAAATTTATTAATACTATAAGTATAAATAGGTTTTATACTTGTTACTATTAAAGTAGAGATAAGAATAATAAAAACAAAACCTGTAATAGAAATAACAGTGTTTAAAATAAATTTTTTCATCATATTCCCCTTTCCTTTTACTAGTAGTATATATAATAAGATTTTATTATCCTATTTTATCATTGTCAAAAAAAATTTCATATAGTATAATTTTCTTGTTACAATATATGAGTTATGATAAGCCCACTTGTAGTGGGTTTTAAATTTGATTAAATAAAATTTAGTAATTTCATAGATTTGGGGGTAAAAATGATTCATTTAATTGGAATAAAGAAAGAACTTGATTTAATTTTAAGAGCTCAACTAGCAATATCCCAAGATAATATAGATGGAATATTACTAAAAATGAAAGAAACTATATGCGAGGAAGTTGTTATAATTAATACCTGTAATAGAACAGAAATATACTTAAAGTCTTCCTTATCACAAAATAATATAATACAAGAAGTGTTCAAATCACTTAATTGGGATAAAGAATTTATTAAATATATATTTTACTCTAGTGATAGTAAAGCTATAACTCACCTACTGGAAGTAAGTTGTGGTTTTCATTCGAAGATTTTAGGTGAAGATCAAATCTTAGGTCAAGTAAAAGATGCCTATATAAAAAGTAAAGAATTAAAAGTAATAAAAGCTTCTTTTGATAAGCTATTTTCAATGGCTATTAGTTGTGGAAAAGAGTTTAAAACTGAAAGTAAACTACATAAGACACCTGTATCCTATTCATCTATAGCTGCTAAAAAAGCTCTAGACCAAGGTTGTAAAAGCATATTAATATTAGGCTTTGGTAAAATGGCACAATTAACTTTAAATTATCTTATAGGAAAACAAGATATCTTAGATAAAATATATATAGTTGTAAGAAATACAGATAAAGTTATTAATCATAGCACTATAATTAAAAATATAGAATTAACTGTAAATAAAAAGATTGAAATTATATCCATTGATAAGCTAGTTGACACTTATAAATACATAGATGCTTTAATATGCTGTACTGCATCCCCTACTCCCCTTGTTTTAAAGAAAGATCTACCTTCTCAATCAATGTTAATTTTTGATCTTTCCTTACCAATTAATGTAGAGGATTCTTGTAGTGAATTAAAAAATGTATGTTTATTTAATTTAGATAATCTTCAAAATGTAGATAAAGAAAACAAGATTCAACGCAGAAATATTATGAATTCAAATAAATATATAATAAAGAAATACTACGATGAATATGAAAATTTTTTAAAGTTAAAGTCTTTAGGCGGTATAATTAAAGATGTTAAAGATGAAGGTCAATTACTTGTAGAAAATAACCTTAAAACTTTTAAGAATAAAAAGTATACTAAAGATAATGACAAGCTTGTAGCCACGCTTTTAAAAAGTAGTGCTAACACATATATAAATCGTGCCATTGAAGTTTTGAAAGAAGAAACTTTAAAGGGAGATAATGAGGACGTCTACAAGCTAATAGAACGTATTTTTCTAAATAAAATTAATTAGGAGGAAGAGCTTAATGAATAATAAAACTATATTTGAAGAAAGCAAAAAGTATATTCCTGGAGGCGTTAATAGTCCAGTAAGGGCACTTAAGGACATGGGTATCACCCCTCCTATAATAAAATCTGGTATGGGTTCTAAAATATATGACGAAGAAAATAAAGAATACATAGACTTTGTTGGAGCTTGGGGACCTATGATCTTAGGACATTGTAATTCTAGAGTTGTTAATGCTATAAAAAACACCACAGAAACAGCTATAGCCTTTGGTGCACCAACAAAATTAGAACTAGACTTAGCAAAACTTATATGTGAAACTGCTTCAATTGATATGATTAGAATGGTTAACTCTGGTACCGAAGCTACAATGAGTGCAATTAAATTAGCAAGAGGCTATACTAAAAGAAATAAAATTGTAAAATTTGCTGGTTGTTATCATGGCCACTATGATGGATTTCTAGTTAGTGCAGGTTCTGGAGTTATGACTTGTGGCATACCTGGCAGTGCTGGCATACCTAAAGAACATGTAGAGCATACAATTGTTGCAAATTATAACGATATAGATAACTTAAAAGAAATATTTACTGCTTATAATAATGATATAGCTTGTGTTATTATTGAACCTATTGCAGGAAATATGGGAGTTGTTAGACCATCTATAGAATTTATTGAGAACTTAGATAAACTTTGTAAAGAAAACGGTACTTTATTAATATTTGATGAAGTAATGTGTGGTTTCCGAATTGCATATAAAGGTGCAAGAGAGTTATTCCCAAATGTGACACCTGATCTTATCACCTATGGTAAAATTATTGGAGGTGGCCTACCTTGTGGTGCTTATGGCGGAAGACGTNNCCATTAGGCCCTGTATATCAAGCCGGAACTATGTCAGGTAATCCTCTTGTTATGGCGGCTGGAATAGCAACTGTAAAAGAGTTATACGAAGATCAAAACATATATACTCATATAGAAACCATAGGAACAAAGTTAGAAAATGGTATTAAAGAAATTTCAAAAGAAAAAAATATAAATATAGTGATTAATAGAATTGGTGGAATGATGACTGTATTCTTTACAGATTTAAAAGAAATTAATAATTACGAAGATGCTAAAAGTTGTAATACAGATTTATTCAAAAAATATTTTATGCATATGTTAGACAAAGGAATTAATTTACCTCCATCACAATTTGAAGCAATGTTCCTATCAACATGTCATAGCGATGATGATATAAATAAATTTCTTACAGCCTTTAAATCATTTAATATATAAATGTATAATTATAAAATTTTTCATAAAAAAGAGTACAAATTTTTTTTGTACTCTTTTTTATAAGGATAATATGAATATAATTTAAAAATAAATTTCATAAATCAATTATATAAGCTATTTATAATAAGATTTTCTCAATACAATGCATAATATCAATGACCATTATGTTTAGTTTTAAAATTTTCTGAATAGTATTGCAATTATAATTATACTGATATATAATTAATTCAATTACTTTAATTGGAATTTAATATAGGAGTGTGTTGTTAATGAAAGAAAAAAAACAAAAATCTAGTAAGATAGCTTCCCCCCCTAGCAAACCAAAAGTTTGGCAAGCTCTAATACCTATTTTAGTTCTTATTGTTTCTCTATCTATTGCAATTATATTATATGATTCAAGTCCACATATTCCATTAATAATTGCAGCTATAGCTGCAACTATTACAGCTTTATGTATTGGATTTAAATGGGAAGACCTAGAAAAAGGATTTATAGATACTATTCAAATGTCGATGCAAGCAATTATAATACTTATGATAATTGGAGTTTTAATTGGTGCTTGGATATTAAGTGGTACCGTTCCAACAATGATTTATTACGGACTTAAGATTTTATCTCCAGGTATATTCTTAGTAGCTACATGTATAATATGTTCTATAGTTTCATTAGCCACTGGAAGTTCGTGGACAACTGCCGGTACTGTAGGTATTGCACTTATAGGAGTAGGTATTGGTTTAGGAATCCCTACTCCAATGATAGCTGGTGCTATAATATCTGGTGCATATTTTGGAGATAAAATGTCACCGCTTTCTGATACAACTAACTTAGCTCCTGCTATGGCTGGTTCTACTTTATTTGATCACATTAAACACATGTTTTATACTACAACACCAAGTTTAATAATTTCTCTTATACTATTCGCTATACTTGGAATGAAATATGCAGGTCAAGAGCTAGATGTTTCTAAACTCAATATAATATTTGATGGCTTGAAAGCTTCTGGAGTAATTAACCCTATACTATTACTACCGCCAGTAATAGTAATAGTACTTGTTGTTAAAAAAATGCCTGCAATTCCTGGTCTAATAATAGGTGTTGTTGCAGGAGTTATTTTGGCAATTTTAGTACAAGGTGCTAATTATGGTGATATAGTTAATGTTTTAAATGATGGATATGTAAGTGAAACTGGAGTTGAAATTGTAGATGACCTACTAACTCGAGGTGGCCTTCAAGGTATGATGTATACCGTTTCTTTAATTATATGTGCTATGACCTTTGGTGGTATAATGGAGAAAGCCGGATTCTTAAATGTACTTGCTGAAAAGTTGCTTAGACTTGCCGTTAATACAGGTTCTCTTGTACTAATTACTATAATTTCTTGTATTGTTGTTAATATACTTGCTGGAGATCAATATTTATCTATAGTTATTCCTGGTAGAATGTATAAAGATGAATATGCTAAACGTGGATTAGCACCTAAAAACTTATCAAGAGCTTTAGAAGATGCTGGAACTCTTACGTCTCCATTTATTCCATGGAATACATGTGGCGCATTTATGTCTACTACACTTGGAGTATCCTGTTTCTTATATGCACCATTCTGCTTCTTAAATTATATAAATCCTATAATATCAATAGTTTACGGATATACAGGATTCTCAATGGAAAAACTAGAAGAATCAGAAAAAACAGTTATTGAATCTTAACCTATTATAAAAAGGCCTTATATTCAATGGCCTTTTTGACCTTTTAAAATATTTTGTAGTATGAATAATGTCAATACCACTTAGGCAATAATATAATAAATATTATTGCAAGGAGTTGATTTTCTTGGATAAAAAATATATAGTTAATAGTTTAAATGAATTATTACATGGTATATATATCGATATAAATACTTTTGAAAATTACATTAAGAATTCTAAAAATGAAAATGTTATTTCTCAAATATCTAAAGTTCTAAATGACTACCAAAAACACGCATTAAGAATATGTAAAATAATAACTAACTTAGGTGGAAAACCTATACAAATTGATAATTTTACTAATGTATATTCATACGTTAATAATGATACTACAATTATTTNNACAAATAACGTATTAAATTTAGGCTGTAAACTAATATCAGATCCCAATTTTATTAATCGTGAAAGCTATACTACTATAAATTTAATGAATAAAGATTATCAAAAACATATTAATCATATTGAAAGGCATGAATTATATAGCAGTAGTTTTCAATAAGAATCTTAAAATAATTTCAATATATTATACTTCCTAAAAACAAAATGACCTATTAGTATTAATTTAATAAAATACTAATAGGTCATTTTAATATACATTATCTCTTTTTATTAATCTTTTTCCCAATAATATATCCTATTAAAAGTCCGGTTCCTAACGCAAGAGCAGACTTTACTTTTTCAAACTTAATTTCAGCATCTGAAACAGGTTTTACATTATTAATTATAACTGTATCTTGATCTAAAGTATCTATATTGGGATATATAAAAGCTCCTACTAAGCATAAATGGTTAAATCTCTCTTCAGAAAAATTTTTAGATAAGTCTTTAAGGGTTTTTAAAAAGTAATCTTTAGTCCACTTATTATCCTCTTCTAATTTTGCACCATCGTGAATTTCAAATAATCCCTCAGTATTTTCTTTAGCATAATTTAAAGCATTTATAATTTTTTCTGAGTTTTCCGGCTCAATTCTTAAGTATTCAATTAATGCTTTTCTAATTTCTTCAATACTATTCAATTTAACTGCTTCTTCTATTAAATTTAAATTTATTTCCATAACTAATCTCCTTCTTACATTGGTTATTATTGAAATTTCTCAGCATTTAAAATTTATATCATTGTAGATAGTTTATTATATACTATAATTTCATTGTTAGTATATAATAATTATATAATTATTTACATAAAAGTTCAACGTATAAATAGCAATAAATAGTATATATAATATAATCATTGTAATAGTTATCAAATTCGACTCACTTAGGATACTATAATAGTAGATAGCATTATATTTAAGTTAATTTTTCCAATTAAAGGAGTGTTTATAGTTTGAATAGTTATGGTTTAGTTTTAGGCGGTGGTGGTTCTAAAGGAGCTTATGAAGTTGGAGTATGGAAAGCCTTAATAGAATTAAATATAGATATATCTGTAGTAGTTGGAACTTCAATTGGAGCTATTAATAGTGCTTTTATATGTAGTAATAATTATAAGAATTTAGAAGAATTATGGTTATCAATAGATTTTTCAACTTGCTTCTATGTGGATGATAATTTTTCTGTAGATGAGAATCTATCCTCTAAAAACATTCCAAAATTGATTAAAAATGTTATATCTAATAGAGGTTTGGATAATACCCCTTTAAAGAGTCTGTTACAAAGCTATTTAAATGAAGATATAATAAGAAATTCATCTATAGATTTTGGTATAGTTACCCTTAGTATGTTTCCTCTCAAACCAATAGAAATATTTAAAACTGATATTCCTTACGGAAAAATTATTGACTATATAATGGCAAGTTGCTCTCTACCTGGTCTAAAACACATGGTTATTGATGGCGTTACTTTTTTTGATGGAGGTATGTATAATAATGTTCCAACTAGTATGCTTTTAAATAGTTCATGCTCTACTATAATTCAAGTGGATATTGACGGCCCTGGATTTAAGCGAAAATTTAATAATAAAAATAATATACCTATAATAGAAATTAAATGTAGTGAAAGCCTTGGTCCAATTATTAATTTTGATGGTCCAAGAATTAAACGAAATATAAAATTAGGCTATTTAGATACATTAAAAGCTTTTAATCATTTGATAGGACAAAACTATTACTTTTTTAAAGATGAAGTTTCAAAAGGATTACTAAAAGATATTGATGATACCGAATTAAACATTATAATGAATTCTGTAAACTTTAATAATTCCATCTATGACCATTTAAAATTATTAAGATCTATAAAAAGAATTAAAAATTTTTCAGGTATAATATCTAGGAATCATATTAATATTATTATGGCTATGGAAATTACTGCTGAAGTTATAGAAATAGAAAGGTGTGCTATATATAGTTATGATGAATTACTAAATAAAATATTAGAAAAAGTAATTTTGTTGAGACAAGATATAGATAATAAAGAAATATCATTAAAGGATCATTTTATATTAAGCAATTGTGATATTTTAAATATTTCTAAATCTACGATAGCTTTCAGAAATACCTTAGCACTTACATTTCCTAAAAAGTTTATCGCTCATATGTTTTTGTGCTTAATAAATTATAGGATTAACTCATAGCGTTACTTGTTCTTAATTTATTAAAAACTTTGCTCTCTTTTAGTCTGAAAATTATGTTATAATTAAAATGTAGCTTTTTAGTATACTTATTGAATATTGATTTAATGGAGGATGATAAAATATGAACATTGCCTTTTTTCTAACTCCTAAAAGTGAAGTAATTTTTGAAAAGGTTAGTTCTACTATGCGAAGAGCAATGGAGAGAATGGAATATCATAGATATACTTCTATACCTTTAGTAGATGATAAAGGAAAATATGTAGGTACTTTAACAGAAGGTGATCTTCTTTGGAAATTAAAAAATTCTTCCGAATTAAGCTTAAAAGACACAGAAAATGTTTTGATAAAAGACATACCAAGACATTTTAAAGATAAACCTGTATCAATTAATTCTGATATAGAGAGTTTAATACTTGTTGCTAAATCACAAAACTTCGTTCCAGTGGTTGATGACTCAAATATATTCATTGGAATTATAAAAAGAGGCGATATAATATCATATAGCTATAAGAAATTATTTGAAGAAGAAAATAGTGATGAGTTTAGCGAATTTAAAAGCATGTCAAAAATAAGTTAATAAGTATCACTTAAATTTAAAAACCCTTTAATGATAAAAAACATTAAAGGGCTTTAATATATTTTTAATTCTTTTGTTTAGTATTTTCGAGTTAAACTTTTATTTATTCTTCCATCTTCATAGCTCTCATAGCATTTAATACTGATATTATTGTAACTCCAACATCTGCAAAAACCGCCATCCACATGTCAGTAATTCCTAATGCTGTTAGTACTAATACCACAGCTTTTATAAATAATGAAAATACAATATTTTGAACTACAATTTTTTGTGTCTTTCTAGCTATTGTTATAGATGTAGATATTTTTTCAGGATCATCAGTCATGATAACTACATCTGAAGCTTCTATAGCTGCATCTGATCCTATTCCCCCCATTGCTATACCTACATCTGCTCTAGCTAATACAGGGGCATCGTTTACTCCATCTCCAACAAATATTAATCTTCCCTTCCTAGAAAGACCACTATATATTTTTTCTACCTCAATCACTTTTTCATGAGGCATTAATTCAGCTCTAACCTCATCAATTGAAATAACCTTTGCTACATATTCAGCAATTGTCTTATTATCTCCAGTAAACATAACAGTTTTCTTAATTCCTAGTTCTTTTAACTTTGCAATAGCCCTAGGTGAAGTATTTTTAATTCTATCAGAAATTACTAAACTTCCTACAAAATTATTATTTACTGCAACATATATAATAGTGCCTACTTCATTTGATTTCACATATTCAATTTCAAGCTCTTCCATCAGCTTATAGTTTCCTGCATATATATATCTATCACCAAAATATATTTTTACACCTTTACCTGCAATTTCTTCATAACTCTTTATTCTTCTTTTATCAATAATAGCCTTTGTACTAATTTTTTTATAAGATTCTACGATAGATTTTGCAATAGGATGATTAGAATATATCTCAGCATGTGCCGCATATTCCATTAACATGTCCTCTGTAATAAATCCATAAGGATTAATTTTTGTAACTTCAAAGCTTCCTTCTGTTAATGTACCTGTTTTATCAAAAACCACCACTTCTGCTTTGCTCAATGCTTCAAGATAGTTTCCTCCTTTGACAAGCACCCCACTTCTAGATGCTCCTCCAATTCCACCAAAGAAACTTAAAGGTATTGATATTACAAGAGCACAAGGACAAGATACAACTAAAAATGATAACCCCCTGTATAACCAGGTATATAAATCTTCACCCATAATTATTGGTGGTAAAAAAGCTAGTAGAATAGCTAATATAACAACAATTGGTGTATAGTACTTAGCAAACTTTGTTATAAACTTTTCTGTTGGTGCTTTTTTATTTGAAGCATTTTCTACTAATTCAAGAATCTTTGATACCGTAGATTCACTAAACTCTTTAGTTATCTTAACTTCAATAAGAGAAGTTTTATTTATAGATCCAGCTAAAACCTCATCTCTTTCTTTAACTACTCTTGGTACCGATTCTCCTGTTAAAGCAGAAGTATCTATTTGAGAATCTCCCTTTACTATAACTCCATCTAAAGGAATTTTCTCACCTGGCTTAATAACTATTATATCATCAATACTTACCTCTTCTGGAGAAACTGAGGAAATATAGCCATTACTTAATTTTAAATTTGCATGATCTGGACGAATATTCATTAACTCTGATATAGAATTTCTAGATTTGTTAATTGCCAATTCCTGAAAAAGTTCTCCTACTTGATAGAATAACATTACGCCAATAGCTTCTGGATATTCTCCAATTAAAAAGGCTCCTATTGTAGCTATACTCATTAAAAAATTTTCATCGAAGACTTGACCTTTTATTATATTTTTACCAGCTATAAGCAGAATATCTCCACCTATTACTAGATAAGCAGCTATAAATAAAAATATGCTTACCATATCCTTAATTAATACTCCTGTAACTGCAAGAGAAATTCCTATAATAAATTTTATTATTTGTTTCTTTTTAAACCCTTGTCCATGATTATGCCCATGATCATGGTTGTGATTATCAACATGAGAATCCTTGTGAGTAAACTTTTCTTCCTTGGCTTTACTATCATTTACATTAGAATTAATAATTTTTGTATTCCCCTGAACCTTAACATTTTTTTTATTTATAACATTTTTATCAATTTCTTTAACTGTAACTCCATGTTCAATTCTAGTAGATATACTTTCTACATCATCAAATATTAGCTCTTTATCAATGTCCTCTTTAACTTCTAAAATAGCTTTTGATGTCGCAGAGTTGACTACAGCACTTTGTATGTAAGGCAATTGATTTAGTTCACGTTCGATTTTCAAAGCACAATTTGCACAATGTAATCCTTGAATTTCATAAAGTCTTTTTGTTTGTCCCATTATTTTACTCCCCCTCTTACTAGTTTATTCATTAACGTGGCTAAGTCCTTTATAGAAAATATCTTTAACATGATCATCATCTAAAGAATAATATACAACTTTTCCATCTTTTCTTGATTTAACAATCCTAGCTAGTTTTAATACTCTTAATTGATGGGATATAGCAGATTGTGTCATATTAGTTAAAGCTGCAATATCGCAGACACAAGCTTCTGTATTTAATAAGATATTTAATATTTTTACCCTAGTAGGATCTGCCATAGACTTAAATAAGTTTGAAAGTCCTTCTACCGTATTATCACTTAAAGTTTTGCCTTTTAACCTATCAATAACTTCATCGTGTATGCAAGCTTGCATACAAACTTCTTCTTTATACATGTATTATATTCCCCTTTCATATGAATGCTTGTTCATATGTTTATTTTATTCCTATTTTCTATTTGTTAAAATAAGTATCTATTATTTTTTCTGCAATTCTTTTATTTAAAGATGCTGAATTTAAAAGTGTTAATATAATCAATAATATTTTTTTATAATCCTCACATTCTTTAATAGTATCTTTTTCACATAAATTAGTTGCATCTTTGACAATTGAAATTAGTAGCTCTCTTTCTTTATTAATTTGACTTTCCTTTAATAAAAGGTATTCATTATATATATTACTTAAATCAAAATTAGACTTTTCTTCCGATAATATCTCTACCATAGGGGTAAATAGTTTTTTTATATCAGCTATAGATAAAGTTTGCTTTAAATCATAAATTAGAATCATTAAAAGTATATGATCTTTAGAATATTTTTTATTTTTATTTTGAAAAAGTAATTTGTCTTTAGAATAGTTATTTATCATAGTCTTGGTTAAAATCTTGTCAGTAGGGTTTCTTTTTATATGCTCTAAGTTATTATCAAATAATTGAATTACCTGATCCATATATAAATCGATATCTGGTATTTTATTAATATTAATCCTATCATCTAAATTCATATTAATTAGAAGTTCTTCTAAGTTTTCTATATTAAAGTTCACATAATCACCTCATATGTATATTTTCTTTTATTATAATATTATTATTAGTAGTAGTAAATAATATTATAGATAAATATCAATGCTAAAATTCTATGGTAGTTATACATATTTAATTCAAAATAATCATTAACACAATTTTAATATTTACAATGTACATTTATATAAACAACATGTTATAATATACATATAGTCTTTATATAGTATTCAAAACTATATATGAATTTAATCTTAGGAGGTATAATATGACTAATTCAAAATTTAGAGAACCCTTTAGTGGATTTTCTCATATGTTAGGAGCTATAATTTCTTTACTTGGTTTATGTTTCTTATTATTTGCTCAACTTCATAGTAACAATTACAACCTATATACTTTGATATCAACTGTTATATTTGGAATAAGCTTAATTCTACTCTATACAGCTAGCAGTGTATATCACCTTATTGTAGCTAAAGATTCAATAATAAATATCCTTAGAAAGATTGACCATGCAATGATATTTGTATTAATAGCTGGAACTTATACACCTATTTGCCTAGTTCTATTAGAGACACCAATTAGATACTATATGCTCACTATAATATGGGCTGTAGCTATAATTGGCATTCTTTTTAAATTATATTGGATTAATTGTCCTTCCTGGTTGTCTTCTGCTATTTATATTGCTATGGGATGGATGGCTATATTTATTTTTAATCCACTTTCAAAAGTTGTATCTAGTAGAGGCCTCTCAATATTAGTGTTAGGAGGAGTATTATATACTATAGGTGGAATTATATATTGCTTAGAAAGAAAAGGAAAACATAGAACTTTTGGTGCACATGAAATATTTCATATTTTCGTCTTACTTGGTAGTATTACCCATTATTATTTCATTTATAGGTATGTATTTAATCTATAGTAGTCAATTAATAAAATTTCTTAAAACAAAAACTACTGATTAATTGATAAATTATATCAGTAGTTTTTCACTATTTTGACTCTTTTATATCTATTTTTTCAGGAACTCTCATAATAAAATCTTCTATATCTTCATCTTCCGTTTTACTCTTAGCAAACTTAGAATCTAAAGGTGGAGAAATAATGTAATTAATTATTATTGATATGACAATCCCAACTATGGTATCAACTGTTCTTTGAAAAGCGTATAGAACTATATTTTCACTGGTCATAGTAATCATAATTACGCAAAATACAACACAAGCCATAGATATAGAGTCTTGCCATTTTAATATATTAAGTAATGTTATCAGAAATACCATTCCTAAGAAAAGCAAAAATATATTACCTGGGTCTATTAGAACAGTTATAATACCAATTAAACCTCCCATTACAGTACCAAGTACCCTTGAAATTCCAGCATTAATCCCCTTCTTCACTGTAGTTTCCATAGAAATCAAAGCTCCTGTAGCCACAAAAATGGTGATTGAAGATGGAACAATTCAGCTACAATTACACTTATTGCTGCTGCTAGAGCAGTTTTTATATTTCTCATACCAATATATTTCTTAAATTTGTTTATTGGGCTTAATTTCTTCAAGATTATATTCTCCTTAATTAATGTTGTTTACTTTTAAATTATATAATACATATTATATATAATTTGTATTATTATGTCACTATCAATTAAAAGAAAGTTCAATAAACTTAAATAAATCATATAGAAATAATCCTTTACTTGTAAGCTTTACCTGTGGAATTACTGGTAAGCTCATAAAAGATAAGGTTATAAACGCATCCATATCAAGTTTTAGCCCATAGTTTCTTACTATCCTATTTAAATTTTTTAACTTATTGTATACATAATCTACAGGTGAATTAGTCATCAATCCTCCTATTTCTAAGGAAAGGCTATCAATTAGTACGCCTTCACTCACTATAGTAATTCCTCCACCTATGTCAATTAACTTATTTACCGCCTTAGACATATCCTTATCATTGTCTCCTACAACAATAATATTATGAGAATCATGGGCTATACTTTGAGCTATAGCACAGTTTTTAATACCTAATCCTGATAAATATCCTAATGAATAATGATTAGTATTTTTATGCCTCTCAAAAACCCCTATTTTTAAAATATCTTCATATTCACTCATATCTAGATATCCATCAATAATCTTACTAGGTTTCACTAACAGCTTAGTTTCAAGAGACCCTGGAGTTACACCAATTATATTTACTTGGCTTCCTTTAGAGGGTATTCTAAAGGCCTCCTCTTTCACCTTTTCTATATTCATAGTATTTTTATTTTTAATAGTATAGGATAATTTCTTATAATCATCTATTTCTCTACCCGACTTAATAACTTTATAAATATCTACCTTAGTTAAATCATTTAAAATGACCAGGTCAGCCTTATACCCTGGTGCTATAGCTCCTTTGTCTTTTATACCATAACAAGTATATCCATTATAACTTCCCATTATATATGCTTTTATAGGATCAACACCATTTTCTATACTAAGCTTAATAGCATTATTTATAGATCCCTCTTCAACTAAATCCTCTAAGTGCCTATCATCAGTGCAAAATAAAAATCTTCGAAAATTCTTATTGTTAACTACTGAAATTAAATTCTTTAAATTTTTAGCAGCAGAACCTTCCCTTATAAGAATATACATTCCTAATTTTACTTTTTCTAAAGCTTCTTCCTTTGAAGAACATTCATGGTCAGTTCTTACACCTGATAAAATATATTGATTAAGATCTTCATAAGAGATTTGTGGCGCATGTCCATCTATAATTTTATCTTTAAATGCATCCAGCTTATTCATCATGGAAGGTACTTGTTCTATAACAGAAGGTATATCCATTACCTCACCAAGACCTATTACTTCTGTTTTATCAAGAAATTCAGATAAATCTTCTGCACTCAAAATAGCACCATTTTCTTCAAATGGCACCGCTGGCACACAAGAAGGCATCATAAAATATATATCCAAAGGACTTCTTTGTGCACTATCTAGCATAAAAGATATCCCATCCATTCCAAGTACATTAGCAATTTCATGAGGATCAGCTACTACTGTTGTAACACCATTCGTTAAAGCTACATTTCCATAAGATTCTGGAGTTGTCATGGAAGATTCCACATGAATGTGTCCATCTATGAAACCCGGACATATAATTTTAGATCTACAATCAATTTCCTTATTCCCCTCATATGAACCTATTCCTATAATTGTATCATCAATAATTCCTATGTCCCCTTCTTCTATTTCTTCAGTAAATACATTAATAAATTTCCCGTTTTTAAGTACTAAGTCACATTTTCCCTTTCCTATAGTAGCACCTCTACCTTTTCTTAATATTTCCATAATACCTCCTCTATCTTCTGAAATTATATGTATTTTATATTCTATTATGAATTTATGTTACATCAAAGTTAATAAACTTATCTATGTTATTACCTCTGTTATTTCTCACATCTATTAATACGTGGAGTGCTACATAAAAACAATATATATAAAACTATCTCATAGAAAAATACAAATTTATATTCTTCTATGAGATAGTTTTTTTATTACTCTGGTCTGACATACTTATTCCATTGAGTATATATATGAAATAAACTAACCACATCTTGCATGTTATATAAAAGAATTTTTTCTTTCTTTTCCATGGGCATTCGTGAAAAATACATATCATCTTTCATTATCTTACTGAAGGTTTTAGCCAATGTAGAGCCACTTATAACTTCACTTTCTCTAAGAACACCACATTCACTCTCTAGCGCTTTAAGTCCTATTGACTTCTGCTTAACTTGCTCATATTTTTTTTGCAAATCTATACTTTTAAAATATTCTTCAACAGTATAATTTAACTTATATTTTTTAAATAGATAGTCAATTACTAGATAGTCATTATTTCCTGAAAAAGTAACAACATATTCTTTTTTTAGAGTATTTCTCATATTTTCAAAATACTCTTTTGATAAAGCAAGAATTTTCTCAAGTTCATGCTTATTTTCAATCATATACTGAGTAATTACCAACTTATTATTTTCTTCGTCATAATATCCTGCTCCAAAGACCCCTATGCATATAGGTTTCTTATAAACATAATGTTCTAAGTCAAAGAAAACCGATTTTTTATAAAGGTCATTATCTCCGCTAATATTTAGACTCTGTTTAAATTCATCTTTCTCAATGTCTATAGTCCTTTCTTTAACTATCACCTTACCACTCATTTCTTTAATAGGTATTGTGCTTCAAATATACTCCAAAGAAGCCTATATATAATTATATGTACTATAAAAATATATAATTATATTATATCACAAATAAATCCCTTTTATCTATATTATATATGTGTTTTATTAATATATACTTTAAGTTGACATCGGTTATCATTTAGAATATAATGTAAATATAGATATTGATAATTATTTTCATAAAGGAGTGATATTCATGAACGTTTTTAATTTAAAACCTGGTCATAAAGGATTAATTAAAGAACTTGCATGTGATGATAAATTAGCCAAAAGATTATTAGCTTTAGGGTTTGTTGAAGGAACAGAGGTTTTAGTTAAAAAAACCGCTCCTTTAGGAGATCCAATTATTATAAACTTAAGAGGGACAGACCTTGCTATTAGAAAAAAAGATGCTGAGTTGATTTTTATTAAGGAGGCAGTGTAATATGAAAACCATTGCCCTTATTGGTAATCCTAATGTAGGAAAAACAACTTTATTTAATGCACTAACAGGTTCTAACCAATATGTAGGTAACTGGGCAGGTGTAACTGTAGATAAAAAAGAAGGTTATTTATCAAAGGATATAAAAATTGTTGACCTACCAGGTATATATGCAATGGATACCTTTTCTAATGAAGAAAAAGTGTCTAAAAACTTTTTATATACTGACGAAGTAGATTTAATTATAAATATTATAGACGGTTCTAATCTCGAAAGAAACCTTTACTTAACTTCTCAATTAACCAAATTCAATAAACCTATTTTACTAATAGTAAATATGATAGATGTAGCAGAAAATAATGGAATTCATATAAATTACTCTGATTTATCTAAAGAATTAGGTGTTAATATAATGGCTATATCAGCTTCTAAAGGTGAAGGTGTAAAAGCAGTTAAAGATTTTCTTATTAATAAGGATTCCTTCGAGTCTTTAGATAAAACTATAAATTCTAAACATGAATTTGATAAAATGAATGAAAAAGAAACCTATGCATATATAGAAAACATTCTGAACAGATGTGTAGAAGGTAAAAAAACAAATATTAATACTGTTACTGAAAAAATAGATTCTATTGTCCTTAATAAGTTTTGGGCCTACCCTATATTTTTAGGAATTATGTTTATTATATTTAAATTTACCTTTGATTGGGTTGGTGGTCCTTTGCAAGAATTAGCTGATAAACTAGTCAATGAAGGGTTTGTATCTCTAATAGAAATACCACTAGCTAATACATCGCCTTGGTTTAAATCTTTAATAATCGATGGTATCATTGGTGGTGTTGGTTCCGTAATTGTATTTCTCCCAATCATATTAACTCTATTTGTAGGAATCAGCTTTCTTGAAGATAGTGGGTATATGGCTAGAACAGCATTTATTATGGACAAGTTGATGAGGAAATTGGGACTTTCAGGAAAGGCTTTCATACCCTTAATAATGGGCTTTGGATGTTCAGTACCAGGAATAATGTCTGCAAGAACCTTGGAAAGTGAAAAAGATAGAAAGTTAACAGCTCTGATTATTCCTTTTATGTCTTGTAATGCTAGATTACCTGTATATGCCCTATTTGCTGGTGCACTCTTTGCAGGTTATGAATCCTTAGTCATTTTTGGACTATATTTCTTAGGCCTTATAGTAGCATTTATAATGGCATTTATATTTAAAAATACTTTATTTAAAAAAGATGAGGAACCCTTTATCATAGAATTACCTGAATATAAACTTCCTGAATTTAAAAGTTTAATGCTTCATACTTGGGAAAAAGGTAAAGGATTCTTAAAAAAGGCTGGGACTTTAATATTCTCTATATCTGTACTAGTATGGTTCTTATCAAACTTTAATATGAATGGAATGGCCGAGATTAATGAAAGTTTCCTTGCATCTATAGGTAACTTCATATCTCCAATTTTTGCTCCATTAGGATTTGGCACCTGGGAAAACTCTGTAGCACTATTAACAGGACTTATGGCTAAGGAAGTAGTTATTGGAACTCTAGGAGTACTTTATACTGGTGATTTAGCTACAAGCATTGCTGCAACATTTACAGTAGCCAGCGGTATTTCTTTCTTAGTATTTACTTTATTATATACNNACCCCATGTGTTTCTGTCATAGCTACATTTAAAAAAGAATTCAGTGGAAAACTTGCTGTATTCTCAGTTATATATCAATTTATAGTGGCATGGATTTTTTCCTTTGGAATATATCATATAGCTTCACTTATATTTTAAAGAGGTGATAATATTTTGGAAATACTTATAACTATAGTTATTGTTGTATTAGCAGCCTTTATTCTTTTTAAAAACCTAAAGAAAAAATCTAAAGGATGTAATTGTGGTAGTTGTACCTCTAAGTGTCCTAGTTATGTTAATACAATAAAAAAACTTGATGATGATAAATAACATAATAAATAAAGAAAAATCCCTTGGATGATAAATTGCCAAGGGATTTTCTTTATATTAACCTTTATTACATTTCGTCTACTGTTTCAAGACCTATGAGATGTAATCCATTTTCTATTACTTGAAGAGTAGCTCTAACTAAAGCTAATCTTGTATTCTTTGTTACTTCATCTTGTGAATTAGATATATTTATAGAATTATAGAATTTATT
>DKGY01000055.1:35716-38568 GCA_002453475.1 Clostridium sp. UBA6758 | reverse complement strand
TATTGAACATATGGCCCAGTTTCTCCTTCAAAGCTAAGCATTTCATCCCAATCAAATATTATGTCCCTCTCTCTTGAGTTTTTAAGATAAGCAAAGACAACTGCTCCAATTCCTACCTTTTTAGCTACTTCTTTCTTACTCTCCAACGTAGGATTTTTCTCATTTATTATTTCTTCTGTTTTAACTACAGCTTCATTTAATAAATCCTCAAGGAATACTACATCACCTTTTCTTGTAGAAAGTTTCTTATCTGGGAAACGAACTAATCCAAATGGTACATGTATACAATCATCAGCCCACTCATGCCCCATCTTTTTAACTGTACTAAATACTTGTTTAAAGTGAAGAGATTGATCCTTTGCAACTACATATATATTCTTATAGAAATCATAAGTTTTCTTTCTATAGAACATAGCAGCTAAATCACGAGTTGCATATATTGTAGCTCCATCTGCCTTTTTTATTATACAAGGTGGAATATTAAGTTCCTCTAACATAACAACCTTAGCACCGTTACTTTCAGTTAATAATCCCTTAGATTCAATCTCATCAATAACAGCATCCATTTTATCTTGGTAGAAGCTCTCACCAGCAAAAGAATCAAATTTAACATTTAACATATCAAATAACTTATCAAATTCCTTTAAGCTTAAGTCTTTAAATTTAGTCCATAGCCTAACTTCTTCCTCATTACCATCTTCAAGAAGCTTAAAATGCTTTCTTCCTTCACCATCAAGAGCAGGATTTTTTTCTGCTTCATCATGGAATTTTACATAAACCCTTAACATTTCTTTAATTGGTTCTTCCTCTAAAGCCTTCTCATCACCCCAATGATTATATGCATATATAAGTTTACCAAATTGTGTTCCCCAGTCTCCTAGGTGGTTTATTCCTATAGCATTATATCCTTGAGAATTAAATATTTTATAAAGAGAGTTACCAATCATGGTAGTATATAAGTGACCTACGTGGAACGGCTTAGCAATATTAGCTGAACAATATTCAACAATTACATTTTTGCCTTCTCCCTCTTTTGTATTTCCATAAGTCTCTTTTTCATTTAATACTTTTTCAATGATTTCCTTCATAAAATCATTCTTGGCTACAAAAAAGTTTATATAAGGTCCAAAGGCATCTATTTTTTCAAATCCATCTAAATTACCAAGTAATACTTTTAAATCTTGAGCTATCATGTTTGGTGCTTTCTTCATAGATTTTGCTAATTGAAAACATGGGAATGCAAAATCCCCCATTTCTGGTTTTGGTGGGTTTTCAACAAGTTTTTCTATTGTTTCCTTTTCCATATCTATATGCTTACATAAATTCTCTGCTATTATATTTTTATAATCCATAATAAATCCTCCTTTTTTTCTTTCATCTCTTTTCTCTATAAAAACTTCAAAATGTATATAAAAAAACCGCCTCTTTCCATAGGAAAGAGGCGGTTATATAACCGTGGTACCACTCTAATTGACTTCTATAAAAGTCCACTCATAAATTTTTAACGCAACAGCGACTTACCCTACTAAGTAAACTTTTGGGGCAGCTTCTCCAAGGTTCTCTTCCTAATTTATTATTAATAAATTTCTTTGCAATTACTTGATAAGATTCTTTTATTCTTGTGAAGCTCACACCAACCTTCACTCGCTTTAAGAATTAATAAAGAAAGTACTGTCCTTTTCATAGAATTTCCATATTAAATTTTATATTATTTGTATTATAAATAAATATTGGCAGAATGTCAACTAAATTAATTTATATTTATACTAATAAGTATTTAGTTTATACATAATGATATTTAACCAAACATTATTGTAATTTATTAACATACTATGCTCTATTTTAATTCTAGATACTCATCATAAGTCATGTTTTTATCAATTACACCACCAGGAATAATTTCTATTATTCTGTTTGCAACTGTATTAATAAACTGATGGTCATGAGATGTAAATAGTATAGTTCCAGCAAAGTTAATTAGTCCATTATTAACTGCTGTTATAGATTCTAGGTCTAAGTGGTTTGTTGGCTCATCTAAAATTAACACATTAGCTCCACTTAACATCATCTTTGATAGCATACAACGAACTTTTTCTCCTCCTGAAAGTACAGAAGCTTGCTTTAATGCTTCTTCTCCCGAGAATAGCATTCTACCAAGGAATCCTCTTATAAAGCTTTCTGCTTTCTCCTCTGAAAATTGTCTTAACCAATCCACGAGATTTAAATCAAAACCATCAAAGAACTCTGAGTTATCAGATGGAAAGTAAGATTGAGATGTAGTTATCCCCCATTTAAAGCTTCCGCTGTCTGGCTCCATTTCTCCCATTAATATTTTGAATAGAGTAGTTTTAGCAACACCATCACCTAAAAATGCCACTTTATCATTCTTATATATCATAAAGCTTACATTATCAAGAATCTTAACTCCATCGATAGTTTTACATAAATTTTCAACAACTAATAAATCATTTCCAGCTTCTCTATCAGCCTTAAATCCAACAAAAGGATATCTTCTTGAAGATGGTTTAATATCATCTAGAGTTAATTTATCTAATTGTTTCTTTCTACTAGTAGCTTGCTTAGCTTTTGATGCATTAGAACTAAAACGAGCTATAAAATTTTGAAGTTCTTTTATCTTTTCTTCTTTTTTCTTATTTTGATCCTTAGACATTTGTAGTGCTAACTGACTTGATTCATACCAGAAATCATAGTTACCAACATACATTTGGATTTTTCCAAAATCTACATCAGCCATATTTGTACATACTTTATTTAAGAAATGTCTATCGTGGGATACCACAATAACTGTTCCCTCAAAATCCATTAAGAAGTTTTCAAGCCAAGCTATAGAA
>DKGY01000055.1:27598-35651 GCA_002453475.1 Clostridium sp. UBA6758 | reverse complement strand
TGCTTCCCATCCATTAAGGTCTGCAAATTCACCTTCAAGCTCAGAAGCCTTTATTCCATCTTCATCACTAAAATCCTCTTTAGCATAAAGGGCGTCTTTTTCATTCATGATTTCAACTAATCTAGGATGACCCATTATTACAGTTTTTAACACTTCCTCTTCATCATAAGCAAAGTGATCTTGCTTTAAAACTGCTAGCCTTTGGCCTGGTGTTATACTAACTTCTCCTGTATTAGGCTCTATATCTCCTGCTAATATCTTTAGGAATGTAGACTTTCCTGCCCCATTTGCTCCTATTAATCCATAACAATTTCCTTCTGTGAACTTAATATTAACATCCTCAAAAAGTTTACGTGCTCCGTATCTTAAACTAACTCCTGTAGTACTAATCATAACGTTACCTCCAATTATCATTAAAAAAGTCTTACCCATTGGGTAAAACCTTTTGAACTATTCATTAAAACATACAAATATCATTATAACATAGATTCATCCTTTATACTATTATTTACTACGAATATTTTTACTTTCTACTGTTATTTCTTCAAATCTATACTTTTGTCCTGTTGGATTTACTTTATTCCTTGGTACTTCTTCTATAAACATATTATATGGTCTAACAAATAGTCCACATTCACCATATAATGCTCTATAAAGTACCATCTTCTCTTGGGTTTCTGAATTTATTACAAAATCCTCAAATAAATATAAGTCCCCCTTAAAATGTCTAAAAATTTTACCTTTGAATTCTGATATATCTCTCATAATTCCTCCAATATCACTAAATTAAGTTGAAATTTTTATACTACCTCTTTACCAAAAGGTGCCAAAGATAACTTGGCCATTTTCAAAGATTGTGCTGCAAAAGGTATTCCTATTATAGTAATAGAAAGTAGTAATGCACTAATCAAATTGGTTATTACAAGAGGTAAACCTCCAAATATCAACCATAGAATATTTAATAAAAATCCCATACTACTGTCATTGGTTGTGATAATTTCTTTACCAAATGGAGCAAATTGTAACTTAGCTAATTTAAAGCATTGCATTCCAACAGGGATTCCAACTATTGTTATACACCATAGTAACCCTGTTAAAAACCATTGTATACTAGCAATTAATCCTCCAAATACAAACCAAATAATATTTCCCATACAACTCATAACATACTCCTTAAATAGCTCTAATAATTAATATAATATACAATTTAAGTATAATTGCAATGAAATTTAATAAAATTTAACAAAAATAAAAATAAGCTTAGATAAAATTAAATTTACCTAAGCTCCTTTTATAATATTCTTATTTATCTAAATTCTTATTTACTTTCTCTAAGTAATTCGTTTCACTGACAATTTTATTCTCAAAACTTTCTACGGCACCTTTAGTATAGTTACCAGCAGCCTTTGAATTTATCCCTTGTAAATTATTATTGTTTTTTAAGTTATTATCTTTTAAACTATTGTTTTTACTCATTTGTTATCACCTCCCAAATTTATTGTTAGTAATTTTATTAGATTTATTCATCAAATACTTGCTTTAAAAATTATTAGAAATTATTTTTTATATTAATAAATTTATTTTATTATTGACATTTTAAAAAGTTTTTTATAAAATCAAAAGGACAAATCTACTTTTAAGTTGGTCCAGAGAGGCCAAGAAGGGAGACAGGAATAATGGCTAGAAGTATAATTATTTTAAAGAGAAACCCATAGGATAATAAATTGAGCAACTTATAATTTGCTTTGTTTGTTGTCCTTTTTGTTGTACATTAATTATTTTGATTGGAGGGTTTTTCTTGAAAACAAAAAATATTGAAGCAAAACTTATATTAGAAAACGGAATGGAATTCAGAGGTAAAGCCTTTGGATACATCGATGACACGGTTGGAGAAGTAGTGTTTAATACATCTATGACTGGGTATCAAGAAACTCTTACAGATCCATCTTATTATGGTCAAATTGTAACAATGACTTATCCCTTAATTGGAAATTATGGAATTAATTTAGAGGATTTAGAATCTTCTTCTCCAAAAATTAAGGGGTTTATTGTAAGAGAAAAATCTAATGATCCTTCAAACTTCAGATGTGAGATGGAATTAGATGGATACCTTATAGAAAACAAAATCTTAGGACTAGAAGGTATTGATACAAGGGCCCTTACTAAAATCTTAAGAGATTACGGATCTATGAATGGTTATATAACAACTAAAAATTTATCTTTAGAAGATATAAAAGATAAGTTAGAAAAATTTGAAAACGATGATGCTGTATATAAAGTATCTACTGATGAGGTAT
The DNA here is from genome assembly GCA_002453475.1 of Clostridium sp. UBA6758. Taxonomy (GTDB): domain Bacteria; phylum Bacillota; class Clostridia; order Clostridiales; family Clostridiaceae; genus Clostridium_J; species Clostridium_J subterminale. The sequence goes on along the minus strand of DKGY01000055.1, from coordinate 33,354 downwards.
ATGAGATACCAGGCAGTGGACCTCATATTGCTGTTATGGATTTTGGAGTTAAATCAAATATATTAAGAAATTTTAAAGAAAGAAATTGCAGACTAACTGTGTTTCCAGCTACCTCAAAGGCTAAAGAAATATTATCCATAAACCCAGATTTAATATTCTTATCTAATGGTCCTGGAGACCCTATGAAATTAGAAAATATAGTTGAAGAAGTAAAAAAATTAGCAACTGTAAAACCTACTTGCGGTATTTGTCTTGGGCATCAACTTTTAGCTTGGGCCTTTGGCGGAGAANNCATAGAGGATCGAATCACCCAGTAAAAGATGTACTATCAAATAAGGTATACATAACTAGCCAAAACCATGGCTACTATGTTTCTAAGTTACCTATTGATATGGAAGTCACTCATATTAGTGTTAATGATGGTACTCTAGAAGGTATGATGCATAAAGAATTACCAATAGCAAGTGTACAATATCATCCTGAAGCATCACCAGGACCTAAAGAAAATAACGTTATATTTGATAATTTTTTAACCTTAATAAAATAAATTACATTAAGAAAGACAGTGAGCTTTCATGTAGGAGGAATAATCAATGAGTAAAAGAAATGACATAAAAAAAGTATTAATAATAGGATCTGGCCCAATAGTAATAGGGCAATCAGCTGAGTTCGACTATTCTGGAACCCAGGCTTGTAGAGCACTTATGGAAGAAGGAATAGAAACCATACTAATAAACTCTAACCCTGCAACTATAATGACCGACAAAGAAGTGGCAAATAAAATATATATAGAGCCATTAACTACTGAGTTTATTGAGAAAATTATAGTAAAAGAAAAACCTGACAGCATTTTATCCGGTATGGGTGGACAAACAGGCCTAAACCTAACAATAGAACTTGCAGAAAAAGGTATATTGGATAAATATGGAGTTAAAATCATAGGAACTTCGGTAGAGTCTATAAAAAAAGGTGAAGACAGAGATTTATTTAAAGCATTAATGGAAAAAATCAATGAACCAGTTATTGAATCAGATATAGTGAATCATGTAGATGCTGGAATTGAGTTTGCAAAAAAGATTGGATATCCTGTAATCGTAAGACCAGCCTATACTCTAGGTGGTACTGGTGGAGGTATTGCAGATACTGAAGAAGAGCTAATTACTATATTAGAAAGTGGTCTTGATCTTAGTCCTGTGAATCAAGTACTTATAGAAAAAAGTATTAAGGGATGGAAGGAAGTTGAATATGAAGTTATGCGTGACTCTAAAGGAAATTGCATAACCGTATGTAATATGGAAAACATAGACCCTGTTGGTGTTCATACAGGAGATTCCATAGTTGTTGCTCCTTCTCAAACCCTTTCTGATAAAGAATATCAAATGCTTAGAACTTCAGCCTTGAGAATCATAGATGAAGTAGGAATTATTGGAGGATGTAATGTCCAGTTTGCTTTAAATCCTAATAGTTTTGACTATGCTGTAATTGAGATAAACCCTAGAGTTTCTCGTTCATCTGCCCTTGCATCAAAGGCTACAGGATATCCCATAGCAAAGGTAGCTGCAAAAATTGGCCTTGGATATACCCTAGATGAAATTGTAAACTCCGTTACTGGTAAAACAATGGCCTCCTTTGAGCCAGCTCTTGATTATGTGGTTGTAAAAATACCAAAATGGCCTTTTGATAAATTTAAAAATGCCAATAAGTCCTTAGGAACTAAAATGATGGCAACAGGAGAAATCATGGCTATTGGATCTAATTTTGAGGCTGCCTTCCTTAAAGGAATTCGCTCCTTAGAAATAGGAAAATATGTGTTAGAGCATAAGCCATCTCAAGAAAAAACTTTATCTCAGCTAAAAAGTAGCGTAATGGTGCCAGATGATGAAAGAATCTTTGATCTAGCTGAAATGCTTAGAAGAAAATATCTAGTAGAGAAGTTATCACAAGTTACCGGAATAGATACTTTCTTTATAAATAAATTAAAATGGATAGTAGAACAAGAAGAATTCTTGAAAACCGCTAAATTAGAAGATTTAAATAAAGATTATCTAAAATTATTAAAGAAGAAGGGCTTTTCAGACAAAGGTATTGCAGACTTAATGAATATTAGCCCTATAGAATTATACACCCTTAGAAAACTGTATAACATTATGCCAACCTATAAGATGGTAGATACTTGTGCTGGAGAGTTTGATGCCATATCACCATACTACTATTCAACCTACGAAGAATTTGACGAAGTTATAGTATCTGATAAAAGAAAAGTAATGGTTATAGGTTCAGGTCCTATTAGAATCGGACAAGGAATAGAGTTTGATTACTGCTCTGTTCATGCTGTTAGAGCCCTTAAGAAAAAAGGCATTGAAACTATAATTGTAAATAATAACCCAGAAACTGTATCTACGGATTTTGATATATCAGATAAACTTTACTTTGAACCACTAACTGAAGAAGATGTACTTAATATAATCAATAAGGAAAAGCCTGAAGGTGTAATTCTTCAATTTGGTGGTCAAACTGCTATAAAATTGTCTAAGTTTCTAAGAGAAAATGGAATTAAGATTTTAGGTACAGATGCTGACGGAATAGATAGAGCAGAGGATAGAGAAAGATTTGATGCTATGCTTGAAGAGCTTAATATCAATAGACCTAAAGGAATAGCTGTATGGAATCTTGAGGAAGGAGTTGTTGGTGCTGAAAACCTTGGATATCCTGTCCTTGTCAGACCTTCTTATGTATTAGGTGGACAAGGTATGGAAATCACTTATAGGGAGAAAGAACTTAAGAAATATTTAGAGAATTCCTTTAAAAGAGATCATAAAAACCCTGTTTTAATTGATAGATATTTAGTTGGTAGAGAAATTGAAGTGGATGCCATCTGCGATGGTAAAAGTATATTAATCCCAGGAATTATGGAACATCTTGAAAAAGCAGGAGTTCACTCTGGAGATTCTATAAGCATCTATCCTTCTCAAAATATATCGGACAAATCTAAAAGAACCATCTTTGAATATACAAAGAGGATTGCTTTAGAACTTAAAGTTCTTGGTATGATAAATATTCAGTTCATTGAGTTTGAAGGAGAAATTTATATCATAGAGGTTAACCCTAGAGCTTCTCGTACTGTTCCATATATAAGCAAGGTTACTAATGTACCTATAGTTGAATTAGCTACTCGTGCTATGCTTGGAGAATCTCTTGAAGATATGGGATATAAAGAACAAATATGTCCTGAACCAAACTTTGTCACTGTAAAAGTACCTATATTCTCTACAGAAAAGCTTCCAAAGGTTGAAGTAAGTCTTGGACCTGAAATGAGGTCAACTGGAGAAGTTCTTGGCGTAGGACATACCTTTGATGAAGCCATGATGAAGGGTTTCTTGGCTGCTAAAAGACCTATTTTAAAGTCTGGAGACAAATTACTTGCAACTATAAATAATAGTGACAAAGATGAATTCTTAATGTTAGCTAAGGAAATGAACTTACTTGGCTGTAAGATAGTAGCCACAGAAGGAACTGCTACAATGCTTCAAAGCGAAGGTATAAATGCAAATATAGTTAATAAAATTGGTGAAGGAAAACCTGATATAGTAGATTCTATAAGAAATAAATCTATAAACATGATAGTTAATACACCAACTAGAGGCAATGACTCTCAGCGTGACGGCTTTAAGCTTAGAAGAACAGCTGTAGAATCAGGAGTTTCATTGATGACTTCTCTAGATACCTTAAGAGCCATGGTAACAGTAATGAAACGAGGATTGAAAGTTAAAGATTTAGATATATTTAACTTAGGAAAATAGTTTGTATAAATTTAAATTAATATATTTAAAAGCAATAGACCAATAAAGGTCTATTGCTTTTACTCTACATTTTAAATAAATATAAGTACTTATTAGTTACACATGAACAAACCATTAAATCCTCCACAATGAAGTGTTTGATTTTATATATCCACCTTAATTATTTCTATTCGTTAAGATAACTATATTTATCTATAAATTCTTTAGCAAATCTTATAACATGGAGAGGATTCTTACCTACTCCAACTTCCCCGGCTAACATAATTCCATCTACCTTATTTTTAATAAAATTATATAAATCATCCAACTCTGGAATTTTAGGATTTAATGAACTTCTCATAGAATCTAGCACATAGGTTGCTATTATAAGCTCCTTCTTTTTAGATTTCATCTTTCCTACTATTTCATCCTGTACGAAGGGAATTTCCATTATANNTCCGAAAATAAATCTCCCCTCCCTAGCATAATTCCATCCACTGATTTTAAAATAGAATCAAAATTAAGAATTCCTTCTTTACACTCTATTTTAGCCCAAATTTTAGGTATAATAATTTGTGGATTATACTTCTTTACTTTTTTTATATATTCCTTTAATTCTAGAATATCAGATTCTCTCGTAACATAGGAAAGGCATATTGTATCTACTCCATTTAAAAGTCCAAATTCAATATCCTTTTTATCCTTCATGGTTAAAGTCATGCCTGATCTATCCATTCCTGGGGCATTTAACCCCTTTTCACCTCTAACCATACCACCTAAAACAACTTCTGCCTTTATTGCCTCTTTATCCTTAAGCTTTCCTATAACATTAAATTCCATCGTCCCATCCTTCATAAGGATTTTTTTACATTTAGAAAGCCAAGAAAATTGTCCTTGAAAAGAAATTGGAATTAATGTATTCTTTCCACTATGTCTAAGATTTTCTTTAAAAAATTCTTCACTACAAAAATATACGGTTTCTCCAAGATTAACTCTTAATTGGCCATTAAATAAATTAGAAACTCTAATTTTATTGCCTTGCAAATCTTGAATAATAGAAATCTGAGGATACTTTTCCTTCATATACTTTATTTGATTCTTAGCTGATTCATATTCTATATGAGAAAAATTCAATCTCATAGAATCCATTCCTGAATTTATAAATTTGTCTAAATCACTTAAGGTCTTAACATTAGGACCTATTGAACATACTATCTTCATTTCATCACCTAATCATTTATTTATATTTATACAATATAGTTTATTAATGTATTTTTTCTTAAATTTAATCTATTATTAATCTATCATCTTTATTCATAACAAACAATAGTATTTTCATACAATCTTTAATTTTTAAGTAATATTTTTCAAGTTTATCATTAGTTCATTAAGTTAAATTTGAATTAAACATTAAAAATCCAAAGGAATCCTTTGGATTTTTAAATTGATATATACCTTATTTAATTGTACAAATAAAATAATAAACTCTTACAAACCCGCATAAATAGAACAAATAGTTAACTAGTTTTATATATAAATATTTATATATTTCCATAGGTAAAATATTTTATTCTAATCCATATATTAAATGATGACTTAAATAAGCTCCATATACCATTAACTTAATGAATTTATTTCATCGTATATAGGTTTATTATCATATCCAGATATTTCATTAAAGAAATTTAAAGATGTTGTATTTATATATGGTCCTAGCCATAGAAAGCCAATTGCTGCAATGAAAGGTAATATTGTAATGAGAGTTTCATTAAATGAAAAAGCTGCAATAATAGCTACAACTATAACTGGTACAATACATAAAATCGCCCAACCTAAAAAGCTAAGATATAGTACAAATAAACTCCATACATTTCCTTTCATTAATTTAAAACTTTCTTTTATACACTGAATAACACCCTTACTATTATCTTCACACACTAAAATCACTGATGGGAACAAATATAAACCCAAAATAAT
>DKGY01000055.1:13880-27462 GCA_002453475.1 Clostridium sp. UBA6758 | reverse complement strand
ACCCATACCTTTCCCCCAAGTTTTCCATGGAATAAGTATATCGGAAAATTTAACTTTTTTACCTCTAGAAATTTTTAAATAAAAAGAATTAATCATAATTGCTATGCTAAAGCTTATTATTAAGCTTATAACTGCTATTAGAACGGACGGTCCTATGTTATCTTTAAAACTTTCAGAACCATAGCTTATAACTCCCTCTATTATACACACTATTAATGTTATTAATACTGGTATTTTCCACTGCCCCCTTAATTGTTCTTTTGATTTACTTTTTAAAGCTTTTCGATTTACCATTGTTTTCCCCCTTAAAATGCCTTTCTATTTATATACTAATAAAATATAATATTACCTATCTTACTTTATCAACAAGTAACATAATACCCTATATTATTAAAATATTATGAACATAGTAATTATATTACAATAATACAAGATAAAATTTTATATGTCTATATTATTGGAATTTTTTTATGGGCAAGCACCCCATTATTTGTAATTAACGATATTTCTGCCATTATAGCCAATGCTATATCCTCTGGTCTTTCACCACCTAATTCTATACCAATAGGTGCATATACTTTATTCAACGAGCCTTTACTAAGTCCTTCATCTAATAATTTAGAAATAGTTTTTTTTACCTTTACTTTACTTCCTATCATACCAATATAATTCGCTTCAGTATCTATAACAGTTTTTAAAGCTTCATAGTCATAGGAATGTCCCCTTGTTATAATCACTATACTGCATTGATTATTTATAGGATATTTTTTTAAATTTTCTTTAATATCTCCTAGTAAAAGTTCATCAGCTAATTTAAATCTTTCCTCATTACAATATTCTTCTCTATCCTCAAAAACTACAATATCATACCCTAATATATTAGCTATAAAATGTAGTGGTAATGCAATATGACCTCCACCTACTATAATAAGTTTACGTTTAGGCATTAGTACTTTTATATATACCTCAATTTTTCCTCCACAAACCATATTAAGTTTTTTATTAGATTCATTTAAATTATATTCATATCTACCACTTTTCTGTGTTTTTATAGCTTCTATGCTAGATTTTATAATTTCATCTTCAATTTTACCTCCACCTATAGTACCAATTATAGTACCATCTCCTAGCACTCCCATCATAGTCCCTTCTCCTCTAGGTGAAGACCCACAGGCCTTAGTAATTATAGAAAGTGCTACAAAATTTCCATTCTTTATTTGATCATTTACTTCTTCAAGTAAAGTAATACTCATATAAAATACCTCCCTATTTACCAAATGGACAAATTGGATAATGACATATATTGCACTTTAAGCATAACCCACCATGTGACAACTCACTTATCTCTCTTTTGCTAATTTTATCATTTGCCATTATTCTAGGAAGTAAAATATCAAATATAGTTATTTTAGAGAACATTCCACAAGCGGGAATTCCTACTAAAGTTATATCATCGCTATATGCTAACATAAACATGGCTCCTGGTATCACTGGAGATCCATAGGTGATTACCTCTGAAGCAGCTTTTTCAATGGCTACAGGCGTTAAGTCATCTGCATCTACCGACATACCACCACTACATATTATTAAACTGCATCCTCTAGATCTAAATTTCTCTATAGCATTTTTTATTTTTTCTAAGTCATCTGGAACAAATATGACATCTTCAACCATAGCTTTGTAATTACTAACCTTTTCCTTAAGGATTGGAGCAAATTTATCAGTGATAATACCTTTATAAACTTCCGTACCTGTAATAACTATTCCTACCTTTTGAACTATAAAAGGTTTTATGTCTATAATTCCTGATACATTTCTTAATAAATCCTTTACTTGATTAATATATCTTTTTTCTACGACTAGAGGTGTTACTTTTGTAGCAGAAACAATAGTATCCTTTAGTACAACAGTATTATTGTGTAATGTGCTTACTACAATATCTTTAATATAATTAATTTCATATAACAGATTAGTGTTAATTTTTAAAAGTCCATCTCTTGCAGCTAGAATATTTACTTTGCCTTCATTAGGTAATTTAAAATAGGTATTTTTTCCTCCTATTGCTTGTCCTAACTCTAAAGCAGCCTGGTCTTCATGGAGTATTTCTGAATTCATTTCAATAGTATAAATATGATTTTTCCCTATAGCTTTTAGTTCTTCTATATCCCTAGCTTCTATTATATGTCCTTTTTTAAAAGCGGCACCCTTGAATTCTCCTGGTACTATCTTAGTTAAATCATGGGCCACTATCATACCAATAGCATCTTCCACTTTTACTTTTTTCATTGTCACACCCCCACGTTACATTTTATTACATTATATCATCGCATGTAAAAAAATACCACCTAATACATAACTTTCGTATTAGGTGATATTTTAATAAGTATATAATTAAGCTGCCTTTTCTTTTTCACTTTTAAAGTTAAATATAATGTTTAGTGTAACCCCTATAATTGCTGCTAAGCTGACACCTGTTATTTTAACAGAGGCACCAACTGGAATTCCAATTGATATACCAGTATATTTTTCTAAATTAGTAGTACCAAGTCCAATGATTATTATGGTAGCTATAACTAAAATGTTTTTCCAATCAAAAGTTACATCCCCATTTTTAATAGTTTTAAATCCTATTAAAGAAATCATTCCAAACAACATGATACTAATTCCACCCATAACAGCGCTAGGTATAGATAAAAGTAATCCTCCTAATTTAGCTACAAAACCTAGGATGATAGCAAATATTGCTGTAATTCTTATTATTGATGGATCATAGTTCTTTGTTAATGCTAAAACTCCAGTATTTTCTCCATAAGTTGTATTGGCTGGCCCTCCAATAAATGCAGAAAACATAGTTGCAAGTCCATCTCCTAATAAAGTTCTATTAAGACCAGGATCTTCAATGAAGTTTTTACCAACAACTTGTCCATTTGTAGTAATATCACCAACATGCTCCATTAGCACTGCTAACACCACTGGTGCAATTACGAGTATAGATGCCATATCAAATTTAGGTAACGTAAAGCTAGGTACAGCTAAAAATGCTGCTTGAGATATTGTACTAGTATCTACAATATTCATAATTAGTGAAAGTATATACCCAGATGATACTGCAATAAGTATAGCTAATTGCTTTGAAAATCCTTTTCCAAAGAAGTTAATAGATAGTGCTATAGCTAAAGTTATACCTGCTATAAGGAAATTTTCACTAGCCATTCCTATAGCTGTAGGCACAAGATTTAACCCTATAACTATTATCATGGGTCCGACAACTTGAGCCGGAAGGAATTTTTTTATAGTAGATACACCAATTTTCTTAACTATTAATGAAATTATTACATAAATAAATCCTGCAACTAACAATCCACCTTGTGCATATGCTAAATCTCCACCATTTAAATTTCCTGCAGCTATTATTACTGGTATAAATGCGAAGGAAGATCCAAGAAATACTGGAACTTTTCCTTTTGTACAAAGGTGGAATATTAAAGTACCACATCCTGCGGCAACAAGAGCAACTGAAGGATCAAGTCCTGTAAGTACAGGTACTAGAACCGTCGCACCAAACATAGCAATTAAGTGCTGCATGGCAAGCACCATTCTTTTAACTTCCTCTCTAATAGTTCTCTTTGCCAAAGTTTCTTCTGCTTCTTTTTTTAATGTTATTTCTGACATATGAAGCCTCCTTAATATTTTTAATNNCAAGAAGTTATATACAGAAATATAGTATAATCCCATAATTATATGTACCTTCTTGCCAGCCTCTCTGGACTGATTTAAAGAAATATTTTATTTTTTACTTTATTCTTTTTTCTATTATACTACTTATAAACTTAAATAACAAGTATTTTTTTATATTTATTTTATTACTTTTTCCACTATATTAAAATATCTTGAAAAAACATCTAAATAAGTTATAATAAAATCATAGTACATAAGATGAATAGTCTAATTAATTTTAAAGCGCAATTATGGGAGGTATATATATGAATATACGTTACGCAAAAAGGACTTCAAATTTAAAAGCGTCTGAAATAAGAGAACTTTTAAAATTGACTGAAAAGCCTGACATTATTTCTTTTGCAGGTGGATTACCCGCACCTGAATTATTTCCTTTAGATAAATTAAACGAAGTAGCATCCGTGGTTATAAAAGAAAAAGGTCAAGCAGCTTTACAGTATGCTTCTACTGATGGTTATATTCCTTTAAGAGAAATAATTGTAAAAGAAAGAATATTACCTACAGGAGTAAAGTGTGACATTTCAAATGTTATGCTAACAAATGGTTCTCAGCAAGGTTTAGAATTTTCTGCAAAGCTTTTCATAAATGAAGGAGATACTATTGCATGTGAGAGTCCAAGCTATCTTGGAGCTTTAAATGCATTTATGGCTTATGGTCCTAAATTCTTAGAAATACCAATGGATGAAAATGGTATGATTGTAGAGGAATTAGAAAAAGCATTAGAAGACGGAAACCTCAATATAAAAATGATTTATACTATTCCAGATTTTCAAAATCCAAGTGGAATTACAATGAATATTGAGAGAAGAAAACGCTTATCTGAACTAGCTGCTAAGTATGAAATACCTCTAATTGAAGATAGTCCTTATGGGGAATTAAGATTTGAGGGAGAAAGTCTTCCTTCAATTAAATCCTTTGATAAAGCAGGTTATGTAATTAATTTAGGCACTTTCTCTAAAACTTTCTGCCCTGGACTAAGACTTGGATGGATATTAGCAGAAGAAGAAATAATTAAAAAGTATATTTTAATTAAGCAAGGCGCAGACTTACAATGTAATACTTTTGCTCAGGTTATCGCAGGAGAATACATGAAAACTTACAGTTTAGATGATCATATAAAGAGCATAATTGAAGTTTATAGAGTTAGACGTGATTTAATGATAGATAGTATGAAAAAATATTTCCCTGAAGATGTTAAATACACTTATCCTTCAGGAGGGTTGTTTACTTGGGTTGAATTAAGAAAAGATTTAGATTCTGCTTCTATTATGGAAGATGCTCTTAAAGAAAATGTAGCCTATGTACCTGGTGCTTCTTTCTTCCCTAATGGTGGCAAGAAAAATTTCTTTAGATTAAATTACTCTAATATGCCAGAAGATAAAATCGTAGAAGGAATTAAAAGATTAGGTAAAGTTCTTCATAAATATTATACAAAATAGAAATAATATATAATTTATACACTAGTACAATAATGAAAATAAATAAACTTAAATATTTATTCATATAATTTTAGGAGGAGTTAAAATGGAATTTTCAAAAAGAATACTTGCTATGGGATATTCACCTATCAGAAAACTAGCGCCATATGGGGCTGAAGCTACACGTAAAGGAGTAAAAATATATCATCTAAATATTGGTCAACCTGATATTGAAACTCCAAAGGAATTTATTGAAGGAGTTAATAACTATAAAGATGATGTACTTAAATACGCACAATCTCAAGGAATAGATGAAGCAATTAATAGTTTTATTAAATATTACAAAGAGTGGAATATAGATTTTGAATCTAATGAAATTCTCATTACCAATGGTGGTTCTGAGGCTATTTCTTTAGCATTAACAGCAATCTGTGATGTAGACGACGAAGTAATTATACCAGAACCTTTCTATACAAATTATGCAGGATTTGCACAAGGAGCAGGCGTAAAAGTAGTACCTTTTATAACTAAAGCTGAAGAGGGATTCCATCTACCAGCAAAAGAAGTTATAAAATCTAAAATAACTTCTAAAACAAAAGCAATCATGGTTTCTAACCCTGGAAATCCAACAGGAGTTGTTTATACAGAAGATGAAATAAGAATGCTTGCTGATATATGTAAAGAAAATAACCTATTCCTTATAGCAGATGAAGTATATAGAGAATTTGTTTATGATGGATTAAAATACACTTCTGCTCTTTATATGGAAGATATTAAAGATAGGGTAATTTTAATAGATAGTATATCTAAACGCTATAGTGCATGTGGTGCAAGAATTGGTTTAGTAGCTTCTAAGAATAAAGAACTTATAAGTCAAATTATGAAGATGTGTCAAGTTAGACTATGCGTTCCAACTATAGAACAATTAGCAGCAGCAAATCTAATCAATACTCCTAAAGAATATTTTATTAACGTTAAAAAAGAATATGAAGCTAGAAGAAATATTATGTTTGAAAAACTTTCAAACATGCCAGGTGTTATATGTAAAAAACCTACTGGAGCATTTTATATAGTAGCAAAACTTCCAATAAAAAGTGGTGAAGATTTTGCAAAATGGTTACTTACAGACTATAATTATAACAATAAAACTGTTATGGTTGCTCCTGCAGAAGGTTTCTATGCAACAGAAGGTCTTGGTATGGACGAAATAAGATTATCTTATTGCTTAAATACTGAAGCTTTAGCTGATGCAATGGATATATTAGAAAGAGCTTTAGCTGAATATGTTAAACTTGAAAAATAAGTATTAGAAAAAAAGAAATTAAGTTTCACAACTTAATTTCTTTTTTATTATAATTATTATTCATAATAATTATAATGTATACTCCTAATTTCATCATATTAAAATGAATCTATATTATCTTTCTTATATTCATAGTAAGTATCAATTGTTTTAAACCCTTCACATATATATAAATTTACAGCTTCCATATTTTTTTTATCACATTTAAGGTATATTTTCTTACTACCAAGATCATGAGCTAAATTCATTATATACTTAAGCAGCTTTTTTCCATAACCTTTGCCTCTATATTCTGGTAAAACTCCAAAATTAGCTATATAAATCTTTGCATCCTTTTTTATTAATTGTCCATACCCTATATAAACCCCTCTGCACTTTATAAAAATACATCCTTCTGGAATATAATAATTTTGATATTTTTCATATATAATATCGTCTTCATTTATAGACTGTCTATTAGCTGAATCAAAAACTATATTCTGAATTAAACACCTATATTTTTCATCTTTGCCATCTTTAAAAGTTGTAAAAGAAATATTATCATCAATATTAAGTTCTTCATAGGAACTTATTTCTCTTCCCATTTCAATAATAGCTCTTTCTATACTAAATCCTAGATCAATTAATAAATTTGCATTCAAGTTATTGTTTTCACTAATAATAATTGAATTACAGCTATCGAAAAACCTAAATACTTCTTTATAATACTCAAAAGTACTATATTCAGGAATAAACTTTATACAGTGTATTTTATATACTTGATATTGAAGTTTACTATACCATAAAAAGCCTATATATTTTTGTTCAGATTTTATATATTTTATATTTTTTCCCAAAAGAAGTTTTTTAAATATGTTCTTATTTGTACATATATCTATAAGTTCTTCTTTATACTCATTAGTAATATTAAATTCATTTATAAAATTTAAATTTGAATTATTTATTGTTTCTAATCTATACATAAATTCATCTACCTCATACTTTTTGAATCTATATATATATTATAATCCAAATTTAAATAATATAACCATTTTTAGTATATTTATTTTAAATATAAAAATAGAAGATACACTGGTGTATCTTCTAAAAATTTTTATACTTCTACTTCTTTAATGCTAAGTCCAATTTTCTTTCCTTCAGCATCTACTTGAGTTATCACTGCTTTTATTGTTTCTCCAATTTTTAAAGCATCTTCAATTTTTTCAACTCTTTCATTAGAGATTTGAGAAATGTGTACTAATCCATCTATCCCTTCCTCTAACTCAACAAATGCTCCAAATGGTGCAAATCTTACTACTTTTCCAGCAACAACATTTCCTGTTGGATATTTTTCATTAATATTGTTCCATGGATTTTCACTTAACATTTTAACGCTTAAAGCTAATTTGTTATTTTCTCTGTCCACTTCTAAAATACCAACTTTAATAACTTGACCAACCTTAAATAATTTTGATGGGTTATTAACTTTATTCCAAGACATTTCAGAACTATGTAGTAAACCATCTATACCATTAATTTCTACAAAAGCTCCAAAAGCAGTTAATCTTTTAACTTCACCTTCAACTACCATACCCTTTTCTAAAGAAGCCCATGTAGTAGCTTTTTTAGCTTCACTATCTTTCTCTAATAGCTCTCTTCTTGAACCAACAATTTTAACTCTATTTCTTTCTCTAGAATACTCTATAAGTTTTATATCAAAATTTTGTCCTATATACTTAGTTAAATCATTAACTCTACTTAATTCTATATGAGATGCTGGTATAAATACTCTTTCTCCTTTAAATAATGCCACAAGTCCACCTTTTACTTCTTGTTTAACTTGAACATTTATTATCTCTCCATTGTCAAAGGCAGCCTTTAATACTTGTTGTTGTTCAGCTCTTAAAACTTCAGTTCTTGATAATACAACTAGTCCATCAGAATTTTTTCTATTTATTACTTTTGCCTTAATAACGTCTCCAACTTTAATTTGTTGATTTAAAGGAGTTTCATTATCTCTTGAATATTCTTCTGCTGTTAATATTGCCTCGGTTTTTGTGCCTATAGTTAAATATGCTTCTTTTTCATTTACTTTAAACACTTCACCTTCTAAAATGCTACCTACAGATATGTTGCTAGTATCCTTAAAATATTTATCATAAAGGTCCATATCCTCTTGACTTATATCGTTTTGTTTTTTCATTTTACTAATAGCCTCCTCAATTACATACTCTGGAGTTGACGCCCCAGCAGTAATTCCAATTTTATTTATATTTTCATTCCCTATCATATTTAAAAGTGAAGAATCTACTTTTTCTACATGATAAGTATTTTCACAATTTTTTTTGCAAATTTCATAAAGCTTTGTAGTATTCGAACTATTGTACCCACCTAAAACTATCATTAAATCAACATCTTTAGAAAGTTTACTTGCAGATTCCTGTCTTTCTTCTGTAGCATTACAGATAGTATTAAAAGCTACTATTTCTTTAGCTAATGATATTATCCTATTCAAAACCTTTTCCCAATTACTTTGCTTTTCCGTGGTTTGGGAAACTACACATACCTTACCCTTAATTGCATCTATATTTTCTCCATCTTTAGATATAATGGCTTTATCATTACACCATCCATTAATGCCTATGACCTCAGGATGCTTATCATCTCCAACAATAATTATATTATATCCTTTGTTGTAATACTCCTCAACCTTTTGTTGAATATTTCTCACATACGGACAAGTCCCATTCTCTATTATAACATTATTCCTTCTTAAATGGTCAAATACATTTTTACCAACACCATGAGATCTTATTACTACAACATCATTTTCTTTAAGATTATATGCTTCTTCAAGAGTTATAGAATAAATACCTTTTTCCTCTAAGCTTTTTACAACATCATTATTATGTATTAATGGTCCTAGTGTATATATATCTTTATCATATTTTTCTCTCAATCTTATTGTCTCTTCTACTGCTCTCTTTACACCAAAACAAAAACCTGCTTTATTCGCAAGAGTTACTTCAGACATATTATCCTCACCTCTAATACTATTTACTATAAAATAAATTAATTTAAATTAAACATTACTATTTATCTACATTTGTTGATGATATATACTTAGATATGGTTTCTACTACTTCACTTATATTCATAGTAGAAGAATCAATCTCTATAGCATCTTCAGCTTTTCTTAAAGGATCCACTTTCCTATTTGAATCAATGTAATCTCTCTTTTTTATATCCTCTAATATATTATTATAATCTACTTTTACATTCTTGGCTATAAGCTCGTCATACCTACGTTTAGCCCTTTCTTCTGCCCTAGCTGTCAAAAATATTTTTAAGCTTGCATTTTTAAGTACTACTGTGCCTATATCCCTACCATCCATTATTACACTATAATTTTTTGCTATTTCTTGCTGCATTTCAACTAGTTTTTGTCTAACCTCTAGTATAGATGCATATCTCGATACATTATTCGTAACTTCAATACTTCTTAATTCATCAGTTACATCTATATCATTAACAATTAGATTCTCATTTTTAAAATACATCTTCAAAGTATCTATGAGTTCACATAACTCTTCCACTTGACTAGGTTCAATACCCTTTCTCATTGCAAACAAAGTAACTGCTCTGTACATAGATCCAGTATTTATGTACATCAAATTATATTTTTCTCCTATTAATTTAGCTATAGTACTTTTTCCTGCTCCAGCAGGTCCATCAATAGCTATTGATATTTTCATAGTATCACTCCTCAGTTAGATAGTTACTGTCAATCTATAATTTTATAAGTATTTTTAAATTATAGATTTCTCAATAATAACTTTACTTGTATATTTATATCTTACTTCCTGCTATAAAACCTGTAGAAATAGCAATCTGCACATTATAGCCTCCAGTATAAGCATCTACATCTATTACTTCTCCAGCAAAACTCAGGTTAGAAATCACCTTAGATTTCATTGTCGAAGGATCAATTTCTTTTGTATCAATGCCCCCGGATGTAACTATGGCTTCATCTATAGACCTTAATCCTCTTACTTCCATTGTAAGATTTGAAATAAGATTTAAAAAATACCTACGTTGTTCTTTTGTAATACTATTCACCTTTTGATCTTCTGGTATTTTACTTAAGTTAATCATAATAGGAATTAATTTTTGTGGAAATAAATCATTTAGTGCATTTTTAAAGTCTTTATTATTATACTTTAAAAAATCCTTTTGTATTCTTAAATCTAACTCTTTTTCGCTAAGTGCAGGCTTAAGATTTAATACAATCTTGTACTTTTCACCTGGGTTTATTAAACTGCTTGCACTAAGACATAGTGGACCAGAAATTCCAAAGTGAGTAAATAGCATTTCGCCTTGCTCTTTAAAAATTATTTTATTATTGTTAGCCAACACTGTAAGTTGTACATTTCTTAGTGATAAACCTTGAAGATCTTTTACCCACGCTTCTTTAACTTCTATGGGTACTAAGGATGGTTTTATAGGCACTATATTATGACCTAACTTTTTACAAAATCTAAATCCATCACCACTAGATCCAGTTTGAGGATATGAAGCTCCACCAGTAGCTAAGATTACATTATCACATTCTATAGAATCATCATTATCAAGTACTAATGAAGTAATCCTATTATTTTTAATTTTTAAATCTTTTACAGCAACTCCAAGTTTAATTTCAATATTCTTCTCTACTAAAGCTTTTTCAAAGGCTTTTATAACATCTGAAGATTTATCTGATTTAGGAAAAACTCTATCTCCTCTTTCTACTTTAAGTTCAACTCCTCTTTCATTAAAAAACTTAATAGTATCCTCATTGGTAAAAGTATAAAGAGCGCTATATAGAAAATGAGGATTAGTTGGAATATAATCAAAAAATTCACTAATATCCTTAATATTAGTTACATTACATCTGCCTTTTCCAGTAATAAAAAGCTTTTTTCCGAGTTTATTATTTTTTTCTATTAATATGACCTTATTACTTTTACTTGCTGCTATTGCAGCCATCATTCCAGCTGGACCTCCACCTACAACTACTACCTGTGCCAAAAAATCACCGTCTCTTCTACTTTATTTTAAACATATTCCTATATTATAATTTAATATAAAATTCCTAATTTTTCAATGAATTTATTTTGCTAATTAAATTTTTATGTTACCATTATTAATAAAGTTGAATTGAATTATACTAAATTTCATCTAAAACCAAAATCCTTGTTATATCACATGAAAAAGGAGAGAATTCAAAAATTCCCTCCTTTTAATATTAAAACTATTTTAATTTAATATTAAATATCTCCTTGAGCATGCATTGCTTCTGCAACTTTCATAAATCCAGCAATGTTAGCACCAGCAACTAGGTTATATCCAAATCCGCATTGTTCAGCTGCTTCCATAGCATTTTTATGGATTGTTACCATAATTTGATGAAGTTTTTGATCAACCTCTTCAGCTGTCCAAGATATTCTCATACTGTTTTGTGCCATTTCCAATGCAGAAGTAGCAACTCCACCAGCATTAGCAGCTTTAGCAGGTCCAACTATTAATCCATTAGCTAAGAAGTATTCAACTGCTTCATTTGTACATGGCATATTTGCAGCTTCACATACAAATTTAACTCCATTTGCAACGATTTGTTTTGCATGTTCTATATGAATATCATTTTGAGTTGCGCAAGGCATCATGATATCAGCTTTAACTCCCCATGGTTTTTGTCCTGGGAAGAATTCACATCCAAATTTATCAGCATAATCTTGAACTTTATCTCTTCCTGAATTTCTCATTTCTACTAGATAGTTAATTTTTTCTTGAGTAACTACTCCATCTTTGTCGTAGATGTAACCATCTGGTCCAGATAAAGTAACAACTTTACCACCTAAGTCAGAAACTTTTTGACATGCTCCCCAAGCAACGTTACCGAAACCTGAAACTGCAACTGTTTTTCCTTTGAAATCAGTTCCTTCATGTTTAAGCATTTCTTCACAGAAGTAAGCAACTCCAAATCCTGTTGCTTCTGGTCTTACTAAGCTTCCACCATAAGTTAAACCTTTTCCAGTTAAAACTCCATTTTCGAAAGCTCCTCTAATTCTTCTATATTGACCGTATAAGTATCCAATTTCTCTTCCACCTACACCGATATCTCCAGCTGGCACGTCCACATCTGGTCCGATATGTCTTTGTAATTCAGTCATAAATGCTTGACAGAATCTCATAATTTCAGCATCAGACTTACCTCTTGGGTCAAAGTCTGAACCACCTTTACCTCCACCTATTGGAAGTCCAGTTAATGCATTTTTAAGAATTTGTTCAAATCCTAGGAATTTGATAATTCCTAAGTAAACAGATGGATGGAATCTTAATCCACCTTTGTAAGGTCCTATAGCTCCATTAAATTGTACTCTAAATCCTCTATTTACTTGAGTTTTACCATTGTCATCTTTCCAAGATACTTTAAACATTATTTGTCTTTCAGGCTCACAGAATCTCTCTAATAGGTTAGACT
The DNA here is from genome assembly GCA_002453475.1 of Clostridium sp. UBA6758. Taxonomy (GTDB): domain Bacteria; phylum Bacillota; class Clostridia; order Clostridiales; family Clostridiaceae; genus Clostridium_J; species Clostridium_J subterminale. The sequence continues at coordinate 14,504 of DKGY01000055.1, read as the reverse complement.
CTACATATTCTGGGTGCTTGTCAAGTACAGGCCCTATAGAGTTTAAAACCTCTTCAACAGCTTGTATAAATTCTGGTTCAGCGCTGTTTCTTTTTTTCACGTTTTCTAATACTTGCTCAATATAAGCTTTAGTATCCATAGTATCAATACCTCCTAAAATTTAAACAAAATTATTTATATAATTTACTTTTTGTATGAAAACACACTCAAGTAAATCTTTACATGTAATATATATTCTATGTAATCGTTTTTTTTCCTTCTTTTTTAAAACATTTTAACAGATTTATTGCAATATTTAAAAACGATTACATACCTTTATTTACATAATAGAATACTTTTGCCTATAAATCAACATAATTTTATAAAAATTTAGACAGAAAAATTAAAACTTATTAATATCCTTATTTGTTTTGTAAGAATAAATTTGATATTCTTGCCATACTTGCTCAAGATCTGTGAAGGTTTTAGATATTTTATCTTTTTCCTTTAACCCTACAGCTATAATAAGAGCATTTATAACACTTAATGGAGCCACTAAAGAATCAACAAAGGAGGCCATATTACTTTCAGCAATTAGAACATAGTCAGCTTTAGTTGCTAAAGGAGATAAAACACTATCTGTAA
>DKGY01000055.1:13465-13839 GCA_002453475.1 Clostridium sp. UBA6758 | reverse complement strand
CATAACGTGGGAAACCTATACCAATCACACAGTCTCCTTCCCCTAAAGTTAGCATCTGTTCAAAAATATCGCTCATTCCGTAAGATACGATTTTTACATTGTCTAATATTAAATTTAAATAAAAACCTAAAAAGTCTGCCAACGCAGCTGAACTTCTTAACCCTACAATATATATTTTCTTAGAGTTCAATATACTATTTACTGTACTTTCAAAAGCTTCATAATTTATTTTTTCCATAGTTGCTCTAATATTTTCTATATCAGATTTCAATACTCCTTTTAAAGCGTTATTAGGAATAATAAAGTCGTTAGACAATTCTATTCTTTGAGCTGTGGTAAGTTTGTTTTTTATAAGTTCTTGCAATGCCTTCTGG
>DKGY01000055.1:0-13457 GCA_002453475.1 Clostridium sp. UBA6758 | reverse complement strand
TAACTACTGTTGACTCACTAACACCAACACTTGCTCCAAGCTTCGCAGCAGTCATAAATGCGGCTTTATCATAGTGCTTTAAAATATATTCAGCTATAAGCTTTTGCCCTTTACTTAACCTTGAAAATTTAGTTTGTATCATTCTCATTAAATCAGTACTATTATTTTCCATAACTTAACTCCTTTTAAAAGATTATAAAGTATATAATTCATTTTACTGAAAAATGAATTATATACTTCATATTAACACATGATTGATTATCCTTCAACAAAAAACTTCTATGAATATAATTTTTATGAATTCTTTCCATTCAAGAGATAATTATAAACTTATAACACAGTTTAAAAATCTACATTAAGCATTGAAAAATCACAGTTTTAAGGATATTTTTTCTTTTCAATAACTAACAAGTACGGAGCCCTTTCACTCCTATTTATAACTTTATGAATCATTACTCCATACTTATCTTTAGGTAGAGAACTTGCATATTTTAATATCTCTTCACTTTCATGAAGACCTTCATTATGACCAATGTAAACTGATATAATGGCAAAACCTCCATTTTTTAATATTTTTAAAGTCCCTTTAATACTTTTTAGTGTTGATTCAGCTTCTGTAGTTATAGATTTGTCACCACCGGGAAGAAAACCTAAATTATATATAGCTACATCCACTTCTTCAGTAATATATTTTTCTATATTCTCATGAGAATCACAAATAAGTATTACATTATCTTTGTTCTTTTTCTTATATTCTTCTATTGCTACTGATTGAATATCAAAGGCATAAACTTTTTTAAAGCTCTCACTTAAAAAGTCACAATCTCCACCATTTCCTAGAGTCTCATCTATAGCTATATTTTTATCTTCCACAAAATTTTTAATTATATAGTGAGATAAATCTGTTATATTGCCCAAGTATTTAAACATTTTTATCTCCTCCATTCTTTAAGTACTGTATTTCTTTTTCACTTAAATATCTCCATTGACCTTCTTTTAACTCAGTATCTAATTTTATTTCTCCTATTGAAACTCTCTTCAAATTTATAACTGGATGTCCAATTGCTTCACACATTCTTCTGACCTGCCTATTTTTTCCCTCATGAATAGTTATAGCAACTTCACAACTATTTTTATACTTTTTTAACAACTTACATCCCCCAGGTGCAGTAATATAATCTCCAATATCAATTCCTTTTTCAAATTTATATATTTTATCTTCATTGATTATCCCTTTTACTATTGCTATATAAGTTTTATTAATAGAAACTCTTGGGTGCATTACATTGTTATAAACTTCACCATCATTAGTTAAAAGAATTAAGCCAGAAGTATCATAATCTAACCTTCCAATAGGATATATTCTTTCATCTACCTTGACAATATCCAATAAAGTTTTTCTACCCCTATCATCCTTTACAGATGATATATATCCTGTAGGTTTATTAAGAACTACATATATCTTTTTTTCTTCTGGTTTTATTACTTTATCATCTACTCTAACTTCATTAACTATAGAGTCAATTTTTATTCCTAATTCATTTGCTATATTTCCATCAACTTTAACTCTGCTAGACAATATTATTTCTTCACATTTTCTTCTAGAAGCAACACCACATCTAGCCATATATTTTTGTAATCTCTCTTCCATCTTAAACTTCCCTTCATAACTCTAATAAAATGAATTATAGTTTTTATTAATGAAAAAATCAATCCAATTAAACAATAAACCGACAACTCTACATATTAATATTTTGTAGTGTTATCGGTTTATTTATAATCTAAACTTATTTTAACTGATTTAAGCGAGAGTTAGGTTGTTGTTCCATATATCCTGTTTTAGAATTTCTACTATCATTTGATTTGTCGTTCATAGAAGTTAGTTCACCATTCATCTTATTGGAAGACTTTTTAGGTTTATTTTCCTTATTCTTAGCCATAAAGCTCACCTCCCTATTAACTATTATTTTCAGAATTATTTTTAATATTCAATGATGATANNCATTTTATTAATAAAAACTTATAATAAAGTTATATCTCTTAATCAATTGAGAAAATTTGTAATAGATGCTATATTAAAATATGATGAAAATTTTAATATGACAATTAAACTTTAAGGAGGAATAAATTTTTGAGTAATCCAATATTTTTTATGCCAACAAAGGTTATATGTGAAAAAAATGCAATATCAAATCATGGTAGTATAATGAATTCTTTAGGAAGTACCGCTTTAATAGTAACTGGGACACATTCTTCTAAAACTAATGGTTCTTTAAACCATGTTTTAAATTCTTTAAAAGAAAACAATATAGAATTTCATATTTTTGATGATGTAGAAGAAAATCCATCTACAAACACTATTAATAGAATTAAAAATTTTGGTCAAGGTAAAGATATCGATTTTATTATAGGAATAGGTGGAGGCTCCCCTATCGATGCATCTAAAGCTGCCGGAGTGCTTCTTTTAAATTCACAAGCCACAATTGAAGATTTATTTACGAATTCTGATCTTAATTCTCTTCCAATTGTTGCAGTTCCTACCACTGCTGGAACTGGAACTGAAACTACACCTTACTCTATATTAACAGATCATAAGATTAAAAATAAAAGAGGTATATCCCCTAAAATTTTCCCTGCAGTATCTTTTTTAGATGCTACTTATTTGATGGATACACCTAAAAATGTAACAATAAATACTTCTATAGATGCACTTTCACATTTAATAGAAGGATATTTATCTACTAATGCTAATTTCTTTAGCAATGCCCTTGCTGAAAATGGCTTAAATATATTTAGTGAATGTGTTTCACATATATCTTCAGAAAATATTTCCTTTGAAACACGTGAAAAATTGTTAATTGCATCCTCCATAGCAGGTATGGTAATTTCACAAAGTGGTACCTCTATTCCTCATGGAATGGGATATCCATTAACATATTATCATAATGTACCTCATGGTAAGGCTAATGGAATTCTTTTAAAAGAATATCTTGAAATATATGCAGATAATGCTAAGGATAAAGTAGATAAAATTATATCTTTATTGAATTTCTCAAGTATAGATGAGTTTGGAAACTTTATAGATGAAATATTTACAAAGGATTTAAAAATATCTCTTGATGAACTAAAAAATTACGCTTCCTATATGAGTTCTAATAAAGAGAAACTTAAAAATCATCCATATCCATTAAGCTATGAAGATATACTTAGTATTTATATAAAAAGCATGAAATAATATTAGACCCATTAGAATAAATATACTAATGGGTCTAACATTTTCTTCATTGATAGGTGTCAGTTTAATAGTTATCCTTGTAAAGCTTCCTTAATTAATATAAGTCAATTCTTCTATATCCTTATAATCAATATCTAACTGAGAAAGAATACCTTTTGCGATAGCTTTACCAAATTTTTTCTGATTTTCTATGGTGCTAATTATCTTATTATCTTCTTCATTATCTATAAAAGCACATTTAATAATAATTGCATCCATAACAGTATCTCTTATTAATGGAAGATAATCCCTTCTACTTTTATTCATCATATTATAAGTTTTAACTTGTGTCTGCCCAATGTTCATAATTTCACTACTAATTTTATTTGTAAGTTCTAGACCTTTACCATTATATATAGAATAAACTATTTCACCTCTATCTCCTCCACCTACATTGCAATGGATAGAAATAAAATAATCTGACATATTATTATTTGCCATAGTAGTTCTCTGAGAAAGTCCTAGATATTTATCAGTATCTCTTGTCATTTGAACTTCTATTCCATGTCTAAGTAGCTCTTTCTCACATTCTATGGCTATAGTTAGCGCTATATCTTTTTCTATCAGATCACCATAAACACCTCCTGGATCACTACCACCATGTCCAGGGTCTAAGGTTATCTTACACATAATTTAAAGCCTCCCATTAATTAATCTCTTCATATATAATATTCTTTTTAATTACATATGTGATTAATAATGATAATAAGCTCCTTATAATACTGTACACACTTTTCTATTGTTTATTATAGATTTGACTTAAAACATTATTATAAATAGAAATATTATATTCTATGGCATGAAAATAATCTGACTTTATTCTTTTATAGTGTTCTATACCTTCATCAGTAATTTTATATAAACGTTTGTTTTTTCTATCAAAATCTTCCCATTTAGCTGTAAGATATAAATTCTCCTCCAAATCTCTAAGAAGTGGATACACTAAACCATTAGAAACTTTAGTAAAATTCTTATTTATATAATTTACTATTTCCAATCCATACTCTTCATTATTTTCATATATTAAATAATGTAATATATATAATTTTACAAGTTTTGTAGTATTTATTCTATTATCTAATGTCGCAATTCTTTTTCTTGTTTCACCTTTCATTTTTTCTCTCCTTTAAATTCATAAGTATTTTTTTATTTTAGTTTTATTATATATATTTTTTTCAATTATGACAATTATTCTTATAACATATATATTACTAAATAGTTATCCTTATAAATTTTCTTTCAATTTATAGAATCTCCTTATATAGTATAAATAATACTAAACTTAAGATATACTAAATCTATATTATATATCTATTTACTGTACAAAGGAAGGAGATATTTATGAATATTATAGCAGAATTTCACTGTCATACAACTGCATCAGATGGGAGGTTTTCCCCTTCTCAAGTAGTAAAAATGGCTAAAAATAAAAATGTTAGGCTTTTATCTATAACAGATCATGATACCACCGAAGGCATAGAAGAAGCTTTAATCAAGGCCAATGAAATTTCCCTTAATTTCATTCCTGGAATTGAATTAAGTTGTAATCATAATAGAGAAAGCGTACATATCTTAGGATATTTTAGGGGAAATGATTATAAAGATAAAACCTTAATAGAATTCCTTAATAATTTGAAGAAAAACAGAGAAACTAGAGCTTTATCTATAGTTAAAAATTTAGATAAATATTTTAATATTAAAATAGATGTAGATGATATTTTGAAAATTAGTAATGGGGTTATAGCAAGACCTCACATAGCACAAGCTATAGTCAATGCTGGATATCCATATGATTTTCAACATATATTCAACAAATTTATCGGTAATGATAGCCCTGCCTATGTTCCTAATAAACATATATCCATACAAGAAGGAATTGAACTTCTAAAAAAATATAATTGCATAGTAATTCTAGCACATCCTAAACTGATAAAAAAAACACCTATTAAAGATATATTAAAGTATGATTTTCATGGTATTGAAGCACTTTATTATCAAAACTTTAAAAGAGAAACTGACGAATTTATATCATTAGCTAAATCAAGAAATATGTTAATAACTTGTGGATCTGATTTTCACGGAATCTCTAAGGATGATACTAAACATGGTAACATTGGAGATATGTGTCTTAGTGAGGAAGATTTTAAGAAGTTTATGATTATGTATAAAAATTAGAATAATTAGGTATACTAAGGTAAAATTGTTTTCGGAGGAGATAAAATGGTTTTACTTCAATGTTCAGTTCATAACTGTATAAATAACAATTCCAACTACTGTAATTTAAATCAAATAACCATTGGGGGTTCCAATACCTATCAACCTGATGGTACAAATTGTGAGAACTTTATAAACAAGTCAGGTGCATTAACAAACTCTATAAGCATAAATACTCCTTATTCCAATGTAAACTGTAGAGCTAAAAACTGTATCTATAATAAGAAACTTAAATGTACTGCAAACTCTATTGATATTTCTGGTTATACCTCATCTACAAATGAAGAAACTTTATGTTCCACCTTTCAATATAATACTAACTAAATATTTACCTTTAAACAAGTATAAGTGATTATATATTAAGTATAATTATTACTTATACTTGTTTTTTGTAATTAACACATTTATAATTATTCATTCCTATAACTCCAAAGATAAAATAGTATGTAACTTCTAAATACTATTTTATATAAAACCAATTTAAAATTAATATATATTTATCTAATAATCCTAATACTAATTTTCACGCACGTTTACATTTTTTTCAATAAATAAAATAAATTTTTAAATTAAAATATAATAATTATGTATAATTATGTTGCATTATAGGGATAGCTTATGTATAATTATACATAAATTCGGTATAGAAAGGATGTATATAAGTGGAAAATCAAAATAGTAAAATATCTCTTTCAGCAAATAATAAAGATTATTCATATATATTAGCTGTAATTAAATTTGTTCTATTATCTTCTTTAGGTGTCTTCTTATTTATGATTCCAATCACCAAAGGACAAGATGTCGTTATACCTATTGCAACTTTATCAACCTATGTTCAAGATGCTCTCAGCCAATTACTTCCATACATAGTAACAGCCATAATAGTTGTGACCGCAACTTTTACAATAGTAACTAAAACATTTAAACCTAAATTTATTGTTAAAAATAATTTTTTAAATTCTCTTTTTAATGTAAATAATATCTGGTTTACTATCAGAGTCTTAGGTGGAATATTTATAATATGCACAATGCTTCAAATAGGTCCTAAAGCAATTTGGTCAGAAAATACAGGCGGAATGATCTTATCCGATTTACTCCCTATACTTTTTTCAGTATTTTTATTTGCTGGATTACTCCTACCTCTTCTTTTAAATTTCGGACTTTTAGAATTTGTAGGCTCTCTCCTAGTAAAAATAATGAGACCAATTTTTAATCTTCCTGGCTCAGCTGCAATAGATTGTATTGCTTCTTGGCTTGGAGATGGTACTATTGGTGTACTTTTAACTAGTAAGCAATACGTTGATGGGTATTATACTGAAAGAGAGGCCTGTGTAATTGGTACAACCTTCTCTTTAGTTTCAATAACTTTTAGTATAGTTGTAATTGATACTGTTGGGCTTAGTCATATGTTTTTCCCATTCTATCTTTCAGTTACCTTTGCTGGTTTAGTAGCTGCTATATTAGTGCCTAAATTACCTCCACTATCAAGAAAAAAGGATATATACTATAATAATACAAATAACTCTATGGAAGACCTTCTTCCTGAAGGATATACACCTTTTAAATTTGGGTTAGAAAAAGCTATAGATAAAGCTAAATCTTCATCCTTAAAAAAAGATGTATTTACTAAAGGAACATTAAATGTTATAGATATGTGGTTTGGAGTAATCCCTGTAGTCATGTCTGTAGGAACTATAGCACTAATGTTAGCGGAATATACACCATTATTTCAAATTCTTGGTTTACCCTTTATACCAATTTTAAAACTTCTTCAAATCCCTGAAGCTGCAGCAGCTTCTAGCACCTTAGTAGCTGGATTTGCAGACATGCTATTACCATCTATAATGTCAGGTGCAATTCAGAATGATATGACAAGATTTATTATAGCTGCCACTTCTATAACTCAGCTAATATATCTTTCAGAAGTGGGAGCTTTATTACTTGGATCTAAAATACCTGTTAATATAAAAGAATTATTCATTATATTTTTAGAAAGAACCTTAATAACTCTTCCTATAATCTCAATTATTGCTCACATTATATTCTAAATTAATTTCTAGTTTATAGTTCTATTTATCTAAAAGAAAAGCAGACCATATTTTGTTAATTCAATATGGTCTGCTTTTCTTTAATTGAAAGCATTTACCTATCCAATAATAGTAATGGTAAATATCTATTAAAGTTCAAATAATTTATGTATAATGTAATTTATAAGTAAAATAAAAAACACAAATTTTTATTAAATAATATATAACTTATTATAATTCTATGAAATCTTAAGGGAGGCATGACAATGTGGATTAATAATTTAATCAATATAAAAAAAGTAAATATACAAAATATATCTACACTTATAATTTATCCTAAGAATTTTACTGATAAACTTCCTGTAATATTCTTTTATCATGGATGGAGTTCTAATAAGGATGTGCATAAAAATCTAGGAAGTTTCTTAGCTTGCATTGGATATATGGTAGTTATACCTGATTCAATAAATCATGGTGACCGCGGAACCATAGATTATTGGCAGGGTGATAGTGGATTAACGAATTTTTGGCCGACGGTGTTAAATTCTGTTAAAGAATTCAATTTAATTCTTGNNGATTATATTAAATCTAACTACAACATAGATGAACAAAGAATTGGAGTTTCTGGTCATTCCATGGGAGGAATGATTACTTCCGGTATTATTGCTCATAATAAATGCATTAAGGCTGGAGTAATAATGAATAGCTCCGGAGCATGGGTGGAAGCAACTTTAGAGATAGTTGGAGATCAGTATAAAGAAAATAAGGATTATATAGATAAAAGTTTAAATGAACTCTCTTCATTTAGTCCTATTAATAATATTAATAATTTTAATAATATCCCCCTTCTTTTACTTCATGGCGATAAAGATGTTTTAGTACCAATAAAAAGTGAGCTTGCATTCTTTAACGCAATAAAAGAACATTACCAAAACAAAGATTTAGTGGATATGAAAACCTATGACAGACTAAACCACTATATAACAGAGGCTATAGTTTCTGAAGCTCTTAAATGGTTTGAAACTTATTTGTAAATAAAAATGAGTGGCATTGACCACTCATTTTTATTACTCTATATATCTAACTATATTTATACCATTTATTTTAATATATAATACATTAAATTCACATCCTATAAGATCTAAATTCTTATACTTAAATTTTATGTATACTAAACCGCACTATTTTTTGCCTTTTACCTTCATGATAGTTTTAGTAACCTTGTATCCAATTCCAATAGCACCAATAACTACACCTACAACTAATGCTGAAGATAATTTTTCACTATGTTTTTCTAACTGCTCTAATTCAAGATTTTTAAATTTTTTCTTTATGTCTATATCTTTTAAACCCACAGATATCACCCTTTCTATACTATACTATCTTATATTGGATTATACCACTTTCTTCATAGGAATTGTTTGAACTTTTATTTAATAATAGACTAAAATTTTATATTATCCTTATTATAGAGCTTTTATTCTTTATTAAATTATAACTCTGTACTATAATTACTAATATACATTACTATGATGGAGGATTTATTATGTTAAGAGTAATTATATGGTTTGGTCATTTTGCCATTAGTCTTTTAACCAAAATTGGACCAATGTATAAAGTTAATTCTTTAGAGAAACAAGGAAAAATTGAAGAAAAAGAAGCTTATATACATAAAGTAACCTCAAAGTGGGCTATGTCCCAGCTTAAATATAGTGGAGCAACAGTATCTGTTTATGGAAAAGAAAATATTCCAAATAATGTTCCTGTGGTATTTATTAGTAACCATCAAGGAAATTTTGATATTCCACTATTAATGAGTTATATTAATAAGCCTAAAGGTTTCATTGCTAAAATAGAAACTTTAAAAATACCAATAGTTAGAACTTGGATGCAATATATTCACTGTGTATTCATGGATAGAAGTAACCTTAGAAAATCTGCTGCTGCTATAATTGAAGGTGTAAAAATAATTAAAGAAGGACATTCACTAGTTATATTTCCAGAAGGTACTAGAAGTAAAGGTGGTCCTCTAGGTGAATTTAAATCTGGTAGTTTTAAATTAGCAACTAAGTCTAATGCACCTATTGTACCTATAACTATAAATGGTTCCTATAAACTTATGGAAGCTAATAACAATAGAATTAAGGCTGCTAATGTAGAGTTATTTATTCATCCTCCTATTGAAACTAAAAATTTATCTAAAGAAGAACAAGAAAAACTTCCTGATATGGTTAAAGAAATAATAGCTAGTAAACTTCCTAATTAGCTTAAAATTTTTTAATTATTTCAAAATCATCTATTTGATTATAAAATAATCATTTGTTATTATTGAAATATTAACCATATTACAGTATTATCTAATAGTATGTTAGTTTGCATAGGAGGGCGTAATAAATGAAATTTGTTACTTCAGGAGTTTGTTCAAAGGAAATTAACTTTGACGTAGTTGATAATAAAATAAGAAATGTAAACTTTGTAAGAGGTTGCGATGGTAATCTATTAGGTATTGCTAGTTTAGTAGAAGGTATGGATATTGATGAAGTTATATTAAGACTCAAAGGAATTCATTGTGGTTCAAAAGATACTTCCTGCCCTGATCAATTAGCAAAAGCTTTAGAAATATTTAAAGCTAAAAACTAAAAACTAAAATAAAGCTATCTTAGTAATCTAAGATAGCTTTATTTTAATTTTTTTCTAATACTAAATCTCCCATTACAATACCTACTACTTGTCCAATATGGTTTTTTATAGGTACTGAAAGAGCTATACAATATCCATCAGTATCAGAAGATATATAAGGTTCTGACTTATACACTAAGCCTTTAATGGCTTCTTTAAAGTAAGGTCTATGAGAATAATTGCAATATAACTCTTCTCTACTTCCCTCTAGAGTTATTCCCTTAGTATCTCCATTTATATCCATAACTGAAAGCAGATAAAAGAATGGATATTTCTTTACAAACTCCTTTAGAGCTTTATTACACTTAGTTTCTTCTAAAGATATTATTGCTCCCTCTTTTGCAACACTATTTAAAATATTCTTCGCATTATTTATATATTTTTCAGTATCTTCATCTAAAACATAATTTTGTGCAAAAGATGATATTACTAGCTTCATATCCTTATTCATATTTACTACTTCTTTAATATTATCTGATACACGCTTTACTACCTTAAGTTGATCCTTAGAACTTTCTGCTGTATTTTGGACATGAATGGTAGTTTTAGAAACAAAACTAGAAATACTATTTATAGAGAGCTCTATATTTCTTAAATTTATGCTTTGTTCCTCAATAGCTTTATTTATTTCTTGTATAGATTTTAATGTATTCAAACTCTCCTTAGATATAGATTGAAAATTTTCACTATTTTCCTTAGAGTATGAGATAGATTCTTTTATAACCGATAAGTCTTCCTCCATAATAGATCCAAATTCATAAATATCCTTTTGTACCTTATCTGTTATTTTTTGAATTTCATCAGCTTGTACAGATGACATTTCTGCCAATTTTCTTATCTCCTCAGCTACTACTGAAAAACCTCTCCCTGCTTCTCCTGCCCTCGCAGCTTCTATGGAAGCATTTAAAGATAGTAAATTAGTAGTACCACTTATTTCTTTTACAGTATCAGATATATCTTGAATTTTTTGCGCACCAATTTCTAAGTCTTTTAACCTAAGAGATAGTTCCTTTTCCAAAGATAGTGATTTTTCCATCTTATTAATAAGTTTATCAAACTCACTCTTACTTTCACTTACAGATTCCATCATTGACATAGCTGTTTTTTCTACGCTATGAGAATTTCTAGCCATAATTCCATGGTTTAAAACAATATTTTCTATATCACTTCTAACAGATACAAATTTATCAACCTGACTGTTCATATCATCACATATTGTGGTTATAGATTCCACGTTTTCAACTACATGTAATTCCATATTTTTCATATCTTCATCTAACACATTACAATTTATAAGTATTCTATCACTAATTTCTGTAGATTTTCCTATAAGTCTTCTAACCTTTACCATAAAATCATTGGAATAAATAATTAGTTCTTTTATTATTTTAATTCTATTCTCCTTTAGTTTCTTTGTTAAATCACCTTGAGCAATTTTCCCCATTTCATTAGTTAGTCTTCCTATAGAGCTTTTAATTCTTCTACTAAATATAGAAACCATGATTAAAATTATAATAAGAATGAATATTATACCCCAAAATACACCGTATGTTTTCAAATTTTTACCCCCTCTATATGAAATTTAAACCATATAATATATAATTATACATTATTATCAATACATTTCATACAAAAATATTACTTATTAGGTAAAATAGCTGAATTTTGAATATATCCCACGATTTTTCCTAATAATTTTCTGGGAAAAATTTTAGATATTCCTATAGCTATTTTATTTTTAATTCCAGGTATAATTATACCTCTTCCTTTCATAAACTCTTTATAGCCTATTTCAGCTACTAATTTAGACGACATAGCTCCTCTTAATTCTCCTTTACCAGCTCTTTTATGAAAATCCGTTTTCGTAGTTCCTGGACAAAGTCCACTTACCTGAACATTATGCTTCTTCAGTTCAATTGATAAAGCTTCTGTTAAAGACAATACATAAGCTTTTGATGCATAATATACTGCAGTATAAGGTCCCGGTTGATAAGCACCCGTAGATGCTACATTGAGAATTTTTCCCTGTCCATTTTCAATCATATGATTAGAAATTAAATATGTAAGCTCCGTTAAAGCGACCATATTTGTTCCTATTACTAAACTATGATCCTCCATATTAATTTCATGAAAGAGACCACAATAACCCACCCCAGCATTATTTACTAGAATATCTATTTTTATATTTAAATTCATAATTTCATGAAAAACTGCATTGCCACTATGAGATTTTGATAAATCTTTTTGAATTATAATTACTTCTACTCCATAAATCTTTGATAACTCATCTTTAATCCTATTTAACTCTTCAACTCTTCTAGCAACTAAAATTAGATTATAGTGATTTTTAGCAAATATTTTGCTAAGTTCATATCCAATTCCTGATGAAGCTCCAGTAATTAATACTGTTTCACTTTTATTTTTCACTTGTAAATCCTCCTAGTAAACTTTAGACTATATTAGTATAAGATAGTTTAAAGTATATTTTTTAATATAGATTAATAATGCAGATTTTATATTATTAGTTTAAATTTTAATTCAATCCATATAAAATTACTAGATACTTTATTTTTACAGGTTTAAAATTATCTATATATAACAAATAATATAAACATATTTAAACTAAACTATATACTATAAAAGATTAAATATTTTATTTGTAAAAATATTTGGAGGATACTTATGAAATTAAATACTCTTTCCCTTGGCTTTTTTCAAAGAGATGCAAGAAAAGTTGCTGAAGACCTACTAGGTAAAATACTAGTAAGAAACTATATGGGATTTAAACTCACTGGAAGAATTGTAGAAACCGAGGCTTATGTAGGTAAAATTGATAAAGCTTCTCATGCCTATAATTATAAAAAAACTCATAGAACTGAACCTTTATTTAAAAGCGCTGGTATAGCTTATGTATATAAAATATATGGAATGTATAACTGCATGAATATAGTAACCGGTACTGAAGGTGATCCTCAAGGCGTCTTAATTCGTGCCATTGAACCAATAGATGGTATTGAGATTATGAGTGAAAATAGATTTNNNNGATTTAAAAAACCTTTCGCTGATCTTAAGTACCGTGAAATATTTAATCTTACTTCCGGTCCTGGAAAACTATGTATAGCCTTTAATATAGACAAATCTTTAAATGCCCATTCCATATTTAGTGATGAGTTATCCTTATATGAAGATGATTTTAAAGACTTCAGTATTGTATATTCTAAAAGGATAGGTATTGATTACGCTGAAGAGGCAAAAGACTTTCT
>DKGY01000014.1:4999-23565 GCA_002453475.1 Clostridium sp. UBA6758 | reverse complement strand
AGGGTAGGTTGTTGCCAGGTCAATGTTCCGCGATAGCTCAACGGTGGAGCACTCGGCTGTTAACCGATAGGTTGGAGGTTCGAATCCTCTTCGCGGAGCCATTTCTTATAAATATAATAAATTTTATGCAGATAATTAACATAATTATCTGCTTTTTTTACGTATAAAGAGTTGATTTATTAACACTTTTTTTGAAGTAAAAACCTATTATTTCAAAAAAGCACAAACAGCATTGTTATAAGATATTTTCATAAGGAAAGAATATTAGTTAATTTAATAAATATAAATAGATATAAAGCTATAATATGGCTTTATTCTAATTAGAATTAATTAAATATTATAAAAATTCTAACATTTGAAGGAGATTTTGATAATGTATAGAATAAAATATATATTTAATACAATTTTATAAACTTAATACATCCAAATTTAATTTAGGGGGTACGCCTTATGAAAGAGTATAAAATTAATAATCTAAGAAATGTAGGAATAATTGGTCATAGTGGTTCTGGCAAAACAAGTTTGATGGAAAGTTTACTATATTACACTAATGAGATTGATAGAATTGGAAGAATTGAAGATGGAACTACTGTAAGTGACTATGAGGTAGAAGAAAAAAAGAGACAAATATCTATTTCTACAGCTGTGGCTCATTGTGAATGGAAGGATGTCAAAATTAACTTAGTAGATATGCCAGGATATTTTGATTTTGAAGGAGAAATGATTGAGGGACTAAGTGCTATAGATATGGCAATGATAACTGTTTGTGGTGTTGCAGGAATTGAGGTAGGAACAGAGAAGGCATGGAATTATGCAGTTGAGCGTAAATTACCTAGAGCTATATTTGTGAACAAATTAGATCGTGAGAATAGTAGCTTTGAAAAAGTTTTAGATCAATTAAAAAATAAGTTTGGTATGTCTGTTGTACCTATACAATATCCAATTGGAAAGGAATCAGAGCTTAGAGGTATAGTAAACATTATATCTAATAGAGCTAGAATATTTAATCCTAAAACTAATACTATGGAAGAAGGAGAAATTCCAGAAGAGTTAAGAGATAAAGTTGAAGAGTGTAAACAAATGCTTATGGAGGCGGTAGCAGAAACTGATGAAGTCTTGTTAGATAAATATTTTAATGATGGCGAATTAAGTGAAGAAGATATGTATCATGGGTTAATTAAAGGGTCATCTACAGGTGATATATGCCCTATAATGTGTGGTTCAGCTATAACAAGCATAGGAACTGAAACATTATTAGAAGATATAGTGGAATGTTTTCCATCTCCTATAGAGACTAATTTATATATGGCTAAGGATATTAAAAATAATGC
This sequence comes from Clostridium sp. UBA6758, assembly GCA_002453475.1. Classification (GTDB taxonomy): domain Bacteria; phylum Bacillota; class Clostridia; order Clostridiales; family Clostridiaceae; genus Clostridium_J; species Clostridium_J subterminale. The sequence goes on along the minus strand of DKGY01000014.1, from coordinate 22,234 downwards.
ATTTTTAAATATAAAAATTAATGAGAAAGAACCATTTTCTGCATTAGTATTTAAAACAATAGTTGATCCATTCATTGGTAAATTATCTATGTTTAGAGTTATAACAGGATCTGCAAAATCAGATACTGTTGTATATAATTCATCTAAGGAAAAAGATGAGAAATTTGGATCACTATATTTTATGAAAGGGAAAAAACAATATCCTACTACAGAAATAAAAGCTGGAGATATTGGAGCAGTTTCAAAATTACAATTTACTAGTACAGGAGATACCATATGTGCGGCTAACAGACCTATTGTATTTAATAGAATGAAATTTCCATTACCTGTATATTCTAGAGCTGTAATACCTAATACAAAGGGAGATGAAGACAAAATATCAAGTGGACTTTCAAGGTTATTAGAAGAAGATCCTACATTCTCAATATCTAGGGATATAGAAAATGCTGAGGTAGTAATTTCAGGTATCGGTACGACACATCTAGAAGTTTTAGTAAGTAAGTTAAAAAATAAATTTGGAGCAGATGTAAATCTTAGAACTCCTAAAACACCATATAGAGAAACAATCAAAAAAATTGCAGATGTACAAGGAAAACATAAGAAGCAGTCAGGAGGACATGGACAATATGGAGATGTAAAGGTTAAATTTGAACCTAGAAATGATGGTGAAGATGAGTTAGAATTTGTTGATGCAGTAGTAGGAGGTGCTGTACCTAGACAATATATACCAGCTGTAGAGAAGGGTCTTAGAGATTGTATACTTCATGGAGTACTTGCCGGATATCCAGTTATAAGATTAAAGGCAACATTGCATGATGGTTCATTCCATCCAGTAGATTCCTCAGAAATGGCATTTAAAATAGCATCTTCTTTAGCTTATAAGAAAGGTCTTCAAGAGGCTAATCCAATCCTATTAGAACCTATAATGTACCTAGAGATAGATATACCAGATGATTATATGGGAGATGTTATAGCTGACATAAATAAAAAACGTGGAAGAATATTAGGAATGGAGCCTGGAGTTAAAGGTCAACGAATAATCAGTGAAGTACCTCAATCAGAGTTGTATAATTATGCTACTGATTTAAGAAGTATAACAGGAGCTAGAGGAAGCTTTAGAAGTAGATTTGAAAGATATGAAGAAGTTCCTAGTGAGTTAATAGATAAAATTGTGGCTGAGAGTAAAAAAGAAGCATAGAAATAATATAAAATTTGTGTAGATATTTCAATGTTGTATAGATATATAAACCCAGTGGTAATAGAAATTTTATCATTGGGTTTATTTTTTATGTAGTAGGTTAACATATAATTAATTACTTTTAAATATTTAATATTTTAAAGAGTATATGATTTAAATAACTATGTATAAAAATATGTGAACTTTAGCAAACTACAATTAATTATATAATAGGGGGTTGTTTATGTCAGACTATAAAATGAATATAAATGGACAGATTAGATTAAGTGATTATAGTTCTATTCATGACTATATGGGAATAATTGGACCGTTAGATAACTTCCAAATTGAGATGAGTGAAGCTAAGTTAGAAGATGCAAAAGTATTATGTAACATTTTGGAGAGTGATAAGTTTGATATAATGGAGAGAGGAGGAAGAAGTGATGGCAAGTACTACATTCATGCCACAAAACGAAGATAAAAAATTATTAAAAGAAGAATTTGGAATTGGACCTTATAAAATTGATGATTTAAATGACAATCTTATGCTACTGGATGAGTTATTTCATGATACAAAAGTGTTACCAAATAGATTACAATTAGATGAGTTTGATATTTATAAGGATTAATTTACTAGTATAAGTATTATTGTTTATATAGTATGCAAATATGTACGCTTTAGAGGAGCTTGCTATTTGCATATTTTTATTTACTCATGTAAAAAGTATAATAATATTTTTAAATATTAATTTGAATTCTAAATATATAATTTAAAAGTAGTATATTTGCATAATTAGTGAAGTTATATTAAAATTGGTATATTGATAAGTTTTAATTTAGTGTAGGAGGAGAAGAAGTGACAACGACTGTATATTTAACTCGTCATGGACAAACCCAATGGAATGTGGAAGGGAGGATGCAAGGTTGGAATGACTCTCCTTTAACAGAGCTAGGGGTGAAACAGGCACAATGGCTTGGAGAGAGATTGAAAGGAATTAATTTAGACAAGATATATTCTAGTTCTAGTGGTCGAGCTTATAAGACAGCAGAAATAATTAATGAAAATAAGAAAGTTGAATTAATAAGCCATGATGGACTAAGAGAATTGAAATTAGGTAAATTTCAAGGATTGAACCAAGATGAAATAAAGAAAATGTATCCAGAACAATATTACAATTATTGGAACAAGCCGGATATATATAAGCCTGTAGGGGATGGAGAAACCATTGAAGAGCTCATTGAAAGAATTGATAAAGTAATTATGGAAATTATAGAAGGAAACATAGGAAAAAGTATTCTTATAGTTACACATACTATGCCTATAAAAGCATTACTTTGTAGTTTAGAGAATATTGACATAAGTAATTTTTGGATGAAACCATATATAAAGCAGACAAGCCTTACAACTATAGAATTTGATGATAGAGTACATAAGATAGTGCAATGTGCAGATATATCACACCATGAGTATCAAGTGAAAGAATATAATGAGTAGGAAGATTAATCATTGGGGGATTGTTAAACTATGAATAGTTTCTCGCTTAAATTATTGGCTTGCATAACTATGTTAATTGATCATATAGGAGCTATATTTTTCCCGGATATAATGTTTATTAGAATAATTGGAAGAGTGGCATTTCCTATATATGCATTTTTAATAACAGAGGGATATAGTAGGACTAAGAATCTAAAAAGATATATGTCTAGATTATTCATTTTAGCCATCATATCACAAATACCTTATATGTTAGCTTTTGATACTAAAGGATTAAATGTATTTTTCACACTCTTTTCTGGGATATTCATTATGATTATACTAGATAAAAAAGTTGATTTTTACAAGTTAAAGCATGATAGCAAGATAGCTAAAGTAGTATTTGAAATTTCTATATATATAGTTAAATTTGTCATTATATTAGGAATACTATACATTTTAGTGAAATTTAAATCTGATTACGAAGCATATGGAGTTTGTATAATATTATGTTTTAAGATATTTAAGGGGAATTTTAAGAAATTAACCCTTTCTATGATAGGATTGAATATTTTATATACTATACCGTATTTAAAATATTCTATAACACCCTTTGGAGTAAACTTCAGAGTTTTCCTTCAAGCAACTTGCATAAGTAGTTTATTTTTTATTTATCGTTACGATGGTAATGAAGGCAAAAAAACACAATTGATATTTTATGGATTTTATCCAGTTCACTTAATAGTTTTAGTATTTATTAGATATATGTTAGTAAATGGTATATAATAATTATTGGGTTTTATAGAAAATATTAATGAAAAGGGGATTAATTATGAATAAGAATTTTTTTGCTACAAATAGACAAAAATTAGGGGACTTAATTTCTAATAATTCCATGGCTATCTTTTTCGCGGGACAAGCTCCTTATAAATCAGCAGATGAGACTTATCCATTTACACCAAATAGAAATTTTTATTATTTAACCGGTATTGATGAAGAAAAAGTAATTATGGTTATGGTAAATATTAATGGTGAAGTATCGGAAATGCTATTTATACAAGAGAATGATCCTGTTATGACTAAATGGGTTGGTGAAACTATAAGTGAAGTTGAGGCAAAAGAAGTTTCAGATATAGAAGATATTAAGTTTTTAAAAGATTTTGAAAGCACAATTGCAGGTTATTTTGATAGATTTAGCATGAATAATGTGTTTCTAGATTTAGAAAGACAAGAATTTAATATACCACGAACACCATCTCAAAATTTTGCAGGAGAGATTATGCAAAGATATCCATATATAAAGGTTAAAAATATATATCATGATATAGCTTTACTGAGAAGTATAAAAAGAGAAGAAGAAATAGAATTAATTAAAAAAGCTATAGATATAACTTATGATGGAATAAAAGAAATTTGGAGTAATGCTAAGCCAGGCATGAAGGAATACGAAATTGAAGCATATTTTAATTATATCTTAAAGAAAAATGGAGTTAAGGATTTTGCATTTCCGACTATTGCAGCGACAGGAAAGAACGCAACTATACTTCATTATGTAGATAATAATACTAAGACTGAAGATGGAGAGCTTATGCTTTTAGACTTAGGAGCACAATATAAATATTATAATGGAGATATAAGCAGAACTTTCCCTATCAATGGAAAGTTCACAGAAAGACAAAAAGAAGTATATAATATTGTATTAGAAGCTAATGAAACTGTTATGAAAGCTGTAAAACCAGGAGTTACTACTGGTGAATTACAAGACATAACTAAAAGAGTTCTTGCTGAGGGATGTAAGAGAATTGGCCTTATAAAGGAAGACTCAGAGTTAAACAAATATTACTATCATGGTGTAGCACATCCATTAGGACTAGATACCCATGATGTAGGTCCAAGAAATGTAGAACTTAAACCAGGTATGATTATTACTGACGAGCCGGGACTTTATATAGAAGAAGAAGGTATAGGCATAAGAATTGAAGATGATATTCTAGTCACAGAGGATGGTTATATAAATCTTTCTGCTCATATAATTAAAAGTGTTGAAGATATAGAAGCTTTTATGAGTAAAAGTAATAATTAATTTCTTATCAGTGGAAGTTTTATTATTGAAGATTTGTATACATTAATTGAAAAGTAATTTAAAAAGACTATAAAGAATTTAAGCTTCAGTAGGAGGAGGTTTTCTACTGGGGCTTAAAACTTGTTTATAGAACAATTTTATAAATTTTTACTAGGAAATTGGGAGGAATTTTAATGTTAAAGCGATTTATATCTTATTATAAACCACATAAAACCCTATTTTTAATTGATATGATATGTGCATTTTTAGTAGCAGCCATGGATTTAGTGTTTCCTATGTTTACAAATTATCTATTAAAGGATGCAATTCCTAATAAGAATCTAAGAACAATAATAATATTTACAGTTGTGTTAGCATTATTATATGTAGTTAAGCTTATAGCAAACTATATAATAGATTATTGGGGACATGTCATGGGTGTAAGACTTCAATATGATATGAGAAAAGAAGTTTTTGCCCATCTTCAGACATTACCATTTAGCTATTTTGATGATAATAAGACTGGAAATATTATGTCACGTATTGTTAATGATCTAATGGACATATCAGAGCTGGCACACCATGGACCAGAAGATGTATTTATTTCAATAATAATGCTAATAGGATCCTTTGGTTTACTATGTGCTATAAATATAAAGTTAACATTAATAATATTTGCGTGTATACCTATAATTATAATATTTACTATGACTAAGAGAATGAAAATGTCAAAAGCATTTTATGATGTCAGAAAGAAGATAGCAGTAGTTAATACTAAGCTAGAAAATAGTATATCAGGAATAAGAGTTGCTAAGTCTTTTACTAATGAAGAATATGAAATGGAAAAGTTTGATGAAGGAAATACTCAATTTAGAACTAGTAGATCTTCTGCTTATAAATATATGGCAGAATTCATGTCTGGAATGAGATTCTTTGTAGACATGTTAAATGTAGTTGTCTTAGGTTTTGGAGGATACTTTGTATATAAAGGGGAACTAGGCGTAATCGACTTATCTACTTATTTTCTATATGTAGCATATTTTATGCAACCAATAAGAAGATTAACATCCTTTGTAGAGCAATATCAATCGGGAATGTCAGGATTTAGGCGTTTTGTAGAATTGATGGATACTAAATCGGATATAGTAGATAGTGATAATGCAAGAGAACTTAAAGATGTAAAAGGTGAAATTGAGTTTAAAAATGCTACTTTTAAATATGAGGGAAGTGAAGAAATACTATCTAATATAAATTTACAAATAGAAAAAGGTAAGACTTTAGCATTAGTAGGGCCATCTGGTGGTGGTAAAACAACTATTTGCCATTTAATTCCAAGGTTTTATGAACTAAATGAAGGAATAATTACCATTGATGGAGAAGATATTAAGAAGATAACATTAAAATCGTTGAGAAAAAATATAGGAATAGTACAACAGGATGTATTTCTATTTACAGGAACTATAAAAGATAATATTCTCTATGGAAATCCTGAAACTAGCGATGATGAGGTTATTGAAGCAGCTAAAAATGCTAATATTCATGATTTTATTATGTCACTTCCAGAAGGTTATGAAACCTATGTAGGTGAAAGAGGAGTTAAATTATCTGGAGGTCAAAAGCAAAGAATATCTATTGCTAGAGTATTTCTAAAGAACCCGCCTATATTAATATTAGATGAGGCTACATCAGCTCTTGATAATACTTCAGAGCTTATAATTCAAAAATCTTTAGAAAAGCTATCTAAGGGTAGAACAACTATTGTGGTTGCTCATAGATTATCAACTGTTAAAAATGCAGATGAGATTGTAGTATTAACAAATGATGGAATAGTTGAAAAAGGTGATCATAAAGAATTGATTAATAGTGGAGAAATTTATGCTAGGTTGTATAACTCACAGTTTAATGGATATTTTAATGACTCGGAATTAGAATTCTAAAGTTGCTAATGATGTATATTTTAATATTCAAATCATAGTAAGTTATTTATTTAAGATAAGGTTCATATGAAAATATGATGTTTACTTAAAATAATCTATTATATAAAATCAAAATTATTTACAATAATGGAGGAAAAAAATGATTAGAAACAAAGAAAATATAGACAAGCTATTAAATGATTTAAGGGAGTTTAGCTATGATAAAGATGGAACTCTTATAGATGTAATTTTGAATGATAATCTTAATGTTAAAATAAGATGTTATGAAGAAAAATGTATTAAAATAGAGTACTATGAGTATGACAATGCTATATCTACTTTATATAAAGATAGAAAATATATAAATAAGGTGCTTTTCCAATAGGAAAGGTACTTTATTTATATACTTTAAAAAAGGAAATATATTTTTGAAAATAATTACAATTTATGGTTTGTGATTGCTTCAAGTGGATAGACTAAATATTATAGTATTAGCATTTAGCTATATAGGTAAAGGGGTTAGTGTAATGTTTAATAAATATAATGACAGAGCAAGACAAGCGTTGATGTATGCTCATGGAGAAGCAAAAAGATTTAGACATGGATATGTAGGCACAGAACATGTATTATTAGGTATTGTGGAAGAGGGCGGTATGGCAGCTAAGGCTCTAGAAAATATGTATGTTGATGAGATAAAGGTTAAAGATAAAATAGAAAAATTAGTTGGCTATGGAGATGATGAGGTATATCCAGAAGAGGTATATTTTACCCCTAGAACTAAAAAACTGATGGAAGCTAGCTTAGTAGAAGCTAGAAAGATAAATGATAAATTTGTATCTCCAGAGCATATACTTTTAGCTATACTTAAAGAAAAAGAGGGCGTAGCCTATACAATACTAGATAATTTAGGAACAAACTTCAATGAGTTGCTAGGAATGTTATCCTATGATGAAAAACAATGTGAAATATCACTAAGTAGTAATTCTGACTTCCATGACAGTAGACCTGAAATAAAAATGGAAGAACAGTACAAATCTAAAAGAAATAAAACTCCAATGATTGATAAGTATGGTAAGGATTTAACTAGATATGCAAGTGAAAATAAACTTGATCCTGTTATAGGGAGAGAAAGAGATACGGAAAGAGTTTTAGAAGTATTATGTAGAAGACTTAAGAATAATCCATGTTTAATAGGAGATCCTGGAGTGGGCAAGACAGCGATAGTTGAGGGACTAGCACAAAAAATTCAAAGTGATGATGTGCCGGATATTTTAATAAATAAGAGAGTAATTAGTGTAGACATGGCTTCTATGGTTGCAGGAGCAAAATATAGAGGAGAGTTTGAAGATAGGTTAAAATCTTTAATGGATGAGGTGTGTAAGAGCGATGATATTATTCTATTCATTGACGAAATTCATACTATAGTAGGAGCTGGTGGTGCAGAAGGGGCAATAGATGCTTCTAATATATTAAAGCCTGCCCTTGCAAGAGGTGAGCTGCAATGCATAGGAGCTACAACTGTAGATGAATATAGAAAGTATATAGAAAAGGATTCAGCATTAGAGAGAAGATTTCAGCCAATTATAATTGAAGAACCATCTAAAGAAGATGCTATACAAATACTTAAAGGGTTAAAGAACAAGTATGAAGAACATCATTCAATTATAATTACAGATGAGGCTATAAGTGCAGCAGTAAATTTGTCAGATAGATATATATCAAATAGATATCTACCAGATAAAGCAATAGATCTTCTAGATGAAGCAGGGGCTAAAAGTAGAATAGAAAATTTACAAAGAAATGAGATTGGGATTTTAGAGCAGAAGCTTAAGCAAAAGATTGAAGAGAAATTACAAGCAATTGATATTCAAGATTTTGAAAAGGCAGCTTCCATTAGAGATGAAGAATATGAATTAAGACAACAATTAAACTCCAGAAAAAGAACTTTAGTAGAAAGTAAAGAAGAAATAAGAATAACAGTAGATGAAGCAGAGATTGCAAGAGTTTTGTCAACATGGACTAAAATACCTTTAGAGAAACTTACATCTACAGAAACTGATAAATTGTTAAACTTAGAGAATACTCTTCATAAAAGAGTTATAGGTCAGAATGAAGCTATTGAAGCTATTGCAAAGGCTATCAGGAGATCAAGGGTCGGACTAAGAGATTGTAAAAGGCCAATAGGAAGTTTTATATTTTTAGGACCAACAGGTGTAGGTAAAACTGAATTATCTAAAGCGTTAGCAGAAACTATGTTTGATGATGAAAATTCAATAATCAGAATAGATATGACAGAATATATGGAGAAACACTCCGTGTCAAAGCTAATTGGATCACCTCCAGGTTATATAGGATTTAATGAAGGAGGACAATTAACGGAAAAGGTTAGAAGAAAGCCTTATTCCGTAATACTATTTGATGAAATAGAAAAGGCACATGAAGATATATTTAATATTTTACTTCAAATACTAGAAGATGGAAGACTTACAGATTCTAAGGGAAGAGTTGTAGATTTTAGGAACACTATAATTATTATGACTTCCAATGCAGGAGCATCTATGATAAGAAAACAACGTTCTATGGGATTTGAAAGATTATCTACTAAAGAAGATTGTGACAATGAGTATGAAAAGATGAAAGAAACTATACTTGGTGAAATAAAGAATATCTTTAAACCAGAGCTTTTAAATAGAATTGATGATATAGTGGTATTTCATAAACTTAATGAAGAACATATGATTAAAATTGTTGATATAATGACAAATAATCTATGTGAAAGAGCTAAGAGAAATGATATTATATTAAAGTTTACAGAGGAAGCTAAAACATTCATAAGTAAACAAAGCAGAGATAAAGAGTATGGAGCTAGACCATTAAGAAGAATTATAACTGATATGATAGAAGATAGACTATCTGATGAGATTCTTAAGGGTAATTTTAAAAAGAGTGATATTATACAAATAACCGTTGAAAATGATGCGTTGAAGTTTAATAAGTGTAGCTAATTACTTCGTTGTGTTTATACAAAAATAGGTATATAATTATTATGTATTAATATTATATGTTTTAAACCACTTTATATAAGTGGTTTTTTTATAGCTAATAAGGCTATAATTTATTATTTTAAATAAGATTTAAGCTGATAGTATGTACTACTAAGTATTTTAATTAAGAGTTAAGATATAATAAATTAATATAAAATATAGAAAAATTAAGGGGCAGATTATGGCAAAGATAAAAAAAGTATATATATGTAATGAATGTGGCTATGAAGCTCCAAAGTGGTATGGAAAATGCCCTGGATGTAATAGCTGGAACACCATGGGAGAAGAAATCAAAAATGAAGTAATAACTAATTTTAAAAGGTCTGTTACTATGTCTTCGGGAAATAAGCCAAAGAGTATTACGGATGTAAAATCAAGTGAATACGAAAGGTTAGATACAGGAATTGGGGAGTTAAATAGGGTTGTAGGTGGTGGACTTGTAAAAGGATCATTAACTTTAATATCAGGGGATCCAGGTATTGGTAAGTCTACTATATTGCTACAGAGTGCTAGTAATATTTCATTAAAGTATGGAAGAGTTTTGTATATATCTGGAGAAGAGTCAGAAGAACAAATAAAAATGAGAGCAGAACGTCTGAAGGCTACAGGAAAAGATCTTTATGTTGTATCAGAAACAAATATAGATATAATAGAAGAACATATAATTGAAATGAATCCAAGTTTTATAATAATAGATTCTATTCAAACACTATATAAACCAACTATTTCTTCTGCTCCAGGTAGTGTGTCTCAGGTAAGAGAATGTACTAATGATTTAATGAGAATAGGAAAGACTAAAAATATTCCATTATTTATTGTTGCTCATGTAACTAAACAAGGGGAATTGGCTGGACCAAGAGTTCTTGAACACATGGTTGATACAGTTCTATATTTTGAAGGAGAACGAACACAAGAGTTTAGAATACTAAGAACCATAAAAAATCGTTTTGGAACTACTAGTGAAATCGGTGTATTTGAAATGAGGGAAAGTGGTCTTGAGGAAGTAAATGATGCATCTTCAGTATTTTTACAAGAAAAGTCTATGCAACAGGAAGGATCAGTAGTCATTGGGATAGTTGAAGGAAGTAGACCTATTTTAGTAGAAATTCAAGCCTTAGCAAGTGAGACTAAAGCTGTAATGCCACGTAGAACTGCAGTAGGAGTTGACAACCAAAGATTGAGCTTAATACTAGCAGTGTTAGAAAAAAAGTTAAAAGTACCTTTTTATAACAGTGACGTATATGTTAATGTGGTAGGCGGACTTAATATTGACGGTACATATGGAGATTTAGGGATAGTTCTAGCATTAATATCTAGTGTCAAGGCAAAGGAAATTAAAATAGAAAATTTATTGGTTATAGGAGAAGTAGGATTAACTGGAGAGGTTAGACCTATAGCTCATGCAGAGAAAATTATAAATGAAGCAATAAAAATGGGCTTTACTAATGTAATACTGCCAAATAAAAATAAAATTAAAATAACTAATAGGGACATAAATTTAATTGGTGTTGATACAGTTAGAGAAGCAGTAGCAAAGATTTTTTAATAATAAGTAAAGGTAAGGTAAAAGGATAAATTGTTAATGGAGGAAAATATGAGGGAACAAGCACAAAAGGAACTTATGGGAATACTAAAAATCATGTCGCCAGGAACCCTACTAAGGGAGGGATTAGATAATATATTAAGAGCTAAAACTGGAGGATTAATAGTATTAAGTGATAGCAATGCTATATTAGATATGGTAGATGGAGGATTTTCAATAAAATCTGAGTATACTCCAGCATATATATATGAACTAGCAAAGATGGATGGAGCCATAGTGATAAGTAGTGACTTAAAGAGGATATTATATGCTAATACACAGTTGATGCCCAATCCATCTATAACTACTCAAGAAACTGGAACTAGACATAGAACAGCTCAAAGAGTTGCAAAGGAAACTGGGGATATAGTAGTAGCTATATCTCAAAGACGGAATATAATCACTGTATATAAAGAGGATATAAAATATGTCCTTAGAGAAAGTAGCGAGGTATTAGCTAAGGCTAATCAAGCTATTCAAACCCTAGAAAAATACCAGTTAGTTTTAGAAAGAGTAATAAGTAATCTGNNTTAGATGTAGTCACAGCAATACAGAGAAATGAAATGGTAATGCGAATAGTTTGCGAGATAGAAACGTACATATGTGAGCTAGGGAATGAAGGTAGACTTATATCTATGCAATTAGGAGAATTAATCAAGGGGGTTGAACAGGAGGGCGTACTTCTTGTGAGAGACTATTGTAGTGACGCTGAAAAATATCTTGATGTTTATAAGAATATTGAAAAGTTATCAGCTATAGAGTTATTGGATATTGATATGATAGCTAAGGTATTAGGATATGGTGGAGTTCCTTTAGTTGATAATTTAATATCTACTAAAGGATATAGAATATTAAACAAAATACCTAGATTACCATCTGTAATCATAGAAAATCTGATAAAACATTTTGGAGAGCTTCAAGAGGTAATGAAAGCATCTTATGATGAATTAGATTTAGTTGATGGAGTAGGAGAAGCTAGGGCGAAAACCACAAAAAATGGTCTAAGAAGATTAAAAGAGCAATTTATATTAGATAAACAAATATAGCACAAAACAATTAAGTTTGTGCTATATTTGTTATCTTAAATTGATTTTATCGAAGGTAGTTATATTTTTGTATTCAGTTAGAAGTACATCATATAAATTTATATCTAAACTATTGCATAAGGAAGTTATATAGAATAAGTGATTGCCTATTTCTCTTTCGATGATTTTACGGCAATTATCACATAACTCTCCTTGTATATGAGAACTAAGAGGTATTTCTAAATCATCTAAGGTTAATTTATCTATTGTATTTTCCTTATCATCGTTTAATGAATAATTTATACCCTGCTTTTCAGCTTTAATTTTAACGCAACCGCAACTAGTAACAGCCTTCACTACGGATCTGTTAACTCTACTTTCAGACTCCTGCAATTTGCTTAGTATGTCGAGTATACTTTTATGTCTTAATAAAGAACTGTCTACAGAATTTTGAAATTCATCAAATATTAGATCCTTCATAACTTTCACTCCTTTATAAATAAAGTTACTTACTTGGAATACCTTTATTTATATAATATATCAATATTACTATTATTCATAGGGGGTAATTTTACTGTTAATAATTTATTTTATGACAAAATGTAGAAAATGTGAGAATTAAGAAATATAATTTTCATATTCATCATTTCTATTTTTAAAATAATTTTTAAATTATTCATTTAGAATATCAAATATTTAAAATGTTAATATTATATATAGTTAATCAAATTTTAGTTAATATTCTAATAATCCATTGAAATGTAATTAGTGATAATATATATTTAATTTAGTAGGATATTATGGAGAAAATTTGTAAATAATCACAATATAGGTTAAAAAAATCAAGGAGGTGCTGTGGTGTTAAAGAAAATATTAAGGGGTTTGTTTACCTTAATAGGAGGAACATTAGGATATTTTTTAGGTGCATGGGGAAATTCTACGGAACTTTTACCTAAGTTAGGAATAAACAATACAGGCTTTATTTCAATAATATTTGTTGTATTATGTATTATTTTTATCGGACTTATATTTTATTTTATTTCGCCTTTTATAAATTCAGGAATTGTTAAAGCTATGGAATACTTAGAAAGGTCTGCTCAAAAGATTCCAATAGTAGATATTGTATTTGCAGGTATAGGAGCTTTAATTGGACTTATAATATCAGTATTATTATCTGTGCTTATTAGAGTGGATTCAATAATAATAACCATAATATCCGTTATTGTAACGGTAATAATTACTGTACTATTTGCAGATATATGCGTAAGAAAAAAGGATGAAATTATACATGTGTTTACAAGCTTTAAAAAACCTGGAGCTAATAAAGAATGTAAGACAAAGAATGTTAGTGATAAGTTAAGCCCTAAGGTGCTAGACACATCAGTTATAATTGATGGAAGAATATTTGATATATGCCAAAGTGGTTTTATTGAAAATACTTTAGTAATTCCAACCTTTGTTTTAGATGAGCTTAGGCATATTGCAGATTCCTCAGATTCTTTAAAAAGGACAAAAGGAAGAAGGGGATTAGATATACTTAACAAAATACAGAAAGAGTTAAGTATAGATGTAGAAATATGGGAAGGTGATTTTGAAGATATTAAGGAAGTAGATGTTAAATTACTTAAACTTGCTCAATTATTAAGTGGAAAGGTAATTACTAATGATTATAATTTAAATAAAGTTGCAGAGCTTCAGGGAGTGCCTGTATTAAACATTAATGAGTTGGCAAATGCTGTAAAACCTGTTTTGCTACCAGGAGAAGTTATGAAAACACAGGTAATTAAAGATGGAAAAGAATCAGGTCAAGGGGTCGCATATTTAGATGATGGAACTATGATTGTCATTGAAGAAGGTAGAAAATATATTGGTGAAAATATATTGGTAGTAGTTACTTCAGTACTTCAAACAGCAGCGGGAAGAATGATATTTGCAAAACCAAAGGAGCAATAGTTTTTTACTAAGAAAAATCTAAGCGCTAATTATGATTAGTTTAAGGTTAATTTATTGGAGGAATTATGAGAAAAAATACAGCGATAATATTGGCTGCAGGACAAGGAAAAAGAATGGGAGCAAATGTAAACAAGCAGTTTTTGACTTTGGCAGGAAAACCGGTACTATATCATACTATAAAGGCTTTTTCTGACAATGAAAATATAGATGATATTATAGTTCTGTGTGCCGAAGATGAGATGGAGTACTGTAAAAAAAATATAATTAAAAAATATGACCTTAAAAAAGTTAGAGCTTTAGTAAAAGGTGGTAAGGAAAGACAAGACTCTGTATACAATGGATTAAAGGCAATAGAACCCTGTGACGTAGTACTAATTCATGATGGGGCTAGACCATTTGTTACTGACGATATAATAAATGATGGTGTTATTAATGCTAAAAAATATGGTGCATGTACCTGTGGAGTTAAATCAAAGGATACTATAAAAATTAAGGATAAAGAAGGGTTTGCGAAGGAAACCTTAAATAGAGAGGAGACTTTCATAGTTCAAACTCCTCAGTGTTTTAAGTATGATATAATATTATTTTGTCATGAAAAATTAAGAAAGACTAAAGAGAAAGTTACTGATGATGCTATGATTGTTGAAAAATTTAATAAGAAGGTATATCTTTATGAGGGTAGTTATTTAAATATAAAGCTTACAACTCCAGAAGATATGATAATTGGAGAAAATATTTTAAAAAATAAAAATAAAATATAAATATGTAGGCAATATTTAAATATGTATGATATAATGATATTTATTAAAATTTAATATTAATATGTGATGAGGAAGAATAGTAGAAACACACCCACAGAGAGAAAATTCACCGGCTGAAAGATTTTCACACGTTTTGAACCTGCTTCTGAGCAGTAGTTTTAACTACCGGCATGAGCCGTTATGAAATGAAGTATAAATTTTAGGTGGTACCGCGATAGAATTCGCCCTAATTAGGGTGGGTTCTATTTTTTTATTAATAAATATAATTACGAGGTGAATGGAAGATGAAGTTATCAAAGATGTTAATAAGTACACTAAGAGAAGTTCCAGGTGAAGCAGAGATAGCAAGCCATCAACTTATGTTAAGAGCTGGAATGATAAGAAAATCAGCTACAGGAATATACACTTTCATGCCAAATGGAGTTAGAGTGTTAAAAAATGTAGAAAATATAGTTAGAGAAGAAATGGATAGAGCAGGTGCTCAAGAATTTTTAGCTTCTGCACTTATACCAGCAAATCTATGGCAAGAATCTGGAAGATGGGATGTAATGGGACCAGAGATGATTAGGCTTAAAGATCGAAATGGAAGAGATTTTTGTCTTGGACCAACCCATGAAGAAGTATTTACAGATCTAGCGAGAAATGAAATTAAATCTTATAAACAATTACCATTAAATCTTTATCAAATTCAAACAAAATATAGAGATGAAAGAAGACCTAGATTTGGAGTTATGAGATCAAGAGAATTCATAATGAAAGATGCCTATAGCTTTGATAAAGATAATGAAGGATTAGATGTATCTTACATGAAGATGTATGAAGCATATAATAAGATATTTACTAGATGTGATTTAGAATTTAGCGCTGTTGAAGCAGATTCAGGAGCTATGGGAGGGTCAGGTTCAGCAGAGTTTATGGTTAAATCTGATATAGGAGAAGATGAAATAGCTTTCTGTACTAGATGTAACTATGCTGCTAATACAGAAAAGGCTACATCTAAGTTAGAAGAAGTAGAGAGAGAAGTAGAACAGGAGTTAAAAAAGACAGAAACTCCTAATGTAAGAACAATAGAGGAACTAGTAGCATTCTTTAATACTAATGATAAGAAGTTTGCAAAAACTCTAATATATAAAGCTGATGATAAAGTTGTTGGGGTAATGGTTAGAGGAGATAGAAGTTTAAATGAAACAAAGGTTTCTAATGCATTAGGTGGAGTCATGGAACTAGAAATGGCTGATGCAGAAACAGTGTTAAACGCTACATCAGCAGAAATAGGATTTGCAGGTCCAATTGGGTTAAAAGTAGATATACTGCTTGTGGATGAAGAAGTTACTAGAATGAGCAATTTCATAGTTGGTGCCAATGATACAGGATATCATTATGAAAATGTAAATCATGAAAAAGACTTTAAAGGTATAGTAGGGGATTATAAGCTTGTATCAGAGGGAGACATGTGCCCTAAGTGTGGAAGTCCAATAAACATTAGAAGAGGTGTAGAAGTTGGGCATATATTTAAGCTTGGAACTAAGTATTCAGAATCCATGGGAGCTAACTATTTAGATGAAAATGGTAAGTCTGTACCTTTAGTAATGGGATGTTATGGAATCGGTGTTAATAGAACTGTAGCAGCTATAATTGAACAGCATCATGATGAAAATGGAATCATTTGGCCAATGGCTGTTGCACCATATAAAGTAATAATAATGCCTGCTAATGTTAAGAATGAGGAACAAATGAAGATGGCAGAGAAAATTTATGAAGACCTAAAGTCAAGAGGAATAGATGTACTTTTAGATGATAGAAATGAAAGAGTTGGAGTTAAGTTTAAGGATTCTGATTTAATCGGAATTCCAATTAGAGTAACAGTAGGTAAAAAAATAGTAGAAGATATAGTTGAATTTAAGCTAAGAAAAAGTCAAGATATTGAAGAAGTGAATATGGAAGATGTAGTATGTAGAATAGAAAAAGAATTTTTAGCAAATAATTTAAAATTTTAATTATTTATTATAAAGTAAATTATTTTGTATAAGGTAAATTATTTCATTGTAAGTAAATAGGACTGTATTAATAAAATATAGTCCTATTTTACTATAATTTTTAATATTGGTTTATTAGAAGGCTCTGTGGTTAATCAAAGTGATAAAATTTGGAGAGAATTTATATTAACATATAATAAATAGTTATATATTAAACTATTTATATATGTTAATAGAAAACTATATAACTATATAACTAGTTGTT
>DKGY01000014.1:0-4958 GCA_002453475.1 Clostridium sp. UBA6758 | reverse complement strand
TATATTTTTTAATAATTTATTAACAAGAATTGTACTAGGAAAAAGATAGATTTGACTATAAAATCTTGAAAATATATAATGATTATGTTTAATTATTAGAATAGGATTTATCTCATTAAGGAGAAAAATATGGAATTTGATTTATTGAAAGAAAAATTTAGTGCAAAAGAAGCACATTTAATAAACCCTTTAACTCTTGCATTTATAGGCGATGCTGTATATGAAGTATTTATAAGAACCTATTTAGTTGGTGAAAATAAATCCTCAAAAGTACAGCAGTTACATCTAAAAACTGTTAATTATGTTAAAGCAAAATCACAGAGTAATTATGCAAAATTAATTTTAGATATGTTTGATGAAGATGAACTGTCAGTTTTTAAGAGAGGAAGAAATACTAAATCTAGTGCTCCTAAAAATGCAGATGTTAGTGAATATAGGTGGGCAACAGGATTTGAAGCTGTTATAGGCTATTTATATATTGCCGGAAAAAATGAAAGATTAAATTGTATACTTAATAAAATTATTGAAATGAGTGATAATAATGATAAAGGTTAAACTTTTGGAGTTTACTCCAAATCCAGAAAAAGTAGTAGCTGCAGCAGCTAAATTATGTTATAGTTCAGTAGGAATTGAGGAAATAACAGAAGGATTAGATGAAGAAACTACAAGTAAATTTATAAAAATGTTGAATAGTTATGGTCATAACTCTCCAGTTGAACATGTAAGCTTTACTTTTGGTATTGAAGGTGTATCCAGAAGCTTAACGCATCAATTGGTTAGACATAGAGTGGCTTCTTATTCTCAGCAAAGTCAAAGATATGTTAAGCTAGATGCTTTTGAATATATAATTCCACCATCTATAGCAAAAGATGAAAAATGTAAGGCTATCTTTATAGAGGCTATGAGAAAAGATCAAGAAGACTATGATAAATTAGTGGAAGTGCTTAAAGTTTCTAATTTAGATGTATATATTAAAGAACATAAAGCAAGAAAAAAGTGTGAAGAAATTACAGAAAAAGAGCTGAAATCATTAAAATCCAAAGCTGAAAAAAGTGCTATTGAAGATGCTAGATAGGTATTTCCTAATGCATGTGCAACTAAAATTGTAGTTACAATGAATGCTAGAGAGCTTATGCATTTCTTTAGTCATAGATGCTGTATGAGAGCTCAATGGGAAATAAGAGATTTAGCAGATGCCATGGTTAAGGAAGTAAAAAAAGTAGCACCGAATTTATTTGACGGATGCGGTCCTAGTTGTGTAAAGGGAAGCTGTTCAGAAGGAGCTATGACTTGCGGTAAGGCTATAGAAATAAGGAATAAGTACTTATCTATATAAAAATGTAAATAAATATAGGAATAGATAATAGGAGTGATATAAGGATGGAAGATAAAAGACAAGGTAGTAAAAGTGCTAGGCCTAAGCGTATAGGGAAAAATAGAAGAGATAACAATAGATTTGTAGGTGATATAAATAGTGAAAGAAGAAATAATCAGTCCTACAGAAATGAAAATATACAAAGTAATGTAAAAGCTGAAAATTTCAATGCAACCTCAAGAGAAGATATGATTGAAGGTAGAAATGCAGTCATTGAAGCTCTAAAATCTGATAGAACTATAGAATATATAATGATAGCACAAGGAGATACTAAAGGATCTATAAGTGTAATTACAGCGTTAGCTAAAGAAAAATCCGTAGTAGTTAAATATGTGGATAGAGCAAAATTAGATGGTATAAGTGAAACGGCTGCACATCAAGGGGTAATTGCAATAGTAACTCCATATAATTATTGTGGTATAGTAGATATAATTAATAACGCTAAGGAAAAAGGGGAGGACCCGTTTATATTAGTATTAGATGAAATTGAAGATCCTCATAATTTTGGTTCTATAATAAGAATAGCAGAAGTTTGTGGAGTGCATGGGATAATAATTCCAAAAAGAAAAAATGTAGGAGTTACACCTACTGTTTATAAAACTTCGGCTGGAGCTACAGAATATATAAAAATTGCTAAAGTTACAAATATAAATGTAGCTATAGATGAACTGAAGGAATCTGGGGTATGGGTATATGGAGCAGATATGCATGGGACTCAATACTGTTACGATTCAGATTTAAAAGGACCTATAGCTTTAGTTATAGGAAGTGAAGGAAAGGGTATTTCAAAGCTAACTAAATCAAAGTGTGATGTATTGGTTAAAATACCTATGGTAGGAAAGGTTAATTCATTAAATGCATCAGTAGCATGTGGAATGATAGCCTATGAAATATTAAAACAAAGATTGAAGTAGAGTAAATGGGGTATAGAGTTGAAGCAAATTTTTGTGGATGGGTATAATGTAATTAATAGCTGGCCAGAATTAAATACTATAAAGGACTATAGTTACGAAGCTGCAAGAAATAAGCTTATTGACTTACTTCTTAACTATGCAGCCTTTAAAGGATGCAGAATAACACTGGTATTTGATGCACATATGGTAAAGGGAAGTATAGAAAAGAAGGATAGAAAAGGGAATTTGACTATAGTTTTCACAAAGCATGATGAAACTGCGGATAGTTATATAGAGAGGACTGTAAACCATATAGGGAGAAAATCAGAGGTATATGTTGTAACCTCTGACTCTCTAGAGCAACAACTAATATTTCAAAGAGGTGCAAATAGAGTGTCATCTCTAGAGTTTTACAGTTGGATCGAGGAAGCAAATAGAAAGATATCTAGGCAGTGTGAAAATAAGAGTTTTCACAATAAAAATCTTTTTGAAGAAGCTATAGATAAAGAAATAGCAGAAAAGCTAGAAAAGATAAGGAGAAGCCGATAATATATCTTGACTATCTAAATTTTGTTAATGTATAATTCTAATTAAGGTCATTTATGCTTTGGAGGGGATATTGTTGGGAAATACAGGTGGCAATGATGAGTTAAACTCCATATTTACGGATAAAAAAGATGAAGAGATAGTAGCTATGGCTAAGTCAGGAAATAATAGAGCCTTAGAATATCTTCTTTGTAAATATCAGAACTTTGTGAAAGCTAAAGCAAAATCATATTTTTTGATTGGAGCAGACAAAGAAGATATATATCAAGAAGGTATGATTGGTTTATTCAAAGCTATAAGAGATTTTAAGGATGATAAGTTAGCATCTTTTAAAGTTTTTGCAGAGTTATGTATAACAAGACAGATAATAACTGCTGTAAAAACTGCCACAAGACAAAAACATATTCCACTGAATACTTATATATCACTGAATAAGCCTATATATGACGAAGAATCAGATAGAACTCTATTAGATATATTATCAGGTATAAGGGTATCTGATCCAGAAGAATTGATAATAGATAGGGAAGAGATGGAGAGTATAGAAAGTAAGATAGAAGAAGTATTGTCAGGATTAGAAATGGAAGTTTTAAATTCTTATCTTGATGGTAAATCTTATCAAGAAATTGCCAGTGATTTAGATAGGCAGGCAAAATCTATTGATAATGCACTTCAGAGGGTAAAACGTAAACTTGAAAAGTGTTTAGAACAAAGATGAAACCGTATTGACAAACAAAAGAAAATCATATATAATAAGAAACTGACAAAATTATTTTAAAATGAATACATTATGTATTGAATGCTCATATAGCTCAGTAGGTAGAGCGTCACCTTGGTAAGGTGGAGGTCACCGGTTCAATCCCGGTTATGAGCTCCAGTTATTTTGCAACACACGTGGATAAGTTTACATTAAAAAAGTGAAAATATAATTATTTTCTAATTAAGGAGGAATAAGAAATGGCAAAGGAAAAATTTGAAAGAAGCAAACCGCACGTTAATATTGGAACAATAGGACACGTAGACCACGGTAAAACAACATTAACAGCAGCAATAACAACAGTATTAGCAAATAGAGGATATGCAGAAGCATTCAACTATGCTGATATAGATAAAGCACCAGAAGAGAAGGAAAGAGGAATCACAATCAATACATCACACGTTGAGTATCAAACAGAAACAAGACACTATGCTCACGTTGATTGTCCAGGACACGCAGACTATGTTAAGAACATGATTACAGGAGCGGCACAAATGGACGGAGCAATCCTAGTAGTAAGTGCAGCAGATGGTCCAATGCCTCAAACAAGAGAGCACATCCTTCTTGCATCAAGAGTAGGAGTACAATACATAGTTGTATTCTTAAACAAAGCAGATATGGTAGATGATCCAGAATTATTAGAATTAGTAGAAATGGAAATCAGAGAGTTATTATCTGAGTATGACTTCCCAGGAGACGATATTCCAATAGTAACAGGATCAGCATTAAAAGCATTAGAAAGCCCAACAGATGAAGCAGCAACACAATGCATAATGGACTTAATGGCAGCAGTAGATAGCTATATCCCAACTCCAGAAAGAGCAACAGATAAGCCATTCTTAATGCCAGTAGAGGACGTATTCACAATAACAGGAAGAGGAACAGTAGCAACAGGAAGAGTTGAGACTGGAATACTAAAAGTTGGAGATGAAATCGAAATCGTTGGATTATCAGAAGATAAGAGAAAAGTAGTATGTACAGGAGTAGAGATGTTCAGAAAACTTCTAGATGAAGCACAAGCTGGAGATAACATCGGAGCTCTATTAAGAGGAGTACAAAGAACAGATATCCAAAGAGGTCAAGTATTAGCAAAAAGTGGATCAGTACATCCACACGTTAAGTTTGTAGGTCAAGTATACGTACTTAAGAAAGAAGAAGGCGGAAGACATACACCATTCTTCGATGGATACAGACCACAGTTCTACTTCAGAACAACAGACGTAACAGGATCAATCAAATTACCAGATGGAATGGAAATGGTAATGCCAGGAGACCACATTGACATGAACGTTGACTTAATCACTCCAATCGCAATGGATGAAGGATTAAGATTTGCTATCAGAGAAGGTGGAAGAACAGTAGGATCAGGAGTTGTAACTTCTATAAT
>DKGY01000013.1 GCA_002453475.1 Clostridium sp. UBA6758 | reverse complement strand
CTCTGTTTATTCTTAAACCTGAACTTAATTTTTCCATTGATTTTCCTGCTGCTGTTGTGTTCATTCCCATATTTCTGTGTGCATTTAATGCATTCATATTGTGATTAATTATCATTTTATATTCCTCCTTGATTTCTACGGACATCCTTGTCCTTTTTATGTTTCTATACTTTACTAACTAAATAATATATTTATGCTCATTATAAAGGAAACTCGACTCCCTTCTGGTCGCCGAGTAAGTTCCCAATAACTAAATCATAGATTTAGAGTATCACTTATCTTAGTAATTGTAGAACACCTTGTGGTTGTTGATTTGCTTGTGCAAGCATTGCTTGTGCAGCTTGGTTAAGAATATTATTTTTAGAGAAGTTCATCATTTCTTTAGCCATGTCAACATCTCTTACTCTTGATTCTGCTGCTGTTAAGTTTTCTGATGTATTATTTAAGTTGCTTATTGTATGTTCTAATCTGTTTTGTAGAGCTCCTAAATCAGATCTATGAGTTGATACACCCTCGATAGCTTTATCTAATACAGTTGTTAACGCATTAGCTATTGTTGTAGATGTAACTTTTAAACTTGCTGCAGTTATTTTAAGAGCAGCAGTATTCATAGTTTTTAATGAAATAGTAATTTTTTGACTTGCATTAGCTCCTACTTGAATATTTACCTGTTGAAGTATTTGCTAATATGCTTTGCTTGTTGAACTGAGTTTGGCTAGCGATTCTATCTATTTCAGATGATAATTGATTTAACTCAGTTTCTATAGCTGTTCTGTCTACTGATACATTTGTATCATTAGCACCTTGTACTGAAAGCTCTCTCATTCTTTGAAGAATGTTGTGAGTTTCATTTAAAGCTCCTTCTGCTGTTTGAATTAATGAGATACCATCTTGAGAGTTTCTTGATGCTTGCTCTAATCCTCTGATTTGTCCTCTCATTTTTTCTGATATAGCTAGTCCTGCAGCGTCATCTCCAGCTCTGTTTATTCTTAAACCTGANNATTCCCATGTTTCTGTGTGCATTTAATGCATTCATATTGTGATTAATTATCATTTTATATTCCTCCTTGATTTTTGCGGACATCCTTGTCCTTTATATATTTTTTACCATTAATCAATGATGTTTAGAAATACTACCCTTAGGTAATAGATTTCTATATATAAAACTTTTGCTTAAGCCTTATAATTTCATATTCGAATTAGTTATATATTAACTTTATATCTTTTTTAAATCTTTTCTAATTAATATATTATTTAAATCCTTATACTAAATATATCGAAGTTTTTTTCTTTTGCTTTATACTTCTTCATTAATAAAATTAAAATTTTTTAAATTAAATCCATAGGACTTAACTGCATTATGGTTTTTTTTCAAATTAAAAATCTCTTCTTTAATTTTACTTTTCTCAATATTAAGTAACTTAAAAGATTTCTCTTCCAAATTCATTAAATCTATTTCCTTTGAAATTTTCACAAACTCATCCTTATCAAAAGACATACTCTTCAATTCGCCTAAAAGCTCTTCTCTTTTATTTAAAAGTTCTTCACCACAGAATTCATATTCTTGATTTTCTAAAGCTTTAATAAAATTTTCAGTAATATCTTTATATTTTAACAATAGTTCTCTTAATTCCATAGTCTATGCCATTCCTAACTGAGACATTAGATAACTTTGTTGAGAGTTTAATTTATTCATCATACTTTCTATAGTTGCCCACTTTGAGTAAAGCTGTTGTTCTCTTCTTGAAAAATCTATCTCCATATCCTTCATTTTTCTTTCATACTTTTCTATAGATTTTGTTAATTCATTATTACCTACAGAAGCAGTTCCTTCTATACCAGCTTTTTTTATAATCTTTGAAGATGTAGTTACAGTTTCATTATAAATCACAGATTTTATCCTTTGGGCAATTCCTGTGTTATTAAATTTTTCTTGATCAGACATTCCTTCTACTACAGTAGGAGTGCCTATGAAAAGCTTCATTACTTCCTCTGAGTTGTTTTCTAGAGCTTCTGTAAGTTTTGTCTCATCTATGGTATAAGTTCCATTTTTAGTACCTTGATAGTCTGCCACAGGTTCAATTCCAAATTTCTTTAGATTTCCATCTACCCCAGCTACAAGACCTCTCATTGCACTTTTCATAGAATTTGCTATTCTTGACACATCAGAATCTTTGTATAGTTGTCCTTGCTTAACCTTTTCATTCCAAGCTTTTATTTCATTTTCAGATAACTCTTTCTTTTGTTCGTCTGTTAATGGCGAATAGTTTTTATTTCTTTTTTCTGTAGTTAAGGTATTAAGCTTTTCCATAAGCTTATTATAATCATTTATAAAATTAACAACCTTATCCTTTACTCCAGCAGCATCATTTTTACCATTTACATTTATTGTACCATTCTCTGGTATTTCCCCTGTAAATTTAAAAGTCATTCCGTCTAAAGTTATAGTATTAGAAATACCAGTATGCGTATATACTCCGCCCTTATCATCCTTTATTACTATTGATGAATCTCTACCTTGTGATATCATTGCTGTACTAGTTGAAGTGTCTAATATGCTCATATCAACTTTATAATCATCTCCAGCTAAATTATATGTTAATATAACCTTACTTGGATCACTTTCATCTAATTTAGCAGTTGTATTTATATTTTGTTCTTTCAGTACTTTATTTAAATATTCTACTTCTTGTCCCGCTACTGCTTTAGACATATCTATAACATTTCCATTAATAGATATTTTTTGATTTTTTATACTATCTAAAGCAACTGTATTAGTAGTCTTCTCACCATTAATTCCTTTAGTAAAAGTTCCTATATTACCATTTATCTCTATATTAGGATCTTCCACTGCATTTCCTAATACTTTACTACTAAAAGTAATATCACCATTTTCAGCAATTTCAGCAGTTAATTTTTTTTCACTCAATTTACTTTGTAGTAATTTCTCTATATCATCATTAACATACTCGTCTTTAATATCTATAGTTATAATTTCACCATTTATATTTATTTTACCATTAGCATCTTTTAAATCTTGAACTGTAAACCCAGTTACGGTTGATGCTGTTGCATCTATTCCAGTTACTATCGCTCCTATTGTTGAGCTTGTTCCTCCAATAGTAAAGGTACTATCCTTACCTAAAACTGTAGATTCAAAGATAAATCCGCTTTGATTTCCAGCTTCTGTCCCTGCAAAATCGCTATATCTAACAGATACATTAATTCCAGCTTCTTTTAATTCTTTATTTAAATTCTCAGCTCTTAATTTTGCTGTATCACCGTGTAGCGTAAATTCTTTTCCATTTATCACAAGATTGTTACCTACATCTATTCCCTCTGTAACTATTGATTTAGCTGATGTGGCTGTGTTTCCTGTAACTGCATAGTTTCCTGGCTTTACATCACTCCCACCAGTTACAGTCAGTACATTTTCATTGGAAGATTGAAATTTTACTGTTGACCAGTTCTTACTTAAAAGTAAACTATCTGTTTTTGCCACATCAAAATACTTATTATAAAGCTCTCTTGACTCCTTAATTACATCTCTGTAAAGTTGTTGCTTTATCTCTAGTATTTCCTTTTGCTGTTGTTGTTGTTGAATCTTAATTCTATAAGGTTGCATGGTTTCCTTAACTAATTTATCCATATCCATCCCTGTTGCAAGTCCTGTTATCCTCATATTTACTCCTCCTTATTTCTTTCTTTTTGAAACTTCATAGGCCTCATGCCAAGTATTCCTTACCTCTTCTATTAAGGGCATAACCTCATCTAGTATCTTTACATCCTTTTTTAAGTTTGCCTGGAAAAGTCTTTCTTTTATAAACTCATATACCTTATACATATTTACAGCCCATTCACCGGCATTTTGATCTAAGGTAATCATAAGTTCTGTAAATATATCCTGAGTCTTTACAAGATTTTCATGACTTTTGATAATGTCTTTATCTAAAATAGCTTGTCTAGCTATTTTAGAAAATTTTACAGCTCCATCTAAAAGCATTAATAACAATTGATCCTTAGAAGCATAATTTACACTATTATTTTTATACGCATTATATGCATTAGCACCTGCATTATACATTTTATCTCCTCCAGTTTAGGCCTTTTTATCTACAAGTATCCCCACCATTTCACACATTTTAGCAACCATGTCTAGGATTTTTTTTGGTGGTACTTCAAGTAATACATCCTTTGTTTTATTATCTACTATTTTTATCATAACTTGATTAAATTTATCATGTACCTCATACTCTGCATGGATATCTTCATCTTCCATAAATTTATTAAGTTTATCTACAGCCTTATGAATCTCTTCTAATTTATAATTTTGATTTTTATCTGTAGTTTCCTGTGTAGTTGCATTATTTTCTGAAACACGTTGAACTTCTCTTGCTGGAGTTACACCTTCCATGGTTCTTCCAACATTAACTCTATTCACTTCCATATTAATTCCCCCAAATTATAATATTTTATAATAAATGTTTCGGTAAATTATATTAATTATCTTCCCTGATATTTATATTTAACCTCTCAGCCCCGCACTATGACAACAACTAGTTAAATAGTTAAATAGTTTTATAGCTATATAATTTTATATTTATATAGCTAAATATTTAACTATATGGGGGTTATAGACTAAATTATTTTTTTATTTTAGATAATAGCTCCATGTTTATTTTAGAAGCATTGATATTTTCTTCTCCTACTTCTTTATAAAGCTCACTTCTTAATATTTTAACTTCCTTAGGTGCATTGATAGATACCTTTACAGAGTTATCATCAATTTTAACTATAGTTATCTCTACGTCGTCTCCAATTTTAATTCCTTCACCTGGTTTTCTTGTTACCACTAGCATACTATCACTCCTTTATTAAGGGATGTTTAATGCTATAGTTTTCCCTATCTAGAATCATTTGATACCCTAAGTTATTTTTCAAATTTATTATAATAGGAGCCTTCAAATTAGTAGTAATCTTCTTAACATCACTATTAAGAGTCACCGTATTTAAAATCAACACATCCTCAGGAGCTTCTACTTTAAGAGAATTTATAACAGCCTCCGTTAACTTAACCTCATAATCCACTTTGAAATCAAAGGGAACTATAGTAACAAAACCTATATTTTCATCCTCTATAGACTTAATCATCTTAAAAGGCTCTGACCCTTCTATATCCTCAAGTACAAAAGTTTTCAAACTCTCAAACCCAGGTAACCCATTATTAAAGGTAATAATATTACTTGCTTTTTCCTCTAACGTCATCATCACACCTCTTATCCCTATTAGTTACAGCTTACCAGCTATCACTATTTTTACAACTTTTTACCTTTGAAAATTCTTTGTAGTAACAAGGATAAGTAACGCAGAAGCAATAAAATTTTGATTTTAGAAACTCTTAGTTGCAGCGTTGTGAAATTACCGTAACTCTTGCCATGGACAGCAAGAGCCGAACACTGAGCCACGATGGCGAATAGTGAGGGTAGGTAATTTTACAAAAGCGTAAACTTAGAGTTTCTTAATGAAAAATTTGCTTCAAGCACTTATCTTGGCACGGAAAAGAATTTTCATAGATTACAATTCTCTATAAAAAGTCTAGAATTGATGGCTGAAGTACCTTGGAGCTAGTTTGTAGAGAGGCTACGTATATAGTTTGAGCTACTGCCATCTCCATACTCTTTTCCATGAAATCTATATCTTCATTAGNNTGATAGTATTTCTGTAAGGTTTTCATTTTGTGCTGTATTTAAATCCTTAGCACTTTCCATCCTATTTTGTACAGTACCAACCTTGGCACTTATACTAAGCATATTTTCTATAATGCTATCTATTTGATCTAAGTTCTCTCCTATAACCTTAGACTTTCCATTTACATCGCCTAAGTTATTTAGAAGGTCATCAAAGAATTTCATTACATCCATTTCACCTGTTGGTACTCCGGCACCATCTACCACATTCCCATTAGCATCTTTAAATTTTAAAACTTCTACTGCATTTATGTTGTAATCCACTGTAACTCCAGAAGAAATCTCTACTTTTAAAGACTTATTAATAATATTTTCATTTCCTGCTATACTTATAGAATTTTCACCTGTTACACCATCTAAGTTTACCTCTACTGGCTTTGACGCTCCATCCTTACCACCAAAGATATATTTTCCATCAAAGCTTGTATTTAAGATCTGTCCAAATTCTGCTACTCTCTCATTTATCTCTTCTTTAATAGCAGTAAGTTCTGATGAACCATAGGCAGCATTTCCTGCAGATACCATAAGTTCCCTTATTCTCTGAAGACACTTAGTACCATTGCTTAGAGCTGTGTCCGTAGTATCCATCCAGTTTATAGTATCCTTTATATTTGTGTTATATTGCTTGTTAGCATTTATTTCTGAATACATCTGCATGGACCTTGCCACTCTAAAAGGGTCATCTGAAGGTTTTGAAAATACCTTACCAGTATTTAATTGTTTTTGTATTTTATTCAAGCTATTTAAGTTAGTATTCATATCACCTAAAAAGCCATTAACCATTACACCATGAGTTATTCTCATTTTATCACCTCAACTTCTTATCTGTTTACCTAACTAGACCAATTACCACATCTAACAATTGATCTACTGTTGTTATTACCTTTGCATTAGCTTGGAAGGCATGTTGGAATTGCACAAGATTTATAGCTTCCTCATCTAAGGATACTCCTGAAGTTGAAAGCCTTCTTTCAACAAGTCCCTTTAACAAAGTATTTTGGTTTTTAACAATTCTAGTAGCTTCCTCAGACTGAACTCCTAACTTATTTATAGTATTCTTAAAGAAGCCCTCTACCTTAACTCCTCCAGAAATAGTATTAAACTTTGGTACATCGCCTTCAGCCGTAGTACCTAAGTGTTCCTCTACAAAAGCTTTATAGTCATATACTGAACCATCCTTCTTCTTACCACTTTGAATACTATCTATGTTTAATCCAAAATCTCTTAGGCTCGCTAATGCTCCTGCTCTATCTCCATCAGTGGAACCTGATCCCTTAGTTGCTCCAGCCTGAATTAACATAACATTTTTTAGAATATCTGAATTCATTGTTATATTTCCTGCTGTAATACCATCGTAATCAAGAGGGTTATTTCCTGAATTAACAAAGAAAGCATACTGCTCACCTGCTGGAACTCCCTCTGTATGAATAGCATTTACCGCAAATGCTAAAGTCTTTGCTAAGGTATTAGTTTGTTCTATGTAACTTTCAGCATCTTCGTGAATTGATTGAAGCCCACTTATTCTTCCTGAAGATGGATTAAATATTTGATCATTATTTAATGCTCCACCTGTGAGATTTACATTTCCATCTTCATCAGTAACAAGAACCCTTCCATTATTTAAATTTTCATATTGCTCTTGTGAAAGAGTAACTCCTGTTAAAGTAACTTTATTCTTATCTGAAGTCATATCTCCATTTTTATAATATTCTATATCGTAGGTTCCATCAGCATTTTTTGTTAATTTATTTACGAATCCTAATTTATTAATGTCTTGTGAATCCTTATTTCTTATTAAATTCATAGATTTATTATCTTCTGGTTGACAAGTAATTCCATTAAGCATTTGGTTTCTAGTATCAATACCAAACTTTGTACTAAGCTCATCTAAAAGTAAATCTCTACTATCTAATAAGTCATTAGGATTGTTACCTGCAATTGTAACAGTTATAATTTCCTTATTTATAGAATTTAATTGATCAAGAATAGTGTTTACCTCAAAAAGGTTGCTTTGTATTTCTTTAGCTGCATTATCCTTAGTATCATTTAACTTTTTATAAGTATGATTCAATTCATCTGCTAAAGCTTTTGCCTTTTGAGCTACTACTGTCCTAGCATCAGATTTTTCTGGATTTTTAGAAAGAGTTTGCCAAGCATCAAAAAACTCTGACATAAGCTCTGACATTCCAGTATCAGAAGGTTCATTAAAGATACCTTCAATTTCTGATAAGTAGTCTTGTCTAACACCATAATTGCCAAGAAGAGAGCTTTCCTTTCTTATTTGAAAATCAAGAAACTGATTTCTTGTTCTTTCAATGGAACTTACTGTTACACCTGTACCAATTTGTCCTACGCCCCCTGCTATGGTTTGAGGTCTTGCTGTTTGAAGTACAATATGTTGTCTTGAAAAACCTGGCGTATTAGCATTTGAAATATTATGGCTAGTTACATTGATATATTGCTGTTGAGCAAACATACCACCCTTTGATGTATTTAATGTTGCAAATAATCCTGACATAATCTTCTCCTTATCTCTTTATTTTTCCATATCCATTATAAACTACTGGCTCTTTTTTAGGACTTATCATAGCTAGCATAGAATTTGTGTAGCTAAGACTTTGTTTTATTAGTAGTTCATTAGTTTCCTTTTGAATCACTAAAGCATTAATAGCTTTAGTGATTTCATCATATATATCAGTAATTTCCTTTTCATTTACTTCTTCTACTATTTTTTTAATAGACTCTTTTCCTGTTAAGCTCCTTCTTAAACCTTCAGCTCTTGCTAAGTTTCTACTACAATCATCTATATCATTAGTTATAGCTTCTAATTTAAACACATCTTGAAGAACCAATAGTTCATGTTGAGCTTCTAAAATATCCGTAAGAGCCTTTATTGCTTTTAGCTCTTCTTCTAATATTCCTTTAAGCTGGTTTTTCATCTATTGTCCACCCTTCCCATATGCCATCATAGCTTTAGCCAAGACCTGTGAATCTACAGTATATGTTCCTTTAGAAATTCTACTTTTAATCTTTTCTACTTCTTTATCACTCATACCGACACTTTCTTCTTCTAATGCTAATTTATTCAGGCTCTTTCCTAAAGCTGAAAGCTGACAAGTATCCTTAACAGCCTCCTTGTTTACATTACTATTTTCTGATTTAGCATTTTCTTTAGTCTTATAGCTATTTACATATAGAGTGTGAATATTTCCATTATTAACTTTCATGATTTCACTCCCAACTATTTCTCTCTACCTTTATACTCGAATCTATTTAATCAAAGTTTATAGGGTTTTTAAGTAAAATTTTTACAACCCTATTAATTTTTTATTAATAGAAAAAAAGTCTTTACTTAGAAAGACTTTTTACTCTATCCTCTCCACTAGCTATTTCAGTAATTTTAACACCAAAATTTTCATCTACAACAACTACTTCACCATGGGCAATTCGTTTACCGTTAATGAAAATATCTACTGGTTCCTCTGCTAGCTTATTTAATTCAATTAAAGAACCTCTAGTAAGGGCTAGGATATCTCTTATATTTTTCTTTGTTCTACCTAGCTCCACTGATAATTCTAATGGAACATCTAATATTAAGTCTATATTTTTAGGCATTTCTGCACCTCTAATTTCTTCTAGTTGTCCAAAGGTTGCCTGCTTCACATTAACAGGTTCTTCATGACTTTGATAGCGATTTTCTACAGTTCCTTGACCTTGAACACTGTAAGTAGTTTCATTGTTATAAGTCTCCTTTGAAGCTGTTTCATTGGTCACTTCTTCATTATTCATATAAATTTCTTTAGGCTCAGCTACAACTTCAGCTGGCACCTTTGTAAGTTCTGATACTGCTACTTCATCCTCAGTTCCCATCATAATACTTACAATTTTCTTTGCTGTAGCAATTGGTAATATTTGAACAATATTACTATCTACTAGATCGCCTATTGTCATTCTAAAGGAAACATTTACTATTTCTTCATCTGCAGTGATATCTGTAGATATCTCCTCTGAATTTTCATCACAAACAGAAGATATAGGCGGTGATATGTTTACTTCTCTATTAAACATAGTTGCCATGGAAGTTGCTGCTGAACCTATCATTTGGTTCATGGCTTCTTGAACAGCACTTATCTCTAATTCAGAAAGTTCACTTGGTGGCTCCACAACTCCATCTCCACCCATCATTAAGTTTGCAATAACTGCTGAATCTATAATATTTATTATAAATAGGTTTCCTCCAACTATTCCACTAACAAATTGAACATCTAATACTATATTAGGTGTTTTAAAGCTCTTTTTTAGCTTATTTAATGTACTAATTGTTATAGTTGGAGTTGTAATATTTACAGGTTTACC
This sequence comes from Clostridium sp. UBA6758, assembly GCA_002453475.1. Lineage (GTDB taxonomy): Bacteria > Bacillota > Clostridia > Clostridiales > Clostridiaceae > Clostridium_J > Clostridium_J subterminale. The sequence continues at coordinate 30,972 of DKGY01000013.1, read as the reverse complement.
AACTACAGCTGAAAGTGCTGTGGCTGCTGTACCCATAGATATATTTCCCACTTCACCTAATAGATCCTTTTCTAAATCTGATAAATCCTTCTCTGGTTCATTAACTGGTTCACTTTCTGAAGAACCACCATCTACATTTAGAAGTGCATCTATTTCCTCTTGTGAAAGAAACGAATTATCCATCATTCTCAACTCCTCTGTCTATATATTCAATTATTTGAACTGCCTTATTCTTAGCCTTTAGGCCAGGTTTAGCTTTAAATAGAAGTTCATCTTCTACATAAATATCAACTGTACTATCGTAGCTTCTATCTAGAGTAATAATGTCTCCTGTAAATAAATTCAAGAAGTCATTTACGGAAATTTTCGTTTCTCCAAGGACAGCCTTCATTGCTACATCTACATTTTTTATAGTTTTATTTATAGTTGCTTTTACCTCTTCACCTTGTTCATTATCTACGGTGCTGAACCAATTTTTTATAACCAAGTTATCTAAAACCTTTTCTATGCTAAGATACGGAATACATATATTTATAAGTAAACTTGTATCAAACATATCCACACTAAAAGTTACTAATGCTACAGGCTCATTAGGAGCTAGAATTTGATTCAATGCTGGATTAGTTTCTATACTATCTAGAATTGGTTCTACCTCCATTACATCTTCCCAAGCTAACTTTAACTTAGAAATCATCTCCTGATTAACATGCTTAATAATGTTTTTTTCTATATCTGTGAGTTCCTTAAATTTAGGCTTTTTGTCTCCACTTCCTCCAGCTAGAACATCATATATTCTAAGTACAAACTCCTCATTGGTCTCTAATATTATTTGACCATCAAGGGGAGGCATTCTAAACAAGTTAAGCACAGTGGTGCTTGGAATAGAATGTATAAATTCTTCATAGGTTATTTGCTCTACACTTTCTATCTTCACCTTAACATTACTTCTAAGCTGAGCCGTTAAATAGTTAGACACTATTCTTGAATAATTATCATGGATAACTTCTACCGCTCTAATAACATCCTTAGAAAACTTTTGTGGTCTTTTAAAGTCATAATTTTTAATTTTAACATTTTCTTCATCTTTCTCAATGTCACTTGGTTCTAAGTCACCAGAAGACAAGGCAGATAAAAGTGCATCTATTTCACTTTGTGATAAGGTTTCTGCCATATTCTACCTCTTTCTACCCAATGGGTCTATTGTAGTAGTTTATCAATATCAATCATAGTTAATATTCGATTTTCAAGATTTATAAGTCCTTTTATAAAAGGCTTATTTTTATCTTCATGAACTCTTTTAATCATCTCTTCTTCTACGTTCATAACTTCTTCTACATGGTCTACAGTTATTCCAACCTGTTCACCATCTAACTCTAAAACTATAATGTTATTATTATTCTCATCGCTTATATTCATCCCTAAAAGAAGATTGATATCTAATACAGAAAGAATACTTCCTCTTAAATTTATGAGTCCCTTAATATATTTTTCTGCTTTGGGAACCTTTGTGATTTTCATTAGTCCATTTATTCCTTGAACTTTACTTGTCTCTACTGCAAATTCTTCGTCACCTATTGTAAAAACCACAACTTGCACTAAAATCCCTCCCATACTATCCTAATACTTTTTTTATAGCTTCAAGCACTCTGTCTGCTTGGAATGGTTTTACTATAAAATCCTTTGCTCCTGCTTTTATAGCATCCATAACCATGCTTTGCTGTCCCATTGCACTGCACATAACAATTTTAGCACTTGGATCAAAAGCCTTGATTTGTTTAACTGCTTCTATTCCATCCATCTCAGGCATTGTAATATCCATTGTTACTATATCTGGTTTTTCTGCCTTATAAATCTCCACTGCTTTAATTCCATTACTAGCTTCTCCAATAACTTCATATCCATTCTTTTCTAAAATATCCTTAACCATCATTCTCATAAAAGTTGCGTCATCTACTATTAATACTCTTGCCATTTTCTACATAACCTCCGTTAATTTAATCCTAATGATTCTAATATTCTTTCTAAAGACCCTGGTGCTGGGATAAAATAAAAATCACCTCTTAAGTCTTCATTCTCTTGAGAAAATCCTGTTTCTATATCTAATACATAGTCATTAAATTGACCAGATTCAATGAAAGTTGTGGAAAGTACAGCTGTAAGCATGTCCTTTGTTACTGCTGGTACCGATGGGAATAGCCTTAAATTAGTCATTTGACTTATGGCATTCATATAGGTTGCAAATATTATGTTACCTATTTCACCAAGAGCTGAATAACCCATTTCATTTAACTCTTCTCCCTCTTGCTTTCCAACTAGCATTTCTGCTATCTTCATCATAGTAGCTGTATCAAACATAAACAAAATATTTCCTGGAGCTTCTCCGAGAACTCTTGCAATTACTGCATAAACTGTAGTTTCCTCATCTACTCTTTCAAAAATCTCCTCTAAAGAAATAACATTTACCCTAGGAACTGATATCTGTATCTCTTTTCCTAAGATTTGCGCCATGGCTGTAGCTGCATTTCCAAGACCTATATTACCTATCTCTCTCAATGCATCTATTTGTAACTCGGTAAATTCCATAGTTCTCCCCCTATATAAGTGCCGCTACATCTAAAATTAAGGTTACTAATCCATCACCTAATATAGTAGCTCCAATATATTCTTTTGTGGATTTTAATATTTTTCCAAAGGTTTTTATAACTATTTCCTTTTGTCCTAATAATGAATCAACTACTAAGGCAACTTCATTTTCACCAACCTTTGCAAGTATTACATATTTTTTGCCATAATCCTTACTTTCTATATCTAATTTATCATTAATTCTTACTAATTTAAACACCTTATCATTATATACCACAATTTCTTTATTATTTGTTCTTTTAATTTCATCTGGATTATATTCCATAACTCTATCTATAAATCCTAAGGATATAGCCATAGTCTCTGTTCCAATCTTAACAAGTAAGGATTGAATTATTTGAAGAGTTAAAGGCAACTTTATTATAAAGGAGGTTCCCTTTCCTTCTTCACTAAATACATCTACTGTTCCTCCAAGACTTGAAATTTTTGTTTTTACAACATCCATTCCAACTCCTCTTCCCGATATATCAGTAACTACTTCATTGGTACTAAAGCCTTGAGCAAAAATAAGATTTTTTATATCATTATCGCTCATACCTTCAGTATTAATACCACTTTTTTCTGCCTTAGCCTTAACCTTTTCTACATTGATACCACTACCATCATCTTCTACCTTTATAACAGCCTTAGTACCTTCAGAATAAGCTATCAATTTTATCTTTCCTGCTGCCGGTTTACCTTGACTAATCCTTTTTTCTGCTGATTCAACTCCATGGTCTGCAGCATTTCTGAGTAAATGTATTAAAGGTTCTCCTATTTCTTCGATTACAGTTCTATCTAACTCTGTATCCTGACCTTGAATTTCAAAATCAATCTCTTTATTTAGTTCCATTGATAAGTCTCTTATCATTCTTGGGAATCTATTAAATACCACATCTAAAGGTAACATTCTAATCTTCATAACTAAATCTTGAAGATCAGTAGTAGTTCTAGCTACCTCTTCTAAAGTTTCATTTAGTTCTACAATCTTATGGTTAGCACTTATTTGCTCTAATCTAGTTCTATGAATTACTAGCTCAGATACCATATTCATAAAGTTATCTAATCTTTCTAGATCAACCCTAACAGATTGTCCAACGCCCTTATTCTTAGGTCTTGCAGATTGTTTTTTATTTTGTTCTGTGGTCTTTGGTGCTGTTTCTACAGTTTTAGCCTTAAGATTATTTTTTGATTCTTTTAGCTCTACTACTTTACTAGAATTTTCTTTAATTTTAGATTCTTCAACCTGAGTATTAGTAACTACACTTGTGGCAGCAACTTCCTTAACATCACTATTAGAATTACCTTTAATATCATTACTGTTTTTAATTATTCCGATTATATCTGTTACTTCAACTTGTCTTATTTCAGATATTCCATTAACAGATTTACTTATTATTTCTTGAGATGTTTCTGTTACAAATACTAAATCAATATCAAAATCAAAGTTTTCACTTTCTAAATCCTCAAGCTTTGGATTTGACTTTAATATTTCTCCATGCTCCTCTAAAGTCTGGAATAAAATAAAGGCTCTAGCAGATTTTAAAATAGTTTTTTCATCAAGTCCAACATGAATATGAAAGGCATTGAAATTGTTTTTTATAGCTTCTTTTAAAGTATCAATATCATATTCATCAAGATTTAAATCTATGGTAGTTTTATTTTCTTCTTCTTTTGAGCTTGTATTACTTTGCCTTACTAAATCCCCTATATCTATTACTCCAACTTCCCTAATTTCAGATATTTTTTCAATAGAATTTTTTATTGTTTCTAAGGAAGTTTTTGTTACAAATGTTAACTTAATATCAAAATCAAAGTTTTCATTTTCTAAATCCTCAAGATTTGGATTTGATTTTATTATTTCTCCATACTCCTCTAACTTCTGAAATAAAGTAAACACTCTGGCAGATTTCAAAACAGTATTTTTATCTAGTCCAATATTAATATTGAAGGTATTAAAGTCATTCTTTAAAGCTTCCTTTAATGTATCAATATCATATTCATTGAAGTCTATTCCTATCCCACCTTGATTATCCATTATGTCTTTTTCAACTTCTACCTCAGATGAACTTTCTTTATCTGGTATATCATTATTTCCCTCTGCTATACTTACTAATTGAGTTACAATATTATTAACTTCTAAATCTCCATCACCTCCATCAGTAATGTCTCCTACCATGGATTCTAAAATATCTAGACAATTAAATAATACTGTTACTACTTCATGGGTTACTTTAAGTTGTCCCTCTCTAAACTTGGATAATACATCCTCCATTTTATGGGTAAGTTCTGCCATTTTAGTATATCCCATGGTGGCAGCCATCCCTTTAATGGTATGTGCAACTCTAAAGATTTGATTTAATATTTCCATATCTTCAGAATTATTTTCTAATATAAGTAATGATTCATTTAATAGTTGTAGATTGTCACTTGACTCTTCTAAAAACATAGATAGATATTGAGAAGTGTCCATGTTACCCCTCCTTAAATTTTCTTATAGATAAATGTTGAAAGTTTTTCAAAACCAAAATTTTTATATCCATATATACTTTCAGTAGCACCTATAAATAATAATCCTCCTGGATTTAATGCTCTCGAAAACTTTTCATAAATTTTTTCTTTTACCTCATTAGTAAAATATATAACTACATTCCTACATACGATTATGTCAAAACCATCTTCATAACTATCTAGTATGAGATCATGTTTTTTAAATGTTACTAGATCTTTTACTTCTTTATTAATTATAAATTTTTCACCCTCACATTTAAAATATTTATGAAACTGGTACTTAGGAATATTTTTAACATCTCCACTTATATATTCTCCAGCTTTTGCTTTTAATAGGATATTGGTATCTATGTCTGTAGCTAATATTTTATGTCTAACACTAGGCGTCATCTCTTTTAGCATCATAGATATAGAATATGGCTCTGCTCCAATAGAACAAGCTGCACTCCATATTTTAAGTGGTCTATTGTAAGGTAATTCACTTTTTATAAAGTTTTGAAGCTCCTCAAATATTTGTGGGTTTCTATAGAACTCTGTTACATTTATCGTAACATAATCCAAAAACTTTTCCCTTATGACCTTATCTTTTTTTATTAATACCATATATTCATCTAAATCCTTGGCTCCAGCTCTAGACATAATAGTAAGTATTCTTCTATGTAACTGAGCTGATTTATATCCAGATAAATCTAATTTAAACTCTCTCAATACGAAATTCTCAAACTTTGTAAAATCCATTAATTTTTCACATCCCCCAGTACTATATTAGCTATTCGTTTACTAATATCATAAAGTGGAATAACTTCATCTATCATATTAGTGTCATAAGCTGCTTTGGGCATTCCATATATTATACAAGTAGACTCATCTTCAGAAATAGTAGCTCCACCTACTTTTTTCACTTCTATAACTCCATCGGCTCCATCTCTTCCCATACCCGTTAGAATAATACCTAATAAGTTCTCCCCATAGACCTTAGCTCCTGAAACAAATAGCTTGTCTACAGCGGGCCGTACTCCCCAAATTTGAGGTTCTAAATTTAAGGTTATAGATTTATTTCTACTTATCTCCATATGTTTACCACCAGGTGCTATATAGACAACATCTTTTTCTATGACCATACCTTCCCTCGCTTCAACTACCTTAACCTTAGAAAATTTATCAAGTCTATCAGCAAAAGCCTTAGTAAATCCTTCTGGCATATGCTGAACTACAAATATTGGAACTCCCAATTTTTCCGGAAGATTTGTAATAACATTAAATAATGCTTTAGGACCACCTGTGGATGCACCTATTACAACTGCCGAAACTTTCTTATTTCTTATTTCTTTACTTCGTATATCTTTAGGGGTTGAACTTCTTTCTCTGATTTTCAAAACTGTAGATACTCTATGTATTTCTCTTGTTTTACTTTCCTTTGGTTCAACATCTTTTGTGCTACTAATTGTAGACGGCTTTCTTACAAATATAGTACCTCTTATTTTTGAAATCAAAATTTCTCTAACCACATTAATATTTAAAGAAATGGAACCTGATGGTTTAGGTACAAAATCTATAGCCCCATTTTCTAAACATTCCATAGTTACCTCTGCACCATCTTGAGTTAAACTACTAATCATTATAACTTTTGTTGGTATCTTTAACTCCATTATTCTCTTCAAAGCCTCTATTCCATTCATCTTTGGCATTTCAATATCTAGGGTGATAACATCTGGAACCTGATTTTTTAACTTTTCTAGCAAGTCTTCTCCATTTCTTGCAATGGCTATCACTTCCATATCATCTTCCATGTTTATCATATCTGATATCATCTTTCGCATTAAAGCGGAGTCATCTACAACCATAACTGAAATTTTCTGTACCATATGTAATCACTCCAATCATTAATTTCTATATAACTTTAATCCCTTCTCCTACAGTTTTCACATACAGTTCTCCTGTTACTGTATCAAAGGTTATTGTTCTTCCTTTAGTTCCTCCAATTTCTTCACTATCTATAGGTATTCTTCTAGCCTTTAATATGTCCTTAACTGCCATGCTATTTCTAGCACCTATATCCATATTAACTTTGCTATCTGCAAAGTTAAACATAGATGCCCCCCCTGCAATCTTAGCTCTTAGATCCTTTTCTTTTGCCCCATTTTCTATCATTTCTTTAATTAGAATAGGTATTGCAAGATTCGCAAACTTTATTTCATTTGCAACCTTATTAAATTTTTCACTGTCTGGGAGCATAATATGTGCAAGGCCTCCAACCCCATTTTTTTTGTCTATCATAGCAATGCCAATACAAGAACCTAACCCAATTGTCATAAGTCTATCTGGGCATTTGGCTATTTTATAATCTGCGATGCCTACTCTTATCTCCTTGTATTCCATAGCTTACCTTTCTATCTGCTCCTTTTCATCCTTTGAAAGAAGTTCATTTAAATTTAAAAGCAAAATAATAGTATTTTTATTTTTGTCTTTTATTATCCCTTTAACATATCTTTTAGATATGTTAGAAGATATGTCTGGAGTATCCTCTAAGTCATCCAAGTTCATAGATATAACTTCATTAACAGCCTCTACTATGACTCCTATGGCACCGTCTTCATTTCTAGCAACTACTATTGATCCATTATTTTCCTTACTTTCTAGATTATATATCCCAAATTTTTTAGCTAAGCTAATTACTGGCAATATTCCATCTTGATAATTTATAACTCCCTCTAAAAAATCCTGTGAATCTGGAATTTTTGTTGGCTCTTCATAGTTTAGAATACGTTCCACCTCTCTAATATCTGCCGCAAAGCACTGCTCTCCTAATCTAAATATAAGTAATTTAAATTCCTCTGCCAATTTTATACCTCCTAAATTTTAAACTTATCAACGATTAAATCTCTATTTTTATCTATATATACATGAACACTTTTGCATGTTTCATCCACTATAGTTTCCATATTTCCAACTATAAACTTAGTATTTAAGTAAGCCATATCACAATAAATATGTCCTTCCTTACCTACTATTACCTCCGTCATAACTCCTGAAGGGGAACCTACTACCTTTACCTTAATTTCATTTTCTGCTTTAATTTTTCCCCCTCGAAGCTCACATTGACCTTCTCCTGTAAAATATATACCCTTTTCTGCATAGACATTGGATTTATAAATACCTTTTCCATTTACTGTTATGCTTCCAGAACAGATTACTGTACAATCCTGTATATATCCTATTGTTGCATCGGAGTTAATATCTTTCATAGCTTCTATGGCCTTTATTTTTTCTTCTGCCAAAGTCTTAACCTTAATTAATTCTTCTACACCACTTATTAAAATATAGTTTTTATTGGCATATTTAATCTTTAACATTCTAAATAACTCATTGTTATTATCATTAATTTCTACCATTGTACTTAATAATTTATTAATTATCTTAGTTAATAGAGGAAATTTACTCTTTATAACAAGGCTTATAATATCACAATCTTTTATACCAGCCTTTATATCTCCACTTTCCTTAACAGCTATTACAGCTTTATACAAACTATGAAAACTATCAACTATGGCAGATAACTCCTCTAAATACCCCTTAAACTCAGCGAACTCACTTCTAATCTTTATAGTAGATGAAATTGCACTACCAATGATTTGCATATCCCCTTCTGACCAAAGACTACATCTTATGGCATTTCCTTTTATATTTATGGTATTCCCAGATTTAACCTTCATACCTTCTTTAACATCAGCATTAATAATTACATCTCCTATAAAATTAATATCTCCTGTAGTTATATCTACATCACTAAGAACCTCATGAACATTATTAACCTGAAAAATGCATCCCTTTACTTGAGGTTTTCCCTCCATTGTGGACACTATAGTATCCTTATCTTTAAATTTACATCCTGTTTTTACCATCATGTCCTTAACTTTTCTTTTCTTCGGTTGGATAGGTTGAGAAAATAAGTTAATACCTATAGTTCCTTCTTTTCCCACAGTACGTTTTGCAAGAATATCATCTTTTTTCACACTTGTTATACTACCTATAGATTTGAAATCTACATTACCACATTGGTCGCTTTTAAACCCTTTATTGATATTAGTATCAAAATATACTTCTAATATATCATCTATAGGTTCAACAGGTTCCTTTCCCCTAGCAACAATAATATTCTCTATCTTGTCCATATTTTCTAAATCATCTATCATCTTAATATCTATTCCATAAACTATGTTCTTTGCTTTTAGTTCTTTTAATATTTCATCTCTTGTAAATTTAGGTGGAAACTTTTCTCCTTTTACCTTTGAATTTAAGGTAATCATAGATGCTTCTGCTGTATCTTCTAAAGTGTAAATAACTTCCGGACTATAGTTTATTGATATACTAGCTACCATTTTATCTTCACTAACGTTAATATTTAATTCTCTTGTTGCCTTAGATTCATTAAAAATTATTTCTATTTTACTTTCAGAGCTAACTCTAACCCTTCCTTTTACCTCTTGTTCATCTACTAATAAACTAACGCCCTTACCCTTTACAATCCAAGGACCTTCCGAAATATTTTCTTCATCAGTAATAATTAGTTTGCCATCAAGTACTTTTGCAGTTCCCCTTAATGTCTTATTTTCCACATTATCACCCCTAATATATAATACAGATCATTTCCTTCTAAAATACAAAAACAATACTATAATATATTATCGTATTGTTTTTGACATACTTTACTATTTATCTGTTTTATAATTCTTCAAGTTTATTGCAATTAATTCTTCAAATTTATCTTTTATATCATAAATTCTTTGATAAATTTTATCATACTTTATAATTCCTTCAACTTCATTTATAGGTAGCACCTTAGGAGAAGTTCCAGATATGAATAATCCATCTAAATCTTTAATATGTTCATACTGAATATTTTCTTCTTTTACCTTTAAACCTAACTGTTCACAAGATTTTATTATCTCACTTCTAGTTATTCCTGGAAGCACTCCCTCCACTGGGGCTGTAATTACTTCATCACCCTTANNTATATTAGATTTACTTCCTTCAGTAATATATCCTTTACTATTCACTAGAATAGCTTCATAACTACTACTAATTGCTATCTTCTCATTAACTTTTTCCCTAAAAGAATTATCTATAACCTTCGCATTAGGATTATGTCTTTCTCCAAAATAAAGAATTGTCTTTACTCCATTACTATACATTTCCTTAGTAGGATAAGAATGCTTTATAAAAAATATAAACAGATTATCCTTATTTATTACAAGCTTTAAATTACCATTCTCAACTCTATTTAGAGTTATTAACTTTCCTATGTATTCCTTAATTATATCCATAGATATAAGTTCTTCTTTTCTCTCTAACTTTAATGAATTTTCAAGTCTAGCTAAATGTTCATTTAAAAATAGAGGAGCTCCATCTATAACCCTTATAACTTCATATATGCACTTACCTTCCACTACATATGTATCCTGAAATTCATCTCTTTCATAAACTTCATCATTTTTTACAAAGTAATCATTTATGCAATTCTCCATAATTATCGCCACCTTAAAATCTCTAATTCATGATTTTTTTTATAATTTATTAAATATCCTTTACCCACTAGCTTTAAAAGAGGTAGATCTGAAAGAGAATCAGAAAACATATATGAATTTTTAAAATCCACTTCTATATTATCTTTTTTAAGTTCTTCCATTAATCTTCTTACCTTTTCTTCGCCCTTGCAATTTTCACCTAAAATTTTAGGATTAAATTTTCCCTCATCAATATGAAACTTAGTTCCTATAACCTTATCTACTTCTTTTATATTATAAAATTCATTAACATAAAACTCAGGAGAGGCAGAAATTAGATATATCTTATAACCTTTTTCCTTAAAATCCTTAATTGCTTTAATTGCATCTTCGTACAATATACCTTCTATCTTTTCCTTATAAAAGCTTTTCACTGAAGTCTTTAAGTCTTCTTCACTGGTTCCTGCTAAAAATCTTAAAAAATTTTCTTTAGTTCTTCCAGCATTATAAAGCCTTATACCATAAAAAATTCCTGTTATTATATGAGATGGTAAATATCTAAGTAATTTCCTATCTTTCTTAAGCATATATTTATATAATTCTATAGAAGTCTCCTTTTTGGTTAATGTATAATCAATATCAAATATAGCTAGTTTTTCCATGTGAAATTGACCTACTTTCGTGTTATTTTAAATTTTTCATTTCTTGGGTAGCTCTGTCATATCTCTACTCTATTAAAGAGGAATATGGACAACATAGCACAAAAGCCGCTATATAAATAGCGGCTTTTAGAAATTTAATTAGTTTTCACTATTTTCATTTGCAAGTAATTCTTCGTAATATGCTTTTGCTGCATCATACTCTTCATCTTCTGGTACAACAAGCTCTCCTACTTCATCATCACCAACTACTTTAAATAAGTATATTGAACCATCATCTGGATTTTGTACTAATGCATATTCATTTTCTTCAAATAAAAATCCATCAACTATTTCACATTGAGTTACATTTCCTTCTTCATCTTCTAACTCAACGAACATTGCTTCATGTTCTCCGCAACCACATCCACATTCTTCATGGTCATGATCATGGTCGTGTCCTCCACAGCATCCTTCATGACTATCATGGCTATGTCCTCCACAGCAGCCTGTTTCTTTTTTATCTTCATTATGTCCACAACAATTATTTCCCATAATAATAGCCTCCTTAAATAATACTCCTTTTCATTGTACCCTTAATCTGCATATTTTAGAAGTGTTTTTATAATATTTCATATAAAGTTTTTATTTTATCGTCACAATTTTATATAAACAAAAGGGGCTTTCGTAAAATATATCACTAATCTTAGTTTATTTTACGAAAGCTCCCTAAATTATTTAAAACTATTATTGAGCTGCAAGTTTTTTATAACCTTCTAATCTTTCTTTTGCATCTTGTTCAGTCTTAGCAAATAATTCCTCAGCTACTTCTGGGAACATTTTTTGAAGTGATGCATATCTTACTTCACTTAATAAGAAGTCTCTGAAAGATTCAGTTGGCTCTTTAGAATCTAAGCTAAATGGATTCTTACCTTCCTCTTTAAGAGTTGGATTGAATCTGTATAATCCCCAATATCCGCAAGCAACAGCTTTTTTAGATTCTAATTGAGTATTACCCATTCCACTCTTAATTCCGTGGTTAATACATGGAGCATAAGCTATGATTAGAGATGGACCTGGATATGCCTCTGCTTCTCTTATAGCTTTAAGAGTTTGAGCTTGGTCAGCTCCCATAGCTATTTGAGCAACATATACATAGCCATAGCTCATTGCCATCATTCCAAGGTCTTTCTTCTTAGTTCTCTTACCTGAAGCTGCAAATTTAGCAATTGCTGCAGTTGGAGTAGCTTTAGAAGATTGTCCACCAGTATTAGAGTAAACTTCTGTATCAAATACAAATACATTTACATCTTCTCCTGATGCTAGAACGTGGTCAACACCGCCATATCCAATGTCGTATGCCCAACCGTCTCCACCGAAGATCCATTGAGATCTCTTAACGAAGAAGTCTTTAAATTTATATAACTCTGCCATTGTTTCGCAGCAATCTTTGTTTGCTTCGATTAATGGAAGTACTTTCTTAGTAGCAGCCTTTGAAGCTTCTGCATTATCTTTGTTTTCTAACCATTCATTTAAAGCAGCTTTTAACTCTTCATTAGAAGTTGTTGATACTACTTCTTTTACTAAATCAGTAAGCATTTCTCTTTGGTGATTAGCACCTAAGAACATACCTAAACCAAACTCAGCGTTATCTTCAAATAATGAGTTAGCCCAAGCCGGTCCTTTACCTTCTTGATTCTTAGTGTATGGAGTTGAAGGAGCACTTCCTCCCCAAATTGAAGAACATCCTGTAGCATTAGCTATCATCATTCTGTCTCCAAATAATTGAGTTATAAGCTTAGCATATGGAGTTTCTCCACATCCTGCACATGCACCTGAGAATTCAAGTAATGGTTGCTGAAATTGACTACCCTTGACAGTATTCTTATTAATTGAAGTCTTCTTGTTTGCAACTTTTTCTACAGCATAATTCCAAACTTCTATCTGATCATGTTGACTATCCTGTGGCTTCATAACTAAAGCTTTTTCCTTAGCTGGACAAACTTCTGCACAGTTTCCACATCCAGTACAATCTAAAGGTGTAACTCCTATATGGAAGAACATAGGATTTTCAGCTTTAAGCCCTTTAGCATCTAAAAGTTTCATATCCTTTGGAGCATTTTCCTTTTCTTTTTCATCTAGTAAGAAGGCTCTAATAGTTGCATGCGGACATACGTAAGAGCATTGATTACATTGAATACAGTTTTCTGGTATCCACTGTGGTACATTTACTGCTATTCCTCTCTTTTCAAATGCAGTAGTACCAGCCATGAAGGTACCATCGTCCACTCCTTCTCTGACTAAAGTAGAAATTGGAATAGCGTCTCCTTCCATTCTATTCATAGGTTCCACAATGTCTTTAATAAATTCAGGATATTCCTTCATTATATCTAACTTATCATCCTTAGAATCCTTCCATTTACTTGGAACTTCTATTTTAACTATGGAATTTATTCCTGAATCAATAGCAGCATGGTTCATATTTACTACTTGATCACCCTTCTTACCATAGGATGTTATAACTGCATCTTTTAAATATTTAACTGCATCTTCAATTGGTATAATATCCGCTATCTTAAAGAAGGCAGCTTGCATTATCATGTTTATTCTTCCACCTAGACCAATATCTTGAGCTATTTTAACTGCTTTTATAGTATAAAAATCTATATCATTTTCTGCAATATATCTTTTTAAATCTGCTGGTAATCTATCCTCTAAGTCTTTTTCCGTCCATTGAGTATTTAAAAGGAATTTTCCTTTCTTCTTTAATCCCTGTAATAAATTGTAGCTATAAACATAGGCTTGATTATGACAAGCAATAAAATCAGCCTTATCAATAGTATAATGAGACTTTATTGGCTTATTCCCAAATCTTAAGTGAGATACAGTTATACCACCTGATTTTTTAGAGTCATAAGAAAAGTATCCTTGAGCATACATATCTGTATGATCTCCAATAATTTTTATAGCACTCTTATTAGCTCCAACAGTACCATCAGAACCTAATCCCCAGAACTTACATGAAGTTGTACCTTCTGGTGTAGCATCTATATCCTCTTTTGGTATTAAAGATGAATTTGTAACATCATCAATTATTCCTATAGTAAATCTATCCTTAGGTTTATCAGCTTTTAAGTTTTCAAATACAGCAGCAATATGTGATGGAATTGGATCCTTTGAACCAAGCCCAAATCTTCCACCTACTACTATTGGAGCATTTTCTTTTCCAAATAGGGCTCTTACTACATCTAGATAAAGAGGTTCTCCGATAGAACCTGGCTCCTTAGTTCTATCAAGTACTGCTATCTTCTTAACTGTACTTGGTATAGCCTTTATAAATCTCTCAATAGAGAATGGTCTATAAAGCCTTACTTTTACAAGTCCTACCTTTTCTCCTTTAGTCCTTAAATAATCTATAGTTTCCTCAACCACCTCTGATACAGAACCCATAGATATTATTATTCTATCTGCATCTGGCGCCCCATAGTAATCAAAGCAATGATATTCTCTTCCTGTTAGCTTAGTTATTTCACTCATATAATTTTCTACTAAAGTAGGAATATCTTCATAGTATCTATTAAGTGATTCACACATTTGGAAATATAAATCAGGATTTTGAGCAGTTCCTCTTGTAACTGGATGGTCTGGATTTAATGCATTCTTTCTGAAATCTTCAATGGCATTATAATCTACTAGTTTAGCTAATTCATCTTGCTCTATAACCTCAATCTTTTGTATTTCATGGGAAATTCTAAAACCATCAAAAAAGCTAAGGAATGGCATTTTAGCCTTTATGGCACTTAAATGTGCTACTGCAGCTAAATCCATAACTTCTTGAACTGAGCCTTCTGCCAGCATAGCAAATCCAGTCTGCCTTGTGGCCATAACATCCTGATGATCACCAAATATACTTAATGATGAAGTAGATACAGCTCTAGCAGCAACATGTATAACAGCAGGTAATCTTTCTCCTACCATTCTATACATGTTAGGAATCATAAGTAGTAATCCTTGAGATGCTGTATATGTAGTTGATAGAGCTCCTGCCTGTAATGATCCATGCAATGCTCCAGCTGCTCCTGCTTCTGATTGCATCTCCACTACTTTAACAGGCTGACCGAATATATTTTTTCTGCCCTTAGCAGACCATTCATCTACAAGTTCGGCCATAGGTGTAGATGGTGTAATTGGGAATATAGCAGCTACTTCTGTAAAGGCGTAGGATATATGTGCTGCTGCTGTATTACCATCCATAGTCTTCATTTTTCTCATCTTATTACCTCTTTTCTTACAGTTTAAATATATTATTGATAATGGAACTATTTAGACAAATATATAATGTCTTACTAGCCTTTTGTTACTTTGTTGTAGCTTATAAAGCTTTAATTTTTACTTTTATACCATTTATATGTTGGTCTAAATAAGTGTATATTATGTATAGTAATAAAAAATATTAAAGGCATATTATTAAACTGTAAGAAAATGAGGCTTTCACAAAATAGAGTTATCCATTTTGTGAAAGCCCAATTGATGAAGCTATTTAGTTTCTAATACTAAATTTTTAATATTCTATATAGTAGGCTCATGGCTATTCATTGACCATCCATCGTTTCTTACATCATGTATATCTATAAACTCTTCTTTTTCTTCTATATCTTTAAGCTTCTTTATCACTCCATAAGGCTCCTTTAAAGATAATTTATCTCCCCTACCAGATATTATCCATAGAGTTCTAAATCCTTTAGGTGTAACCTTTAGCTTATCTTCACCTTTCCCATCAGTAAAGTATATCAGCAAGTTAGTATCACTATTATTGATATATTCGAATACAGGAGTAAACTGCGTTCCTCCCCCTGTAGCTACTCTATCTCTTATATCCTTTATAGACTTAACCTTATATGCTCTCTTAATATTACTATCACATTCTATTATAGTTACTTGGCTATTATAATTTTTCACTATAGAAAGTACTTCTTTCATGGCTTGCTTAAACTCAGCATCACTTATACTTCCACTTATATCAATAGCTACAGCAATTTTAGCTCTATGACCTCTTAATTCACCTTTTAAATCTAATCTATTAGGCTGTCTTCTACTTCTCCTTGTAACAGTTTTCTTCTTACTACTCTCTAATGTTCCCATTATTTTTTTCAAATAAATATTCCATGGAATTTCATTTTCATTTTCCTTTAATGCTTTTAGCATAGCTTCTACTTCTATTGGAAGCTTTCCTTTATTAGATAACTCTGCAAACTTCTCTGTGAAAGACTTCATGGTTTTATCGTCTATATCATCAGATTCATCCCAAGTATCATGAGTCTCCTTAGGATCATATTCATCCTTTATATCTCCTTTAGAATCGTCCTCTTCTCCCTCTTTATCTTCTTCTAACAAATCTAACTCTCTTTGAATTTCTCTCACATAGTAATCCATAGAGTTATATGGTTCAAGCTTTAAATTATACTTTGTATTTACCCACTCTAAGGTGGTTGCATAGGATGGCAAATGCTCTATATATTGGTTAGCAACTATATCCATAGCCATATTAACAGCTAATGTACTATACCTTCTTTTTAACTCTTTTGCTCTTATTAAATGTAGTGCTAAAACATGGTGGATTTCATGTTTTATACTTCCTTGCATCTGACTTATATCAAGTTGTAAAAATATAAGAGGATTAAAATAAATTACATATTTAGCACCTTTAAAATTTATAGCTGTAGGTGTAGCTATATCATATCTTATTTCTCGTTCAACTTGAAATAGAAAGTATCCATAGAAATTTTCTTTATCCTCCATAAGGGCTAAGTTTACCTTATCTACTAATTTATAAAACTCTATCGTTAAATCTTCTGGCATATCAACTTCAAATTTTTTACCATCTCTTTTAGCTTTAAACATCTCTCCACTATTTACTAGATTAGTTACTCTATTATAAAGATTAACCCTTAACTCTTCAAAATTCTTGATCATGATTATCTATTCCTTTATCTCTGTATAAGCAGCAAAATAAGCCTCTACAAAGTCTTCATTTTTTAATACAAAGTTATATATATTTTTTTGACTTTCCCTCATATCTTGCATAATTCCAATCATTAAATCTATTGGATATAAGTTTAAAAACTCAACAAATCTAGCTATAACTTTGCTTACATCTTCGCCTTCTGCCTCTTGGATTTTTCTATTAATGTAATTTATCATATTATTTGCTGTTAAATATAATCTAGTATGACTTTCCTTTGATATTTTTATCTTAATCTCTTCTGATAAATTTGCTTTTTCAAATACTTCTTCTGGAGAAATTAAAGCTGTATTATCTGACTCTATGAAATCCATAAGCTGCTCTGCTATGACTCTTCCAAGATTCCCTCTTAAAACATTTAAGAATACTCTTCTTGGTATATTATCTTTATTTTCTTTATATAGCTTATAACTTTTAGACACTCTTTCAAAACTTCTTGGTGTTGCTCTTATATCATCCTCATTAATACTATGGAGATGCTCTGGAAAAGTAGATATAAATTCTATAATTTTTCTATCAACTTCATTTTCTGTGGCCCATTTAATCCAGCCCCTTGCATCGCTTTCCATGTTAAGCCACACAAATCTATTCTCCTGAGCAGCATCCATATCTACTACTTGATAATCAAAGTCTGATCCATATTTACTAGATGGGTTCATTGCAGCTAATATTTTAACTTTATCATGAAGCTTATATCCGTTTATCTCCCTATTTAATATTAAGTTCATAAGCTCTTGTTGTACACTATGCTCGCAACGGTTTATTTCATCTATAAATAAAAGTACTTCCTTATTCTCTAATATAAGATTATCTATTTCTCTAAGCTTTGTATGAATAGCATATATAGTTGTTTTTTTATTAATAAGTCTTCCATCACTATCTTTAATACTATATTCTTCAACAGTGGGTAATCCCCCTATTTCACCTTCCTTTAAAAGGTTTCCATCTATAACAACAAGGCTCCACTCATGCTTTCTTGCTAGAGCCTTAGCAAGAGCAGTTTTACCTATTCCACTCTCTCCTACAATAAGAGGTACTTCATTAGTTTCTATTACTAGCTCTACGCTTTTTAATGTATCATTAAAGTTCATTTATCATATCCTCCTACATCATCTTTAGCTTTTCATCTATAGCAATTCTCTTTGCTCTACTACTTCCATACTTATGAATAAATATAATCTTATCTATGGAAATATTATTATATTTCTTATTTATGCTTTCACAATTAATAAAATTTCTTACATAGCTATCTTCTATATCTTCACTTGATAACCTTTCTTTTAATACTCCTTCAAGCTCTTCTAGAGATATTTCTTTTATCAGATACTTAATTACTAATATATTTTCTTTTAAAAACCTTATCATTTTTTCCTTACTTAAATTAGAAATAAACTTAATAGCTGCCTCATTATTTCTAATTGCAGAAATTTCAGCTCTCTCACTAGGATTATTCATATATCTTAAAGCATCATAGCTAATATTTACAGCCACTTCTTGTACTTCTTCACAAGGATTCTCTATATATTTGATAGAATCATAGTTTTTTTCTATAGCTAACATCTGAATCTTACAGCTAGGATTCTTTAAATACTGAATAGCCCAGCCCTTTTGTTCAATACCTAAACTTACTAATGCCTCACTAGGATTATCTATAAATTTTAATGTATTCCAGCTTTCTTTAACTGCGTACTCCTTCATCTGTAGAGTAGGTTCATCTATAAATTCAATAGCATTTACATTACTTCTAAGTGCCTTTTCTTTCATTTCTTCTGTTTGATTTTTTATATACTGTAAAGCCATACCATCCTTCTCTACAGCTAAAAGCTTCATTTCTTCTGATGGGTCTTTTATAGTTTTTATAATAATTGGATTTCTCTTTACCATTTCCATAGCTCTATTATAATCCATAACATTATACCTCCTGGATTAGTAGCTTTTAAATAAGACTTTTCTTAAAAATCTTATGTTTTATCTACCCCCTATTGAATAATAATTTTATTAAGTAATAATGATTCTCCATTTAATTATATCATTTTATAAAACATTTTAAAGTCTTTATTTAAATAGTTTTTATCATATAAAACTTCTAAGATAACTTGATCTTTCATTAAAATTTAGTTAAATTTTATTTATCTCGGATCATAGTGCTGTTATTTCCACTTAATAGAGTTTTAACTGATTACAATTGTTAGGTATCAGATAAAAATTAAAGGATTTTATACCTTCAAACAGATATAAAACCCTTTCCTCTATACACCTTCAAGCCTAGCTATATTATCATTTTTCCTATAAGATACAAGAGTTAGTTTATCATTAATCTTCTTTTCTTCTACCTCTTTAAAAGTAGCCTACTTAGCTTCTGCTACCTCTTCATGTTGAAGTTTTAAATCACTTATATTAACATTTTGTCTAACAAACCAAATATCATCAAATCCACAAGAAAACTTAACTGTAAATAAGTGTTCTGCTCTATCTACATCTAAATCAATTCCTAACTCTTCCTTAGTTTCTCTTGTAGCGGCAGATATGCTATCGTCTCATTTTATTGCAGAGCCAGCTGCAGCAGCATCCCACATATTAGGCCATCCAGCTTTAAAGGATTGCCTTCTTTGGATTAGTATCTCTCCTTTGTCATTGATAATCCAAACATGAACTACCATATGATAATCCCCTTCTTTCATAGGATTACCTCTTTCATGTATTCTTCCAACTTTATACCTATATTTATCATAAACATCCCATAATTCCATGACTATATCTCCCCCATAACTAAGTTAAGTTTGAAACTTATTTTAATGACTACCTTAATATTTATACATATTTTCAATGTTATATCACACAAATTTAATAGCTTATATAAAAAATAGATATCAAAATTTATTGATATCTATTTTTCATAAATATTTAAATATGTACTTCAACAGAAAGCATATCATTGTCTGTATCTATTAAAATATTACCTTTATTACTACTCACTATTTTTTGCACATTATGTAGTCCATATCCTCTACCTGAACTCTTCGTTGAATATCCTTCTTTAAACATTGAAGATATATTTATCTCATTCATATCCTTCACAGTGTTTTTTACAGTAATAATATACTTACCATTAGTTGAGTAATCTTCATCTATATATATCTCGACTGATTTACTTGAACTCTCCTTAGCTGATTCTATAGCATTATTTAATAAATTGGTCAGGATAATTACCATATCAGATTGACTAATCTTTATATCATTCAAGCTATTATTAATATTGTATCTTATATTTACATCTGCTTTTTCTGCTTCACAAATTTTACTATAAATAAGAGCTCTTAAAATTATATTATCTATAGTCATTAGTTTTGTTAAAGTATCCTTATAAGTTATATCTTCTATATACTTCTTTATGACTTTATTAACTTCACTATAATCTCCTACTTGAAGGGTAGAGTATATTACATTTAAATGATTTTTATATTCATGTTCACTAGCTCTTAACTTCTCAATATACTCATTTAAAATTAAATTATATTTATTTTGAATTTCTAATATCTCATTTTCCTTCATTATTTTATATATATCCTTACATAAAATCATAGTTATTATAATAAATACTAATAAGGCTGAAAATAATCCAATTCTTAATCCATTACCTATGAAATGACTATCATTTATAAATATTAATATAGTTAATATTAGAAATAAATTTACTATCCCTATTATTATAATTTTGGTATTAAGCTTAGGTATAGTTGAAATATTCACCTTTATATATTTAGTAAAATAATATACAAAAACTAATGTAATACTAAATACACCTAATAATACTATGGTTAAATTCATACTGTCTGGATTAATATTTAATATACCTACTATAATTCCAACAATACTTTCTGCTATCATTAAAACTAATAAAGATATAGTTATCTTTATTATAGCTTTGTAAAAAGTATCATTATATAAAAATTTATTTATAAGTGCATATATTATAGTTAAAGCTCCTATAGTAACCACTGGTATTTTTATAATAATACCAAAAACATATGCTAATACAATAGAAACTAAAATATTTTTAACATTAATTTTATCAAATAAAATATTGCAAATCATACCTAACGTAAACAATTCTAAAAAATTATTTATACTCATTTTCATACCCTAAAATTTCAAACACTTTATCACTATAACTTATGGATAAGTCAATAACTTCACTAATGTTAATAAAATATATTTTCCATAGTTTAGTGTATAGCTTGTCTATTTTTTTTATGTATTTAGTATTTACAATAAAGGATTTATGACATTGCACTATACTATTTGATTCTATCATACTTAAAAGTTTTGCTAGGGATAATTTTGCGTAAATTACTCCATTCTTAGCTGTCACAATTTTGCACTTCCTCGGTATATACTCAACAAAAACTATATCGTCATGATATAGTTTATATGTTATCTTATTTTCTATGGATATAATGCTATACTTTCGATTGTCATTCTTCTTAACATTTTCTTTCGTAAACACATCTATGATTCTTATAATATCTTCCTTACTATAAGGCTTTATTAAAAAATCATAACAGTGTATGTTTTTAAATGCATCTACCATCTGAAAGCCTTGACTTGTTATAAATACTATTCCTCTTAATTCATAACCTTCCATGGATCTAATGTTTTTAGCTAAATCTATTCCGGAACCATCTGGTAGATTGATATCAATAAAGAATAAGTCAATACTTTTTTCACTAATGATTTTTAATGATTCATTAACAGAATGTGCCTTTAGGAGCTCCACATTATTATAGCTTTCTTTAATTAGATTAGACAAATTATCACTTTGAATAATATCATCTTCTATTAACAATAATTGCATCTTCATCACCCCTAACAATTATAGCACATTTTACATAATTATTATTTACTTTTTTCTCTTATTTCTAATGGTAATTCAACTTCTCCCCAAAAGAATATAGAAGACGCCTTTAATGCTGCATCTCCTACTCCTATACTAGCAGTAGTTAATATACCACTCATAAGTTTTCTTAAATCGAATTTTTTTGTTAAATTTTTCATTATAGTTTTCCCCCTGTTATTCATATAATATTCATAAATCATATATGTTCCAAATAATAATACAAGATTTATGTATACGGAATTATTTATTACTCTTACTAAAGTATATGTGAATAAATATATGAAGCTCGTCCTTAATTTTAACTTTAAAATTACATTGGGAGCCTCTATCTCTTTAATCTTAGTTCTATATTTAGCTGTAAAAATTGTAGCTATAACAGATACTAATATTAAAATTCTTATGAATCTCGGTATTATTATTATAGAAGATAAAAAATACATAATTAAATATATCCCTATAGTTTTTATAAAGCATCTTGCAAAGCTTTTGCAATGCCCACCTCCAAGTTTAGTTCTAACTCCTAAAATTAATACTGTGATAATGAGAAATTCAGGTAATCTATTAAGTATAAGAGATATTAAAAGTATTATGATTAATTTAATCCCCTCACTTATAAAAACCTCTAACCCATATCTAATTCTATCAAGATAATATATATCTTCTATATTAGATTCTGTGGCTATAAAATTCATAATCTTTTTTACTATAATACTAATCATAAAACCCCTTCTTAGATTCAAGTTTTAACAAAATTATACACCACTTTCACATGTTTTATTTTGAATTTTCATGAAATTACTTATTCCATACCTGAAATTACTTATTTTACTCATTAAAACTTATTTTTCACATTAAAACTTAATTTTACATTAGCATTTAACTTACATGTTCGATATTTGACCTTTCGTTCCAAAAACCACACTATAAGATTCTTTTCAGTTATAATCATATATGGATAACACACTTATATAGAGGTGGTTTACTTACAACACCAGTAAATTATTAATAGAAATGATAATATAAATTCCCTTTCATTAATATATAAAACCCCTCTATATTAATTTCATACTAAACTTATACTTAAATCTTTTATCGAGAGGTGCTTTTGATGAAATCTATAAGGAAAGATTTAAAAATAGATTTAATAGCTTCAATTATAGCTATAATAATTTTCTTATTTTCAGTACCTAGATTAATAAAAAAATCTGACCCTACTACAACTTCATTTTTAGGTATCTGTGTAATACTACTTCTTATATTTAATTTGATTAAAATTCATAGTAAGAATTAGATGATTATTCAAGAATTTTTACACTAAATAATTTAACTTAAAATATATAATTAACCAATTTAATTGTAACTATAGAATGTAAAGTCAAAGTCCCCTATATGAAAAGCAAAACACAGTAAAATTTCTAATCTTTTAGTAATTTACTGTGTTTTGCTTTTATAGATAAATAAAAATAATGAAGTTTTAAATTTAATATGTTTTTTACTTGGTAATTACTTTTGAATAAAATATTTTTTTAATAGTTTTTACTACAGAATCACTTTCACTATCTCCTATGATTTGTGTTGCATTTTCTTTAACTTTATTAGGTGCATTTTCTACTACATACCCTTCATCTGCTACTTCAAGCATAGAACTATCCTCTTCTACACCAGCAAATACAATTACCTTCTCACTTTCAATCATCTCTCTTAATTTAACCAAGGCACTTCCTCTAGATGTTTTACTACTATACACTTTTAAAATAAAGTAATCTTCATTATATTTTTCATATATAACCTTTATGTTCTCAGCGTCGCTACAGCCTTTAAGCCTATTATATAGTAGTTCTATTTTATCTATTTTATTAATAACCATAAAACAAATTACATCTCTTCCTTGTGGTAATTTACTATATATATAATTTTTTAATGGAAGAACTTTTTCTAAATTATAAAATCTTTTTTCTTCTTCATTAGTAAGATCACCATAATAAATATGCATAACATCATTAATTATAGTATGAATAAAGGTGTTTATAGATAATTCATCACATATGTTTAAAATTCTTTGAGCTATTTCATGATTTATTCCTTTATAGTAAACATAACTCTTCTCACTAAAATTATATATAGCTGCCCCATTCATTGTGATTATTGGCAACCTAATATCCATACTACTAACTATAGGTACTACTGTTTCTGGAGTTTTATCTGTTACTAATGTTACTAGTGCTCCTTCTTCTATCATTTCCTTTAGCTTTACCTTAGTATAGGCACTAATTTGATTTTTAGAATCCATTAAAGTATTCGTTAATGTACTTGCGAACAAAATCTTAGTATTTCTCTTTTTAGGTAACCTCATAGCATTAACCCCTAAAGCTACAAAAATTCCAATTAAAGTATCTATAATTCTATTAATAGCAAAAGCATATGGAACTATATCCTCTCCATGATTTATGGCTACACTTAAAAATACTACGCAACTAATATATGATGCCGTTTGTCTTTCAAGCAATATAGTAGTATAAATTAAAGGTATAATAGCTACAGAAACCAATAAATATCTTAACCCTAGCATAGCTTCAGGTATAAACCTTCTTTCTAATAGTAGTACAACAACCCCAAAGGCACCTCCAATTAATGTTCCAATGGTACGATTTAAACCAACCTTTTTGGTACTTTCAACCCCTTGTTGCATACATAAGATTGCGGCTATAGCTGAATAAAAGGGCATTCCCGTTCCTCTTATTAAATAAATTAAAAAGCATATAAAGACTGCCACTGCTGACTTTATAATTCTCATTCCTATTCTTGGCATTAAAATCACCTTCTTTAACTTATAATTTACAATACATTATATCACGAGTATTTATGACTTTTGATATTTAAACGTATTCTAATTTAGATATAAATATTCAAATATACTTTATAAATAAAACATTTCTCATTAACCTCTTATTTATACATTAACTTCAAAGTTATATTTCTTTTACCATGTATTATTAAGCTCCTGTAGAGTTATAGTTTTTAACTTCTATGAATTTTAATTATTCTGAAATTCATATGCATAATTCATATTGACATTTATCACATTTTAAATATATAATTATCCTCAATATATGGAATTTGTTGTCATTACATTTCTAAATTAAGTATAAATATAAATATAGGATTTTAAGGGGGAGAAACTCATGCTGGAATTTTTTAAACTCATACCTATAATTATTATTATTATATTTCTTTGTTTAGGAGTCAGTATCTTTCTACTTATTAATAAGATATTTAAATGATATAATTATAAAAGTTTTGATTTGACTTTTTTAATGAATAAGGTTATATGTTATTAGATAATATAAATATATAAACTTAATAGGGGGTTCCTATAATGAATAGCTTAAATTCTAAAGAAGACCTTTTAAAATTAATTGACACTTCTGACTTACTTTTATGCTTCTTTACTGGAAGATGTTTTTGAGGAAGTGATGATCTACTTGGTAAAGTAGATAATATGCTTTCTAATTACCCTAAGGTTAAATCTATAAAAATTAATATTGATGAATCACCTTCCTTGTGTGCAGAATTTTCGGTTTTTATAGCTCCTACAATTTTGCTTTTTACTCAAGGTAAAGAGACATTAAGAGAATCCAGGTTCATTGTTATTAATGAATTAGATAAAAATATAAATAGATATTATAATTTAATGTTTTAATAATATTCTTTTCAACCTTTTAGTAATTTATATAATAACTAAAAGGTATTTATATATATGTCGCTATTAAATTGTTATTAAAATTAGCTTATATTTATAAAAACTTCATTGACTCTATAGTCACTATAGGGTTTAACCTTTGAAATATACCATACTATTTTTAGGAGATGATATTATGAACAAAGAATATTTTAATGAAACTATCAAATTATTATGTGAACGTGCAAGTTGCAGAAGCTTTCTAGAAAAGAAAATTCCTGATGAATTATTAAACCAGGTTATATCTTGTGGATTACATGCTGCTACAGGAGGAAATCTTCAACCCTACTCAATAATAAAAATAACTGATGATAAAATTAAGGAACTCTTAGTTGATGAATGCGATATGCAATCACTAGTTAAAAATGCTCCTACTAATCTTCTATTCTGCATTGACTGGAGGAGAATTCAACGTTGGTGTGAAGCCTCTGATGCTCCTTTTGTAGCTACCAAAAGCTATAGACATTTTTGGATTGCTCTTCAAGATACAATAATATGTGCTCAAAATATTTGCACTGCTGCTGATTCTGTAGGTTTAGGTTCTGTATATATAGGTACAGTAGAAAGTTGTTTCATGGAATTAAAATCTATATTTAATATTCCTGAAGGTGTATTTCCTGTAGTCCTTTTAAGTATTGGATATCCAAATCAACCTTTAATTCCTGCTCCAAAGCTAGGTGTAGAAGCCATAGTTCATGAGGAAAGCTATAAAGATCTACCTATAGATACTTTAGTAAAACTACAAAATGAAAAGTATCATTCTAAGAAATTTCCTCTTAGTCCAGCTAACATGGAATCAATGAAAGAAGTGACTTTTGATATAGGTGGTGAAGAATATAGTAATAATATTATTGCATCTATAGAAAAGCAAGGCTATATTAATATGGCCCAAAGATATTTTGGACTTCATTATAAAGCAAATTGGTCTTGTATCGGTAACAATAACTTTATAGAAGCTCTTAAAGCTTATGGGTTTACGTGGATTGAGGGAGAGGATTTTCCAATACTAAAAAATAATAATTAAAATAAAAGATATGAATGAGTAGAAAATCTTTCATTCATATCTTTTGTTATTTTAATAATATTTGAATCTTTCTTACCCACTCTTTAGTGTTACTAGATATATTAGATCCAATAATTAACTCCTCTATGCCAATTCCTTGTACCGACATATCTTGTTCCTTAACATAATTTAATAGTCTATCATAACTTTCTTCTAAACTATCTGGACTTCCTACATGATCAATAACTGCATATAACCCCTTTTCTAATATATATTTATTATTGGAATTCTCTAATTTTTCGCCTTTGCTAATAGCTAAGTAACTTTTAAGGTGAACTTCTCCTTTTTCATTAATAGTAACTAATCTTGAAGGTTTAAACATAACCTCTACACTAATATTGTTACTTTTATCAAAACTGACTAAAGCCTTTACTACATTATCTATAGTGTTTCCTTCACTTACATCTATTAGATATCCTTCTCTTCTTTCTAATACCATAATTCTCGGCTCTATAAAATAATTTCCTTTCTTTAAATCATTTATATGCTTTAATTGCTCTTCTACATAATAAGAAACTTTCTTTAAATTTTCTATATTTTCATCAATTACATTTTTTAAATTGTTAAACATCCTTTCTGTTTCAGATATATTTCCATTTAAAAGCTTCTTAATTTCACTAAGAGACAATCCTGTGGACTGTAGCGCTTTTATTTTCCATAACATCTGGCTAGAAGTATCATCATAATATCGATAGCCTGATTGAGAATCTACTTCTATAGGAACTAATAACCCAATAGTATGATAGTATCTTAAAGTTTGTATGTTTATATTATGTAGTTTAGCCATCTCACCTATACTAAATTTCACTTTGCTTTCACCTCGTCTGTTAATTATAATTAAGTTATAACCCTATAAGAAAATAGGAGACATATTACTGTCTCCCATTGTTAACACTGCTCTAAAATAATAGTCCTACTACGAAATCCATATCTTTCATAAAACTTAAGTACATCCTCATTTCCCACAGCTACTCCTATTATTTTTTTACTAACCTTGTTATCATCCAGCCATTTAATAGCCCTTTTAATAAGTTCATCACCAATCCCATACTTCCTATATTCGGGCTCTATATATAAGGAACTAATTTCTCCTACAGAACTATTATTTATTGTAGAAACACAATATCCAACATATATTTCTTTGTCTTTAACTAGATTAATATTTATATTGTCCTTCTTGTAAGCAAGAAATCCATTACTTCTTTCCTTAAAGGAGAACTTATCATATTTTTCTTTAAAATCTATAGAATTATCTTTATGATGATTATTAAGTTTATCCCATAGTGGACCTACATATTCTAATAGTTCCTTTGAACCTGAGATAATTTCAATATTAAACATTTTGCACATCCTCTTTCACTATAAAAAATATCTACTTTTTCAAATAATACTCCATGACATTTTTGACCATAGCCGTTGGTATTGTACTACCACCTCTATCCTTAACATCTTCTATTATCATAGATATAGCAATTTTAGAGTCATCTGTATTTACAGCTACAAACCATCCATTTTCTTTACCTGATTGATCCTTTTGGTCTTTCTTTATTTCTGAGGTTCCAGTTTTACCAGCTATATTAAATCCGTCTACTTTTGCAGTGGTAGCTGTTCCATCTGCATCATTTATTACAGCTGAGAAAGCATCTACTAAAGCTGGTACCTTTTCTGCCTTTATGGCATTTTTCCATACTTTTGCTTCTGCATTTTCTCCAATGTTAAGTCTTGGTTGCATTATATCTCCATTATTTCCTAACGCACTATATGATAATGCAATATCTAATGGTGACATAAGTACCTCACCTTGACCATAACCTGTGTCAGCAAGAAGTATTTCTTTACTTAAAGTACCCTCATTACTAATTTGAGAAGTTTCCATTGGATATTCGAAAGTTAACTCTTCTCCAATACCAAAGTTTTTAGCTCCATTTATAAACGCATCTGCTCCTATATTTAATGCTACTCTTGCAAAATATATATTATCTGAGTATTTTGTGGCATCTTTTAAGTTTATGGGCTTACCAGGATCCTTTACTCTTGTAACCTTATATCCACCCCATGAAGAGTTGTTTTGCCACTCTAGTCCTTTAATATCCATGCCTTCTTCTGTGTTAAGTACACCTTCATCCAATCCTATAGCAGCTGTAAGAAGCTTCATTGTAGAGCCTGGTGCATATACATTATTAAATCTATTATCAAACTGCTGACCATCAAGCTTTTCCCATTTAGCACTTAAAGTTTTTGTCTTATAAGTTACAAATACGTTTGGATCATAGGAAGGTGAACTTACCATAGCTAAGACTTCTCCTGTTTTAGGATCTACTGCAGTTGATGCTCCCTTCTCGCCTTTCATTTCACTGTATATCTTACCTTGAAGCTCTGGGTCTATTGAGAGTTTTATGTCCTGTCCATTTTTAGCTTCTGTTTTAGCTATAGGTATTTTTTCTTCTCCTCTTTCAATATATATTTCTCCACCGTCTTGACCCCTTAATACATCTTCATAAACTTTCTCAAGACCTGCTTTTCCAAAGAGACTTGTCTGTAAATAGCCCTTGTCTTTATTACTTTCTAATTCTTCTGATGTAATTGCTCCCACATATCCGATTAGATTTCCAAAAGCTTCTCCTCCGGTGTAAACTCTAGAATTTTTATTGTTAATTATAACTCCTTCTATAGTAGAAAGCTTATTTAATTTTTCAGAATCAGATTGAAGGACAGATACTATTGGTACAAAGTGATCTGGGTTAGTATTAGCTGCTAGCTGTTCTTCTATATAAGATTCGCTTATGTCTAATGCAGTTGCCATAGCTGTTATTTTGGCAGCCTTTTCATTTTCAAATTTACTTGGATGAATTCCTACTGATTTCACTATATCATCTTGTGCTAAAAAGTTTCCATTTCTATCTAATATACTTCCACGTTTAGCATAATAATCTTCAACTCTTACCTTATCCTCAGGTTGCATTTGAGGGAATATTAAACTTTCATTCCACTTTATTTTATAGCTATCCTCTTCTTTAACTAAGGTTGTTTTAAAATCTTTAATCTCCACTTTTCCTACCATTGTATTCATAGTCATAGTAAATGGTATTTCTAATGACTTTTTATCTCTTTCCTTTTCCCCTACTATCTGAATCTCCATATTGCTAGCTACAATAGCACCATATATATTAGTGTATCTTTCTAAAAATTCTTCCTCGTTTATATATGCTTTTGAATCTGCTGAAAGCATATTATACATACTTTTAAAATCTTGCTTAATCCAAGCATCTTTATAAATATTAAAGGCATCCTTTATTTCATCCTTCTTAGAGCAACCTGTAAATATAGCTATACCTATAATTATAGTTCCAATAATTAAGCTTAGTTTCTTTAAATTAATTTTCATTGATATCCCCCTTATAAAATATATCTTCTTACTGCGTATTTCACAGTTTAAATATAAGCTTGTCTATTCTATTCAATAAATAAACTACTATATCTATTGTAAGTTTATATATACTATTATTNNAAAAGTGAATTTTTTACATATATTTTAAAAATTATTGTATGATGTAAAACAGAAAGAAGACTAATTTAAACAATCTAAGAGGAAAATTTAAAAAAGCTAAATTTATATGTTATTTGAGGGGAGATTTTATTCATATTAATAAAAGTAAATTTAATGATATATTTAGCACCTATATGAGCGTACCAAAAGAAGTGTATATACTTTTTTTAGGTAAAATGATTAACTGTATCGGTGCCTTTGTTTATCCTCTACTGTCCTTAATTATCACTCAAAAGGTTGGGCTGTCTATAAAAGATGCTAGCTTAATTCTAACTCTCACAGCAATTCCTCAAGGTCTTTGCATAATATTAGGAACTAGTGCAATTTTTATGTACTTACTAAACTCTATTAAAGTTAAAGCTTAACGTATGAAAACCTCTTTAGTTAAAATCTAAAGAGGTTTATATTTTATACGATGACTACCAGCTC
>DKGY01000031.1:22243-26968 GCA_002453475.1 Clostridium sp. UBA6758 | reverse complement strand
TTTATTTTTTGAAGATACCTAATGTTTATTACAAATTTATTAATATTTATTCTATATCCTATAAATATAAAATATAATATATATAATTAATTATATAAGTATACTATTTAGTTTTTATAATACAAGTAGTATTACTTACATTTTAAGTATAAGGAGAATTTAAGATGTCAAAGAAATTTTTTAAAAAATTAGCTATAACTTTAGGTATTCTCACATGTATATCTATACCTACAACTGCCTTTGCAGATATTCATGGTGAATACCCAAGTGGTGAAATTCTAAGTTTTGGTTCAGATTTAAGTGATAGTCAAGAAGCTCAATTAAGAGAATACTTTAAAGCTCCAGACAATATTGAAGCTATATATGTAGACAGTAAAATGGCAATAAAACAATTTGGACTTGATGAAAAGGAATTAACCAATTTTACAGGTGGATGGTATTCCAGTGCCTATGTTAAGCTATTACAAAAAGAAAATGGCGTAACAGTAAACTCTTCTAACTTAACTCTAGTAACTAATGATATGCTTGCCAATGCATTAATTACTTCTGGTATATTGAATGCAGAGGTTACAGCCTCAGCTCCTTTTGAGGTAACTGGAGAATCAGCCCTTGCTGGAATTCTAGCTGGCGCTGAGAATATAATGGGTGGTGAACTATCTACACCTAATAAGCAAGCTGCTCAAAAGGAAATAGATGTATCCCTAGATTTAGCTGAAGAAATAGGTGATACAGAAGCTTCTGCAATCATCAATGAAGTTAAGACAGCTGTTATAAAAGACAAGCCGTCTAGTGAAGAAGAAATTAAGAAAATTGTTGAGAAGGTTGAAAATAAATATGATGTAGATATAAGTGCTACTATTCAAAACAATATGGTTTCATTAATGTCTGATATAAACGACCTAGACTTAGACTATTCTAAGCTTAAGGATACCTTAGATAAAAGTGCATCTAAATTTAAAGATGAGATGGCATCTCTAGGAAAAGAACTTAAGGATTCAGGCTTCTTTGATAAACTATTTAACTGGATTAGCGAATTCTTCAGTTCACTTTTCAACTAAAATGAAGGTTAAATTATAAAAATAAACCGCACCTTTTAAGGTACGGTTTATTTTTTATAGTTTGTTAGTAAACTCTATCATATGGTCATATAATTTATCTATGTCATCATGATTATCCACATAGAATTTATATATTTCATTATAGGATACATTTTTTATAGTTTCTTCACAGTTTCTAAAATTTTTCAGATAGTTATAAAATTCAGATGATATTTGTGGTAAAAATCCAGCATCTACTGATTTGTCTATACTTACACTATATAAACTTTCATTATAAGGCTCGCTTATGGTTACTAAGCATTTACTCATATATTTTTCTAAAAGTTCTATAAACTTAGTAAATTCTGTCTTGAAATTTTCTTCTGCAACATCTATTTTCTCATTGTTTGTATCTATAATATTATCTATGTTTTTTAAAACCTTTGGTACTTTTGATATAACTAGTAATAAACTTTCCTTATCAAATTGTGCTCTTTTCATATACACTCACTCCTTACTAATAATATAAATTTAATGCTTTATTAATAGTAAAATAAAAAACCTCTTAGCTACTAAAACTAAAAGGTCTTAAATCTTATTTATCATAGATTAAATCACACCCTTCCATCTCTCGTAGAATTATAGCGTAAAAAATAGGCAAGTATTCTGGCTTGAGTATCATTATTTTCTTCTGCCTTCCCATAAAAACAGTGGCATCTTAGAAGAAAACTCCTCTCTTACAGCGGCGGGACCGCGTGGGATTTACACCCAACTTCTCTTTTAATCAGCTATAAAAGAATATAACTGAACCCATCTTCCATAATATTCAATTGTTAATATCATATTATACCTTTCTTATTTTCATGTCAAACTATTAATTATAACTCTAACTATTGTTTTTCCTTCCAATTAGAAGTTTTAATAATTATTTTAATGTTTATTGTTAAATATCTAAATTTAACTAACTATTTCTAATATTATCCAACATATCCCTAATCTTTTTATCACTATATTCTTCTATTTTCAATAATTCATCATATGGATTTCCATCAATACCTAAATATCTTGCAAAAGCTGGTTCTGTTTTTAAGCCACTTTTCTTAAGGATAACAATCTCTTCTCTAGTTCTTTCTCCACCTAATCTAAGTATTCTATCTTCCACTACCATATGCCTATAGCCATTCTGCTTACAACTATTCAATGACTGAGCATATATTTCTATTTCAATACCTTCCACATAAAAATTTACAGTTAATATTATCTCATTATCTGTACTATTATTACTTATATGAAATTTATGGTGCATTGAATACCTATCTTCTACTAACTTCTGAAATTCTTCAAAATCCTGAACTTCGCATGCTATATCTAAATCACTGTTTTCTATATCAATATTAATAGGTATAGTCCCTACTAATATTGGATCAAACTTTTTTAAAACATTAAATATATCTAGATTCTTAAGTACTTTATATGCATTTTGTTGTTTTATATTACCATGTTTAAGGTAGTTTATATTTGTAAAATCTTTATTCTTCATACTAATCTAGTTTTCATCCTTCTCTAAGAAATTTTCACTAATAAAAGCTGCTACACCATCCTCATCATTACTTCTTGTAATATGTGATGCACATTCTAAAATTTCTTTAATTGCATTTGATACTGCTATGCCTTGTCCACAATGTTTTATCATTCCTAAGTCATTAATATCATCACCAAATGCAGCTACTTCTTCTAGGTTGATATTTAAATATTTAACGATTTCATTAATGGCATTAATTTTTGTTGCCTCTCTATGGGCAAATCTACACCAATTTTCTCCAACGTAAGTTAGAAAACTACATTGTGGATATTTAGAAGCAATTTTTTCAGCAATACTATTTTCTAAAACTTCCACTGTTATTTTATAGGTCATACAATTTAGTGGTTTAGAATAATCAGTATATTTAGCATGAGTATAATCTTCACCATGTTTATTTAACTCTTCACTATTGCTATAATATCCACTTTCAGTTTCAACAGTTATTTCACCAATATTTGAACTCATAACACAATCCTTAATTAGCGAATCAGATACCTGTGGTGATAGCATACATTTATAGATAACCTCATTCCTACACTTTGCTAATGCTCCTCCATTAGAGATCACAATATCAGGTTTAATTAATTCAATGTATCTAGCAGCTGCCCGTTCAGAGCGCGCTGTAGCTATAGCAATATATATTCCCTGATCCTTACATCTTTTTATAATATCTAAACTATAGTTAGAAATACTTTTATCTGTCCTTAAAAATGTACGATCTAAATCAGTTATAATCAACTTAATCTTTTTATCCATATTAATCCCCCAACTAAATTAATTTTCATTATTAAGACTTAAATTATAGTAATTTAAATTCTCTCTTTTCTCCCATCCTATAGATCTCCAAAACTCATTCCCAATTTCATTATTAGTAAATACAACTAGTGCAGCTTTATTTATTCCTTCTTGTTTTAAGGCATTAATAACTGAATTGACTAGCTTTTTCCCAATACCTTTTCCTCTGTATCTTATATCTACAGCAGTATGATAAATATATCCTCTTCTGCCATCATGTCCGCATAATATACTTCCTATTATTTTACCATCTTCTTCAGCTATAAAATTAGTAGTAGGATTTCTCCTTAGGAATTTATCTATACCTGCCTTAGAATCATCTAAATTTCTTAGACCCATTCCAGTGGTAGAAGTCCATAGTTTAAAAACATCCTGATAGTTTGAAATTCTCATTTCTACTATTTGCATATTAAGACCTCCATGTTTTTTTACTACCTTATTTAAATATGTATAATACATCTCAACCATAATTATCTTAATATAGCTTGAATCATATTTCTTTTATCTTGATAATATTCTTTGCTCTCTCTAGACATTTTATTATAGCTTCTTTCAAGTTTGCTTTTAACAAACTCCAACCCATCATCAATATTCAGTTTTCTTTGAACAAATGCCAAATAAAATAGTGATGGCAATGTATCGTAATGAGAAATAGCGTCAGCATCAGCAACACATATTTCTTCCTTAGTTGTTTTTTCTTTCAATACGCTTCCACGGTGATTTAATATACATAATTTAACTAACTCAATTTTATCTGTTGGATAATTATATGATTTTAAGATTTTCTCTGCCATATTTGCACCATGAATATGATGAT
Source organism: Clostridium sp. UBA6758 (assembly GCA_002453475.1). GTDB lineage: Bacteria > Bacillota > Clostridia > Clostridiales > Clostridiaceae > Clostridium_J > Clostridium_J subterminale. The sequence continues at coordinate 22,737 of DKGY01000031.1, read as the reverse complement.
TTTCGTATAACTTATAATCTGTGATTGAAGCTATATCATGCAACCATCCTGCAACTTCACATACCTCAACATCTGCTTTATATAGTGTAGCTAATTCAATTGCATTATTCGCTACACTTTCAATATGTTCATAACTTCCAACACCAAAAAAATTATTCGGACTTTCACATCTTCTTTTTACATCTTCCTTTATCTTCTCAATCATATTCGTTTCCATTTTTCCTCCATTCACCAGGCTATTTTACTTATTAAAATATAATACTGTTCAATTATCAAAAATCTATTTACTTAACCTTATCTACAATTGTAAAATAGCTAAATTATCTTCTTGATAATATGAATTACATATAATTTTACTATCCATTTAAATAATTATAATACATTTTATACATAATTATCTAGTTACTCTAAAATTATCTTTGTATTTATTCTCTTTATTTCACATATAAAAATTATGGACTAGTTGTATAATGAAATTGAACCAATAAAAAAAA
>DKGY01000031.1:16680-22207 GCA_002453475.1 Clostridium sp. UBA6758 | reverse complement strand
GAGCTGGTAGTCATCGTATAAATTTCTTAGAATAATAATGAATATTACTCAATTTTACTTTATTTCTACTCCATGGACTACAAATCGTATAGATGAGTCACTTGTACATGTAGCTAGTGTTACAATTTTATCTTTTTCCGAAACTTTAACATCTATTTTTTCTTCTGATAGCTCTACTATATGCTCTAAAAATGCCTTATGCTCTTTTTCATTGTCAAACTTTATTTTAAAAGTATCATCTGTTTTTTTAGCATCATGATAAGAAAATATACTGTACTTTTGCCATCCATTCTCAGTATATATCCAAAAATACGGATTTTTCTCCACTACACCCTCTTCTCTTATATTCTTTAAACTGCCTAACATAGAACCGTCCATTGCATTATGTCCATATAAAAATGTATTGTCATCAGTAAAGCCTTCACTTGCTATGCAGTCCAAGAAAATACTTCCTATATCATTTTTATCCCCTGAGAATGTATGCTTAATATAGTAAGTGTTATCCTCATCTTTCATAATTGGATAATTGATATTAAGACATGGATAATAAATCCATCCTACAGTGTCTGGATTTTCTTTCTTTAATTGTTCTAAATCTATATTTACATTAGGTGCATCTTTATTTAGTAAATTTTCTTCAGAATATATATCCATTGTTTTACGTAACTTTTCATATTCTTCTCCTGCTTTTTTATATTGCATCTTTAAAGCTATTACACTCCATATTCCATAAACTATAATACATATAGCAAAAATCATGATAATATTTAATATTTTATTATTCTTATTTTTTTTATCTTTATCTTCACAATTCTCTTTATTAGCTTTTTCAGATATTTCGTCTTTCTTCATTTAATATCTTCTCCTTCAATCAATCCATATTTAACCTTAATTCTCTCTAGCTTTTCAATCATAGGTTTACTTATAATCCATAAAAAGATAACAGTAGCTGTAGCATGTACCAAATCAACAGGAACTCCTGAAATGTATACAGCTAATAATCCTTTCCAAGTAATTCTTTTAGATATCATTACTAAAGAAGCTGGATTCATTATTCCTCCATATATAATAAATACAGACCAAAAACCATATATACACAAAGAACCTCTAGTTGCTTTTAACCAGCCTTTATTAAATAAAATCCCAGCAATAAATCCAATTATACCCATGGCAAACATTTGCCATGGAGACCATGGACCTTGTCCCATAAACATATTTGATACAATCATTGATACGGCTCCTACTAAAAAACCTGATTCTCCTCCAAAACAAACGGCAGATATAATCACTATGGCTGCTACTGGTTTAAAACTCGGAAGCATAAAAAATGCACCTCTACCAGCTACTGCAATGGCTGACAATGTAGCTATTATAACTAATTCTCTAGCCTTTGGCTTACGACTTTCAAATATCATAAAAAAAGGAATTGTGGAATAAATCACTATAACTAAACTAATAAACAAATACTTTCTATCATTTAAATATGTAATTCCTATCCACACAGTAATTGGAATCATTACTAATATTAAAAACATTGCAACCCACGTACGTTTGGGGATTTTTCTCTCTTCTTCCTTAAAAATTCTTATTCCTTCTTCAAAAATGTTGTTCTTTAATACCTCTTTGATATTTTTCTTATCTTCTTTCCAAAAATCTATATCAACTTCTGCTTTATTTTTATTTTCTAGAAACATGTCTAAAAATTCATCTATAGCTTTTTCCCTAAGCACTCTATCACATCCTTTACAGTAACTGCCTCTGGATAATGCTTTCTAGCCATTCTATTGGCAGCTGTAGTATAAAAACTATTTCCTGCAAAAAACTCTTTTGCCGTAGAAGTTGACACTATATGTCCTTCAAAGAATAATCCTACCCTATCTGCATATTGAGCACAAAATTCCACATCATGGGATATGAGCAAAATTGTAACCCCATGTTCTGTAAGTTTTTTTAGTATTTTTCCGAATTCTTGTTTGTAGTAATTATCAAGGCCCTTAGTAGGTTCGTCCATTAAAAGAATTTTAGGTCTTAATAAAAGTACCTTTGCGAGGGCAAGTCTTTGCTGCTCTCCACCACTTAAATCATAGGGATGACGCTTCATTAATCCTTCTAGTTTAGTCAAAGATATTATCCCATTTATTGCATCTTCTTTTTTCATATCAATTGGATAAGCATCACTTTTACGTTGTTTTCTTCCATCAATCATCTCATACAAATCTGCTTCTACTGTATTTTTCACAAATAAACTTTGAGGATTTTGAGGTAATACTCCTAAAAATCCATTATAAAGCTCATTATCTGTATATTTTTCTAATGCTTTTCCATCTAACCATATTTTCCCTCTATATGGGAACCTTATACGTGCTAACATACTAAGTGTTGTACTTTTCCCGGTTCCATTTCCCCCTAACAATGCAAAAAACTCACCTGCCTTGACTTCCATTGACAAATCCTTTACAACGTCTGCCATATCTTTACCATATCTAAACCATACATCCTTTACCTTTATAGCCGGAATTTCTATATTATTTTTCATCTTTATACTATTTCTTGATACTCTTGTTTCTTCTGTTTTTTTTAAATCAATACTCTTCTTATTCTTTACTATATTATCTATCCATCTTCTTCCTTCTCTTACCGTCAATGGACATATGTAATCATTATTTACTCCTGTATAAATTTGCATTGGCGTTGGCATTGATACAAACATATCATTGTTAAGTTCTTTTAATTTTTCTCCAATCTCTCTAGGAGTACCCTCAGTTAATATTTGTCCATTCTCCATAACGTATACCCTATCTGCAAAGGGAATTACATCCTCTAAACGATGCTCTGTCAGTATAATCGTTGTTCCTATATCCCTATTTATTTTCTTAACAGTTTCTAAAAAATCTGAAGCAGCAATTGGGTCAAGCTGTGAGGTTGGCTCGTCTAATATTAATACCTTTGGATGCATTGCCATAATTGAGGCTAAATTTAATAGTTGCTTTTGTCCACCTGAAAGTTCTCTAACATCCTTCATAAACCATTTTTGTATTCCGAAATATGATGCCATTTCAGCTACTCTAAGTCTAATGGTTTGAGTATCATACCCTAAGCTTTCTAAGCCAAAGGCTAATTCATGCCATACCTTATCCGTTACAATTTGATTATCTGGATTTTGTAATACAAATCCGATCTCTGCACTTTGCATTCTTTCAGATACCTGCGATAATTGTGTTCCATAATATAGTACTTTACCACACTTTTTTCCATGAGGTTCTAGTACTGATTTTAAATGACGTAAAAGAGTACTTTTTCCACANNTTAATGTTATTGAGAGAAGCATATTGCTGTAACGGATAAGAAAAAGTAAGGTCTTTAATCTCTATAATACAATTCTTATCTTCCATGTTCTTTCTCACCTATCCTCTCTTCTCCCATCAATGTATATAAATAAGACGGAATATTCCTTTCTTCCTCTATTTTGCCATATAGCTTTTTCCATAATATAGCCTCGTAACCTTGCAAAATACATGGTATAAAACATATGGTTGCAAATGCTAACCAGGTGAAAATTACACCTACAGACAATGTCATTCCACCTATTTTAATCATAGGATCATATATTGCATTGGTATACCCATCTTTCACCCCTCGACAAAATATTAAAAACAATATTCCTAGAATTATGAGCATTATTTTATCCCTTTTATCTAGTTTATATAAAGAAAAAGCTGTTCTTCCTTTTAATCCATAGCCTCTTGCCTTCATGGAATCTGAGGTTTCGATGGCATTCTCTAATGACCATGTAACTAAAATAGAAATAATTTTAATTCCATATTTTATTTTTTTTATAAAACCACCATTTTTAATGTCCCTTCCAACGCATTTTTGTCCATTTCTAATTTCTTTAACTTGCTCAATAAATTTAGGAACAAATCGTAAAGCCATAGACAATACTAGGGACATTGCTGGAATTATACGTCCAAATAGATAAATAAACTTGTCACTAGTCATTATTTCGTTATAGCATGTGAACCAAAGTATAATTGTAAATAAATTACATGCTAATACTACTCCATAAANNTCTTTAAATAAAACAATGGTGTTACGCCATAATGATTAAATGCAGGATTAACAAAAGCTACTATTACCATAGATGGAAGAGTAAATAAAAAATTAAACCTTGCTACCTTCTTTAATCCCTTTAAAAGAACAGCATAAGATGATGCTGCTAAAAATGAAATAATCAAAACCATAGGATGCTGTGAAAACATAGTTATTACTAAAACTAATAAAAAGAAAAGAAGATTAACTATAGGATGATAAGATGCAAATACGTCCCTTTTCTCTTCTTCCATATCACTCACCTACATATCCTCCAACATCTCTTCCTAAGTCACAAGTATACTTCCACTCAATATTATCTCCATCATTTACTTCATATTTAGAGCATCCGTAATTAGGATACCAACCATTTACCCTATACATCCAACCTGATAAACTCCCACAGTCAAATTCATAAAGTTGATTTATACCTTCTACATAATAGGAACTATACATAGGCGTAAAATTTGCCTCCATTTGTATATTAGATTCCTTGCATACTCTTCCAAGAATATCATAAACCGTTTCTCCTGGAGTAAATTCCACAGTTGTGCTTCCTAAAATCCAACCATTAGATGGAACAAAATCAGCTTTATTTTTGTTTAAATCATTCCTATTATTTAAAATTGTTCCGCATTCAATGGATATTGTACAAGTATACTTTTGGGAAGAATTATCTCTTGGAGAAACACTTGCTTTATCATCAGACTTTTCTTTTACACTAGCCTGTTCTTTTGAGTTTTCACTTTTCTCCTTTTGTGAATTTTCCTCACTTTTTACTTCTTTGTCCGATGTCTTTTTTGTATTACCACCTAATAAATAATAAGTACCATCAGCTTCTCTAACTTCAAAAGTTAACTTAGTACATTCCTTATCTCTATTATTAGTGTTTTCAATCTTAACATCCTCCATTTTTTGAACTTTGCCATCGATATACTTGCAAAGCAAAACCTTATCAGCATCCCACTTTTCTGTAAGTATAATGCTCAATTGTACTGGAGCTGCCAACTGCATTTTATCAAATTTCATTTCTAGTACAACTGTAGCATTATTAGCTGCAATTTTTATATCATCTAAATTTTCCTTAGAAAATTCTACTTTCAACTTTTGCTCTATAGGATTTTGAACTTTTTTTCCATCATAAAACCAAGTGTACTTAATTCCACTACTATCCATTCCTTCAAAAGAAAAAACCTTATCTACTCCAGATATTCCTGACATAATATCCTCTGATACTATACCATCTTCTGATAAGATATTTTTTTCTGATACTGTTATGTCCTGCTTGTCTTTATCATTATTACTATTCCTCTTACTATTAGGTTTACCGCAACCAGTAATAAAAAAAACTATACATATTAACAACGCAATTATTTTTAACCAAGTTTTGCGCATATTATTTTCCTCCCTGCGAAAATAAATTATATGTAAGAAATAC
>DKGY01000031.1:0-16641 GCA_002453475.1 Clostridium sp. UBA6758 | reverse complement strand
TTTATTTTTTGAAGATGCCTTACTTTAAAATTATTACTTTTTCTTTTTAAAGTAAATGCATACACCTACAACTGCAGCTCCACATAAAATACAAAGGGAATATGGTAAATATTCTTTAAGTATTTTATTTGAACTTACCCTTGTATCTTCAGTTTCATTTACTTTTCCTTCCAATCCAGCATCTAAAGAATCCTCACTGCCTTCATAGTCTTCACCTGTAAAATTCCAACCTTCTTCATCTTTCTTGGAATCTTTCGTAGTCTTTTTATCTACACTTTTCTTATCCTTTTTCTTCGCATTATCAGTAGTTTTTGAAACTTTTGGAACGCTTTTTCCCTCTATAGCTTTACTTAAAATACTGGATATATTATTTTCAACTTTATTCACTTCTACTTCAGGTTTAGATTTTTCATTGTTAATTCCAGTGCCTGAATTATCTCCACTACCACCAGCTTTTATAGATAAATCTGACATATCATATAAAGAAGTTCTTTTATTTTTTAATCTGTTATAAGCAACTAACGCATAATAAGCTTGTTCTGTTGCCATTCCATCAACCATACCTGCTTCAGCACCACCATTATTGCCTGCTCCAACTTTTACATGCATGAACCCACTATCTGATATATGATATTTAAGTATATTTTCCACTGACCAATAACCATTTTTAATAAATCTATGATCTGTCTCTGGATCAATTCCAAGAGCACAAAGAGCAGTAATAACTTGAGCATTAGATTCTGAAGTCTCTACACCACTAGTAGCAAATCCTCCATTTTCTAGCTGATTTTTACTTAAAAATGAAAGTCCTTTATTTATTGCTACAGTTACTTTTTCTCTTCCTTCTTTATTGTAATAAGGCGCAAGAGCTTGTAATGCCATTCCTGTTAAATCAACATCACCTGATTTTCCTGATAAATTCCATCCTCCATCACTTTTTTGATCTGAAAGAATATAATCTATTAATACTTCTTCTGTGGTCTGCTTTGATACTCCAGAAACTTCAGGAATAACATAATCTGGATTTGTTTTTAAAGCAATAAGAGCCCATATTGGTCCATTAATTCCTTGCTTTTTAATCTCATTAAAGTCAGCTAAGTTAGCAAGTAAATTATATCCTCCAATATTCCTAGCATCTTTTCCTATGGCAGTCATAGCAGTAATAGCTTTAGAGTATTCAGTATATTTAACTGTATCTATTAGCTTTCCATCCTTCTCTTTTAAGTAATTTACCATATGATTGTAATAAGTATTAAAATAATCACTATTTATATCCATTCCACCTCTTGCTAAACCTATTACAAACCATTCACTACCCTTTGCAGGATTTTTATCAATAGAAAGGATATATCCTCTTGTTTCATTTAAAATGTCTTCAACACTTTTAGAAAGAGAGTTTGCCTTTGTAACTACTGCCACCTTACATTGGGCTTTAATACGCGAATTACTAGCTAAAGAAGCTGTAATTGTTACAGTACCTTCACTAATTCCAGTAACTACACCATTATTATCTACAGTAGCTATATTATCATTAGATGACTTCCATCTAATTTCTAGAGGTTCTGTAGCACTTTCAGGTAGTTTATGGGCTTTTAAAGATGTAGTTCCACCTTTTTCTACTTGTGCTGTAGAAGAAATAGAAATATCCTTTATAGCTACTGGTACATCAGCTAAAATCAATTTTCCAATGGAGCGAGAATGAACAGTCATACTATTACTTTCAGAATTATAAGTTGTATCTAGCTCCTTAGTTTTTCCATCTTTGACCATGAATATCTTTGGATTTTCCATAGAATCATATTCTGCTGGTAACTTAAAGGTAATTGCCACAGTCTTCTCTTGAGAATAATTAGATTTATTTCTAATATCCTCATAACTAATCTCTTTTGCGAAAACTATAGATGCTTTAGAAGAATCATAAGCCTTTTTTATCTGTTTAAGGAATTCTGTTTTTCCATTTACATCTGATACCTTAGTTTTTACATACCAAGGGCTTTCTACAGTAATACCTTCACAAGTATGAATGGCTTGTTCAATCCATTTTTCTGTAGCATCAATTTTACTTTTTGTATCCTCTGGAACTTCCATTATTCCTTCCATATCCTCATAAAAGGCTATAGCTCTAAGGAATTCTTGAATTTCCTTTGAATTAGTATCAACCTCTTTACTAGTATCTACTGCATCTATGGCGCTTGTAATCAATGATTGCAAACTACCTAACGCATTAGCTAGCTTGTTTTTAGCTTCTTCTGAAATAATACTTTTTTGTGCCTGAGTAAGCTCACCTTCATAAGCATTTCTGACAGAAATAACTAAGTCAATATCAGCTAATGTTACTTCATTAGGTAATTTTATCATCTTATCTTCTACATTTTTTGCTTCTTTCTTTAAATCTTTTAAACAATTCTCAGCCTTGGAAAGCCGTTTTATATAAGGTCTTCCAACAAGCTTTTGATTTTTACTACTTAAAGCATCGTAATATGATCTTGCTTCCTGCACTTTGCTTTCATCCTCAAGTTTAAGAACTGATATAGAAGGCAAATCATTAATTTTAGAAATTACAGTTAGCACATCAGCTTTCTCTATACAAGCTTTTAGCTTACTTATTGCAGCATCAGATATATAAACTTTACTTTCCTCTTTTAAAGATTCAAACTCATCTCTAAGATCATAAACTCCCTTAACATCTTTTATTTTCATATCAGCAGGATTTGGAAGTTCAAAAACTTTCTTTTCCATAGCTTCTGCTAATTCTTTGCCATTTCCTACAGTCACATGACAGATGGCATTAATTCCAATTTTGGTTGTAGCTTTAATATCTACTTCACCTGATTTTTTAGCAACAACGTATCCATCTTCAGATACTTTAGCAACTTTTTCATCACTAGTTGTCCAAGTCACATTTTTTTCATCTGTAGTATTTTCAGGTATCCATTCTGCTACACTTAGTTGAAATGTATCATCTATTTCACAAGAAAGACTTGACTTATTTAATACAACTTCAGTTAAAGGTCGATCCTTTACTACAACATGACATGTAGCACTACATCCATTTATTGTACTTACTGTAATATCAGCCTCACCAACTGAAACTGGTAAAAGCTTTCCTTCCTCATCTACCTTCACTACTCTCTCATCTGAAGACTTCCATACTAGTTTACTAAAAGTAGTGTTCTTAGGATAAATAGATGCTTTAAGTTGCTTACCTTCTTCGTCTATATCTATAGATAGATTACTATCTGATAACGCTACAGATTTAGGATAAATAGCTTCCATAGAAGGAAGCGCACTTAATGCTGTATCCACTTCTGCTTGAGTTGCATCAAAGTTATTTAAAACCTTCATAGCTTTATCATAAGCCGCTTCACATCCATCTATAGTAAACCAAAGATCCTTTGCTTGATTTATTTCTGCTATCTTACATAATAATTTACTTCTATCAGCTGGAGTGTAATAAACTTTCCCACTACTTACGTCTTTACCACTTACGTCTGCTCCTGTTCCATAAATAGTAAACTGTAACCTACATACATCACCATTTTTAGGATACATATTGCCAATTCCTACGCCAGGGAATTCATTGTTAATAGAATATACCCATCCAGAAGTTCCTGTATAGGAAAACTCTGATAGCTTTGGTGCATAAGCATTAGTCAAATTGTTATTTAATGTAAAATCTCCATTTGCCCTAGCCATCTTTAATATGGAATTAGGAATATTTAACTTCATATCTTGTGAGTCTGCATTATGAATAGAAGCTAAATATGCACCATATTGAGTATCAGGAATATCATACCCATATCCCTGAGAATTTAAAAATCTCTTCAATAGAGAAGCATAGTTTTCCCCTTCTTTTATTGATATCATACTAGGCTCAACTATATACCCTTTACCTATTGAAAATCTCTCAACAGTAACTGTTACAATACCCTTTTCTGAATCTGCCCAAGCAGGTTTAGAACCTCCTAGAAAAGTGGTAACTGTCATAAATAGAAGCAAAAGAACTGCCGTTAACTTTTTAATTCTATCTTTTTTCTTATACTTCATTTTTTCAACCTCAATTCTATAAAAACCTACCTAGTATTAGTCTTGCATTTTTTTGCTGTAATAAATATACTGCTGCCTATAGCAATTAAAAGAAGCATAATTGCCATCTTTTGTGGTAAAACATCTCCAGTTTTAGGTGCTGATGAAGTTTTTCCAGAACTATTACTTACATTTTCACCTTTATCTGATGGCTGCAAGATAGTTGTCTTTCCTTGTTTATCTGCACCGTTTTTATTTATATCCCCTTCTTTATTACCACCAATTGTATCATCATTCGATGGCTCTACTGTTTTAACAGCTTTGACACCTATTGCATACTCTCCACTAATACCATCCATAGTAAAGGTAACATCACTACCAGATACACTACTATTTAAAATATTTACTCCATCATTTGATAACATAGCTAGATAAACATTTTTATTTGCAAAATCTTCATTAGTAAATATTGTAGCAACATAACCTTTTGCAGAAATATACTTCTTTAGACTTCCATCGGACATTATTTCAGAGCCATTAATACTTATTGCTCTAACCATTGAAGCATCCTTATATTTAGATAAATAACTCTTTAACATATCATAGTTTTTATCTTCTACTTCCTTGATTTCTAATTCCACATCCCATGGAATATCACCTGAAATTCTAGCTACCTTGTTCTCTTCATTAAGTTGCTTTTTCTTTGCATAGATTTTATCTTTTAATCTTTCTAAACTAGCCACTTCATTTTCTAAAATACTTGCTGCACTTTCTGAACTTTTTTTCAACTCTTCAAATTTTTCTAATGCTAGCTTAATACCTTGTATGGTATCTCTTGAAACTAAATTTTCATCTGCATTCTCAGTTGATTCAGTAAAATATTTCTTNNGATTAACAGAATCAGCTTTTTTAAATGCTTCGTTCCATTCTTCGACACCCTTTTTAATACTAGTGATTTTATCCCTTATTCCAGATATACTATCTAAGTATGTCTTTGCATTTTCATTTTTGTTATATGCATCAAGAATTTCCTTTGCATAGCTTACTTGATTTGCATTCATTGGAATATTAAAGTTTTTAATTTTTTCAACTAATGGCTCTAAGTATGCTTCTATATAACCTTCATATTCCTCAGCTATGAGTACATCCTCTGATAATTTTGTCACTAAGGCCTCTCCATTTTCCATTGCTTCATTAGCAGCTTGTTGCTCTGGTGTTAAAGCATCGTATGTAGCTTTAGCCTTTGCAATCTTTTCAATTTGCTTTGGAGTAATTGTAATTTCTTCTGCTTTTCCATCAAGTATTTTCTTTAAACTACTTGGTTCTGGTAATTCCTTAATTTGATTTACTACATTTTCAATCTGAAGCTTGTTAAACTCCTTTTCTGAACTTACCAGTACGGAATAATTTTTAACTAAAGCTTTTTGGTCTTTAGTTAATGCTTCATACATAGCTCTTACTTCCTTCAAGAAAGGTCCATCTAAGATAGTAACTCCCTCTTCTAATTTCTTAATTTCCGTAATAACTGGAGTTGCTACTTCTAAATTAATAACACGATTAACAGCTTCATTTAAAGTCTGTACTGTTTCGCCTGAAATCCACTTAGAAACTTCTTCACCTAAGCCATCAACCTTCTGCTTTAAGTCCATAATGTTGTTTTTATCCTCTAACTTAATAGAATCTATATCCTTATACTTTAAAATTTCATTAGTTAACTTCTCTGCATCTTCCTTATGCAGCTTTTCTTCACTTTCAATGAAAGCAATAGCCTCATCTAAAACATAACTATTATTTACATAATGTTGTAATAATGTCATTCCAACTTCTTTTCCTGGAACACGAACACGTTTTAATCTATCGTAAGCACTTTTTGCAGATTCTACTTTAGCTTTATCTGCATAAGTTAACTTTTTTATATCTGAAATTTCTTCAATTTGCTTTATAACATCCTCTACTTCCTTCTTTTCTTCCTCTGTCCCCATGAAGGTGTTAGGTTTCCAACTTTCATCAGCTAAACCTACTAAATCATATAAAGCATAATAATCTTCTCCCATGCCAAGGGCATTACCAAAGTTTTTATTATATAATTCTTCCAGCTTTTCTCTTTGTGCATCTATTTGCTTTTGAATTATTGGATTTGTTTTAACTTCCTTTGCTTTTGCTAAAAGTTTCTCTACCTTATCTAAAGTAAGAACTTGAGCTGTCCAAACATTATCTCTATTAACAACTCCTCCTAGGCCTATAATAACTTGTGTATTATAGTTACCTTGATCTCCTGATTCAAATGCAAAGGCTCCATTTTCATCTTGACGTTTCTCTATTAAATCTAATGGAGAAACTCCATCTACCTTCCAATCTTCATCTTCTATATTAATTCCTGCAGCAGTAAGTCCCATTATTACAGAAGCATGACTAGAAAGGTTACTATTGGAATAGTAAGGGTTTTCGAAGGCTACCTTATCTGTACCAGAACCATCTTGACTTAGCTTCATACCTTCAACAGCTATTGCGCTTTTTTCAGCAACTCCTTCTACATCTAAATGGTTTTGAATTGCTGCAAGAGCCCAACCACGCATATCTAAATCAAAACCCTTACTACATGCTTGGTTAGCTACAATTTTAACTAAATCCTCATCATAACATCCTGCAGCATCTAGTGCATATAATGCCCAAATATTACAGGCAAAAGGTCCATAAGACCCCTTTTCATCTCTAAGATTTTTAAGTCCTTCTACATAGTTTACACCGCCATAATTATATGGATTTTCTCCAATCATAGTTAGTTCTAAAATAATACCAGCATAATCCGTAGCTTGATTTAGTCTATGCTTCGTTACATCATATACATAGTATCCATCTAAGCTTTCATTAGCACTAGTCATAGCAAAAATATCCCAATATGCTTCATTCATTTTATCTTTTTGTTTATTTTTGCATCCATCAATAGCGTTCTTTAATATTGTTGAAGCTTTTTCCTTTGTCTTCTCATAATCGCCTGATGTATCCTCGGAATCTGGCCTCTTAATTGCAACAGTATAATTATTTGTAAATCCATCTAAAGAAGTAGCCTTAAATATAACCTGATGCACTTTTGAAGGATCTGCTTCTACAGTATTATTTGTAACTCCAATAGGCTTAGAATCAATTCTATTTAAATAAACTTCAACATTACTTCCTGTTCCTGGAATAAAATTTAAACTTACATTAGAATCAAAGGAATCAGGTATAAGATAATAATCCTTTATATTTTTCTCATAAGATTTTGTTAATTTACCTCCAGTAACCTCTAGCTTGTCTAGGATTGCATCCGTAATCTGCCAGTTAATGTTTATATTATGCAATGCCTGAGCACCTGTATCCCCATTAGCCGGAATAACACTAATTGGAATTGCATCATTTTTATCACTATCTAATTTTAAAAAGTATCCTCCATCAATGACTTTACTATTTGGTATAAATACCTCTGCCGCTGGATCATTAGTTTCTACTTGCATATATACATAGGGATTTGAAGAAGTTAAATTAATACTTGCTTTTTCATCAACTTTATTAGTAGACAATAGCTCTGCAAATCTATCTGTTCCATGAGCTTTATCATTAGCTCCTTGAAATATCTTTACAGATTTTATAGAAGTATCTGTTCCTTTTGGAACTTCATAGGTGTTTTCTCCATCTCTATATAGTAAAAGAGTTATTCCTCCAAGTATCTCTGATCTTCGTTCTTGGAAAGCTTCAATTGAACTTGTAGTAAGCTGAATTATATTTAATCCTTGTTTTAAAGCAAACTCTTCACTTATTTCATTGCCACCAATTTGTTTCCATGGTCCTCCATTCAAGCTAATTTCATAGGAATTTGTCCTATAAAACCCATCTTTACAACCTTCATAAAAAGCATCTTTAGATGATGTCACTGATTTTTCTAATTGCAATCTTATAGATGAAGTACTGTCTGGAATTTTACACTTTCCATCTTCTCCACAAACTCCGATTCCCTTAGTTTTTGTCATAATTTCGTTGCCATATTGATATTCATCAGCTAAGGGCTTAGAAGTTTTTCCATCTAATATATTAATTTTATCTGGCCAGTTATTATTTAAATCCCTGGCAGATTTTTTAAAGGAAACTACTAAATAATTTTCTTCTTTCTTATCTCCATCTTCTACTGTTATTTTAAATACATTGGTTCCCCCGGCAGCTTTTATAAAATTTTCCATACTTGAATTTTTTTCCAGGCTACAGAAGGGATTATTTTCTTTATTTTCAACTAGTTTATTTTGGTCATTAAGTTTATAACCTTTATCATAGTTAATAGATAAATCTTTTTTAGATTTATTCTCTGGATCTGTCATATCCTCAATAGTAATTTTTGCTGTATTTGATTTTCTAGTACCTGTAATTCTTAAAAATCCAAGAGTTCCACTAGAAATATCAGCGTAATAAACATTATCTGTACCTTCTATCTTATTGGCTTGTGAAGCCTTCCATGAAATTGAATTCTGCATCTGCATCCCACATGCTACTATTAAACTGGTTAACTCTGTAGATTTACTAGATTCTTCATCTTTAGCAAAGACTTTAACAGGAATTGCTGTTATAACAATACACATTACGCATAGATATACGATAAATCTTTTTATTTTATTCATTTTCTCCCCCAAATAAACAGATGATCAAAGAAGTCTTTAATCATCTGTAAAATATCTTTATTATCTAATTTTACCAAGTTTCTGATACTGCACCATAATCAAAAATAATTGTCATACCATCTGTTAATGAAACGTTACTAGAATATAAATTTGATTTTACTCCGTTTACATATAAAGTCCATGTATCACCAGTCCAAGTATGAGTGCCATCAGGATTTTGAACAGTACCTTTATCTACAGTTGGCATTCTATCGAAGTAAAGAAAGTAGATTCCTGGCTTGCCAGCACTTGGCTTTAAATCCCAATTATAGCTAATAGCAGCTTCTGTATTGGGATAATTAGAATCAAGTAATGGAGTTACCTCTGTTGCTCCCTGACTCATATAATATTGATTATAAGCAAAAATTAAAGCATCAGCTGTAGTTGGTGTCTTTATACCTTCGGTAGCATAATTAGTATATGGTTGTGTACTATATAAATGATCTGAATTTATTGAACTTAATTTAGATTTTAAATCATTAAGCTTTACTGTTTCATTAATATAAGTCTCTCCATTCATCTGAATCTGAACATTAACAGTTTCATTAGCATTTGCAAAGGCATTTATATTTGCATTTACACTAATAGCTAAGGTCATAACTAAAACTAAAAGAAAACCAAAAAACTTTTTCATTTTTTTACTCATTATAATTCTCTCCAATCTTTTATCCCCTTAACATAACATTTATCTTGCCCTTTTAATTCATTATAGTCATAACCACCCGTAAAACGGGTGGCTTGCACTGTGACTATAAGCATTTTGCGTTCCATCTGCATAGCAGGTGGTTTTCTTAAAACTAATAAAAGTATTTGTTACCTTCATATCATTTTTTATAAATCTTAATTATTTATTAAAATATTTTATCCCCTAATTTTACCAAGTCTCAGATACTGTACCATAATTAAAAGTAATTGTCATACCATCTGTTAATGAGATGTTACTAGCATATGAATTTGATTTTACTCCATTTACATAGAAAGTCCATGCCTCACCAGTCCAAGTATGGGTACCATCTGAATTTTGAATAGTACCATTATCTACAGTTGTCATTCCATCAAAGTAAATAAAGTAGATTCCTGGATTACCAGTATATGGCTTCAAATCCCAATTATAGCTAATAGCAGCTTCTGTATTTGGATAATTAGTATCAAGTAATGGAGTTACCTCTGCTGATCCCTGACTCATATAGTATTGGTTATATGCAAAAATTAAAGCATCAGCTGTAGTTGGTGTCTTTATACCTTCGGTAGCATAATTAGTATAGGGTTGTGTACTATATAGATGATCTGAATTTATTGAACTTAATTTAGATTTTAAATCATTAAGCTTTACTGTTTCATTAATATAAGTCTCTCCATTCATCTGAATCTGAACATTAACAGTTTCATTAGCATTTGCAAAGGCATTTATATTTGCATTTACATTAATAGCTAAGGTCATAACTAGAACTAAAAGAAAACCAAAAAACTTTTTCATTTTTTTACTCATTATAATCCTCCCCAATCTTTTATCCCCTTAACACAACATTTATTTTGTCATTCTAATTCATCATAATAAAAGTATTTGCTACCTTCTTATCATTTTTTATAAATAGTTATGTGATGAATTTTACCAATAATTTCATCCCCCCCTTATTTCAGCATGTATTTATCTATAATTTTCATTTCAGTCATTTTTCAAATTTCTAAAAGTTTTTATGCTATATAGTTAAGCTTTTATGCTCATTTTTTTAAAAATGGGCGTAAAAAATAAACATCTGCTATGCCTTCAGATATCCATGCTTATAATTGGTAAAACTTGCACAGTGAAATCTATTGATTTACCTTACTGTTGTGTTCTGACTTAGGTTCATCCTACTTAAAGCGCCTTCCCAGTTTTTATACCAGTGGCATTTTTGCTTTGTTCGTCACCCTTACAGTAGGGATTAACTGTGTCGGAATTGCACCGACTTCCTTAACGAATATTTCTCGTCATAAAATAAATCAATGATTACGATTAAATTTTTATTAGTAGTTTTACATATATTAACTTTATGTAAATTATACTACCATACAATTTGTATTATAGATATATTACCCTAAATTGTCAACTAAATATTTATATGTTATTATTTATATATTCATACATATATTGTTCCAAGCTTAAACTTTGCAATTCTCAATTAAACTTTCATATTAAAATAATATTCAAAAATAATTATATTAGAACCATTATCCATAACTTGATGTAATAATATACAAACAAAATAGAATTATCTATTTTGTAAGAGTATCTTTATTGTGATTTTCATACTTCCTTAGGGTACAAACAATGTCCGCTCCTCACATCTCCATATGTAAGTTACTCCATCTTCATGAACTCAAGAAAAATTAAAATTGTTCTAATCAAAAAAAGAAAACGCCGCTAAATTATCTTTAGCGACGTTTTTATTTTTTTACAGTGTAATTAAAATCCTACTTTGCAGCTTCTTTAGAAGATGGAAGAATTACTTCAACCTCAGAATGTGGACGTGGGATTACGTGAACTGATACTAATTCTCCAACACGTTGTGCAGCAGCAGCACCAGCATCTGTAGCAGCTTTAACAGCTCCAACATCACCTCTAACCATAACAGTTACAAGTCCGCCTCCAACATATTCTTTACCTATTAAATATACGTTAGCTGCTTTAACCATAGCGTCAGCTGCCTCAATTGATCCTACTAAACCTTTTGTTTCTATCATTCCTAATGCATCGTATTTCATTTTATAATCCTCCTAAATATCTTTTATTTATATTATAATTTTTAATTATAACCACTTATTATGTTGCTTTTTTACTTTACTATTGTTATTTTTGATTTTGAGTTAATGCCCATTGCATTAGCTTCTTCTATATCAAGATGACATTCAAGTTTTGAAGCATCATTAGCTCTAATAGCTACATTACTATATATTCCGCCTCTTAAATCGTCAAATTTTATAGATACTATATCTCCATCACAAACTCCTAAATTTTTAGCATCTTCAGGTGTCATGTGAATATGTCTTTGTGCAACTACTAAACCTTCTTCAATTTGAACAGATCCTTTAGGTCCTACTAATGTAATTCCAGGTGTTCTGCTTAAATCTCCAGACAGTCTTACATTTGATGCTGCTCCAAGTTTAATGCAATCTCCATTTAATACTTCAACCTGAGTCTTACTTCTTACAGGTCCAAGAATTCTAACTTTTTCAATTGCACCTTTTGGTCCGCAAATTGTTACAAGCTCCTTGCATGCATATTGTCCAGGCTGAGATAAGTCTTTAAGCTTTGTAAGATTGTAATCTGTACCAAAAAGAATCTCTAAATCCTTTTGTGATAGATGTACATGTCTATTAGAAACTCCTACTGGAATCTCAGATGAATTTCCCTGAGATGCAGTGTTTTTTCCATCGTTTTTCACAGCTTCTAGTAAAAGCTTTAATACTGCTTCACAATTATCCATTAGTTTGCCCCTTTCATAGCGGCAACTATTTGGTTAACTAAGTCTAAAATCTCTTCATTTTTTGTGCTATCAGTATTGCAATTAGTATTGTTAACGCAAGCATTATCTTTATTTAAAGCCGCTGCAGCTGCTGCAATTTGAGCTGGACTCATATTCATAAGCTGATTTTGTACGCTGTGACAATTCTCAGCAGTTTTTATACAGTTGAAAGTTGGGTCATTAGATGCTAATGTTGCACAGTCTTTTAAACCATAAGCAACTCTCTTAATGTTTATAAGGTGCTCAGGAGTAACATTTTCAGATACTGAGCTTCCTCCCCATGTACCACAACCTAAAGTGAATGAAGGGTTAAGACCTGTGCTTGCACCTGTTCCACCTTGTGTTCCACCAGTGTTAACAAGAATACGAGAAGCTGGCTTTTTAGCAAACTTCATAACTATGTCTCTATCTTCAGTATGGATACTCATTGTGTGACCAATTCCATTTTGAAGTAATTCAATACTTAAATCACATGCTTGGTGCCAATCTTTTACTGTATAGAATCCAAGAACTGTTGTAAGTTTTTCAAATGATAATGGATTACCTTCACCTACTCCATTTTGTCTTCCTATAAGTACTTTAGTTCCTTGTGGAATTTCAATTCCTGCAGCACTTGCAATAACTTGTGGACTTCTTCCAACAAATTTAGCATTCATAGCGTGTCCATTTTTGAATAACAGTTTACAAACTTTATCAGTTTCTTCTGCTGTCATGAAATATCCACCATGTTTTTTGAACTCTTGAATAACTGCAGTTTCATTACATTCTTCACAAATTATTGATTGCTCAGAAGCACAAATTGTACCATTATCAAAAGTTTTACTTGCCATAATGTTTCTAACAGCTTTTTCTATATTAGCAGTTTTTTCTATATATGCTGGAGAGTTTCCTGCACCAACACCAATAGCTGGTGTTCCTGAGCTATAAGCAGCTTTAACCATTCCTGGACCACCTGTAGCTATTATTATAGCTACTTCTTTGCTTTTCATTAACTCATTTGTAGCTCCAATTGAAGGTGAAGTTACACATGTTATAACATTCTCTGGTGCACCAGCCTCAACAGCTGCATCATGCATTAATTGAGCTGCTTTAATTGTACATTTTGCAGCAGATGGATGTGGTGAGAACACTATAGCATTACGAGATTTAATTGAAATCATCGCTTTGAAAATAGCAGTAGAAGTTGGGTTTGTTGAAGGTACTATACCCATAACTAAACCAACTGGTTCAGCAATCTCTATTAGTTTATTTACCTCATCTTCTCTAATTATATCGATAGTTTTCATATCTTTAATTGATTCATATAGTATAGTAGCTGCTAAATGGTTTTTGAAAGTTTTATCTTCAACTTTACCAAAACCTGTTTCTTCAACTGCCATTTGTGCTAAACAAACAGCATTTTCTTCTGCAACCCTAACCATATTACGTAAAATTTTATCGATTTGCTCTTCAGTATAATCAGCAATTTTATTAGCTGCTACCTTTCCAAGTCTAGCAAGATCTCTCGCTTCTTGTATTGAACGTAAATCTTTATCAAAGTTCTCCATTGGTCATTACTTCCTTTCGTAAACCTTACAGTGTCTAATTTTTCTCGTAATATAATTTGAACTTAGCAAGCAATTGATTCTTACCTGCTTTTGAAATTACTCTACCTGTAATTACAAAATCTTTATATTCTCGAGCTAGATTTCTAAGCTTAACAACTTTTAGCTTAGATAATATTAAAATGGTTTTTTCTATACCATCTTTAATAACTAAATTATCTACATCATCTTTATGTAGATTGTCTAAACTTCCCTTATGCAGTTTATCTAAATCAATGTCTGAAATATCATTATTTTGAATTTCTTCAACTACTTCTGATTCTTCAGTTTTTTGAGTTTCTTGGATTTCTTTAACTATTTCAGTATCTTGAATTTCTTCTATCTCTTCTGCTGCTTCTACTTCTTGAATTTGCTGAATTTCTTGAACTTCTTCAGTTTTTTCATCAGATACTAGAGCCTCTTGAGTTTCTACTGACGGTTTAGATCCAATTATGCTTTCCAGTTCCTCATGAGGACGTGGAATTACATGCTCTGATACTAAAGCTTCTTGATTAAGATTTTTAACAGCTGCTACTCCAGCCTCTATAGCTGCTTTTACTGCACCTACATCACCTGTAACTGCAATTGTAACAAGACCGCCACCTACATAGGTCTTTTCAATAATACTTACATCTGCGGATTTCACCATTGTGTCAGCTGCCTCAATAGATGCAAGTAATCCTTTTGTTTCTATTAAACCAAGTGCTTGCATAGGTCAATCCCCCTAATCTTCTATAAAAGATCTGCCCAGTTAGCCGGATATGTTGTGTAGAATACCCTTGCTTTGTCTGGAGAACCCCAAACTACTTTAGAACCTGATGGCACAAACAATACATCTCCAGCATGGGCTGTATATGTTTTTCCATTGATTTCAACTGTTAAAGTTCCCTCAATAACATAGTCAATCTCTTCATAAGTTAATTCCCAATCAAATTTTGAATTTTCAATAACTAAAAATCCAGCACTCATTTTTGATTCTTCTTTGCTTACTAATTCCTGAAAATAGGCTTTTGCATCTGGATTGCCAGTGTCGAACACATCCATTTTTACTGTCTTTCCTCTAACAACCTTAAGTCCGTTAGGATCACTCTCAGCTTCAAATAGAAGATTCTTTGGTTTTAAACATTCAAGCATTTCTTGTAAAAGACCCTTGTCCATCATTGCTCTAAAGAAATTAAGCATCATTTCACTATCCATACCTTCTATGCTTGGAACCTTTTTAGCTTCTAAGGTCTCTACTTTAGGTGCAGGCACTTCTGTAGTAAATAGTATTTCATTGTTCTTTGCAAGATCCTTAGCTGATGGTGTAATTATTTCACTACCATCTATATAAAATACTTTTTCACCCTTTAATATTAATTGTTCAATATCTTTTGCACAGATTAATTTTTTCATATTTTCACTTCCTTTCAAATAATATTGGTATCTATAAAAAACCTAAAATCCTATGATTATTTTTAAGAAAGATTGTATTTAACCAAAGTTACAGTCATTATCAACTATTCCAACAACAACTGCATCTACAGGTATATTATCATCACCTAACATCCTACGAGCAGATGATCCAGTACTAACGATAACTCTATCACCAATACCTGCACTGATATTATCAACAACAATAAATCTACGTCCTTCATCTACTCCACCAATTTCCTCAGCAAGCATAAATTTAAGTCCATTAAGTGATTCTGCTTTTCTAGTTGCCCATACATTATCAATAAGTCTTGCTACTATCATATTGTTTTTCCTTCTTTCATTTTCAGTTTAATCTCATTTATTGCAGATTCAACTGATGATGTGTCACCGAAAATTCCAATTAAAACCATGTGCTGGGGACATGTACCCTTTATATCTTCAACAGTGACACCAGCACTTTTCTCAGCAATATCTGTAGCATAAATCATATCGATAAGCTTGCCTTGAACAAGTCCTATTGCATCAACACTGTCTAATTTGGTTTTACAATTTCCACCGATTCGTCTTATAAGAATATCTTTAGTGCTCTGGGAAGGTGATTTTATAATTCTAAAATCCACTTTTAAACACTCTCCTTATTATTCCATAATATCTTGTGTACAACTTAACGCTATTCCAAGTGGTGTAACAAACATAGGATTTTTAGGTTTATGAGTATAAACTTTAGTCTGTTTTTCAATAATTTCTTCAATTCCAGTCAAACAACAAGTACCACCAACTAAAGAAATTTCATTCACATCATGATTCTTAATATGTTGGTTAATAATTGAGGACACCTTTTCAACTACTGGCTTTAACACAGGTAAAATTTCCTTGTGGTTTTTATTATCTCTTTTAAACTTATCTGCCTCTTTAAAAGGCATTCCATAAGCACCTGAAATAACTAATGAAAAATGAGTACCTCCTGTAGGTTCATCAACAACATAAACAACCTTTCCATCTTTTAAAATTGATATTCCAGTTGTTCCACCACCGATATCTACAACCGCACCATTTTCAATTTTAAGTACAGCATTCGCAGCAGTAGGTTCATCTAAAAGATTTGTCAATTCAAATCCTGCTGACTGAACTACATTTTTAATTGCTCCAGAATCTAAAGCATCCGTTCCAGGTGGAATTGCAGCAGCTGCATACAGAAGCTCTGTATTCAGTTTTTCCTCAATTTCCTGCTTAAGTTCTCTAACAATCCTTATTGCTCCAATATAGTCCACAACCATACCGTCACGAACTACATCTGCATACCTGTATGCACCAGCAACAGGTTTGTAGTTTTCATCTAAAACAGCCAATACCACACAGGCAGTACCTAGGTCCACACCTGTGTAATAAACAGAAGACCCATTAACAATTGGCTTTTCTATAACT
>DKGY01000103.1:8316-15597 GCA_002453475.1 Clostridium sp. UBA6758 | reverse complement strand
TTCACCTATAAAAATAGCCTTAACCAAGTAATTATCAATGGTTAAGACTAAAAACTTCATTTATTTGTGATATGTTTCTGCGTAACAGCGACAAATAATAAAAATTAGTTAACTGAATTTGCTATAACTGATTAATACTAGGGTTATTAAAATTTGCCCATGCTAAATTACTGTCAATGCATCTAGCCATTCTGTACGCTATTGGTTTAAATCCACACTTCGGCCAAAATGTTGAGGATGCAAGGTTGGTTATTCTCCAATCTGTTATTATAGNNATACTGTTATATCCCTTTTCTTTCATAATCCTATAGCCTTCATTCATCAACTTTTTACCAACACCACTTCCCATTTGGGAATAGTAAGTGCCCGCAATACTTAACTCTACCCCGCCATCAGGTGCCATCAAATCTGGAGTACTCGGCCAATATGCTTGAAATCCTAATCCCTTCATTTCTTTTTCTGCAATAAAGATCATTGCGTCGTTATCCTCTACCGTACGCTTATACCCGTTCTTTATGTCTGTTACAACTTCGGGTAAGGCGGGTTCAAAGGTTGGTGCTGAATTTTGATATGATTGGATTATACTAGACATATTACCCATTATTTCACTATCCATTTTATTAGCAACTCTAATTTCTACATCAGATACATTATCAAAAGGCTTGTATTCCTCCATGTTCATTACCCCATGTACTTGCTGGATAAAAAAGCTTAATTTTAGGAAGGCATCATAATATACCTGATTTCCAAGAGGTATTATAGTATAGTGCATAAAGCAACCTTGTTCAAGCCATAGAATAGCAACCTTCGCATAGAGATGCCTTATAAGCTCAGAGGATTGATCAAATCTGATTGCAATCCCCTCATAGGGAACCCATACATGCCTGCCTTTTTTATTATCAATCTTTATCTCTCCCATTATATAGCCTACTAGTTTATCATTAGCAAATGATCCTATCCCAACGACTTTACTATTAGCAAACAATTTTTCAAGTGAATCTGTGATATATTTTGTATTAAGGCAACTGTTCTTCAGCAAGGGAAACACTTTACTCTCAAGGCTTTGCCTATTTATTAGCAAATCAACCATTGCAGGTATATCATCAATAGTAATTAATCTGAATTCATATTTGCTCATTTCTATCCCCCAAATAATTTATGTAACTATTCAGCCAGCAAAAAATTCTTATGCAGTACGCAGTGTATTGAATCACTTTCGCTCCTGCGTTGATTCCCTACACTGCGTACTGCTGAATGAAAAATTAACTCTAAGGCTGAATAGTTACTAATTTATATTATATTACGTATTTTAGCATGACAAATTACTATTAACTATGTAAAAAACAGTTCATAATTGTTTTTTACATACATTTAATGTACTTATCCATTTGTAAATATCACTCTTATTCTTCTTTACACATCCCTATTTATAATGTATATTATAACTTTTTTCATAAATATCACATACGAAAATTATTTTACCTACTTGTGATACGGTATTTTCACCTATAAAAATAGCCTTAGGCAAGTTATATCAATNNTCACCATCATTCTTGTATCTATCCCAAGCTTCTATTGCCTAATTATATATGCCATCTATTAACTCTGTATCTTCTGAAGCTGAAACACCTACATACCCATTTCCTCTATCATAAGTTTCCCATCTTGTAACATACTCCATTACATCACTCCACTCACTTAATGGTATTAGATTAAACTTACCATCTAGGCCTAATATTAATCTATAATCTCTATCATCTAATTTACTTGCTATCTCTTCTATTAACTGCTTCTTGTTCATGAAAATTAATCCTCCTATAATTTTTCTTCTATTATATTATAACCTTTTTATTAATCAACATTTATATTGCAATATTTAAGCTTAATGTGCTTATACCAACATTTTTTAATATAAAAGAAGAAGGAGTACCCTTTATAGATACTCCTTCTTCCTTACTTAAATAGTTAACCAAGTTATCATTAATGTTAATCTTAATTGAGTCAATGTCCCTTAGCTCATTAATGGTTATTTCTGAAATTATCATGTGTAATAACTTCTTCTGTTGCTCCCTACTTGTGCTTTCTTTTAAGACCTTACTGAAATTTTCAAGTATGCTCTTAATGAAGTCATAAGGTAGTTCTTCCTTAACATCATCTGATAGAGTAACTAATAACGGTGCTTTTTCTTCTTCTAGTTTTTTAACTCTTTCAGTTAACTCATTTTTTCTTGCTTGAAATTCCTCTTTAGTTAGTATTTCATCTTCATAAGCTTCAAAAAAGTGACCTTGGAATATATCTTTCTGCTGACCTTATAGTATCTTTATAAAGACTAAACCTGATTTCATCTCTTTTTATACATTTAATGAATATCTTTTCTATGCAATATGTATATTCTTCATCAGCTACCTTTCCTTGATTTAATATCTGACAATACTTAGTATCTTTTATTACTTTCCTTGTCATTGTACCCTCCCATATTCTATAAATAAAAAAGCCTTATCTACCGATGTATTGGTAATTAAGACTTTCATTCAATCGTATAATCTTTCAAATTCTGTGGTGTTAGTTCCAATGGAATTATTAATGATATGGCATAATCATTATTGCATAATATTAGTGAATTGGTATATATTTTACCGCTATTACAAACTATCTTATCTACATATTCTGGTATAACCTCATCACAATCAATATATGCATTATCTTTTATTGGCTTAAAATCTTCTTGCTTTTCCAAAATCGCTACATAACCTCCATCATCTTTATACTTATTCCTATCTGCTCCGTATTCAATATCTAGTATTTGTAATATGCATAGAATTGTTTCTTGAACCTCCTGTGGCAAAGCTACAAGCCTTTCTTTTTCATTCAGATGACTAACTTCTATCATGGTTATTACCTCCTTAAAAATAAAATGCTCTTACCCATGTTTTAAATGTAAGAGTTCTCATAACTATAATATATATTTGAAGCTAATGTTTAATCCTTCAATTTCCTTTAACTACTCTGGTCATAGGATATTTCTAAAAATGCAAATAATTTTCATAAAAGTTGAAATTACAGTTCTTTGTTGAATAATTAATCGTATTCTTGAATTATTGATATTACCTGATTTAAGGAACAAGTATAGCTAATAAATAGTCTTTTAAGTATACACCTTAAATAGAAAAAGAATAAAACTAATTTATTGCCATTGTGTTTTATATGTTGTGACTTAAGAGCAACATATTAAATCATCTAAAGACTTAGATTGTATTCCTATATGAAACCTAGTAAACTTATCATAATTCACTACTTCGTTATACCCCCAATATTTTAATCCAAAAGGTGATTTGTACAAAATACAATTAAATTTTTTTACCTGTAACATTCAACATCTTATAGATTGAAAATTGCATTTCCTTCACTAATGTTCTCAGTATACTCAATTTTCTCATCAAATCATTTAAAAAAATAACAGTTAGCATAAAACTAACTGTTATTTTCTAACGTAATGTAACCATTCCACTATCTAAGTTGTAACCCATTTTCATTAAGATAATTAATAAAAAGCTCTTTTACCTTAGTAATCTCTTCAATTTGTAAAGTTCTATTACTATCACCAATAATCATTCTAATAGTAGTACTCTTCATGTTATCTGGAACATTTTTTCCTGAATAAGTGTCTATATAATTAGTTTGTATTATTAATGGGTGGATGAATCTATTCACTAGGGATTCTATATCATCATAAAGCGTATTCATTGGAGTTAAAATACTGAAATCAAGATAAGTTTCAGGATATTTGGAAATCGCTTCATATTTAATTGGATTTTTTTCTACAGTACTAAGAAGCTGCAAATTAATGTCTATTACATTTATAGTATGCTTGCTGCTGAATAATTTCAGTGTAGAGGACGGTATAGAATATACATATCCTAATTTCACATCTTTATAGCTTATGCTAAGGCAATGCTCCTTATAGTCATCCTTTATTTGAATATACTTTCCATCAATATTTTTCGCAGTTTTTAATAAATAGATGCTAATTCCCTTTGTATAGCGATATAATTGTTCCTCATCTTTGCTGCTGTAAATTGCAGCTGTCAAATGCTTAGGTTGAGCTAATTTACCATCATCCATTTTGAATACTCTTCCTATTTCAAAGATTTTAATTTCCTCGAAGCTTTTTCTATTGTCATAAATTATTTTGAGTAAATTAGGCAGTATATCGCTTCTAAGGCTTTCATATTGCTTTACCCCAGAATTCACTATCTTCAAGGTATTTTTATATTCATAGCCAAGTCTCTTAAGCCAATTGTTATCGTACCATGAGTAGGAGTGAACCTCGTTGAAGTCAAATTTTTTCACTAATATATCATTCAATAAATACTCCATGTCCTTTATAGGATTTTTTATACCAGCAGTTACTTCTGCTTTATTAGGACTGCCTTTTATATTATCATAGCCATACACTCTAAGAATTTCTTCTATTATATCTGCTTTGCAGGTGATATCCTTTGTTGCCCTGAAGGTGGGCACTTTTATATAATATACATTCTCTTTCTCTTCTATCTCAAACTCCAAACTCTTTAGTATATTCATCACAACAGTCTTATCAATGTTGTTTCCTAAATAAGTTTCTATATATTTATGGTCAATGCTAATATCTATAGACTTTACTTCATTAATAACATTATCGTACAGCGATGTTTCTACTTCTATTTCAGGCTGATACTTCTGAAGCAGTTTCAAGAATCTCCCAATGGCAACAGTAGTAATTGCGGTATCTAAGAACTTTTCATATCTCATGCTTGCATCTGTTCTAATACCTAAGGATGAGGCAGTTTTTCTTATAGCTACCCCATCAAAAGTAGCAGATTCAAGGATTATTCCTTCTGTATTTTCACATACCTCTGATTCATATCCTCCTATTATGCCTGCTATGGCTAAAGGCTTATCCTCACAGCATATCATTAATGTATCTTTAGGAATATCTCTTTGTGAATTATCTAAAGTATCGAACTGTATTGACTGCTTTAAGCTAGCTGCTCTAATAGAATGGATATCTCTACTATTAAAAGTATGAAGAGGTTGACCTATATCAAGCATAACATAGTTTGCAATATCTACTATAATATTAATTGGTCTAATGCCGCAGCTACTTAATCTATCAGCAATAAGCTCTGGCGATTTATTTGCCTTCACATTACCAATTTTAATTGCAGAATATCTCAAAACCTTTTGTTTATCTTCAATATCGACCTCTAAAGTCTTTTTACTACTGTCTCTTAGCTGCTCTTCCTTTATATAATCTATACTTTTTAATTTTCTACCTGTGATTGCTGAAATTTCTCTTGCTATTCCATAATGGCACCATAAATCTGGCCTATTGGTTAAAGATTTATTATCTATTTCAATTATCACGTCATTCTCTATATAATTTACTTCTTCTATCTCTGCAGTAGTGATTGTGAATTTACTTACAAGCCAATCAACATCTATATCTTTTATTTCCACATAATCATTTATCCAATCTAATGATATCTTCATTTTTCTTACCCCCATTACTTATTTAAATTGCTTCATAATTTTCAAATTGCCAGAGTTGAAAACTCTGATATCTGGTACTCCGTATTTCATCATTGCAAGTCTTGTAAGTCCAAGACCAAATGCAAAGCCTGTGTATTTTTCGCTGTCAATGCCGCCATACTTTAATACATTTGGATGAACCATTCCACATGGCAGTAATTCTACCCATCCAGAATATTTGCAGGTAGGACATCCTTTTCCTCCGCAAATTTCACATTTTATATCAAGTTCAAAGCCTGGCTCTACAAACGGGAAATATCCTGGTCTAAGTCTCACCGTAATCTGCTTTTCAAATATTTTACTTAACATTGTTTCCATAGTATAAATGAGGTTTGCCACAGATATTCCCTCATCTATTACAATACCTTCAAGCTGGAAGAATGTATTTTCATGGGACGCATCAATATCTTCATTTCTGAAGCATCTTCCAGGAATAATAGCCTTGATTGGAGGAGAATACTGCTCCATTATATGCTGCTGTCCTGCTGAAGTCTGAGTCCTTAATACCATACCATTTTCTAGCCAATAGGTATCCTGCATATCTCTAGCTGGATGATATTTAGGAATATTTAAAGCTTCAAAGTTGTAGTAGTCTGTTTCAACCTCATTGGTATCAGCTATGATGAAACCCATTCCCTTAAAAATTTCTTCAATATCCCTTTGAACAATTGTTATTGGATGATAAGTTCCCTCCTCAAATTCCATGCCAGGGAGGGTTATATCAAATTTATTTTCCATGCTGCTGTTTTCAAGGTCAGTTTTTAGTTCTGATATTCTTTCTGTAATGTAGTTTTTAAGCTTATTTCCTTCAACACCTATAGCCTTTCTTTCTTCAATACTAAAGCTGCTTAGTGACTTTAATATATTTGTTAATTCTCCATTCTTACCTAAAAATCTTATTCTCAATGATTCCAGCTCTTCCATAATTTTAACTTCTTCAAAGGCTCTCACTACCACTTCTTTTAATTGATTAATTGACTCTGCCATTTTAATCCTCTCCTTTTAACTTTTTGAAAATAAAAAAACCCCTCATCCTAAAAAGGACGAGAGGTTAAACTCACGCTGTACCACCTTATTTATCAATCATATTTGATATTCTAATACTGTTTACAGAACACCTAATACAATTGACATCTCAAACAGATACGGGAATGAAATCCGATATCCTCTTTCTTATAACGGTGAAAGCTCCGTTTTACCTAATAAAATTTCAGCTTAAAACTCCAGAGGGAACTTCAAAGTAACTTCCACTGCAGGTTTCTCAGCATCCCCTACTCTCTGTAAGCTTTAGATAAATTTACTTTCCTCTATCATCGTCATATCAATATTCATTTTCAAATATATTAACATAATAATATTTTAAAGTCAATATTTTTTTAAAATTCTGATTAATTCGCATCAATTACTAAATTGTATATGTTAAACTCATAATGTTTATAATGATTAAATTTATTGCTGGAACTACCCTCATCATTCAAAAAACACAACCGACTGTAAGCAGCTTTTTAAGCCACCTACATGCGGTCGAGGGTTTCACTGGTGGAGGCGAACCTTATTTAACTCCTATACAAAAATTCCAAGTCATTTAAGGTATGGTTCTGCATAAAGTTCTTTAAAAAAATCTACGTGATTTATGGTAAGGTTCATCTGGAGTTTCTCAAATCATGTTATGTATCATAATTTTGAATGACATCAGTGATTTATAATTAA
>DKGY01000103.1:4517-8228 GCA_002453475.1 Clostridium sp. UBA6758 | reverse complement strand
TAATGTATAATTACATAAAAAAACAGCAGAATACTAAAATTCTACTGCTTCCTTATATGGATTAATTTCATTCATTATATAGTACATATCTTATCGTAACTTCTATTTTCTCACTCCTGCAAATCAATATACCACAAGTACATTACAATATATAATATTTCACACTGTTTTTTTACACACACTTTATCTCGAAATTATTTCTATACCATCTTCAGTTACAAGAATTGTGTGCTCCCATTGTGCTGAAAGAGAATCGTCATCAGTAAAAACAGTCCACCCGTCATTTTCATCTATAAATATTTCATTGCTTCCAGCATTTATCATTGGTTCAATGGTAAATACCATACCAGGTACTAAAACCATACCTGTTCCTCTTTTTCCCAAATGAGAAACAAATGGTTCTTCATGAATATCTAAGCCTACTCCATGTCCACCGAATTCTCTAACTACTGAATAACCATTACTTTCTGCATATTCTTGAATTACAGCTCCAATGTCCCCTAAGAATCCCCAAGGTTTAACTGCTTCTAAGCCTTTATTCAAACATTCTTTAGTTACTTCAACCAATTTCTTAGCTTCTTCATCTACTTCACCAATCATAAACATCCTTGATGCATCTGAATAATATCCATTAAGTATAGTTGTTACATCAACATTTACAATATCACCATTCTTAAGAATTACATCTTTACTAGGTATTCCATGACATACCTCATTATTTATTGATACACAAATACTTTTAGGAAATCCATCATAATTAAGAGTGGCTGGAATTCCACCTTTGGATACTGTATAGTCATGTGCCAATTTATTTATTTCCTCTGTTGTCATGCCTTCCTTAATGTTTTCACTAATTAAGTCTAGAAGACCATTATTAATCTCAGCACTCTTTTTTATTCCTTCAATTTGCTCTTTTGTTTTTATAAGATTTCTAGTTGGTACTATATATCCTCTTCTTTTTAAATCGCTTAACTTTTCATCAAATTCTAAATGACAGTTTTTATATTTCAATCCACTTTTGCACCAACATAAATCATTTCTGTTTAATTTCATAATCTTTTTCCTCGCTCATATATTCATTTTAATTATTTAATTGATCCACCATGGAAATAACATTCATAGACCTTAATGTGGTCAAAATATATTTCCTCATATCCTTGAAACCACTTAAATTCTCCATTTATGATACAATGATATTTATACTGTCCATTTTGATAAATAATAGGACCTCTATATGGATTCTCCTTAGTTACTAAACTCAAAACTTCCTTCAAAAAACTCTCTGAAAATCTTTCATCTAAAATTCTTCCAATATAATTCATTGACCAAAATGGAATATCATCTTGCCATAGTGCTTCCTCTCCTGCGAACCTCTCTCCACCTATATATGTATCTATATATTTTAAGTTTCCTTCTGTATATTCTAAGTCATGAGAATTTGGTCTTGAAGATTTACACTCTGCCCCCTTTCCAGCATATGTAGATTTTTTAGCCCTGCATAAGAAATCTACTATGCCTTCATTTATATTATTATCTTTATGCTCTTCTATATACAAACGGCAATTTTCTTCATAATCATTCACTAATTTATCAATACTTACTTTAAAATAATCACTTAATGCAATTAGTCTAGCTATATCAGGATAAGATTGCCCTACTTCCCATTTTGCAACCGCTTGTCTTGATATCCCTAAAACTTCAGCTAACTTTTCTTGTGATAGACTCTTTGCTTTTCTAAGTGTTTGCAATTGTTCTTGAAAACTCATTGTTTAATCACCTCTTGTATAAGTATACTGACAATATTATCACGTTTCTACCAATTAAGTATAACAAATTTGACAACCTAAAGTTGCTTTCTTTATTTACTACATTCCATAGTATAACCATGTCCCATAACAACACCACTACCATATTAAAATTATTTAAATGTAATTATTTTTTAGTTTTAAACTTAATATTTTATTTGCAAAAATCCCTAATACAAAACTCTATAAAATCTCTATCACTATCTTTAATTGACTTGCCATAATCCATTATTGACTTTCTTATTGCCTCAATTTGTTTTTTAGTAGGAGTTGTAAAGGAATAATTATATTTTACTTTCCAATTTTCTATGGCATTTTGCCCCAGTGCTGAAATACTATCATTTTTATCTGCACAAAATTCTATAATATACCTTATAGCCTCCCATTTACTTAATGAACATAAAAGAATACAAGTGTTAATTTTTACATGNNATAGTATCTGCATCACTAACATCAATCTTTTTATACAAAACACTTCTAGCTGCCTTGGATATGCCAATTCTTTCATCTTTTATAATGAAAATAAGTTCTTCTTCATATTCTTGAAAATCTAATCGTGCTAATGCGTTTATAGATGCTTTAACTATTTTAATAGTATCATTACTCATAAATGTACTAATAATTTTTGAATCGCTAGTGTTTCCAGTCTCTCCAAGGCCACAGATGCTAGAATATAATTGTTCATTTTTCTGTATTGCATCTCGATATATTGCAGCAAAATCATACTTTTTATGCTTTGAAAGTAAATAGCGTGATAGACTACGTACTGATTGATTTCTATCAAATAAACTTTTTTCTAATGTATTTATAGCCCCTTCAGGTTGAAATGTATATAGTGTCTCGAGGGCTAGAATTCTAATTTGAGCAAATTTGTCATGAAGCAATAACTGTGAAACTTCAGTAAACTCAGCAGGTGTTATTTCTTGCTGAATATTTCTAAGTACAAATAGTCTGTTGTACGGATTGGTGTCTTTAATTAAATAATTAATTATACTTTTATTATCTAAAATTCTTGTTTTAAGAATTATTTTATAACAAGCTAACCTTACCTTTGAATCAGGTGATTGCAGTCCACTTATTAGCTTTTGCGAGGATTCTGAGCTAGATAAAAGTGAAACAACTGCATTTATAACATCAACATGTTCCTCCCTTGAGCATTCTCCTAACCTTAATACTAGAGGTAAATTATTTATAAAACTCATAGTATGTTCCGGGGTTAAATATCGTAGTAATTGTTCTTTTGAACTGTTTCTTACAGGCCTTACCCAATCATTAATTCTAATTAAGAGGTATGGTATTTCATGGCCTGTTTCCATATTCGAAAGAGCCTTTATTGCCTTCTCTCTAAAATATCCATTTGGATGAAAACTACTTAAGCCTAATATAGTAACTTTCTCCTCTTCTGACATTAAAGGATGTAGTAACTCTTTAGGGTCTTTAGTTCTCCAATCGTAACTCCATTCATAAGATACCCTTTCCCTAAAGATTTTATCGACTTTAATTAATTGGGAAGAATTCAATGTACTCATAACGTAATTAAGACTTTCTGCAGATTGTAATTTCACTTTTTCGTTATTACCAAGTAATAGCTGAAATACATCTGGTATAGCTGATAGTTCTACATTGTCACTTAGTAGTTCATTGATCCTGTTGGTCTGTGTACTATTGCTTATCTTGAAAGTTGTCAAATTATTTAGTTCTAAGGATTTAGTATTATTGAACTCTCTTATTTTTTGTATAATCTTTTTAATCATACTATTTCCACCTTATTACATAAAATATATTTAATATTTATCCAATTTCTATTTTACCACCTCACTCTCTACCTCTCAATAAATCTATACCAGTTTCAACAAATATTTCCTTAGTTTAATCTGTAACTACATAAAAAACAGCAGAATTCTGA
>DKGY01000103.1:0-4464 GCA_002453475.1 Clostridium sp. UBA6758 | reverse complement strand
TCCTGTATCTTTTCATATTATATCATATTAGTTAATAAGTTTAGGATTACATATAGTACGGTTCTCCGTAACAACACTATAGGAGGTTTTTAATCTTTTTTATAAATAAATATAGGCTTACGCTCATTGGTATAAGCCAAATTGCATATTTTATTACAAGTTATAATTATATACTTTTATATCAACTAATAAGAATATTACGAATTATCAATAGATATAAGATAAGTAAAATCAATTAGTTCATAGGTGTATACACTATATATTTTAAGGAAAAATTTCATGAGAAAAGAAATGTATAATAAGAGATATATTCAAAGTCTTTGTGGGGTTGTTAACTGCAAAATTAAATAAGCAAATCTTTAAAATAACCTACTTTTTTGCAAATTGAATTAGAATTTTTAAAATGAACAATTAAGGTATAAGTTGTTCTTAAAGAATTATGGTAAGTTCTAAACTTCGATAAATATAGATTTAAAAAGATAATAAACAGTAACCTACACCTATGCCATTAATATTATGTATTATAGTAATTTAAGTGAGTAATGTATGGTAAATGGTATACCAATTTATATAAATCAAGATTTAGTGTCAGACTTGGCTGCATTAATGTTTAACGGATTTGAAGAAAGTAGAAATGTTAGGAATCGTGAAGAGGTAGAAGTTCATCTTAGAGAAACAAATGATAATAGAGCTCAGGCAACTATAAAAGAAAGAGCTGTAGTTATTAATGAACATAATTTAGGGAAAATTCATGGTGAAATAGGATTTGTAAAAGATGTTAATTCGACAATAATATTTACTGACTTTTCTAGATTTAATAGTATTAGATCTATGTTGGTTGACAAAAATATGATTAAACAAATAACAGAGAAAGATATTTTGGATAGTAAAATAAATTCTTGTGAATATGTAGAATTTACTGCGAATATGACAACAACATCGCTTTTGTCATCGATTAATACATTGATAGGTGTAATAGAGTCCTATGATATTAAAATTTTAGACAACTTAATAAGGGAAAAATTATCTGGTATAACTAATGTTACATTTATATTAAACCAATTAAAATTTTTAAGGAATTCTTTAAGTATGAATAATACAACTGATATAGTTCTAAATATAAATTCTTTTAATGTTGTATTAACTGTAAATTTGAATGATTTTTCAAATAAAAATGCTTACGTATATGATTTAGCACATTCAGACTTAAGGGTTTTGGGGAAGGTTTCAAGAATTGTAGATGGAGATAATTATTTTGATTTACTAAGAAAAACAGCTACAAGCGATTATTATAATAGATTCCTAAAATCTCTAGCCCCTTACTTATCGATACTAAATAGTAATGGGATATTAGTACCAGATAAATTTATTACGAAGGTAAATGGACCAGGGCTTAATGTTATACCTGTTGCCATTTATGTTTAATACTTAAAACAGGAAAGTCTCCTGCTTTTATTAATCGTATAATTGAACAAATAGTAAAGACTCAATAGTTTACTAAGTCAAACGTTTCTCCGAGGGTTTCAATGGTTGAAGCGAACCTCATTAAACCACTGCATTACAAAAAACCTCCATAATTTAATTCCACATCATTTCTCCCACAATTTCTAACTTTTCATGACATTTAGGATAATTAATTGTTTTGGCAAAATGGTTACTTTAATTTCTAGTTAATATTATTCTTTTATAGTCGTTATAATATTCTAACATACCTCTTAGTCTTTCATGACTTTGTTCTAATATGTTTTTGAAACTGTCATCCAGAATAACATCAATATTCCTCAAATATAAAAATCCTAGTCACTACACTTCTAGTAATAAAGAAATACCCTCTATATCACTATTGAGGGTATTTTTATATACTCTAAAAAGAAATTTGTGATTGATGCTTTTCAAAGAAATCTATACGAGGCTCTAAATATTTCAATTTATGGGTAAGTGTATCTCCTATAAATGCATAGATTGGTTCAAATATATGATCCCAATTCCAAAGTTGTTCATTAGCGTTCATATATTCTCTTACCATTTCACAGCTACTTGGTGCAATAGGATGAATTAAAGTAATAGCAGTTCTTATTGCATGGAATGAGTCTATTAGAATTTGTTTACGAAGCTCATTATCATCATTAGAATCTGCAACCTTCATATTGTTTACCCAATGCTTATTCATATTACGAATGTAACTATCTAAAACATAAGTTACACTATGAAACTCGTGATTATACATATGCCTTTCATAAGTGAGAATAGCTTCATTCGATTCTTCTATGATGCTATTGCTAATTTCTCCTACTGGTATTTTACCATCAAAATACTTCTGTGCAGTATAAAAACAGGAACGAACAAGTCTATTAAATACGTTAGTCAATAAATTACCATCTTTTAAAACTGTATCAGGACCTTGTTTATCTTCTTCATCCATAAATGCTTGTGGCGCAAAGCTAACACTTTTCTTGGAAAGTCCTAAGCTTAGGAAATGCATACGTAATTGCTCTGCAGTATAATGTTCTAATAACTCCCCTGCCATAGGTGGTTTTATAGTACCGCTGCTGCTTGCCTTTCTATCCATAAATAGTAAATGATTGTTTGCAACCAAGTGAGGAAGATTAATCTTCTCCCACTGAATTTTATCCTTACTGTTAATGCCCCTTAAAGCCATAAACAATGCCATTTCAGCAATTCCATAAAAATAGATATTGTCTTCCCCAATAAATTGATATACCTTTGCATCATCAGAATGCCACCACTCTGTCCATTCATCAGGGTTTTTACCTATAGATTCAAGGTAAGTTTTAGTGAAAGAAATAGGTGCCCAAAGAGATTCAGGCCAAACCCAAAAAGTTAAGTTTTTAAGTTCTTCCTTATCAGGTATTTCGATACCCCATTCAACATTTCCTGATAATCTAAAAGGTACTAAGGTTTTACCAGTTCTAAAACGAATTCCAAGATCATCAAATATTTCTCTTGCAGCATCTCTATCTTGCAGGTTTTCAAATACAAAAGTAACAGAAGGTTTCTTTGGTTCATCAATAATTGTGTGCTTTGGTAATTTTTCTTCTAGATTTATAATACCTTCTAATTGCTTACGTTTTACATAAATAACTGGTGGTTTTAAGAATTCTTCAATGGTATTTAATAAATTTTTACGCCAATTAGAATTAGCTCTTAAATAATTTACTTTTTCAATCAGAGTATTGTTATACTCTTCTAGTTTAAAATACCAATTTGTCACATCCCTTAATTCAGGTGTTTTTCCCGATAAAGCGCTCTTTGGATCAATCAATTCATTTGGCATATATTGATGGCCCAAAGCACATTCATCTGCATAGGCTTTATCTGAATTACATCCTTCAATAGGACATTTACCAACTACTTGTCGACCGTTTAATAATACTTTAAAATCTGGATCATAAAATTGCGGTGAGGATAGCTTTACTAAATAGTCATTTTCATATAGCTTATTAAATATTTCTTCTGATACTTCTTTGTGTATTTCACCAGCTCTATCTAATGCAGAGGTTGCATATAAATTTAGACTGGTTTTATATTTATTTAATACTTCTTTTTGCTTTTCATGGTTTTCACGAACATAATCTTGTATAGAGCCTTCATATTGACCTTCTTCTACAAGTTTTAAATAGCTTGCTGAAATAGGGGAGCCATAGCAATCTGTTCCTGATACAAATATAACATTTTCATTTCCAATTCTATCTCTTAAAAATCGTGCAAAAGTATCAGCATGGACAAACACTCCGCCTATATGGCCAAAATGTAGTTCTTTGTTACCATAGGGCATACCCGCAGTTATAACAGCTTTTTTAGGAAATATAGGTCTTTCTATTTTTATCTCTTTCATAGCACACACTCCTTAAAATATAATTCCTGTTATCACATAAAAAAACGTAAAAAAAACACCTCCTACAATAATTTGTAGGGGCGAATATACCGCGTTGCCACCCTATTTCGTTAATATGTCACCATACTAACCTTGTCAAGTACAAAATTATACTTTAGTTCTGTAACGTGAACAAACGTCATAGCATCACTTATTAACAAAATAAGATCCGTATGCAGCTCCAAGACTTGTTTCGTTAAAATTTCCACTGTTCCATCTCACCAACCGGAACTCTCTGTAAGCTTCCAAAATAACTACTGCTCTTTTCATTGCCTTTTTTTAAATATAGTAAATGAATAAAATTTTGTCAAGGGGGAAATCTTTAAATTCTTTAATTTATACAAATTTACTGTTAATTTATGGTATGATTCTCTACAATAGTTATAACGTAGACTCTTAAAGTTGTATCTTGGAAAATAGATTTAAAAATGGCTTACACTCATTAATGTAAGCCATTTATATTACCCTGTTACAGTTATGAATCATTTAAATCCACCCTATCTACGATATAAAATCTTTCTAATAGTTTCCATAGATAAATTAAAAGTATTACTATTTATACTTTATTT
>DKGY01000040.1:34604-35313 GCA_002453475.1 Clostridium sp. UBA6758 | reverse complement strand
GAAATGGATCCATAATCAAATTTCTTTGTACCTAAAATACATTCAATAGTTGTGCTTTTCCCAGCTCCATTTGCACCAAGCAATCCAAACACTTCGCCACGTTCCACTGATAAGCTCACATTATTTATGGCTTGCACATTTCCATATGCTTTGCATAAAGCATCAATTTTAATTGTTTCCATGTCTATAAACCTCCTATTCTTTACTACACAAAAATAATAACACCAGAAAAAAGTCTGGTGTTAAACTGTAGAGTTCATATTAAATTTTTCTTGCATTACTTTTAATTGACTTAGAATGCAATTTGCATTTGATTCTGCATTACTTAGTGACGTAAGAAGCTTATCACAGACTGTTACAATATCTTCATCCCTTTGGGGCGTATTAATAACTTCTCGTATATCAATTTCTGAGTTACTATATGTTGCATTTATCATACGTAAAATTGCTGCAAGTGAGTAATTGGCACATCGCAAAGAACGTATTATCTTTAATATTTGAATATCATTTTTCATATATACCCTATATCCATTCTGTTTTCTTTTTACAGAAAGTAGTCCATTCATTTCCCAGTTTCTTAACGTATCCATTGTAACTTTAAGATACTCTGCTGTTTGCTTTCTTGTCATAAAAATATCATTTTCTTCACTTTCTATGCCTAAAAGTAGTTTTTTTGTAATTTCAATAGCTTCTTCCGCATTTTTCTGCT
>DKGY01000040.1:34226-34597 GCA_002453475.1 Clostridium sp. UBA6758 | reverse complement strand
ATTTATATAGTCATTGGTGCATATGATTGCTTTTTGAAACTCACCCTTGGCAGACAATTTAATAATATTAATTATTTTTTTCCTAAGACCACTTTGCAATATCTCAACTTCAAGTGCAGTCCTTGCAAGCCTAAATTGTTCAATATGAAAATCTGTAAAAATTCTATATCCATTGGATAATCTCTGGGTTTTTGGTATTAAATCAAGTTTTTCATACATTCTAACAGTGTTAGGATGTACTCCAATTATTTTTGCTACCTGTGCTGTCTTATATTTATTTTCCATAACATACTCACCTCCATTTAACTGTATCATAACGCAATTTCAAAGTCTGGTGTTATAATGGATAGTTTATCCGATGACTACCCGCT
>DKGY01000040.1:319-34188 GCA_002453475.1 Clostridium sp. UBA6758 | reverse complement strand
GAAGCAAAGAACTCTGTTTATTGTAATCTTTAAAGTTTTAAAAAAGTTTACTTATGAGGAGAATTAAATGATGCTACACTTAAATAAGAGTGAGTATATTTGTATGCATAAGTCTAATTGCAAATATTATTTTCCCATTTCTATTACTTTATCTATAATGCCATAAACCATTGCCTCTTCTGCAGACATAAAGTTATCTCTATCTGTATCCTTATCAATTTCTTCTACGGTCTTTCCTGTATTTGCTGAGAGAATACTATTCAATCTTTTTTTATTTCTTAGAACACGCTCTGACGCAATTCTAATATCTGTGGCTTGACCTTGTGCTCCTCCTGATGGTTGGTGAATCATTATTTCTGAATTAGGTAGTGCAAATCTCTTACCCTTTGTTCCACCAGACAGTAAAAAAGCACCCATGCTAGCTGCCCTTCCAATACAAATTGTAGATACATCACATTTAATGTACTTCATGGTATCATATATAGCAAAACCTGCTGCTACAGAGCCTCCAGGGCTGTTTATATATAAGTAAATATCTTTATCTGGATCATCAGACTCTAAAAATAATAATTGGGCAACCACTAGACTTGCTGTGGTATCATTTACTTCTTCTCCAAGAAATATTATTCTATCTTTTAAAAGTTTTGAATAAATATCGTAGCTTCTCTCTCCCAGACCTGTTTGTTCAATAACATAGGGAATTGAACTCATGCCACCTTCACCTCACACTCCATATTAAAGTTCCCATAGGAAACCTTTCCTTTATGCTGTAATATCTTAGAATTAACTACATACTTCAATTGAATTGGCCAAAATTCCTTATTCCTCCTATAGCTTTGAGGTGATTCCAAATATAATCGCTTAAAGGCTAGGGAAAAAGCTTGTTGTGAACCATAACCAGTGGAAAAAGTTATTTCAATA
The DNA here is from genome assembly GCA_002453475.1 of Clostridium sp. UBA6758. Taxonomy (GTDB): domain Bacteria; phylum Bacillota; class Clostridia; order Clostridiales; family Clostridiaceae; genus Clostridium_J; species Clostridium_J subterminale. The sequence continues at coordinate 33,267 of DKGY01000040.1, read as the reverse complement.
ATGTTTTTTTCAGTGTAAATAAGTTGTCTAGCAGCATCTGTAAGCCTTCTTCTTTGAATATATTGATGGATTCCACAACCGACTTCATTGGTAAACATTCTACATATATGATATTTTGAATATCTTGAAATCTTCGCAATTCTGTCTAAATCTAAATCTTCTGCTATATGATTTTCAATATAATTAACAATTTTTGAAATGATTTCAGAATTAGTACTCATTTATTCACCCTCTTTGTAAAGTTTATATCTTATAACTATTATATCAATTTTAAATATTAATTTCTTAATATAAATTGCTATTTTTATAAATTTATTGAAATATTAAGAGCCGATACTTTGTTTATATCTGCTCTCTTCTATAGTGTTACACAATATTTTTCTTCTAATTTATTTAGTATTATGTAAATTATGATAGTTTAAACTATTAAAAACGCCTTAAATCCATAGTATGCCTTTGAAAAAAGGGCACTACACATTAAGACGCTTTTCTTTTCATTTTTTCTATCCTATTAACCTAAAAATTCAGGGTTTTCTATATAGTCTGAACGAATTGCCTTTTGTAGAATAGTAAAGTCAATTTCATTCTTCAACTCATCCAGGGACAGTGGATATTTTATTCCACAGGTTTCACATTCTATATATTCCTTGGATATCTCTTTTTCTCGATTATCAAATAAAAAGGGTACTGTTTTCGCCCTTTTAGTAGTTTCATCGAAATTTTGCGAATTAATTTTATAGGTATATAAATAAGTTGCTTCCCGTTTAATAATGAAGTTTTCCCCATTACATTTCGGACAAGTTAACGATTTTTTTAAATCCATTAAAAAACTTCCTTCCATATAGTTATCTAAATTCATCTAACTATTTAATAGTATTTGAAATAATATGATAACTATTCATTAAATGCATATAAGAAAAGCAATGGGGTTACTTTTTAAATGTTAAAGGAAAAATCTTAAGGATGTTGTCCAAGCTAATAGTGGACAAGTAACAAGTATTGTTATGCAATTTAAAGAACTCACTGGCGATTATGTATGAAACTTAATGCCCTATTTAATTTATCAGGTAAGTCTTGTGGAATAGCATGTCCTATTCCTTNNTTCTTTAAATACTTTAATCATTTCTTCTTGCTCTTCTAATGGTATTAAAATTTCTCCTTCCATAAATATCCCCCTCCCCCCCCTTTCAGCTGCAAGCTTAACATTCTCCTTCGTAAATGATTCTGGAAAATCTGGACCTATGGCAATAAATCCTTTTATAGGAATAACATTAGCAAATGTAATATCTAAAGCTGTTATTGCTCCTCCAGAAAATCCTCCAATTATTACACACTTCTCGTCGATGAAATACTCTTGTAATATTAAGTTATAACATTCTTTAATGTCATTTCTTGAAATAAGTGGATTCATTGTCCAACTGAAACCATTATGACGGTATAATTGGGAAGATTGAACATATACAAAAATAAAATCTTCTTTTAAAAATTCATCTGCCTTCCAATACTCACTAAATTCACCTATGTTCCCAGGATCACCATGCAATGCAATAAATAATGGATACCTTTTTCCTTCAATATAATTAACAGGTAGATGTACAGCATATTTAAATCTAGCCTTTTCTCTAGCCTTTGTTAATAATGAATCATTTTTATTCTTAAGATCAACATACCTGATATCTTCTTTCAAATGAACCTCATCAAAAATATCATTATCACATGCAAATCCTTTATTAAGAAGATATGATATCACATTAATAGATTCTTCATACATTTCTTCATGACAATAAAATTCAGCTTTTGAAATCATTATTTCAAATAAGTACTTATCAAATTCCTGTTTGGGAAGATATTCTGATGCATGTTCTAATAAATTTAGGGCTTCTCTGTATTTTTTCTGGTTATAAAGAGTTGTAATTTTACCTTCAAATTCCCAATACTTGTTATATTTCATACTTAATTCTCCTTTTACCAATATCTAAATATTTCGACATTGATTATGTTAATAAATTATAATATAAATTTCATTACAATACTTATTTATTGTTTCTATAATTTTCATAGGATATTTTTCTGATGATACCTATATTGCTAGCAGTTCCCCTAATCCATTATCTATTTTGAGCAGTATAATATCTAACATACTATACCTTCCATCGCTGGAAACTTTTTTTAATTCTCTTCTATTATATCACATCCGTATATTTCCTAAATGTATGTAGATTGTTTTCTTCCCTATGTATAAATAAATACGTACAACAAAAGCACCAAGATTTTATTATCTTAGTGCCTTAAAAGTAGTTCTTGTATCCAATATTTAGCTTATTACTTTAACAGGACGTGCTTCAATATACCCTCTGTACCCCATTGGTGCAAGCTGAAACCTTGGTGCAGTTTCTGGTGCCCACTGATATCCGTAAACAGCAGGATCAAATTTTTCAATATGATTCCATACTTCGTCAATTGCATCCATAAAATCATCATCGTTATAGGATTCACCTTGAAAAATCATTAGTTTACAAGGTGGCAATTCTATGAGTTCATATCCATTAGGAATATCATTTGTGTAGTCAATGGGGACTTCTACACCTTGCACATACTGTGATGTTCCTTCTTTAATAAGATGCTTTGGAAGCCACATTCCAATGGGCTCATATATGGCTTCTTTTACACTTGAAAGTACTGACCATACATCACAACCTACTTCCTCACAGTATTCAAAATAACCAGTTGCTTTTTTCCCTCGCCTTAACAAAGCTTTTCGTGAAGGACGCTCAATAACCTGTACAAATACAGATTTGGTGTTATTGTTATCACTCATCTTTTTTCCTCCTTTATGAAATGCTCGGTAGGTATCAAAAACTTTCTGAGGCATAAATAGTTTTATTGGTGGTGTGCATTGACTATATTTACTTGGTGGCATCCCAAATTCCTTTGAAAATGCTCTTGTAAATCCCTCGTGAGAATCAAATACAAAATCCATTGCTACATCTATGATCTTTTCATTACTATCACGCAGTGTTAACGCCGCTTTAGTAAGTCTTAATGCACGAATGTACTCAAATGGTGCCTTACCAGTAACTTCTTTGAACAGTTTTGCAGCATGCCATGGTGAATATCCTGCTGCAATAGCTAGTTCTTTTAACGTAATTTTTCTTAAAATATTCATATCAATATACTCTTGCATGTGTTGTACCGCCATAATAGTTTCATCCTCATTCATTCTTCCACCTCCAATATCTAAAGTATATATCATAAAGAATTTTATTTCTTGACCTTCATTGCGAATAAAAAAGAGCGTTTTTGCAATTTGGCATGACCACACCCGTATATCACAGTTCCCCTTAAAACTGTCAATAGATTTTATTGACTTCATAAATGTTTTGTATAATACTATTTCCTTATTTATCTCCAAATATAAGACACTGTGAAAATAATTTTTCATAACCCTCTGAGGCTCCAAGTTCCATGTATTCCATTTCCCCTGCTAATACCTCTATTTCTTTCTTAACTTTAACAGACATAAGTGCCATGTATGCTCCAGTTTTAGAAGAATTACCTATATATACCAATTTATCCTTTACCTCTTCTGGCAAAATTCCTGTTCCTACAAGGCTATCTGCTGGAAGGTGAGCACCAAATTGTCCAGCTATCATCACCTTATCTAATTCATTCATATCAATCCTAGCCTGTTTTAACAAGGCGTAAAATCCTGAAAGCAGAGCTCCTTTTGCTAATTGTACCTGACGAACATCTCCTTGGGTTATTAGTAGCTGTTCTGGAGTACTTTTTAAAAGAAATTCTCTCTTATTCCCATTTAATTGTATCATTTTATATCTATAATCAGATTCTTCTAGCTGTTCTTTTTTTATAAATGCTCCATTGTTTTTTACAATTCCTGTTCTAAGAAGCTCTTTCACTGCTGCTAGTATACCACTTCCACATATCCCTATAGGGTCTTCCTCTCCTATAACCTTAAGTTCTATTCCACTTTCTGTGATTTCTACATCTTCAACAGCGCCCTCTGCTGCTCTCATCCCTGAACTTATATTCATTCCTTCTAATGCTGGTCCTGCTGCACAGGAACAGGAAAGTAACCTTCCACCCTTAGATAAAACTATCTCTCCATTGGTTCCAATATCTATAAATAGTATATTTTCCTCAGCTTTATGCAATTCACAAACATAGGCACCTGCCACTATATCAGCTCCAATATAAGATGATACTGAAGGAAGGCAATATACTCTTGCACACTTAGCAGCCTTTATACCAAGGTCACTTGCTGATATGTTTTTTGCCTTTGTAAATAAGGGAGCATAGGGAGATTTTCCAATTGATGTTGCATCAACACCTAAAAGAAAATGCATCATGGTACAGTTTGCAGCAATAGAAATTTCATAAATATTTTCTTTCTTTACTTTTCCCTCACTACATAACTCTTCAACCATTTCGTTAATAGCCTTTACAATAGTTTTCTGTAACTCTTCTTTTGAACCCTCTGGATGTTCTAATTCATAGGTTATTCTAGTTAAAACATCTAACCCAAACTTCTTTTGGGGATTAATTCTTGAAGCTGTCACTAATTCCTCACCATTGTTCATATCAATTAATGCTGCAACCACCGTTGTAGTTCCAATATCAATGGCAACACCATAGAGAAACTCAGTAGTATCCCCTGTTTCAAGGGCAATTAACTCGCTACCATTAAATACTCCAGTTACAGTTCCATAGCTACTTTCATAGTCCCTTAATAACTTCCAATTAACCTTTTTATATCCAATGGCCTCACATAAAGAATCTTCAAAAGGACTTTGGTTTTCTAAAGTAGGCATTTTTATTTCAAAGATTTTTTTACAAAGGGCAGGTTTAAACTCAAATTCAGGTACATACCCAGTAGTAAGTATTTTGTGTTTTCTTTCCTTTTGCAGAATTTCAATTGTAATATCTTCTTCTGGTACTACCAAGCAGGAAAGCCTTATGTCTGCGTTTATTTCATCTTCTTTCAATAACTTTCTTTCCCCTTGAGAAAGTGGAGGAAGATTTCCTTCCAATACCCTAACCTTACATTTCCCGCAAGACCCATTCCCATTACAAGGATTGTCTACAAAAATATCATTTTCTAATAAAAGCTGTAGTAAGTTTTTCTTTGGAACATACTCAAAGTGCTTACCTAACGGTTTAATAAAAATCTTAGGCATTTCTATAGCATCTCCTTTTTTAAAGTCTCAAGCATTGCTTTAACATTTGTAAGAGGAGATTTCATTCCTAGTCCACAGGCAGGAGAAATTATATTCACTCCATCTTTAACACATTTTTTAGTCAAATCAGAAACCTTCTTAGGCTCTCCAAATTCAATTGTATAGGTACTTACATTACCCATAAGTAATCTATCTCCTAAATTTTTTCTTGCCTCACTCATACTAACAATGGAGTCAAAGCTTAGAACATCACTTTTTATTTTATTTACCTCTTTATACACACTTTTCATTTGGCCACATATGTGCACAATAGTTTTTCCCTGTACTTCTTGAATACCACTCACTAGCTTATTAATATATTTCACAGCAAATTCTTCAAATAGCTTAGGTCCTAAGATTTCACCAGTTCCACTAGGGTCAGAAATAGCAATTATATCTGCCCCTGCTTCTATTTGCTTCTTTGCAAATAAAATTAATTGATCAGTAATATAATCAAGATATTTATGAGCTTCTTCGTTGTTTTTCCTCAGGTCTTTATAAAATACTACAGGTTCCATAACAGAACTAGAAGTACTTATTGGTCCTGTTAAATTCCCTATAATAGGAACATTGCTTCCCTTTGCTTTTAATAATTTAATTGCATCAATAACTACTTTAGCTCTTCCCTGTTGAAAATTAATCTCATGAAGTTTACTCCATTCCTTTACTGAAGCTATTGCATACTCAACAACATGAGGTTCATAGATGTTTGTCCCCATATTCACTGTTGCTCCAAACTCCTCAGACTCAATGGTCATACAAAAAGGAACTCCATAATTTTCAAAACAGCCCTTTTCATATACTGCAGTAGCTAAATCAGCCATAGTTTGCGCATTACTATGAGCTTTTGAAAAATCTATTCCAAGGTCTTCAATTACTTCTGTTGTAACCATATTCATCATGCCACCAGGACAAATACATGGAACTCTATCAACCTGTTCTCTGTTGAAAACCATATTTAATCGTTCTCTTGGAGATATCATATTACATCCTTCTTTCTAAGCTATATTAAGCATTTTTTTTGCTAGCTTTACTGCCTCCACTGCATTGGAAGTATACCCATCTGCACCAATGGTATCTGCAAATTTTTGAGAAATTGGTCCTCCACCTATAAGAACTTTAACTTGATCTCTAATTCCTGCTTCCTTTAATAATTCAATAACTTTTCCCATTCCTGACATAGTTGTTGTCATTAAGGTTGACATGCATACAAAAGAAGCGTTAACTTCTTTAGCTTTGTCTACAAAACTTTTAAGTGAAACATCCCTTCCTAAATCAATCATTTCAAAACCAGCAGTTTCCATCATAATTTTTACTAGATTCTTTCCTATGTCATGGGTATCCCCTTCTACAACTCCAATAACTCCCTTTGGTTTGCTGTTTCCTTCTTCTTCTATAGGAAGATGAGGTCTTAATATTGATAGCCCTTCATACATTGCATCTGAGCATAGTAGTACATCTGTTACGAAATATTCTTCCTCTTCATATAATTGACTTGCACGGTTCATACCATCTACAAGTCCTTCCATAATACCATCAAAGACTTTATACTTTGCCTCTACATATTCCTTACAGGCTTCTATTACCTCTTCTTCTTCCATTTCTAATACGCTATCTGATAATCTTTTTAATAATTGTTCTTTAGATGCTGTCATTATTTTTTCCTCCATTTTAATTACAAATTAATTATAAAATTCTATAAACATGTCTTTTACATGAAATTTTTCGGATCTATTGGCCACTTTCCATATTTTCTTGTAGAGGTCATAAATTGATCAATATTCTCTAAAGGAACATTTCCTGAAAGGTCGCAACCCGATGCTAAAATATAGCCACAAGGACTATCATAAGCCTTTTGCATGCAAGTTTTCACTGCAGAATCTACCTCCTGTGTACTTCCTAAAATTAAAACTTCTACTGGGTCTACATTACCTAGAATTGGAACTTTATCCCCTACTACTTGTTTTGTATAAGCTAAATCAACTCTATTATCTATACTTAACATATCGCAACCGGACTTTACCATGTCCCCTACTATTGATGTTGTGTCTCCACAAATATGGTAACAAACTAAGCCTTTTGCCTCATGAATATCCTTCATTAAATCTATAGTGTATGGTAATACAAATTCTAAATATTGTTTTCTATTAAGAATTGTTCCTGATGCAATTGGGTCACATAGCAATATAAGAACACCTCGTTTTATAAATTCTCTACATATCATCTTTAATGCTTCTGTGCAAAACTTAACTAACTCATGTACTTTTTCGGGATTTTTTCTAGTTGCTCTTAAAAAATTTTCTGTTTTATAAATACTTGCTGCTGCAGTAAAAGGTCCAGATATTAAAACCCCTGTTGGAACCTCTTTTCCTAGCTTATCAATTAATATTTCTGCTGCTTCAATATGTAATTGGAAAATCTTATCATTCTTTAATTCTAACTTTGACATATCAAGTTTATCTATATCATTTAAATCCTCTAAAACATAACTCATAATTGCTGGTACAGATTCCTCTGGATCATTCATCTTACTACCTAATGCAATACCTACCCCATGTAATCCATATTCAACCACTAATAAATCGTTTCCAAACCTTTCATAACAAGCTATCTGTGCTTTAGCTTCATTTAACGCACTACTTCTTTTCTCTTTGTGGGTCATTCCTAATGCTAATCCAGACATAGAGCAAACTACAGGCATTGCAAGTATTCTGTCCATAGGTTTTCCTGTCATAAAGGCATTTAACCTTTCAATTGGGGTCATTTTATCATCCTTGTGCATATACAGCCATCTCCTTTTTCTTTTTAAGGTGCTATTTATTTATAGTAATTCANNACCCCATCTTTTAACTGAAAGTCTTTATTTTTCATGCATGTTTGTCCAACAAATTTTGCTAGTCCTATAGCCTTTATGAAACCTTCTTCATAGCTTGAAGGTCCTCCTAAGGAAATATCCTTCCACACTGCTTTATCAGTTCCTAGCAAAGAAAAAGTAGTTTTAGGACAAAGTACTATTATCATTTCTTCATTTATAATTTTATCCATTGTTTTTAATAAAGGATAAGTAAACATTTCCACTACTTGTTCTGCAAATTTAGGTCCAAGAATATTAACTCCCCCAGAAGAGTCTGCATAGCTTATGATATTTACCCCTACTTTTTGTGCTTCTTCTATAAATTCAATTATTTCATGTTGAAATTTATTGAAAACTTCCCTAATTAACTCTGGATTCTTTCTAAAGTTTTTGAAAACAACCCTTGGTTCAATTAAAACATTCATTATTGTAAATGGTCCCGAAACATTTAAAACCACATTTTCACCTTGTTCTCTCAAAGACTTACAAGCTTTTAAAACTTCAGAAATTCTTCCCTTTGAAAAATCAATTTTAGGTAAATCCAACAGGTCTTCCGTAGTTGTGCAAATATATTCCTTGGCTCTTGGTCCTATGTTCTCATCCCCAAGATTAACTTTTCCCCCTAGTGCCTCACCTTCCACAGTATGACAGAAGGGTAGTGTACAAACATTGGACTTATAGTATTCCTTAAGCTCCTTCGCAAGTGTCACCATACTATCCCAATTTTTATAAGCATAAGGAAATTTTAAATTGGTTTTTTCAATAATTTCTTTACTAATTCCCTGTTCATTACCATATGTACATTTATAATCAATTATTTTTCCCATGGTACTCCCCCCTAATTTATTAACAAAAAATTCCTACTATTTTTTTCTTATTCAAGTTACTGCCAATTACGGTTACCTTTGTAGTTTTTATTGTTTCTAAATACTCCCAATGATAATGGTGTGGGGTATAATCAAAGTAAACCAGTTTCTTTGTAGAAAGCTGAACAATTCCCTTAGCTCTTACAATGAAACCATACTCATGTTGATTTAAAGAAAATAATATTTTATCTATTTCTTCCTCTGAAAAAGCTCTTAGCTTATCTATAGAAAAAGTTTGGAACATCTTATTAGCTGCCAGAAAGGCAGGCCTATCCTTTAACTCAATTTCATAGGATTCCATACTATTTATTGTTTCAACAATTTCTTCCCCTGATAAAGAAATCCATGGCTCTTTAAAAATTGTAGCCTTGGGATTTATTAAACTTATTTTACCGATAATCTCTTCGACTTCACTATCCACTAGATTCTCAAAATGACTTAAAAAAATTATCTGAGCATTTTCGATTTGGTCTAAATAAAAACTTCCAAAGTTCTCACTGTAATCATTGAATGAATTTACATCTACAATGGTGATTAAATCCTTAATCTTTATATTTAAGGTTGAATTTAGGGAAACCTTATTACAAATCTTTAGTATATCTGATAAACTACCTACACCAGAAGGCTCGATAAATATATTATCTGGTTTATACCTTAAGACTAACTCTTCTAAGGCTTTTTTAAAATTTTCTGTAACAGTACAACAAATACATCCAGAATAAATCTCTTTAATTGGAAGACTATGTTGTATTAAATCTCCATCAATACCAATATTGCCAAATTCATTTTCAATTAAAGCATTGATCCCTTGTATATTGGGAATTAACTTATTTAAAAAGGTTGTCTTTCCACAACCTAAAAATCCCGAAATAATATTTATGTTAGTACCCATAATTCTCCTCCGTACATTAGTCCTCTTTATTATATCTTCTACACTTAAAGCAGTCTAATTTCAATTTCAAATAGAAAGTTATCATTTAATTGAATTTACCTATACATTAAACTTCATTATATTTTCAGCTGTAACTTTAATATTAAAGTTAATTACATTAGTTTCTTTGATACATAATTGTTACTCAGTTACACTATTGCAATTATATTTACAAAAAAATAAGAAAAATGACATAAATGAAAAACCCCCTCTCAAATACAAGTCTGAGAGGGGGTGTAAAAAACAAAATGCTATTTTTTAATGTAGGTATCATTCCAGCCCTTTTCATTCAGGCTACTCCTTATTAATAATACTCTCATAGCATCTTCTCACTTGTCAGTTTCATCTAGTCATTTCACCAGTTCAATGTTGCATATTCCATTTGTTTATCTCATATATTGATCTATCCAATTTTCAATCACTTTTATTGATATTTTCAAAGTATCTTCTGAAAATTTAATGTTCATCTCATTTTCAACTTTCGAATTAAGACACCATTTCTTGATATTCCATAGGTATCGAAAACTTTCTGAGGCATAAATAATTTTATTGGCGGAGTGCATTGACTATATTTACTTGCCGGCATTCCAAATTCTTTTGAAAATGCTCTTGTAAATCCATCGTGAGAATCAAAGATAAAATCCATTGCTACATCTATGCTCTTTTCATTACTATCAAGCAGTGTTAACGCCACTTTAGTAAGTCTTAATGCACGAAATGTACTCAAATGGTGCCTTACCAGTAACTTCTTTGAACAGTTTTGCACCATGCCATGGTGAATATCCTGCTGCAACAGCTAGTTCTTTTAACGTAAATTTTCTTAAAACATTCACATCAATATACTCTTGCATACGTTATATCGACATAATAGTTTCAGCATAGTATTTGTAATTTTTTCTTATTGCTGTTACCTCTTTTCAATTTGTTCCATAACTTATGGTACAAGCTCTATGCTCTTATCGTTATCACAAATCTTAGTAATAGTTCCATTATGAACCCAATATCCTTCTCCATATAACGTTGATTTATTATCATCCACAAAAATATATGAACCATCCACCAAAGCATAAAATGGTCTTTTTTTACTGTCTGGTAATGAAGTGTCCTCTAGAATACGTAACCCATCTACTGTCATATTTTTCATTTCTTGAAAATGTGGTAAAACATTTATTCTTGTTAAGTTTAATCCCTCTAAATATCTTTGGTATTGCAGATCTATTGCTTCACCATCTAATTCAGGCTGTGCATAAACAACATCAGCACAATTCATTGTCCCAACACTGATGCCAATTATAATACCTTCATAGCTCCTTAGTAATTCCTTCAAATTAATTCTGCTGAAAAACTGATTCTGGGTAGGAACATGTCCACCTGCCAGCAATACTATATCATAATCATATAATATATCAGCAAGGTTGTTTTCATTCCTTCTATCACAAACATCAATTTTTGATAATGACAAATTACTGATTTTAAACGCTTCTGTAAACACATTCCTAAAGCTGTCATTCATCTCTTCATTTTCCGGGTCAGAACTTAAAATAAGACATTTTGAATTTTCCGACAAACATTTCTTTAGGTGTTCCAAAAAATGATTTGAACCATCAAGAGCACAAGGTATTCTTATACCATTCTCCTTATAACTTCCTCCAATACTACTTGTCAAAAATAACTTCATACTTTTTTCACCTCATCAAATATAACTTTTTCTGTAAGTTTTCCCAACTGTACTTTATATTTATCTTCCTCATCACTTGGTTCATAGTTATTGAAATGGTCAAACGAGGATAATTCATTACATCCATATTAAGTAAGCTAATTTATGATATCACATCTTAAAATAATATTGCCATTACTATGGATAGTATAAGGCGTCAACCTTTTTGTATATTTTTTAAAAATAAGTATATACTCTGTTTAAATATTATATTTTTGTTTATAATTTAAATACATCTATTCCTAAACCATATTCTGATACAAAAGAAAAAGGCTAGTAAGGATTTTATTCCTTACTAGCCTTTAATACATTTAACTGAAGTTTTTAATAGAATCTATAAATTTTATTATATTAATCAAATTTTACTACCATTGTGTTTAAGTTAATTCAATAGTAGAATTATAGATTCCTTCCTCTTTTAACATTTCTTTTATATTTACTAATATTTTACTTGTGACAATATTTTTATTAGTAGTTATAGAGGTAGTTACAATATGCTCTTCACCATCAAGAGTCCACATATTGAAAGCATTAATACTTTCAACCCCATCTATCTCCATAATATGCTCTTTGATTTCATCATATAATTCGCTGTCTGGAACAGCTTGCATTATAATATTAATCACATTTACTATATTAGCTATAATATTTCTTCCTATAATTGCACATATTATAAATGTTAAAATTGAATCTAAAATATAAAGCTTTGTAAAGTAAATAACTATACTTACAATAAACACCGCTACCCATCCTAATAAATCCTCTAAAAGATGCATCATTACTGTCTTATCTAATATATTCTTAGTTCCACGCATTCGTATTACAGAAAATCCATTAATCAATATTCCGAATATAGCCATTATAAACATTCCTTCTGCAATTACTGGGCTTGGATTAATAAAACTTTCTACCGCTTCCTTAAATACAAATATAGTTCCTACTGAAAGAACTACTATATTAATAATAGCACCTATTACAGAAAGTCTTTTATAACCATAAGTGTATTTATTATTTGATGATCTCTTACCAATCTTTTCAAAGATATAGGATAACCCCAGTGCTAAGCTATCTCCCAAATCATGAACTGCATCTGATAATATAGCCACACTCCCAAAAATGAGTCCGCCAATTATTTCAGCTATACTAAATACAAAATTAAGTAAAAATGCAATGGCCACATTACTTGCTCCATTAATGTCATTATGCGAATGATTATGTGTATGATTATGCTTAATTTTATTACTCATCTCTTATCCCCCTATACATGAATACATGCTCATATGTTCATATTTATTATACCTGATATCCATTCCATTGTAAAGTATTTTTTAGTAAAATAAGGGTAGTAAGGAATTAATACTCCTTATATTTCTGATAATGCTTTTTCTAAAACTTCATAATGCCAGTAATATAAATCCTCAGGCTTTATTGAAAAAGCTTTTTCTTTATCGACAATTATTTTTCCATCTGTAATAGTTACAAAACTAAAAAAAGGTTCTCCTGATAAAAATGATAAGCTGGCATTTTCACTCCATTCTTCAACTGTTACAAAATCATTTTTAAATAGTAATTTAAGTAAATCATAAAAGCTTTTTTGCATAACTCTAAGTTTAAAATGTGGACACTCTTTTTCAACAATATATAAATCTATTTCTTCCCATAACTTTTCAATAACACTTTGCCTAATAATTAAACTTTCTAATGATAAATCTCCTGTACTCATTACTTCAAGGATTCTTGTTTCCCATTGTATTGGTGTCCAAGAAAGAGTTCTACTAAAATGAATAATCCATTTTTCATGGGGTATATATTCACCATTTACTATAAATAGAGCTTCTACTAACTTAGTGACAGCAATATTCATCATATAATGGCCTTGCACCGTATCTCCCCTATGAATCCATATATCACCTGCTAATCTAAAATACCACCAACAATCAAAAAGTAATCCTTCTGCTTGTAATGGCTCTGGTTTATTCATAAGTTTATCCCTTATTAACTTTTTTATTTCTCCATTTGGGTCATATAAAATTTTTGCGTAAGATAAATCCCATAAAGCAACACTATCCCACAATTTCTGTTTTTCTTCCTCCAAATTTAATATCTTTATATCGTAAAGATATTTCTTAACCATTGTAATCCCAATTGGTATAGGTGATTTTCCATTATTCCATAGTTCATAATTTTCTTTATCTAAATATATAACTATGTCAATTTCAGATAGATAATCTACATAACCTCGAGACATCCCTCCATTAAGCGTTATTCCAATTACCCCTTCTAAAGATTTAAGTTTTTTTATATTATTTTGTAATACTAACATAAAATCATTAATTTTATTTTCACTTTTTAAGTTCACATATGGTCTTTTCATAATAATATCTCCTTCTTAAATTAATCTTTTTATATAAAATATAAATGTAACAATATAATTTAAATAAAATAAAAAGCCGTAGATTTTACTCTACGACTTCTATCATAAAAAGATAGTTCAATTGCCCAAGAGTAAAATAAAATCATATACTAATAAAATGGTTCACCAAATAAACTGTCACATCAAACAGTTTTACCACTTTATTTTTATAAATGATTCTATCTGACTTCTCCGTGCCAAATTATACTTTTTGATTACATGGCACTAATTTGACCGAATGGCACTCCACCTTTCAAAATTACACTGTTACATATGAAAAATTATACACCTAATTTAAATATTTGTAAACATTATATGTTAACTTTGGGAATTATGTCCTAATGTACTATTTAGCCATATATTCAGCTTTTAAAATAGAATATAGCACCAAATCTACAATCCCTCTATCTTTCCAAAAATATCCCTGTCTTATTGTCCCTTCCTCTATAAAATTGTTTCTTAAAAGCACCTTACGAGATTTCACATTTTCTGGCATTACAAAGGCCTGGACTCTATTTACATCAATTTCATTAAAAAGAAAATTCAAAAGCAACTTTGTAGTTTTAGTTGCTATACCTTTGCCCCAATAATTATAATTCAATGTATATCCTATAGTAACGGAACTAACTTTTGAATCAAAATCAAAAATTTCAGCCACACCAATCATTTTATTGTTCTCTTCTTTATAATATATTCCAAGATTAATTATTTTCCTTTTTAAAAAATCTCTTTCATGATGTCCTATTATATTTTCAACTGCAGAAACCGTTTTTCTAGGCTCTCCAGGTTTATATTGGTACAGTCTCTCATCCATATTTATTTCTACATAGTCATCTAAATCATATTTTTCAATTTGCTTTAGTAGAATTTCTTTGCTTTCGATTTTTGGATAACTTTCAAACAACTTATTAAAATTCACCTTGTGTTCCTCCTCGTATAATCTATTAATCCAGTAACTCCATCTATTTAATAGCAAGTTTCTCCTATTAATGAAATTAATCCATTAGCCAATGTTTCACCCCATGATAAGTAATCATGTCCACTATTGAAGTACTCAAAGTAGACATCATATCCCTTTTCTATTAAAACATCTTTTAATATATTATTTGTACCAATCATACCTTCTTTATGTTCTAGGACCCCCACATTTAAATAAAACTTAAGTGGTAACTTTTCTATTGTCTTAAATTTAGTACTTATCCAACAATCTGGCTCATAACCATCATAATCTTTTGGTTTGTACCAATAGGAACCTGATTGAGAAAGTACATTTCCAAAAACTTCGGAGTGTTTTAATCCTAAATATGATGCTGTCAATCCACCTAAACTTAATCCTCCAATTATAGCTTCATCAGCTTGACTAGAAATATTATAATTATTTCTAATCCATGGAAGTAGTTCTTTAACAATCATATCTCCAAAGGTATCATCACAACTTAATTCTTTATCTCTCATTCCTATTGATCCAATAAATATTACAACTATAGGTTCAATTTTTTTATCAGCTATTACATTATCTATTACATTTCTAGCTGAAAGAATATTAATGTACTCCTCGGCGTCAGTTAAAACTAAAAACTTATAAAGTTTATCATCTTCATCATAACCATAAGGTGTATAAATGGTAACTCTGCGAACACCCTCTACATTTTCACTATAAAACTTGTGTTCATGTATAATTCCTTTATGAATATCACTTCTTTCTTTAACCCAAAATTCTTCCTCTGCATTTGTCATTATTACATATGAATCCACTTCATCTTCTTCATCATTTTCACCTTTAAAAACTAATTTATTTTTGTTTAACTTATCATATTCTAAGTTATCCCATCTCTTTTCACAATTAATATCCAGAGAATCATTAACAGAAAAAGAGTATTGAAAACGTAATTTGCTATTAATTTCATAGCTTGCATACCATATATTTGTATCTAAAAGTCTCTCCATTTTATTTTCTACTAAGTTATCTCTCCCTATTGGTAGTATAAGCACTATATTTTCAATATCTTCATTACCCTTATAAACAAAAGTAACTAAACTATTTTCTAAATCACCATCTATATTCTCTATTAACGGAGCATTACCTTTCTCAATGTTATTCCAAAACACTTGTACAGCTTCAGTGTTTCCTAATTCAATCTTTTCTTTTAATTTCATAATTACTGAACTCTCTAGCATCGTTCTTTTCATATTTTTGCACTCCTCTATTTCTATAACTCTATATATCTAAATGACTCCTTTTCCATCCATATATAAACCAAAGTACATGTTAAACTTATTAGTCATAAACGCTACTTCATTGCCTATAACATCAGTTGTATGCATGCTTAAAATCCCTTTAATATATATTTCTATAACCCACTTATTTTTCAATATACACATGCTATAATACCACAACATATTACCCGAGTTGAGTAGCCAGCCTTATATTATGTCAAATCAATAAAATCATATCTTCAAAAGCATTTCATACTGACCAACACTATATTCAGACCCTAATTGGAGTAAAAAATCTTTAGTAGATTTAGATTGATCCTCTACGTTAAGAACGCTAATTTTATATGATTCTGTATTTTTTATCATATCTGTCATTATACTTCTTGCAATTCCCTTACCCCTATAATCCCTATTCACTGCTATTTGGGGAATATCTCCTGTTTTTTTATCAATAATGCCATAGCCAACAATGTTGTTATCAAAGCGTACAATAGAATATAGGAATGCTTCTGGTATAGCGCTGATAGAATCAATAGAATTCTGCCAAGATGGCTTAAAATCCCAAAATCCTGTTAATTGTCTTAAGTTAATTTTGTCAACATGTTCAACCTTATAGGTTGTTATTGGTTTGTATTTATTTTTATCTAGTTGAAAACATTGGAACTCTCTTTGAATCTGGAAGCCTTGTTTTTTATAAAGTTCAACTGCAGATGTATTAGATTTAATTACTTCAAGCAAATATTGNNATTGCTCTACTTGCTTTTGTTTAAGCTTTTTTTTGATATTTAGAAGCATATTGCTTGTTATACCTTGTCTTCTAGATTCAACTGTAACGCCTGTCCCAAGGTCATATACTGTTGATTTTCCATTCCAATTCCTAAATCCATTTAAAACGAACCCAACTAACATTTCACTTTTAAATGCACCTATGGACATTTCGGAGACATAACCCCTTCTTTGAAGCATTTGTTTAAACTTCCAAATAGGCAAATCCATCTTAACCTGATAATCAGAAAACGCATCTAAAAATGTTTTATGAAGTATTTCAATACTTGTTTTATCTAATATTTTATAACTAAACATTTCTTATCTTCTCCTTTATATTACATCATCTTTAATTCGACGATAAATTTGTCAATATTCTTTAAAAAATATTACCCTTTCTCCTAAGACTTATTTAAAAGCTTCTACTTTATCATCATTGCTTTTATTTTTAATAAATCCCCTTAAGTAATTTGTATTGTAAAATAAGTATTCTATAAACTTATAAACAGCCTCCACTAAAACTAACCCAGCTAACAAATCTATAATTACATGTTGTTTTACAAATTGAGTTGAGATTATAATTAGCCATCCAACTACATTAAATCCAATCTTATATTTTGTTGGCATATTTTTAAGCTTATTTATTCCCTTTAAAGCTGAAAAAGTTGCTGCTACATGAATACTAGGAAAACAATTATAGGGGTTATCCCTACAATAAATAGACTTAACAAAATTGCACAGTAAATCATCATGAGTTATTATTGGCCTTGAAACATAGGTTTGAAAATTCAGATAAATCATAAGACAAATACAATTAACTATATTTAAAGTCAAAAGTGAAATGAAATATCTTTCCTCATCACAATAACACATTATTATAAGTGAGATTATTAAATTTGGCATATACATCATATATGGAATAATGAATACACTTATAAAAGGAATTAAATCATCTATTTCTGTATATAACGAATGCAATTTTTGATTCTGAAAATGGTTTATAAGAAAATAGCATATACTGATTATTCCAATGGAAAATATCCATAAATATGGTCTTATAGTTTTGACATTATATTTTTCTAGTAACCACTTCATAAATTTCACCTTTCATACGAAAATATTATATATTAATATTATAATATTTGTATTTTTTTCTTTTGTCTACCATAACCTTTCATAATCTATCAGATATTTAACTATAAAATCTTTCCTTTTATTGCATTCATAAACTAAGCTTTTATCATATACTGCTATGATGACATTGACTGTCATCATAGCAGTATAAAACTAATTTATCCTACTAAAAAAAGCCTAAGGTTTACCTTAAGCTTTTTTCTGTAATTATAAAAATATTGTATTATTGATGTCTTTATAAATTTATACATTTAACAATATATTCATCACTAACATAAAATCTAGCCATTAATCAGTAATATTTTCAACTTTTAATACTTTTATAGTTTCTGTTTGATTTTTAGTTTTAAGTAAGGTATAAATACAATTGCTATAAGTGCACTTATACCCATTAAATATGGATAATAAAGATATTTCATTATGCTAAATGGTGACAATTTAGCTAATGCAGATGCTGATAAAAGCTGAGCACCATAAGGAATAATACCTTGAGCCACACAAGAAAACATATCTAATATACCCGCTACTCTTTTAGGTTCAATATCATATTGATTCGATATATCTTTAGCAATAGGTCCTACTGTAACTATAGCTATAGTGTTGTTAGCTGTACATATATCAACTAAACTAACTAATGTTGCAATTCCAACTTCTGCTCCTATTTTACTGTTAACTCTTTTTTTAATAAATCCTAGTATAAACTCAATTCCCCCATTGAATTTTATAATTTCAACCATTCCCCCAATTATAATTGAAATTATTACAAGCTCAGACATTCCCCCAATTCCTTTGCCTATAGCCTGCAATAGACCTATTATATCAAATGCCCCCGTAAATATTCCTATGCTTCCTGCAAATAAGATTCCACCAACTAGCACCACTAACACATTAACCCCTAAAAGTGCCGCTAGTAATACTCCTACATAAGGTAAAACTTTAACTAAACTATATGAATAATCCGCCGCTACCTTAGAGTCATGTCCCAGTGTTATAAAAGTAAATATTAAAGTTGTTATTATTGCTGCTGGCAATACAACTATAAAATTCATTTTAAATTTATCTCTCATCTCACAGCCTTGAGTCCTCGTAGCTGCTATAGTGGTATCAGAGATCATAGAAAGGTTGTCCCCAAACATTGCTCCACTAACAACAGCTCCAACCACTAAAGCTATAGGTATACCTGTCTTAGCCGCAATTCCAGTAGCTATAGGAACTAATGCTACTATTGTTCCCATAGATGTACCTATAGATATTGCTATAAAACATGCAATTATAAAAACCCCAGCTACTAGTATGTTGCTTGGTAAAAATGTTAGTCCTAAATTAACAGTAGATTCTACAGCCCCCATAGTTTTAGCAACCTCTGCAAAAGCCCCTGCCAATATAAATATCAGACACATTAAAATAATGTTGGGTTCTCCTGCTCCCTTGCAGAATACATCTAACTTTTTATCTAGTGATACTTCTCTATTCATAAATAATGCTACCAATGCCGCTAATAAAAATGGTACAGTTACAGGCATAGCATAAAAATCCTTTGTAACTAAAGATATCCCCATAAAAACTACTATAAAAATAAATAATGGTAACAAAGCAATAGCACTGCCCTTTTTCAAGTTATCTTTCATTTCTTCCTCCTTAGTTTAATTAATACTTTAATTTTTTGTATATGATTTAGTGATATTAGGCATCTGAAAATAAAAAAACTTCCTGCCTTACCTAAAAGATAATGCAAGAAGTTATATTCTTCCAATTCTTATCTTCCAGGTTAATCCTGCTGGATTTAGCACCATAAAGTTTAAAATAACTACCTTTGGTTGCCGGGCTTCATAGGGCCAGTCCCTCTGCCTCTCTTGATAAGATACTATATTCTATTTTTAATTCTTAATAAGAATAGCATTTGTTTATTATTATGTCAATATAATTTATCAAAAGTATACTTATGTTCTTTGCCAAAGAAGAGTTCAATAATTGCACCATTCAGTTTTCATTATGGTAATGCATCGAACCAGGCAGATTGTAGCAATGCAATACCTTCTCGTATCTGTTGTTCACTCAGTAAGCTATATCCTACAAATATAATATTTCTGGGGCAATCATTCCTATCATTCCAGAATGGAATCATAGAATATACTTTGACTCCGACTTTTTCTGCCTGTTTAATAAGCCAATCTTGTTCTTCACCACCCGGAAACTCCAAAACGAAATGCACCCCTGCTCCACGACCATGTAAGATTACTTTTCTGCCAAACATTTCAGTCGCTTTCTGTACAAATATATCATGACACCTTTTGTAGGTAATGCACATTTTTCGAATATGACGCTCATAATTTCCATCTCTCATATATTCGGCTAAAACACGTTGCGTCAACCATGATACAGGAGAATTATGGGAACTGAATAAACTATGATACCTCTTTAGGAGGCGTACTGGCAATACCATATAGTTCACCCGCAGAGAGGGAGAAAGGGACTTTGAAAAAGTTCCGATATAGATAGTACGGTCTTCGGTGTCTAAAGAGTGGAGTGCTGGTACTGGATTGGCATCATATCTGAGTTCGCTGTCATAATCGTCCTCAATGATATACGCATCGTTAACATTTGCTAAACTAAGGAGTTCCTTACGCTGAACAATTGGCATCACAGTTCCATAAGGAAATTGATGCGAAGGTGTTACATAAGCAGCACATGCGTTAGAACCATGAATTGATGTGATGATAAGTCCATCTTTACTAGCTGAGATTGCGTGCACATTATAATTGTTGTTGATAAATACATCCCTTGCTCCATTATATCCTGGTTCCTCCATTGCAATAGTGTTATTTTCTTTACGCAGAAGAGTGCACAAAATATTTAAGGAATATTGTAGCCCACAACCGATGATAATTTGTTCCTTACTACAAACCATACCTCTTGATTTGTACAGGTGTTTTCCGATTTCTTCTCTTAATAGTAGATCCCCCTGCTTATCTGGATAATGATTAACTACTTCTTTTTGCGATGATAGGAGAATTTGAGAGGTGTATTTTCGCCATAACTTGAAAGGAAATTGCTCATAAGGAAGCGTACCGTACTGAAAATCATATAGAATTACAGGTTTATTCAGTTCTGATTTTTTGATAGATAAGGCATTTATATTCTGCGGCACATAATTCCTCTCCATAAATTCACTTGAAGTATCCAGAACAAAAAAACCTGACCCATGTCTTGCTTGAATATATCCCTCCACAGCAAGCTGGGTATAAGCCTGACTGACAGTATTTCGTGCAATACCTAATGTTTGGGCTAGTGTACGAATACCTGGAAGCCGTTCTCCATGTGCAATATTTCCTTGTTCAATATCTTTTTTGACCTGATTATAAATTTGAAGATACATTGGATCATTTGAATTTTCTTGAATATAAATCATATAATTATAACCATCCTTATACCAAAGTGTATCCTACATTATATCATATAAGTGTATCTTTTAATAGGTTCACTTGTATGCTACAATATGTTTAATTCTATATCAAGTACATATATCTTGAATAGAAATCAAATTTCCATGATTAGGAGGATAATTAAGTTATGCAATATAGAATGAAGAAGTTTCAATTAACGTTGGAGCAGATTGATGACNNTGATGAGCTCCTTCATCGTGCGGATACCGGACGATTCGCTACTATTAATGAGAATGGTTATCCATATGTGGTTGCCATGCACTTTGTTTATTACAATAACAAAATTTATATGCATGGCCTACCAAAGGGACAAAAAATCGATAATATAAATCGCAACCCCAAAGTATGCTTTGAGGTTGATGAATTGTTTGGTCTCTTGACTGACAATATCGAGAATGCCTGTGACACCGAGGCAGAGTACAATAGCGTTGTAATTCTTGGAAACGCTTCGCTGCTTGAGGACTTGGATTATAAACATGAAGTGTTGAATAAGCTGGTTGAGAAATACACTCCTCAATTTGCTGGAAAAGAGCTTCCTGATAAGATGATTAAGGGTACAGCTGTGATTGAGCTTGATATGGTAGAGTGTACAGGAAAATATCATAAATAGAGCAAAAGATAAGCTTATTTTGTATAATTGCCATAAAAGCCAAATATGATTTTCCAATAGAATTTATCCCGCTTTTTATTGCGGGATGTTTTTTATTATCTTGTTTTAGGATTGANNAATTCCTATTCGTTTTTAGACGTCACTAACTTTTCATTCTTTTGTCTACCATAACTTTTCGTAATCAACCTGATTTTTACTATGAAGTCTGCTCCTTTATTACATTGGCTACAGAATACTCATCATCTATCTACTCTCAACATCATCAAAACTCCTTTTCATATCTTTTAAAAAATTCATAATATGCCCGCACATTTTCTAATTCCGTCCACTTTTTCACATCAACTGGATTTTCATCAAGATCATATATTTTTGCTCCACTCATGGCAAGGAGAAAAGGGGAATGTGTTGATATAATAAATTGACATCCTAAAAACCGCGCAGAGTCCTCGATAAATTTCATTAATTCCATCTGACGTTTTGGAGAAAGACTGTTTTCAGGTTCATCCAATATGTACAGCCCATTTTCACCAATTTTTTCAATAAAATATCGAAATGCACTTTCCCCATTTGAATACTGCCGTACATTATCCATAACTTCATTTCTCACAAACTTTGACTGAGTTTTACTTCTAGCAGTATTTACTTTTTTTAGTTGCTCATAATCTTCTATAGACTTCATTTGAAAATTAGAATATTTTGCATCTAAGTACTCACCCAAAAGTTTTTCTCGTTTTAGGTCAATTCCTTCGTTGAGGTTACGAATATTCAACATAAAATCAAATACATCATCACTTGTTATAATTCTGCTATTTTTAGGAATGTCATCTTCAAGCTGCATCTCACACATATTGACATAGTCAGGATAAAAATTAGATTTATTATAGATAGAATCTCGATTGATTCCTGTTTTTTCTGCTATCACATTTAATGCCGTTGATTTTCCCGAACCATTTCCACCATATAAAATCGTAACTGGCTCAAAATCAATTCTTTTAAAACTATTTTTTGATAATATTTTAAATGGATAAAAGGAGTCGTAGCACGTTCTTTTTTCCTCTATTATAAAATCAAATTCCATATCATCATTTGGAAATGTA
This sequence comes from Clostridium sp. UBA6758, assembly GCA_002453475.1. GTDB lineage: Bacteria > Bacillota > Clostridia > Clostridiales > Clostridiaceae > Clostridium_J > Clostridium_J subterminale. The sequence continues at coordinate 9,986 of DKGY01000040.1, read as the reverse complement.
AAAACACTTAAATAAATCATTATCATCTTCCTTATCATAACATTATATATTAACAAAAGCCTCTAAACCCGCATGAACAGAACAACTATTTTACTAGTTCTATATTTAAATAGTTAAATATATCCATGTTCTTATATATAAATAGTTTGCTATATACCTATTTCCCTATGTGGATATTTATATAGAGAAATAGGCATATTTAACTTTTGCTTGATTATATTATAATTATTTATTATCATCTATGCACTACTATCACTATGATTTCATTCTAAAGAAAGTTAGATTCTTTAAATTATTTTTTATTGCAGCAGTGGCATAGTTAGAAAAGTTTTCATTGGTTGCATCATAGGCAAGAATTGCTTTAAACAAGGCAATAGCCCCTATTTGAATTAGGTCATCTAAGTCATAGCCATTTGCATAGATATCCCTAGCTTGGATAATAATTAAAGGCTTAAAATGTTTTAATAGCTCTTCAAAGGCAGTATCTTCCCCTGATTTTGACTTTGTCACCAATACCTGAATTTTATCATAATTCTTCATACAAAAACTCCTTCCCCTTAAATCCCAATTTTCCCATAACCTTCAACTTCTTAGTTGCTAAATATAAAGCATTTATAAGTTCTCTGCATTTAAAGACTATGTTTGTATTAATTTCCATCACATAAACTCCTTTCAAAAAAGTCCCTATATAAGCCACGAGAATCACCAATTCGTAACCACATTTCTAACAATTTACATATTGTTAACATTTAATATTAATATCTAATTTAAATAAAATCTCTATTTTTTTAATTGTTATACCTAAGCTGATTACATACTCATTTTTTGCGTGTTCATGTGTACATATTTTCCCTATATATACGTATATAGGTATATACATATATATAATTTATATTATTAATATACTCTAATAGATATCATGGACACAATGGACATACCCTAGTCTAGCCCTTGCTATTACAAGGTTTAAGCCGTGTACTTGACTGTGTCCTTGCCAGTGTCCTTGGAGCCAAAGACAAATCTATTAAGACTTTTTGTTATTAATATTTCTTAAAAATATTTTTTCATAGCTTCAGTTTTACCTAAATCTGCACTTTTTCGTACCCACATTAAGGGGTGATACATCCCAAGAACACACTTTTTGAAGCAGTTTAATCTGTATTTTCATTATTTCTTAAGCCTCCTTGTGTTAATATTTTACATTAATGAACCATTTCAAAAAAACCCCTCTAATATATAGCCTCGTAGAATCACTATTCGTAACTATATTTTCGAAGTTTTCATTTTATTAACAATTGCTCGTTGAAAATAGGTATGGAAAAAGCATCTCATTAATGAGATGCTTTATTAAACTTAATGAATTTTGAACACAATATATATGCTAATTACGTAAAACATAAAAAGCCAGTACTTAATAACACTAAGCATTGGCTTTTTACCTTTTATTTATAACGAGAAATCTTTAATGTATTTATAAAAGTGGCTCCTTCAAATAATATTTTTATAAGTATTATGGTAGCGAAAATCCATAGTATTTCAACTTTTATAGTTAATGCTACTACATAAATAGAAATAATTATAATCATAGCTACTTGTAATATGGCTAATATTGAATATAGAACTTTATATATTATCTTATCCTCAGTCTTAAATCTTTCATAGCAATTATTTATTAAATCAAATAAACAAAGAAGTGATAAAAAATACATAGCTAATGGAACTACTCCATTTACAAATATATTAGCTACATGCTGTAAATCATTTGTTTCTTTAGTAATATACTCACCATCATATATAGCCATTGTAAAAATGGTTTCTTCATTAGCTATAGAATACTCTTCATCTATGTAAGGACTACTCAATGTCTGTGCCATAAATATACCAATAATAACAATAATATTAATACTTAATACCAAAACAGCATTTTTAATTCTATACCACATCAAATTATCTCCTTAAAATTTTTAGTAACAGTATTATATATGATTTTATTTGTAGTGTTAGTACTTTATTAGATTATCCTTTTGTACTATACTAATTGGGATACGTTTTAAAATAAAAACAAGGTATTCTGCGACTTTGCAATAGCAGGATACCTTGTTTTCTTGTTATGATATATTTTGTTGAACTTGGATTTGCTTGCTTTTGAGTATGCTCGTTAGCTAATCAAAAATTATTTTTTCTTAATAGGAATCCAAATTTCACTATAATAATTTTCATCCTGATTACCCTGTGGATAATCAGCTATATTGGTATACATTTCAATATTATAACCAGCTGCAATTTCATAATCTTTACAATTAGGTAGCCATTCTGAGAAGATTTTTTGGTTTACATCTTGCAATGATTTTGGCATTGCACCCTTGCAGGCAAAAATAGCCCAAGTGTGTTTAGGAATAATCTTTGTAATAAAACCCTCTGGAATTACTGTGGATGGAATATAATTATCGGAAATCAAATATTCAAATTCATCTGAACCCATACTCTCATCAATACATATACCGTACATTCCGCACACAACTTTACCCTTTCCTGTTTGATAATGCTCTGTCCAAAACTGTGGAATTTCTCTAGTTGCACTATCATATTTAAATACCTTTGATACTCCCATAACTGTAAATGAATCTTTTTCAACAATTTTGTAATCCATAATATAACCGCCTTCCAATGAAAATTTGATTTTTAATGAAGCAAAAGATTTAATCATGGCTCCGTCTTTTCGAACTGCAGTAGGTGTGACACCATGGAAACGAGTGAAGGCTTTTGTGAAACTATCTGGTGAGTTATAACCATATTTCACTGCAATATCGATAATTTTCTCATCAGTAGAAACAAGCTCACTGCCGGCAAGAGTAAGCCTGCGTTGTCTAATATACTCTCCAACCGTAAACCCACAAAGCATTGCAAATCCTTTTTGGAAATAAAAAGATGACACCAAAGCCTGTGTTGCAATTTTCTCTATTGTAAGTTCTTCGGTGATATTTTCCTCAATGTAACTAATAGCTTCACCAATACATTCAATCCATCCCATACTCATCACTCCTGTCTACATTTATATCATATTGCTTTTCAATCAGTTATTCCCGACTTTTTTTGTTATATTTTGTCTGGAAGATTAATTTTTGAAGCTTGGCCAACACCATCACGGGCTAGTTAGTAATGAATTTGAAATTTCCTTAAATCTTTCATCTTCCAATCTTTCAATAATTACCTTGTTAGGAGATATTTCTTTAATAACACTTTTTATCTTCTGAATGGATTCTTCATCATCGTTATAGCCCTTTAGAATAGTTACTTCTAATATAAATTTACCTTTATATTGCTCTCTAAAAACTTTCATATTTGAAATATGATTCTCAAAAGTATATCCTTCCATTGGCCTCTGGATTTTTTGGAAATCTTCATTTGAAGCAACCTTTATTTCACCAATAACTTCCTCGCACATGTTAGCAATCTCTTTAAATTCTGGCCAATTTAGAATATAACCGTTTGATAGCAGCTTCACTGGCAACCCTTTCCCTTTAATAATATTAATTATATCAATAATATTTTCATTCACTAAGGCTTCTCCTCTTGAGTTAATAAAAACTAATTCTGCTTTAGTATTTTCTATCATGCTTTCCAGTTCCTTTAATGAACTATCCATTTCACCAAAGGACTTCTGGGTGTCTACCTTATTTTGCGATCCTCCTATAGGACAAAATATACAATCAAAGTTACAATGTTTTTCAAGAAGTATGTTCACTTCCAGTACTCTTCTTCCATCTTCACTATAAATATCTTTANNTCTTTATAACTGAAACCACTCATTACCTTCTCCTCCACTAATTAATGTCTTTTTACTACACTCTATTTTCAAATAAGAAAAACAGGGTTTATCCCCCTGTTACAGCTAAAAATATAACTATATAACTTCATACATAAATAAATTCAATTCATTATCTGTAACAACATTTAAATCAGTTTTAAAAAACTTAGTCTTAATACTTCTTTTATTTACCAACTTTAAAGGAGCATTATCTCGGATTAGATACCTATGATTTTCCTCATTCTCTCCACCGTAACCTATTATAAATACATATTTTTTACACCCCTGTTCCTTTTGAAGTTTTAAAACATCATTTTTAATACCCTTATCATCATCTTTTATCCAGATTTTAAATTCAATTAGTGAATCTAAAGTTCCATCTTCTTTTAATAATGCAAGATCACAATGATTTTTTGCATTGCTAGGATATGGATATTCCCAATAAACAGTAAATGGATACTCATTTCTTAAAAGTTCCTTAAAAATCAAATAAACAAAAGTAGTTTCATATAGATTGCATACCCCATGATGATTCTTTTTATAGTAGTTTTCATTTAATTTAAAGAGTTCATTTAATTCATGTTCTTCACGTGAAATAGCTTCAAGTGCAGAATTAAAAAAAGAATTTATCATCGTACTATACCTCCTTATTATTTATTAAATTATTTTTTAAATACAAATACTTCTACATAGTTGTCCTTATGACTTACCTTTTTAACTGGTGTCATAATAACCGACTCCATATTAGGATAGATACTTTCTAAAACATTTGAAAGGTTAGATAACCTATTTAAACTTATTTTTATATACTTAATCAAACTTCCCTTTGTCACTGTCTTAATGTCGTTAAAATCAGCCATTCCTACACCATAATATGCTGGTTCATATTTCTCTATCATATCTAGATAAGACTCAATATAATCCTGACTCATCAAGCTCAAAATCAATCAATTCTTACACCTCATTTTTGCTTATAACATTATTTGTTATTAGTGTCTTAATTCTCACATTAGCTAATTACCAATTATTAGCTATTTGCTTTATTATACCAAACATTTTCTTGCAATTAAATTAATTTCGTAAAAAAGAATTCATATTGGTTCTATTGATATCATTGGGTAGATTATTCACAATACGTTTCCAACCATTTTAACAATTAAGTTCCAAAAGAAAAATCACCTCTCTATGACTGACCTGCTGATATAGTCAAGTCCTAGAGAGATGATTGCATTTATAATATAATATTGGGGGAATATTACACTACAAATTAATTGAGAAAAGCTCCGGCTCCTTACGGGTGGCTCCGTATTGTTCTTCTAGCTCATGCATATGATAAACATACCCTTGATCATCAAAATATTTTGCCTGCTGTGGACAGCGTTTTATGCATGCGCAACATTTAATGCATATTCCTGAAACAAGAGCTGGATCCATTGAATCAATAGCACCTATTGGACACATACCTATATATTTTCCACAAGTGGTAATTTCAATGATTACAATAAATTCTTGTGTTCATCTTAAAAAATCTCTTACTTTTTCTCTTGATTTTGGGATAAGTAAAAAGCTCACAGACAAAGTCTGTGAGCCGTGAAATTAAAACTTTATTTAACCTAATTAAATTCTTTTTTATAAAAAGTAGTGGTTTATTGCTTAGTTACATTTACTTAGACTTACAACAGTTTCAATATGAGGATTATCCTGTAATTTGAAATTAAAATATATTAATATAAATAAATGTGGATACTTAATGTACATTCTGGGCTTGGATAACTTATTGCTTCTTTTTAATAATATATGTTTCGATAGCTTCTATGAATTTCTCTACACCTCTTTATTTTCATTGTAGAAATAAAACTATAATATTTATCAAATATTTGCTTAGAATTTAAACGCGTTGCAGAATCTGTTAAAAAAGCCGATTCCGTAGCTCCTCTTTTCCTGTTCTCATTTAATGCTTTTATTATTCCATTAGCACTTTTTATACCTATACCATGACCAAAATAAGTTCCATTACCTAAATTAATAACATTTTCTCCCTGCCATTCAGGCGTTGCCGGGTTTACATCAGGGCTTTTAAAATATTGACAATCTCCAGGAAAGAACTCTGTTACATTGCCATATTGTTCTATATAAAGGTTTCTACTTATATATTGCCAGTCTAATAAATATATCCTTGGAAACATTTCATTAAAAAGCTCTTCAGGAAGTAGGTTAACAAGTGCCTCATAATAAATAATAACTATTGCAGTGGCACACTCAGTACCATATTCTGAACTATTAATAAAGATATCCTTTATAGCATCAGATGGCTTTATATATTCTTTTAACAAAAAACCACCTTCATCAGTACGCCGCCAGTAATCTGTATTACATTTTGATTTACGAAAGGTCGTAAAACTCATATCATTTCCATCTAATTCCCTAGCTGCTCCAACAATATTTGCTCGTAGTTTTACGGCAAAATTTAATTGATTTAGTGAGTCATATCTATAAACATCTTTACTTGATGCTAACTTCTCGGCAATCTTTCTTTCAAGGCTATTTGGTGGATACTCAGCAGCAATTTTATCTCTGGTAACTATATTACCTGAAATTATACTCATCGTATTCCTCCTATTCTAACAAATCTTATTTGTTCCTCTATTGGACACTCTAGCCACTCCTGCCACTTACATATGTTATTATGATGTAGCATAACAGAAAAATCTGAAAGTAATTTTTGAGTATTCTTATCTAACCTTTTAAACTCATCTATCAATTTACACTCTTTTCCGCTTAAAATCCTTAATATTTTCCCGGTATCAATTGATACCGGTTCACATAAATACTTTGCTTCTAAAACTACCCTATAAATTACAGGGTTTTTGGTTTGCTGAAAACCTTCCCCTGTAAAGCGCAGAAACAGATTATTTTTTCCGAACCAATCAAGAAAATATAGGTATTGTTTTTTGATATCTACGCTCTCTCGTATACCTATGCCTGGCACAAAACTCAAAAGCTCCTGTGCTAATTCAACATCTTTCAGCTCTTTAGATTGTAATCTTTCTGAAATAATGCTTAAACTTATAGGATCACGTGATTCAAAAAAAGCCCATGCTAAATCATGTATTAGTAATCCTTGTTTATATCTCCTAAAAATCATTTCTGCTATTATCGGCAGTACCGTTTTATCCCTATATATTTTTATTAGAAATATTGCAGTCATATCTAAAATTTCATCATATTGATCATTCAATCCATCGTTAATGCACCCTGTTTCTAGCATCCACTTTAAAGCAGAATGAACTGCTTGTATATAGTCAAAGGAAAGATATTCGACATCTGAAATGTTTTCTTTACTTAACAATATTTCACTTGTAATTTCCAAAGCGATTCTATTTCGTATATTTAACTTCTTAAAGAGCTTTAATTCTTCAATTTCAGGCTTAAGCACAAAAAGTGGAGTAAAATGCAAGTTTTCATCATTAATTAAATTTAGAGCTTCTTTCTCATTAGCTTTGGCTAGTTGATAAAAAAAGGATCTAATACTCTCCACCCAACTATCATCTATTCTTTTATCTAAGAGATTTATGGTGTTTAAATTATAGATATACACATATTCTCCCCCTTCATTTTTATAGTGCTAAACCATATCGTTATTTACACTTGCTGAAAATTATAATTTACTAGCTGAAATGATTCTTATATCTTACCACTTACAAAACATTTGAATATCTAGGTCTGAGAATCTTATGATGTGCTTCATTTTTATTACATACATAAATATGTATGTCACCATTTTAAAAAAATCACTCTTTTATTTATTTTTAACAAATTTCACTAAATTAAATATAACAAACCACAGTATTTTTTACTTTTTTCTTAATATCTTTCTTTACCACTACTCATGACTATAAACCTTCTGCATTATAGTCCATCGAGATTCTCCAACAAAGTATCCCTTCAAGCGACTTTTTGTTTTTTTTATATCCTCAAAACCAAATCGACAATAAAGGTGTTTTGCAGGATTCTCCCTGGCAACTGCCAATGTATAGGATGTATATCCTCTATCTAATAATGCCTGCTCTCCGTACTGAAGAAGTAACATGCCAATTCCTTTTCCACGACATGTCCCATCAACCGCAATATGTTCTATATAGCATTCTCCTTCATTTAGTTTGTGAGCTTCTAACAGTGCCATTTTGGTGCACATCATTATAATATTGTAGACACCATATTGTTTACATAGCGATATAATAGGAATGTTTTCATTTGTATTTTCTGTTTTTCTACAACGTATTAGAATTACGCCAACTACCTCTTCATTTTGTTTAGCTACAAAATGAATATATGCGGGATCATCCTCTTTGAGATGCCAAGAGGTGTATAAAATATTCTCTATATCATTATTGCTTAGCTTTTGATGTTGGTAAAACTTGCTTTTAAAAGATTGTACTAATAAAGCAATTACATCCCTAAAATCGGTATTCTGATACTTCTCAATATAAATATTGTCCATTAGCATATTGCCCCTTTACAAATTAGATTTTTTCAGTTACTATACTTAAAATAAACCATTGAGTTGCTCAAGGGTCAATGGCTGTTGTTAAATTTTTTTAAGGAGGATAAAATGCAGGGATTACTACGTNNTACGGATTGGACAAGTAAGTAAATTGTATGGTGTATCACTTGATACTTTACGTCATTACGACCGAAAGGGATTGTTAAAGCCAATTGTTGATTCTCAAAATGATTATCGTTACTATTCCTTAGAACATCTGGATATCCTAGAAATGATTTTAGTTGGAAAATATATAAAAATACCCCTAGATCAAATGAAAGAAAGAATAGATTCGGAAAGTATCGATGGATATTTATCAATGGTAAAAGAACAGAAGGAACGTATAAACGAAGAAAAAAGGTTATTAAATCAACTTGATCAATATGCTGAGGATATGTTAGAAATACTTACGACTATTTCTAAATTTAAAAACGATCACACATTTTCTACTGCTTCAGTTTATAAAGAAATTGATATTACCATCTATAGAATAGATTTGGGAACATTACTGCAGGAAGACGCTAAATCACAGCAAACAGAAGGGATAGAATCTTTGGAACAATGGGCTTTCTATCATAGTAAGCTGGATGGAAGAATAGTAGAGAATGATGAGGTAATCGGCTTTTCATTTCCTAGCAGTACAATAAATACAACTATACTTCAAAAGCAATTTATGTTTGCAGCTGAACATAACGTTGTGGCTCAACATCATGTAACAGGCCATTATGCCAATATTATGTTCTGGGGTATAAAAAAGGATCTAATGGAATATCTATATAAATTATGCCATCATTTTGGCTTGCACCATTCTACCCTATTAGTAAAATACAAGTTTGCGCTACTTCATAAAAGTATGGAACACGAGTATTTTGTAGAAATATACTTTCCCCAAAACCCAGTTTAAGAACCAACCCATTCTCTAATAATGAATAAGCTAATTGTACTATATTTACGGTTCATATTTATCATGAACTATTAGTGCGTTCTGCTTTTTTCTTCCTTACGATACAATATTCATGGAGTTGTAAAAATCTATTTGTGATAACAGAAAATGCGCCATAGGATGTTATTGTCCTATAGCGCATATACTTTGTGTCTACTTTATTTTACCATGTCCAAAAAAGTGGCTTTAGAGATATTATCTCATAGAAATTGATGGATTAACATGCGGGTTGGATTTTACTCTTATTCAACTAATTATTAAAAATAGACTGCATATTTTTTCTTACTGCTTTTAGCAGTTCTTTTGGTAGTTTTTCTACTTGCTCACCAACCATTACTCCGTGCGGTTGTTTGTATCCTTCATTCCATACGAA
>DKGY01000040.1:0-259 GCA_002453475.1 Clostridium sp. UBA6758 | reverse complement strand
TTGATGCACCGTCTGTAATTTCAAAAACTATCTTTATTTGTTTTCCCTTTTTAAGTTCATTTTCCTGCATGGACGTAATTCTATTGGATATTTCCTTAATGCAGCTTGCATCATCTGTTGCTCCATCTGTTGCATTTAGCTTTACGATTGACCGAATTATGTCACTTTTTTCTTTTTCCTTCATATTTTTATCATTAAATTCTTTAACATTATAATACTTACTGCCAAAAAACCAGGTTTCGCTTAAAACTTCTACTTT
>DKGY01000053.1:65228-82108 GCA_002453475.1 Clostridium sp. UBA6758 | reverse complement strand
CCTTAGTAGTTTCATCCATGTTTTCTTTTATTGTTTCTGTTTTCTCACTAGACTCTTGAGCAGATTGAGCCATGTTTTGAATCGCATCACTTACTTCTCCCACTGTCGCTGTAATTTCTTGTGACATAGCAGCTATTTCTTCTGACATATTGCTTACAAAATCAGAATCAACATGATATTGATTACCTGTTTCTTCGTATTCGTCATAAGTTTTCATTATATCTATATCAATGAATTTTAATATATCATTGCCTGTTTCTATACTTTTATTAAATATTTCTTTCACTGATTCTATAGTTTTTTGTATCTCTACTACAGCACCCGAAGATTGTTCTGCAAGTTTTCTTACTTCTTCTGCAACTACTGCAAAACCACGACCTTGTTCTCCTGCCCTTGCAGCTTCAATAGCCGCATTTAAAGCTAGTAAGTTAGTTTGAGCAGATATAGATGATATGGTATCTGCCATCACTCTAATGCTATCTATTACATAACTTTCTTCTATAACTTTCTTCATATTAGCTTCCTTTTGAATATATAACTCTTTTGCTATCTTTTTAACTTCTTTACTATTATCCTTTACTTTCCTTGCTTTTTCTTTAGAATCATTTGCATTATTACTTCCTTCAATAGCTTTTGAAGATAGTATACTTACACTTGAATCTACCTCTTCAATGGATGCAGTTATCTCCTCTGTAGCAGCACTGGATTCTTGCATGCCCCCTGCAATAGTATTTACAGCCTCATTAACATTTACAGTTTTAGCGGCTAATTCCTCGACCGTTGCTGAAAGTTCTTCCGCAGATGCACTTATATTTTCCGAATTTTCCATTATAACTTTTACAATAGAATGGATGTTTTCTGTCATTTTATTTAAATGTGTACTCATTTCACCAAGTTCATCATTACTTTTTAATTCTAGTTTTTCTGTTAAATCTCCATTTGCTATCTTCATAGCAAAAGTATTTACCTTTTTAATATTCTTTCCTATATAACTTGCAAAAAATAAAATAAATAATACTACTATTGCAATTGAAACTATTATTATAATACCTATTTTATTTCTAAGTGAATTAATTTGAAGATGAACTTCTTCTTGTGGAATACATACAGCAATAATCCACTCTGTGTCTTCTATGGTCCTATAATATACTTTTTGAATACCTTGATCATCCGTAAATGTTCCCTGCCCATTCTTTTCAGATAACATTTTTTCACCCACGGCTGCTAGTGTAGAATTTTTATCATCCTTTATGTTAGTATTCATTATTTTGGATTCATCTTCATCCGCAATATATAATCCATTTTTATTTACTAAAAATGCCCTTCCTTCATTACCTACTTTCATATTTTTAACACCATTTTGTAAAGTAGATAAATCTATATCCGCTGTAGTGACTCCAATAAAGTTATTATTTGAATCATAAATTGGACATGTAGTTGTTATCATAGAAACTTTTGCTACATCATCATAATAAGGTGATGACCATTCAACACTTTTATCTGTATCTTTTCCTGTTTTATACCAATCACCTGATTTATAGTCTGTCTTGCTGTATTCATCTGAATAAGTGGCTTTACCGTTCAACTTATAAGCATACGGCCCAAACAACTCCATGTCTTTGCTATATTTAAACGGTTCAAACCAAACCCCAGCTCCAAAGGTTTCATCATTTGTCTCAATTAAACTTTCTAATATACCTTTATAATTTTCCTTAGTTAGAGATGATACAGAATTCTCAACCACTTTAGCCAAACTTTCAGATATTTTTTGATGCCTTTCAAGACTTTTTTCGATTTCCTGTGATTTCTCATTTAATTTACCATTCATATTTATTTCAAGCTGACTACTTATTATCTTTTCTGCACTTGAATAACTCATATAACCTAGTACAAGCATAGCTACTATGATTATAGGCATAAGTAATACTATCATCTTTACTTTAATACTTTTAATTTTCACACCTTTAACTTTCATATCCTTAATTTTCATACTTTCGACCTCCTTATACATTTAGCTTATATTTAATATCTAGTGTTTTATTTATCGTATCAATCAATATATTAAAATAGTGTAAACTTATTATTTTATTATTATTTTTTAAATTTATTTTATTTTTAATAAAAACTGTAAACAAATACATATATAGTATTTGTTTACAGTTTATTCAACACTTCACTTGTAATACTAAATTAATACTTAAGCATAATTTAATATGAACTCTTTTAACTTTTTTTGGTGGTAATGGATTATCAAAATAGTACCCTTTACTTCTTTGTATACTCCCAGATAAAATTTTATATTTTAAACTCTTTAATAACTTCATTAAGCTTCTCTGCAAGCTCTGCTTGACTTTGTGCAGTTACTGCTACTTGCTCTATAGCTCTTGTTGCTTCATACATACCTTCTTTTATTGTAATCGCCTCTTCACTAGATTTTTGTGAAGCTTCAGCCATATTTCGAATTGCTTCACTTACTTGTCCAACTGTTGCTGTAACTTCTTCTGACATAGCAGCTACTTCTTCTGACATTTTGCTTACAAAGTCTGAATCATTATAATACTGATTACCTGTTTTTCCATAGGCATCTAATTGTTCCTGAACCTTTGTATTTATAAACTCTAATATGGCACTACCTGTATCAATGCTACTTTTAAATGCATTTTGAACTTTACCTATAGTGTCTTGAATATTTATTACTGCCTCTGAGGATTGTTCTGCAAGTTTCCTTACTTCCTCAGCTACCACTGCGAATCCTCGACCTTGCTCTCCAGCCCTGGCTGCTTCTATTGCTGCATTTAGTGCAAGTAGATTAGTTTGCTGTGCTATACTTCCAATAGTATCTGCCATAATCTTTATGCTGTCTACTACTTTCCCATCTTCTATTGCCTTTTCCATATTCTTTTGTTTTATATCATATAAATTCTTTGTTTCTGCTATAGCCTTTTCGCTATTATTTTTGACTTCAGTAGCTCTTCCTTTAAACTCATTTGCATTATTACTTCCTTCCATAGCTTTTGAAGATAATACATTTATACTTGAATCTACCTCCTGAAATGATGCACTTATTTCCTCTGTCGTAGCACTTGACTCTTGCATTCCAGCAGCTATATTATTTACTGCTTCATCAATTATTTCTGTTTTTGAGGATATCTCTTCAACTATAGCTGAAAGTTCTTCTGAAGACACACTCATATCTTGTGAATTTTCCATTATTAATTTAACTAAGTTACTTACATTTTCTTGTGCAGCATTTAAAGCTAACCCGGTCTGCCCAAATTCATCTTTTCTTGTAATAACAATTGGAACTGAAAAATCATAATTTGATAATCTCTCAGCTAACCCTTTTATCTTTATTAGTGGGGTTACTATATTCTTACCTAAAATATATCCCATAAATAATATAATTAAAAATACTAGTATTGTATAAATTATTGTTTTGTATCTAACCTTATTAAACTCTGCTTCATTATTTAGATTAGTTTGTTCAGCATATTCTAGATTTATTTCAATACATCTTTCTATTTTTTCAAATGTATCGATTCTTAATGGTTCTACTTCTGAATTATAAAGCTTAACTGCTTCATCATAATTATTAGCTTTTACAAACTCAATAACCTCATTTCTTTTCTCTCTATATTTTGATAAGTTCTGTTGATACCCTTCATAAAGTTCTTCCTCTTCTTGTGATATTTCCGGTAATTCATCATACTCATATTGTAATGTTATATCTTCATTTGTTAAATCATCTATAGCCTTTATTTGTTCATCTAATTTTGACCTATCTATTTCAAAAAGAATTTTAGTCATATTAGTTGTAATTTCATTTATATTTCCTCTTATTCCTTCTAGATCCTTAATTGACACTAAATTATTGCTATACATTTCATTTGCATTTTCGTTTATAGTTTCAGAACTCAATATTCCATTTACACCTATCATGACTATAAAAATGCATATTATTAAAAATATTGATATAAGTTTTTTCTTAACCCCTAAATTAATAAAAAGTTTCATACTAACACACGCTTTCTTTTTTATTATAATTTCTTGTCACTTATTTTTTCCTTATATACTCCTCATAATTTAAATACAATTACCCTGTAATCGAATCCCATCAATTCTATATTTTACTATCACTTTACACTATTTTCAATATAAACATACATTTTTATACCTTTGTATTTTTTCAATTTTCTACCTTAATTATAATAAATAAACTTCTTTATAATATTAAACATTCAATATAATTATACAAATAAATTCTACTATTAAAATGTAACACCACTCAAACCCGTATGAACAGAACAACTATTTAAATAGTTATATATTTTTATAGTTTTATATTTGTATATTTAAATAGCTTCCTAGGTATATATTTATATATATAAAAAAGATTGGTTCAAATAATTATCTGAACCAATCCTTTTTTATAATAGAGTTCAAGTTCTGCTCTCACAGAGTCTGACCCTATTTTCTTTTTAGATAATAGAATATTGGAAGGCCAGCAAGAGCTATACCAATTCCTATTATGGAGTTCAAAGGTGCAGATATAATAGTACTATATAGTATATAAACTCCTCCCAATATTCCTACCATTGGAATAAATGGATAAAGAGGAACTTTATATGGTCTTTTATCTGCAGGTATTTTTTTTCTAAGTCTAAATATACCAAAGACACCCATGACAAAGAATATCCATAAAACAAATATTAATAAGTCCGTAAGAGTATTAAATGTTCCCGAAAAAATATAAATAGTGGCTAATACCCCTTCAAGAATTAATGCATTAGTAGGAGTTCCAAATTTTTTGTGTATTTTACCTAGTTGAATTGAGTACGGTAATTGCTTTCTCTGCCCCATAGCCAATGGTACTCTAGCACCTGTTAATAAATATCCATTCATAGCTCCAAATACAGATACTATAATTCCTGCTGTTATGAACGCAGCACCACCATTCCCAAATAGGGCAATCGCTACATCTGATGCTGGTGTTGTTGAAGCAACTATATTTTCAATAGGAATTACATTAACCATAGCTATACTTATTAGTGCATATACAAATATGACCGATGTAACTCCAAAAATAATTGCCTTAGGCATTTCCTTTTCAGGATTTTTTAATTCACCTGCTATATTTGTAACACCTATCCATCCATCATAAGCCCATAAGGTACCTAATACTGCAGCTCCAAAACCAGCTCCTTCAGTCATAACGGTAACGGAGCGAAAATCATGAGTTTTACCACTGATTAAACCAAATATAATAATAGCAACTATTGGAACAAGCTTACCCACAGTTGAAAGAGTTTGAATTACTCCCCCATATTTAGTACTAATTATATTCATGATTATTACAAATACCAAGATTCCCACTGCTAGTAGTTTTTGCTCCAAATCATTCATTGGAATAAAAAATGTAGCGTAAGTGGAAAAAGCTATTGCTAAAGCTGCTCCTGATGCAGGATACGATATCACTGTTTGCACCCACCCTAAGAGAAATCCCCAGACTTCTCCATATAGCTCCTCAAGATAAACGTATAATCCTCCAGTTTTAGGTATAGATGAAGCTATCTCTGCAATAGTAAGAGCAGATGCTAAAGTTATAATACCTCCCACTATCCAAGCCATTATACCCATTATAGGAGAGCCCGCATCATTAAATACAATGCCCGGTTTTAGGAATATTCCAGAGCCTATTATCATTCCAACTACTATTGCAATGGCTTCAATAAATGTCACTGATTTCTTTAGTGTTTTCTGTGTCATAGTTTCCTCCTTAATAGCTTTTTATAAATTTATTATTTCTTCCAATTTGTTTTTTATGCTTAAGCCTTAAGCGTATAAATAGCTGTACTCCCATAGGAAATCAAATTTTTAACATCTAAATTTCTTATGCAATTTCACAAAATGTTTTCCTTTTATATTAACTTAGAAATTTAAAATAATTTACCTTCTATTTTAAAATTTTTTTTCTAATTAGTCTAGTATAAAACCACTTAAGTAAGTAAATTTCATATAAAAATCTTTAGTAATAATTTTTTATTAAAATGAATAATATAAGTTTTTTTTGCTAATGATAAGTTAGGTAGGAGGTGATATACCATGGAAAATAACAATAATCAAAACAATAAAAACAACAAGAATAACAAAAATTGTAAAAACAATAATAATAACAAAAACAATAATAATAACAAAAACAATAAAAACAACAATAATAACAACTAGAATTTTACAGACACAACTTATAGAAGCAAAAACTACTTCTAATCGTAAGAAAGTGGCAATAAAATCAGTATTCACTGGCTTTATTGCCACTTTTATGGTAATAAAATCAAGAAAAAGGTTGTTCAGTCTTAAAAGAAGAATATGTTACTTAAACTGATTTTATTTAATCTTCTGATTTATAAACCACTTCACCATCAATTATAGTATACATAGTTTTTGTAAATATTTCCATCGGATTACCATCAAAGATTGCAATATCAGCATCCTTCCCCACTTCAAGGCTCCCAACTCTATGTGATACATTACATATTTCAGCTGCATTTATTGTAATTGCTTTGAGCCCTTCCTCTATACCTAATCCTTCTCTTGCTGCAAACCCAGCACAAATTGCCAAATCTTGTATTCTTGTAACCGGATGATCAGTAGTAATAGCTACCTTTACACCTGCTTTATGCAGTATTCCTGCTGTTTTAAAATCCATGTTTTGTGTCTCTATTTTATTTCGTACTGATAGTGTTGGTCCAATTATAGCCGGAAATCCTGATTCCTTTATCTCTTCTGCAATTAAATGTCCTTCCGTACAATGATCAAGAGTCATTTTTAATCCGAATTGTTTAGCTATGCGGATTGCAGTTAGAATATCATCCGCTCTATGTACATGTGCTTTTAAAGGTATTTTTTTATCAAATACAGGTAGCCAACATTCTTTTCTAAATTCTTCATTAAAATTATTGTCTTCATTACCTGATTGTTTGGAGTTTTTCTTACTTTTATAATATTGCTGAGCTTCAAATAATTCTTCTCGTAAAAGCGCAGCTATTGACATACGTGTTGTTGGCATCTTATCTTTATCATTATAATTTGACTTTGGATTTTCTCCAAATGCAACCTTCATTGCAGCAGGTTCAAGAACAACCATATTATCTATTACTCTGCCATAAGTTTTAATAAAGACAAACTGTCCGCCTACCACATTTGAACTTCCTGGTCCAACCATTACCCCAGTAATTCCTGCACTCAATGCCTGATGGAAAGTAGAATCCATAGGATTAATGGCATCTAAGGCTTTTAGGTAAGGAGTAACTGGCTCAGTCATTTCGTTGCAATCATTTCCTTCAAAACCTTTCCTTTCCTCTTGAATGCCAATATGGCTATGAGCTTCTATTATTCCAGGCATAACTAAACAATTGCTTGCATCAATTACTTCAGATATATCATTGTTATCTTCATTAATATATTCTCCCACTTCTATAATTTTTTTTCCGTCAATTAAGATACATCCCTTATCATAATCTACGCCAGACATAGTTAATATTTTTCCATTTTTAATTAATACCATAATCTTCTCCTTTATAAAATAGACTATTTAGGCATCTGAACTTTTTATTAAATAGCTATGGTTTCACCTTAAGCCAATTACATATTATCACCGCTTTATTTTCTATCTAAGTATTTATATTTTGTAGGATTTAAAATAATTATTCATAATATTACATAGTTGTGTATTTTTTAAAAATTTCCTCTAAATACTGAATATTAAAACCACTTAAAGTGAGCAAAAGCTGAGAAGGAAGATAAAATAGCCATATTAAAAAACCCAGAAAAAATTTTATGTTGCCTTCTTCTAATATATTATAAAGTCCTACATTTAAATCGCACATGAAAAATAAAAGCATCCCTAAAGCAATTATCCATGAACTTCTTTTAGGATATTTACCTCTGGTTATGGTACTTACTGCACAGTAAAGACTAGTAGTTAATAAAGAAGCATATATAAGTGCTGAAATAATTAAATCTTTTTCTATTGATGTTATTTTTATTCTTAATGAGACTATTAAGGCTATGGTTAATGACACTATAAAAAATATTAAATTCTTGTGTTTTTTATTTTCCATAAGGCTATGCCTTANNTTATTTGAACTAAAGAAAAGAAAAAAATCCCCATGATATAATTACCGGAAATTGCAAGAAAATAATCTGCAATTAAAGTAAAGAGCCGAGCACGCTGAACTAAAACTTTATCTTTTTCATTATATCCATGAGATTTAATTAATAGAGATATGATAAAGCAAAGTACTATAGTTAAATATTTCAATCGTACCGAATAGACACTTCTTAAATCTTTAGATACAAAATCAATGTATAAAAAAATCAAGTAAATTATAATTATTATCATAGAGCTAATTTTTATAAAACTTTTTTTACTTATAAACTTATCCATCTATATCACCCAAGTATATTTATTCCCATTAACTACGATTTATATTATTTATATAAAACGCTCTCTTTGAATTTAAAATCTCACTTATTTTATACGAAATACTAGTAAAATTTAGTTTAAGTCCATATAAACTCAGACGTAGTTAAAATATTTATGAATACCTTATAATAAAAAACTACACACCCCAACTTCATATGAGAATGTGTAGTTTTAGAACCACAATATGTATTTATATATCCTTATGATGCTTGTTCCATAGCTTCCTCATCAAGTTTCTTTTCTTTCTTTTTTTCAAGCACTCCAAATATTTTTGATCCTATATATCCTGCTGATATCCCTCCTATTGCTGAACATATAAGTGCTAATATAACATTTATAGGATTATTGAAGGCAAAAGGAGCTAATAATCCTGGAATTGGTGATGCTGTTCCAGGTGCATTATTTATTATTCCAAAGTAAGCTGCTCCTATACCTGCTAAGCCTCCACCAAAAAAGTTAGAACAATAAATAGGAACAGGATTTTTAGTTATTATATCTGCTTGTGTCAATGGTTCTAACATAACAGCTATCACATTACTTGCATTTCCAAGTTTTAATTTTTTGAATATTATTCCATTAGTGAAAGATCCTCCTACACATGCTATTGATGCTATCCCCATTGCTAAGCCTTGTAATCCTAACATAGCTGTTATTGCCATAGAACTTAGGGGAGATGTACAAATCATTTTCATTATTCCACCAAGTAAGAATCCCATTACAAGGGGAGATTGTACTGATGCTACTGATATCATATTACCTATATTAAGCAATGTAGCATCAACAACTGGATTTATCATCATAGCCAAAAATCTAGCAAATGGTGCTATTAATATTGCTCCTATAACTATATCTAACCCTTCGGGCAACTTTTTTTCTAATATTGGTGCTACTAACCCTATTATATATCCTGCAAAAAAACCAGGAAGTATACCATATCCACCTAATGCTACTCCTCCCACTACTGCATAAACTGGATTAACTCCCATTGAAATAGGAACTAAAATTGCCGCTGCAACTCCTCCCATTGTTCCAGATATTGTTCCAATTTCGCTCAAAAATCTAAGACCTAAGAAATCTCCGTTTATATACTTATGAATTGCTTCTACTAAAAATGTTGCTACTGCTGCATTAGCTAAGCCAGACATAGCTTTACTACCTTTAGGAGCTTTCATACTAAAAAATGAAAAAAATACTAGAGTTACTAATAATAATCCAATACCAGTAATAACATTTAACAAAATATCACGTCCTTTCAAAACCTTCTTCATAATTTTTAGAATTTTCTAATTCTAGTTTAAACCCGTTGTTTTTAAAAGTTTCAGAAAGTTTCGAAAAATAATATTTGCTTTGTTACTCTTTATCCTATTTCTATTTAATCTAATACTTTAGAATCTATAATCTGGAGATAATAATCTCTTTACCTCTTTATTCCTTGAATTAACTTTTTATAAATAATTAATTAAATTTAATTATTTTTCTTTATCACAATATAGTATTAATCCTTCTAAGAATTTTTTTACATTTACCTTCCCGCCCTCATTTCTCTTACCTCTAATAAAATCCATCTGTCTCTTTATCTCTTCAAAATTATATAAGCTAGTAGAGTATTCTAAAAATGTTTCATTCATATAATCTTCTATTCCTAAGTTAGCTAAACTTTTCATTCCAATTAACGCTGTTCTTCTAATTCTTTGCTCTATAGATTTATAATTTTTATTAAACATAGTTAACAATTCTTTTAATGTAAATTCTTCTAAATTTATATCTTCTTTTATTGAATACAACAATATATTTTTAATATCCTTACATCCCACTTCACCTATAATACCTATTCTTTTCATCACGTAATTAATATTTTTTTCACTATTTTTTATTTTATTTTTAGTATCTACATCCTCACAAGACTCTAAGTTATTAATGTTAAATACTTCCTCTATTTTACTTAACTTTTGTTCAACCTTAATTTTATCACTAACCTTTTTTATAACATTTTCTACTTCAATAGCATTTATAGGCTTATTAATATAAAATTCCACACCATTTTCATAAGCTTTCCCTATAATATCTTTAGTGACAACTTGAGAAATCATAATAAACTTTGATTTAACAAAATTCTTTTTGCAATGGTTTGCTACGGTTATTCCATCTCTTAAAGGCATTAATAAATCAACTAAAACTATTTCTGGATTTATTTTTAATATTTGTTTTTCACCTTCCATGGGGTTTGTACAAATTTCAACAACTTTGCCTAATTGTCTATCTTCTATAATTAGCTTTAGAATTATACCAATATTAATATCATCCTCTACAATTATTATATCCATCATTAAAATTCTCCAACTCCTTTTGAGGTATGTATATGGTAAATTTAGTTCCTTGATTTTCCTTTGATTCCACTTCAATAAAACCACTTAAACTCTTATATGTTAATTCTCTAACTATACTTAAACCTAGTCCCCTATTTATATTACCTGTTTTATAATTTATCTTAGTAGAAAAACCCGGTGAAAATATGTATTTTATTTCACTTTCTTTTATACCCATCCCATCATCTTCAACAGTAAATATATAGTATGGAATATCTTTTATCCGGTGTTCATATTGATGCACATAAATATTCCCCTTATCTTTAATTGCATCAATAGAATTCATTATTAAATTTCTTAAAATTGACATAATACAATAGTGATTTCTTGTATAAATATCCTTTTTGTATTTTAAAAATATCTTAACCTTTTTATTGTCTCTATTTATTTGTACTTTTAAAGAGTTTTGTAATATATCATATATTTCGCTTAAATAAAGTCCTTTATCTTCTTTAGTATTCTCTAATACCTCTTCAAGTCCTCTTAATGCTAAGAGATTATCTTTCTTTATTTCATGAATATTCTTCGCTATATCTAAGGATTCTTCTGCCCATGTGTCACTATCTATATTAGTACTTATATTAGTGTATAAATTATATGCATCACCCATTAATTTCTCAGTACTTTTCATGCTTTTTTCCATCCAATATATCTCAGTTTTTAACTTGGATGTAGTATATAATAGCCTTTTATATCTATTATCATGTTCTTTCCTTAATATAAATATTTTATATTTTGCTGTAATATTAAGACAAATCCATATAATTAAGGACCTTAATAGTGCAATTAAAATTAATCCTAATATTAATTCTATATTAATTTTTTCTGCATTTATGAAATGTCTAAATAATATTTCTATAAAGTTCCCTAAAAAATCGGCACCTAGACATATTATAAATATTTTATTTATTCTCTTATCATACACCTTACTTGTAAATAATTTAAAAATTGCGAAATATGTAAGATAAAAAAATATCTCTGGGAAAAAAATTTTCATTCCATTACTTAAAGCCTCTAGTTCTAACCTAAAACTAAAAAAATAGGTGCAAACTCTTATAAAGTAAACAGACATGGCAGATAAAAATCCAATTTTTATTATATTAATGTTTTCTAATATATAGAAACATATTGGTAATATTATAATTGCCAAAGATATTCTAAAGTTCGACATTACTGGTTCAAAAAACACTTGTGATAATAATCCTATTATCATTGATATTAATATTGAATTTTCATAAGAATTATCCTTTATATTATAATTTAAATTCATAATGTCCCCTTAAATATTTAACTTTTTATTACCTAAATAATTATATCCTACTACAATTATAACATCATCTGTAATAAATAAATTAATTTATTATATAAATAAGCAGCCTTACCCACAGACCTATTCCTTATATGTAGCTTCTGCTCATCGAATCGGAGTTTTGCCACCGTCTTCATTAAAATTTTACATCACCGTGAACACCATTTGCTTAAACTATGAACTTGGTACTATCAGCTCGCGTTCTGAACTTCCACTCGTTAGATTATCCCCATGCAGGGTGCACTTAAAAAAGCTGATTCCTGTACAATACAGA
This sequence comes from Clostridium sp. UBA6758, assembly GCA_002453475.1. Lineage (GTDB taxonomy): Bacteria > Bacillota > Clostridia > Clostridiales > Clostridiaceae > Clostridium_J > Clostridium_J subterminale. The sequence continues at coordinate 69,674 of DKGY01000053.1, read as the reverse complement.
AATCAGCTTTTAGATGCATAGTCTTTTTCACAATGTCCTTCAAATAGATTCCACTTTACTTCCCTACTGGCTCTTCATACTATATATTCAACTCCTAATTTTTATCCTGAATAAATTATATGTGCTTATATATTTTTTTATATTAAGGATGCTGCTTCTGTCTTTCCTTCAAGAATATAATAAAAAGGAAAAGCAAATTGAAGATATTTAAATACCCAATTATTGTTTTCTTTAATAAGTACACCTTCTAGTCTAAACGGCCAGATATACTCTTCACCTTTAGCATTTTCCTTGAAGGTTTCAGCAATTCTTCTTCTAATATTAAAAAGCTTTTCTTTATCATTTAAATCTTTATTAAATATATCCTTTATTGTATTCACAGTATTTTCAAAGGACTCTTCTTCTGAAATAACTTTTTTCATAGCACCACTTATTACTATCCAAGCTGTATCCCCATTAAAATCAACTATTGAATTTTCACTGTCTAATCTCATTTCATCATAGCATTCTCTTTGATTCTCTATTAACTTCTTAATTTCATCTTTACTAGTGAATATATCTTTATCTGTATTTGCAACAAGTATATTATTAGAAGAAAAATATTTATCGACTATTAAATTGATTTCCATATTCTCATCTAAATAATCACTATTAAAGTCTTTCATTAAATCTATGATTTCATTTTTCATCAACATATTTTTATGATATGCTTCTTCTAGTTCTTTTATTTTCTTATTAACCTCATCCCTATCACAACTATCATCATATTCCCTTACCTCTGGTAGATATCCAACTACAGGGAAAGAAAATTGCATGTGCTTTATAATCCATCTATTTTCTTTTTCTGTTAAAATAAAGGAAATACGTATATCCCACAGATAATCTCTTTCTATGCTATCCCTCTGATTTAATAAGTGGGATAAAGTCCAATTTATTTCTGTCAATTTAACTTTATTAGGCTTTTTACTATCATCAGAACTTTCATCAAAATACTCTTTAATGTATCCTAAATAGCGTGTATATGTTTTACTTCTACTGTTAAATGAATATTTAACTGTACCTGGAGTATAAATTATAGCTGTATTATCAAGCTCTATTACAGTAGCCTCATCGACCTTAACTCTTAAATCACCCCAATATTCCCAGTCACTTAAAAATATATCCTTAACTTCCTCATATCCTATACACCACTCGCCATCACAAGTACCTACTACAGTTACACTTTCATCCTTATCAAATAGTTTATCCATAAAGCTATCTATTTCATTAATATCCCTTTTTATATAAGCTTCATTAAATACATTTAATATTTCCTTTAATTCATTATTTACTTGATTTTTCATATACTCATACCCCTCATCCTATTTATTTTTTTAATTTTGCCTATCTAATTTAAAGGATTAGATGTTTTACCTCTTCAACTAAATTAAAAAAGGCTGTAATAAAGCAACGCCTTATTACAACCAAAAATATCTACAATATTTTACACAACAAAATAAGTATACTAAATAAAGTGTAAAAAATATTTTAATTTTAGTTCTATAAACTTCACATTGCCCACTTGCAAATTTTCTAAAGAAGCACAACAAATAAACCTAAAGAATTAGGTAGTTAAAGACTTCCTCTAATATTAATTTTTATATCAAAAATTAATTAGCAAATGGCAATAATCACTTCATAGCACCTCCTATATGTTATGTGTAAATTTTACCATAGGAAACTTATAAAGTAAATAAATATTGTTCTATTTGATATTTTCTTTAAAGTTGATATAACAGGTACAATAATAATCGTCCTTTCTACTACCTATACATCCTAATCCATTAATACTAAATCATATACTTTTTTAGCTATGTCACTAACTCTATCTTTACTTGTATCTACATATAATTTTGCAGTTGTGTCTTTCCATTCAAGTAACTGCTTGTCTATCATATTTTCTACTGGCTTTGGTAAAACTCCATTCATCCTTTTAGCAAATCTAGATTTTATTATTTCTGCATCAGCTGTAAAATTTATTGTAATAGCCTCATCAATGAATTTAAGTTTTAATATATCCTTTTTTTCTGATATTACATAGATTATTGATTTTGAGTTTAAATCTTTATTATTGCATGCTTCCTTTAATTTTTCCTCAAAAAGTTTCCATGCACTATTTTCATTTTTATCCATACGTAAATAATCTTTACCACTGTAAATTTGTACATCTGTAATTTTTTTTAATTCTGTAGCTGTTGAAGACTTACCTGAACAGCTTGGCCCCATAAATATATATAGCATAAATTCCCCTCCTAAAAATTTTAATATAAACAGAGTTCTTTGCTTCAGGGGGAGTTTTTACTCTCACTGAAGCTTATTAACAGAGTTCTTAGTATCAGTATTTTCGATACTTAGAACTCGTTGTCCTTTAGGGTAAATCGTTATCCAGGGACGTAGTAGCTCTTTATTCCCACTTTGAAGAAGATAGGAGTATTAGAGCTGGTAGTCATCGGATAAACTGTAGCTGTTAACCTATTATATTAATTGTAAAATATATACATATGAATAACAATCCTTTATACGATATTATTTAGTAACTTTCTCAAACAACTCTTGAAAACTTCCATCTTTCATTTCAACTACATTACTATTGCCATCAAAATATTGCATATCAATTTTAAAATTCCTTCAAAAATATATTGTACCCATTTCAATTTCTATCTATTACATATCAGCTATTTAAGCTCTACACCATAACATATACCGTATTCAATCACTAATTAACATAACACCATTATAATATTTTTGAATAATATAAATCTATATGCGTCATTTTTCCAAAAATTGAAGTTTGACTTTTCTATTTATTCAATATATAATTTTATAATCATAGTATGAAATTTAATTTATTTTAATTTAATTAATATATAAAGCAAATTAGAAGGGACTGATATAATGAAAAAAGGCAAATTGAGTTTATCTACAAAAATATTTATCGGATTAATCTTGGGCTTAATAACAGGTATTATATTTAACTTTATTCCTGAGAGCTTCATTCGTGATCAAATATTGATTGATGGAATTTTTTATTTAGTTGGACAAGCATTTTTAAAAGCTATTATGATGCTTGTAGTACCTTTAGTTTTTATCTCTCTAGTTAACGGAGCTGCCAGCATGGGGGATATTAAAAAGCTAGGTAGAATCGGAGTAAAAACAGTATTATTTTACTTAGCTACTACTGCTATTGCTATTTCAATTTCATTATCATTATCTGCAATATTCAAACCAGGTGTTGGTTTAAATTTATCAAATTCTAATTTAAGTGAAGTAACTATCAAAGAAGCTACACCATTAGTTGAAGTTATCCTAGATATGATACCCAACAATCCTATTGCATCCATGGCAAATGGAAATATGCTACAAATTATTGTATTTGCAATGTTAGTAGGTGTAGGATTATCAGCTTTAGGTGAAAAAACTAAAATGATAACAAATCTTTTTAAGCAATTAAATGATCTTATTATGAAAATCGTAGACTTCGTAATGATAATTGCACCTTTTGGAGTATTTAGCTTAATTGCTCGTACCTTTGCTACTCAAGGCTTTGATGCAATGTTACCTTTACTAAAATACATGGCATTAGTACTAATAAGCTTACTTATCCATGCTACTATTGTATATGGTGGTCTATTAAAAATATTTACAAAGCTAAGTCCTGTAAAGTTTTTTAAAAAATTCTTCCCAGCTATTTCAGTAGCTTTTTCTACTTCAAGTAGTAATGCAACTTTACCAGTATCCATGGAAGTTGCAGAAGAAAACTTAGGAATTTCAAAGGATGTTGCTTCATTTACATTACCACTAGGGGCAACCATTAACATGGATGGTACAGCTATTATGCAAGGTGTAGCTACTGTATTTATTTCTCAAATCTATGGAATTGATTTAACCTTCAGTTCTTTCTTAACCGTTATTTTAACAGCAACTTTAGCTTCTATTGGAACAGCTGGAGTTCCTGGTGTAGGAATGATTATGTTATCTATGGTATTACAATCAGTAGGTTTACCGGTAGAAGGAATAGCACTAATCATGGGTATCGATAGAATTCTAGATATGTCAAGAACTGCAGTTAACATTACCGGCGATGCAGTATGTACAATGATTGTAGCAAAAGCTGAAGGAGAATTTAATGAGGAAATTTTCAATTCTGAAGATATAAAAAGTAAATGTTAATTTTTAAATTGTTATCTGATTCTGATATGTGTACAGATTTATTAATAGTACTATAATATAAATAATCAATATAAAAAAATCATGGATGATTCAATTTAAATAACTGATATCTGTCCATGATTTTTAAATTAAAAAGCTCTTATAACCTTTATGAATCAACTTATCTACTTTTTGCAAATTTAACCCATTGTATAAATTGCATTAAGGCATCTTCAAAAAAATAAATAAGTCAGAATG
>DKGY01000053.1:0-65200 GCA_002453475.1 Clostridium sp. UBA6758 | reverse complement strand
TATTATTTATTTTCAGATGCCTAAGTTTCCTAAATCAAACTGCCTTTTCCTCCTTATTAGTTAAATACCACTTACTTTGAGCTTCATACATCTCACTATACTTTCCATCTACACTGATAAGTTCATCATGAGTACCCACTTGTACAATTTCACCTTTGTCCATAACCACTATTCTATCTGCAATCTTAGCAGATCCAAGTCTATGAGTAACGATTATGGCTGTTTTATCCTTAGACATCTCTTTAAACTTCTTATATATCTTAGTTTCTTCTATTGGATCTATGGCTGCTGTAGGTTCATCTAGAATTATCATATTACTATCCTTATAAAATCCCCTAGCTATAGCTAGTCTTTGCCATTGTCCACCAGATAAATCTATACCATCAAACTCTCTAGATAGCATGGTATCATATCCCTCTTCAAACTTTTCCTTTGAAACCTGAAAATCTGCTTTAACTGTGGCATCCTTTAGTAGTGCTTCCTTTATTTCATTAGAACTATCACTTATTGATATGTTATCTCTTAAGGTCATTTTATATCTTTGATATTTTTGAAATACCCCTGATGTAGTCTTATATAATTCTTTAGATGATATTTTAGCTATATCCATACCATTTATTAAAGCATGGCCTTTAGTAGGACTATATATTCCTGTAATAATTCTAACCAAAGTACTCTTACCAGCTCCATTTTCTCCAACTATGGCAATGGTTTCTCCAGAATTCACCTTTAAAGATATGTCTTTTAAAGAAGTTTTATCAGTTCCTGGATAAGTAAAACTTACATTATCAATTGCAATACTAGGCACTCCTACAATTTCTATGTCCTCCCCTTCTCTTTCAGGAATTTCTAAAAATCTAATAAAGTTTTTCACTGTACCTAAATTTTCAGCCATGTTTCCTATATGCATACATATCAGCTCATTCATTAAAGAAAACATAAAGCCTATAGATGAAAATACTGCCCCAAAGGCACCTATTGATATAGAACCATCTAAAAGTGCATATACAAGGAGTGCTAAAACTCCCATATAACCAATAAGAGTTAACATCTTCATAGCTAGCTCTGCTAATCCTGATTTTTTTTCTGCTTGCCAATTATTTTTATTCATAAGATTTAAAGTACTTATATATCTTTTTTTGAAATAGAAGAATCCTCCTAAAAGTCTTGTTTCCTTATAATATTCTCTATCCATTATACATTTCTCATAGTGTTCATATTCTCTTCTTATGGGAGCTACCTTATCCTCTAAATTAGTGAATACCTTAATTCTAATTAATTGTGATATAGCTACAGGAATAAATATTAATATAATAGAAATAGAAAGTATAGGCTTTAATTTATAAAGATATATACCCATAACAATAAAATATGGAATGTAGAAGGTTACTATTATAATTAATATCAAAGACATCCAAAGTCCACCCTCTAATCCCTTTTGAGCTTTATTAATATCATCAAGTAATGTTGGATTTTCAAAATCTAAGGCATTTAACTTTGAGCTTTTATGGTTTAATATCTTACCTATAAATCCTTTTGCCTTATTAACTAAGGCATTAGATAAAAAGTTAGATACTCCATTAAGTACTTGAGTAAGAACTAATGAAATACATAGTCCTCCTAGCATAAGATATACTATTTTTAACCCAACTTTCCCTGATGAAGCAGCTGTAATGGAATCAAAAAACTTTTGTGTCATGAGAGTATTTCCTACATAAGTAAAGCTATGAAGTATTGTAGTTAATATAGCTACCATTGTAAATATAGGACATGATTTAAATATCATAGGTCCTATAGTTTTTACTATCTTAAAAAAAGAAATATCTTTACTTTTCCCTTCCATTATATATACCAACTCCTTTGACTTTCATACATCTTTGTATAAACCCCATTTTTCTTCATAAGCTCTTCATAGGAACCACTTTCTATAATAGTCCCATCTCCTATAACAAAGATTTCATCTGCAATCTTTGTTGAGCCAAGCCTATGACTTATAAATATAGTAGTTTGCCCCCTACTTATCTCTTCAAACTTTTCATAGACATTACTTTCGCTTATAGGATCTAAAGCTGCAGTTGGCTCATCTAAAATTCTAATAGATGCCGTACTTACAATTCCTCTTGCCATAGCTATACGTTGCCACTGTCCTCCTGACAAATCTACACCATCATTTTTAATTTTTCCAAGGTTTGAACTTATACCTAAAGGTAATCCTCCAACAACATCTTGCAGTTCAACAGTTTCTATAGCCTTATTCATATTATCTAGGTTATCAAAGCTATTAATATCTCCTAATAAAATATTATCTCTAAAAGAAATATAATATCTTGCAAAATCTTGATATACTACAGAGCACATTGCTTTTAACTCTTCTTGTCCAAAAGCCTTTATAGATTTCCCATTTATTAAAATTTCTCCTTCAAAATCCTCATATAGGCCAGTTATAAGCTTAGTTATGGTAGTCTTACCAGCTCCATTAGTACCTACAAAAGCATAATGCCTTCCTTCTTCTATGACAAAAGACATATCCTTTAAAATATACTTTTCTATACCTGGATATTTAAAAGATACATTTCTAAACTCTAAGGACTTTAATTTACTCACTTCCTTCGCTGGTCTCAATAAGTATCCTTCATCGCCTTCCAATTTTAAAAAGTTAGTTAAGTCAACAAGATATTCTTTATTCTTTGCTAAATTATCTCCATACTCAGGAAGGCTCCAAGCTAAATAGTTTATTAATTCAAATACGCTATTAACAATGGACATAAACATTCCTATGGATAAAATTCCACTAGTTACAGGCCCTATTAAAATTAAAACTATTAATACAGATAAAATTGCAATAATAACCCCACCGGTTTTCATATTGACGTACCATTTAAGACTTACCTTAAGTTCATGCTTTCTAGCAGTTTCAAACTCTTTATGCCACTGGTCATTAATCTTATCAGAATAGCCAAACAAGGTTCTTTCTTCCACTGTCTCACGACCGTTTAACACTTCTTCTAGGTATTTAACTCTTCTTTTATTCTTCTCTACTTCTCTATTTGCTTCATAAGTTTCCTTTCCACTTTTTAAAGCTATAAAAAATAGAGGTACTGAAATTAAAACAATTAAAATCGCGGACCACCATACTTGAGTAAATAAAACTACTAATATTCCTAATATTTTTAAAATCATTGCTATCATATCTAAAGAAGAAATATAAGCCTTAGTACATTGAACTTCTGGCTCTTTTATGACTCTGGATATCAAATCCCAACTATCCTGATTTTCTATATACTTATATTTTAGGGTTGCTATTTTTTCTACAATACTTACCCTAAATTCACCTCTTAATCTGTTTTTAATCTGAACCTCTGCAAACTTTGATAACTGCTTCGAAATCCAGTCATAAGCTAAAAGAATTATCACAAATAATAACGGCATTACTATATCTTTAATGCCTTTTTCTTGTTTAAATATTAAAATTGCAGTATCTAGAAACTTAGCGGTAGCCAAAATTTGTAGAGTTGGAACTACACCATCCAAAAGTTTTTGTAGCGCTATTAATATAGCCTGTGCTGGTGCAAATTTAAATGGAATTTTAATTATATCCCCTGTATTATAGTTTCTACTTTCTAATCTCATAATTTTCCCCCATTTATATACTTGTTTATATCAGAATTTTATAATATTGAATCCTCCCCTCTGAAACAATATTACATATCTATTGTCTATTCACCTCAGTAGTAGTTTACACTATACTAATGTTATTGAATTTATTAAATTATCTAACTAAATATGTATATAGTATAACACCATTTTTACTTAAATAGCATATTTATACATAAATGTTTATTTATAATTATAAAAATAGTATTAGTGAAATCTAATTATTTATTGAAGTACAGTTTTACTCTAGAAGGCTTAACTTTAATTATATAAATGGCTGAAGGGTGCAAGAACATAAAAACATAAAAAGCTAAAAACATTGAATTTAATGAAATTTAACTTAGAGTTATATTATTTTATTTTTAATTTTCTCTCTAACTTTCTTCAAAATAAAAAAGAGAAAATCAGGTAACATTGATTTAGTTAGCCTTCTTATCTCTTACTTAAATATTTTAAAAATATTCTAATCACACCTATTGGAATTTCTTTTAATATATTGCTGTGTATATTGACATACCTCAATACACTTTCCACATAAAGACATTTCCACTCCTACTCTTTGTTTTAATAGTTCTCTTGCTTTCTTACGACATTTAAAAGGATCTAATAGTTCTTCTCTTGTTGAATTTATATTCCATAACGTACCTTTTATTGCTGTTGCTGGGCAAGCATCAACACACTTACTACATTTTCCGCACCTAGAATCATTGATAGGCATATCTGGTATGACTGGCATATCAGTTAGTACTGAAGAGATACGAACTGCACTACCATATTGTTGAGTAATTAAAAGAGCATTTTTGCCAATCCAACCCATTCCTGCCCGTGTAGCAACTGTCTTATGAGGTAAATAAGTAGTCAAATTTTCATCACTAGTAACATATGTTGAAGTTTGAGCTAATGCACTATATCCTTGCTTCTCTATGTATTTTACACAGGACATAGCAATATCATCAAGTTCTTTGTTTATTTTTTTATATTCCTCATAATATTCTTTTGTTGGCCCTTCATGAATACCCTGTATAATTTCAGGGTTAAATTTTATTGCAAATACAATACCATACTTTAGATTCTTATGCAATGAAGTATTAACGTTATTTAAATCTGCAAATCCAACCAATGATGCCCCTAGACTTTTTAGATATGACCTTAATTCATTCTCCCTCATAATACTTTCTCCTAACTCAAAGAATTGATAACATAAATCTTAAATAGTTTTAAATCACTAATTTCACAATTAAGTCCTTCTTTAATTTCTCTTATAATACATTCTTCTGGAGTTCCTCTTTTCTTTTTACCAATTTTATACTAACATGTTTTTGCACTTTCTTTAAAAGTTTAATTAAATTTATTCTTTCTTTTATGTGAATTTAAAAAAAGACTAGATATTTCTTTATTTAAAATGTCTAGTCTTATCTACTTTCATTTTTGTTAATACTAAACGCCGAAGTCTGGTATTAACATTATATTAAATTTTGATTCAACTTTCTTTCAAAACTACAAAATTTTGTAGGTGTTAAAAAAGTTTGATCATTTTATTTAATATATCTTTTTTTGTCCCGTAGATAAATCAGTTGTACTGAAGTATCCATTTCTTATCTCTACTTTGTATTCTAGGTCTAATTAATCTTTTATAAGAAGAAAACGTGATAAAATTGTAATTCAATGTAGTTGCTAGAGTATTATACAGTGGAAATTCACATGGAAATCATAGAGCTACAATCACAGGCTAAATAAGAAAAAAGCTTCCTTATGAAGACTGTTTCATCCTTATATATCCTGTGAGGATATCCATTTATTAATCATAGAACCCTAAAATCTTTCATACTTTCTCCAAAAATATAATGTGAAAACCACATCAAATTCTGCTTCATAATAGCCATATTAATTCCTGGCTGGTCCGAACTATATGCCATTCCTTTAAATATAATCAATTCTGTATCAACTTTCATATCCCTTAATCCTTGATATAGCTCATATGCATTTGGAGCTGGAACTCCTTCATCCTCTTCACCATGTTGGATCAAGGTTGGAGTACAGGCTGATTTAATATATGTTATTGGTGAAGTTTTAGCATATATCTCTGGATCATTCCATGGATTATCTCCTAAATACATCGTAATAGATTGAGGTATATCTGTATTCACATAATAGGTAATCCAATCACTAATTCCACCTCCAACTGAAATAGCCTTAAATCTATCACTATATGTAGAGCAAAAGGCTGATATATATCCCCCTTGGCTCCATCCCATAACCCCTACTCTATCCTTATCTGCAATCCCCTTGTCAACTAGTGTATCCACCCCAGATATAACATCATTGTAGTCACCAATTCCCAGTTTTCTATAGTTTGCTTTTAAGAATTCATTACCATAACCAGAACTTCCCCTGTAGTTTGGTTCTAAAACTATAAAGCCTTTTTCGATAAACTGTTCAATAGGATATCTCTCATTAAAATAGTCTAAAAACATTGGAAAAGATGCCCAAGCTGGTCCACCATGGATTACCACTAATAAGGGATGTTTTTTATTTGCATCAAACTCTACTGGGGTTGATAAAACTCCCTCTATTTCAATGCCATCAGTACTTTGCCATGAGATTATTTCCTTGTTACTTTTAAGCTTTCCTTTGAAAAAGCTATTTTCATTCGTTATTTTCTTATCATCTAAATAGATTTCAAAGGTTTCATTTGTTATAGCCTTATTATAGGATATATGATTTCCATCCCTTGTTATAGAAGCATCCATTATAAAGCTATCTACTTTTTCGCTTAACATTTCCACAGTGCCATTCTCAGATAGCAACCCAATAAGATAATTAGTTTTATTCTGCCATCTAATTAAAATTCCTTTAGCTGTCCATCGTAATGGAATAACCGTACTATCAAAATCTGTTAAAGGTTGAATTAGCTCTCCATTATTAATATCATATATCTCTAGTGTACTGTCTTCTATATGGGTCTTATAGTAATCCTTTTCCCTTATGCTTGCTGAGTAACATATTTTGCTGCCTTCAGGAGAAAAGCAAACACTCCCTCCCAACAACTTATCCATATTCATCTTTTGTAGCTCTCCAGCTTTAATATCTAGTATGTATAGATCTCCATTAACATAATCTACCATATCTGCGCTTGGTGTAGCCATAAATACAACCTTTTTCCCATCATTTGAAATATCAAATTCATGGATATGAAAATCCTTACCATCAGTTAGTTGATAAACAACGCCACTTTCGTGTTCATATTTATCATTTTGTATCACTTTTTCTATTTCAATGTAATATAAACAATTATTCTGGCATTCATTACCTATATGATGGAAATCTCCATATATGTCCTTACGTTTTTTTATCACCTCAGATTCTTTTGACTGTGCAACATAATAAAAACCCTTGCCAGTAGGCTCCCATTTGAATTTACTGACCCCTTCTTTCTCATCAGTAATTTGAACTCTACTATAACCATCTATTGACTTAACAAAGATCTGATTTTTCTTATTATCCCCGTCACCAACTGGGCTAAGGTATGCGATATCCCTAGAATCTGGAGACCATAATGGGTATGTACTATCTATATCCTTAGTTGTTAATGGGTAACACTGACCCTTATCTTTTTCATATATACATACATAATTTCTATATTTATTTTCTTTCCAGTTAGCTGTCTTCTTGACAAATGCTACGTTTTTGCCATCATCACTTATGTTTGTACCTGATATGGTTGGTAATGAAATACTCTCTTCTATACTTAGATATGTTTTTTCATTGATTTTCATTATTAAACCCCCTAGTAACTATAATATCATTTAACTCGTAGTAATAGCTTATATCCTTAGTTAACGTTTTATCAATTTATTCTATTCTTACCAACTATATTATATCAAATTTTTATATTAATGTAATATTTTTATAATTAATTTTTATGTAGACAAACATAGAAAAAAAACATGAAGGAATGAAGGGTAAACGCCCTTGATTTCCTTCATGCCTTGGCCAAACTTTATTATTCGTGGACAATGTTTGTTTGATTTGGACAGAGATTGTTGTTTGGGTACAATTAGAAGATATACTCTCTACTAAGCTAGGGTGATATGTATTAATTTCACCTACATTTATCTTTTTCTTTTTGCCATTATTTCACCTCAAAAATAACAAAAGGCTAGACATTCATGTTAAAAATGTCTAGCCTTATATGCTTTATTATAATTTGTTGATACTAAACATTTAAATTTAGTATTAACTATCTATTTAATTTTGATTTAACTTTCTTATAAATAATCAAACTTTCTTCTAAATGGTCAATCTTTCTTCTAAACCTACAAATTTCATATTAAACTTCTAATACCTATTCAACAGTAACTGATTTTGCAAGATTTCTTGGCTTGTCTACATCGCAACCTTTTTCCATTGACATGTAGTAAGAGAATAGTTGCATTGGAATTATAGCTATAACTGGAGCTAATAAATCCATCACTTTTGGAATGTAGATTGCTGATTCTACAGACTTTTCTATATCAGTATGACCTTCTTGAGCTACTGCAAATACTCTAGCACCTCTTGCTATAACTTCTTTCATATTACTTACAGTCTTATCAAACAAGTCTTCTTGAGTTGCCATAGTTACTACTACTGTTCCATCTTCAATTAAGGCTATTGGACCATGCTTTAATTCTCCTGAAGCATATGCTTCTGAATGAATATAAGATATCTCTTTTAATTTTAAAGATCCTTCCATTGCTACAGCGTGGTCAAGACCTCTTCCTAAGAAGAACATGTCTTTTTCATCACAAGTTTTTGCTGCTAGAGCTTTAACTACATCATCACACTTAAGTGCTGCTTCTGCTTTTTCTGGAAGAGTTAGCATCTCTGTTTTAATAGCTTCTATCTTATCTTGAGATACTGTACCCTTTTGCTCTGCAAAGAATAGAGCAATTGTGTACATAGCTATTAATTGAGTTACATAAGCTTTTGTTGATGCAACTGCTATTTCTGGTCCTGCCCAAGTGTATAGTATATCATCAGCTTCTCTTGAAGCTGAACTTCCAACTACATTAGTAACAGCTATTACTCTAGCACCTTTTTTCTTAGCAAGTCTTAAAGCTGACATAGTATCTGCTGTTTCTCCAGATTGGCTAACAACTATCATAAGAGTATTTTCATCTATTATTGGATCTCTATATTTAAACTCAGATGCTATATCTACTTCTACTTGTATTCTAGCAAGCTTTTCAATAATATATTTTCCAACTAATCCAGCGTGGTATGCAGTTCCACACGCTACTATATATACCTTGTTTAACTTTTCTATTTGCTCTTTTGTTATAGTTATATCATCGATTTTTATTGGTTGACCAGAAATAATTCTTGAAGCCATAGTATCTCTTATAGCCTTTGGTTGCTCATGGATTTCCTTCATCATGAAGTGATCATATCCACCTTTTTCAGCAGCATCAGCATCCCAAGTTACATTAAATACTTCTTTCTTAACTTCTTTTTCATTTTGATCATATATTTTTATTCCATCCTTAGTCATAACAACAAATTCTTTATCTTCTAAAAGATAAATTTTTCTTGTTTGATTTAATACAGCTGGTATGTCTGAAGCAATAAAGTTTTCTTCTTCTCCAAGACCAACTATTAATGGACTTTCATTTCTTACAGCTACTAGTTTATCTGGTTCATTAGTCGCTATAACTCCTATAGCATAGCTTCCTTCTAATTTTTTAGTAACTTCCATTACAGCTTTTAGTAAATCTCCATTGTAGTAGAAATCTACAAGGTTTGGAATTACCTCAGTATCTGTTTCTGACTTAAATTCATAGCCTTTTTCCATAAGCCATTCTCTAAGTTCCATATAGTTCTCTATAATACCATTATGAACTACAGATATAGTTCCATCCCCATTAGTGTGAGGGTGTGAATTTAAATCTGATGGCTTACCATGAGTAGCCCATCTAGTGTGTCCTATACCTATGTGTCCTTTAATTGGATTTTCTTCTAACTTTTCTTCTAAATTTGCAAGTCTACCTTTGCATTTTGTAAGATCAATTCCCTTATCATTTAGTATAGATACTCCAGCTGAGTCATATCCTCTATACTCAAGTTTACTTAATCCTTCAATAAGCAGTGGTGCTGCTTCTCTCTTTCCAAAATAACCTACTATTCCGCACATAAAAAATCTTCCTCCTAAATGTCTTCTATTTCAAATTAGATTTAACTCTATATGAATAAGAAAAACCCTTGATTCAGCACAATCTCTGAAAATAACTATCAATTAAATTAAAAATAATTATTTTTAGCAATAGAAATACCCTACAATGCTTCATGAAGTTAAAACTATTACCTTTAACCATCCACATGTTCAGATTATACCTATCAACTTATCCACATTTAGTTAAGGTTTTACACCAGATTGCTTTGTAACAGAAATCACTTTCTATCTTTATCAATCGTTAACGGTAGTGCGATACCGTGGGGCACCCGCCGAAGATTCGATACTCCCCATCCTCGTCGACTTAAGTGACACTCCAAATCTATGATTTGGCTAGTGGAACTTACTCCACCGAACGTATGTGAGGCGGAGTTTCATTTTTCACCCTCAAATCTTTGATTTAGTTAGGTGAACTTACTCATTGAAATGCAATGAAAAGGAGCTTCCTTTTCACTTAAGTCCTGGCGCTTAGTTAAGTGGTTAGACTATTTCCTCCTTTCTAACACTTGGTTTTCAAAGTGTATTATAAAAGAGTAAGGATGTACACATTTTATATACTCTCTTAAACTCATACTCCACATATACGATATAAAGAGCAATAAAGTTTGTGAACTTAATATTAAAATTAATTATTTAAATCAAAATTTTAATATTTATCTATCCCAAAATCTAAAACCGATTAACCTCATTATATTATATTCATTTAATGCATTTTGGTCAATGGTATTTATTAATAGTGTCTAATAAATGAAATTCATCTATATATATACATATTTTAATTATAATATTATTTAACTTCATATTATTTTATTTCAAATTAATTCCACAATTATAAATATTCATTTAATTCTAATCTTAATTATACAAATTTTTATATATAAATATTTACCTATATAACTATATAACTATATAACTATATAACTAGTTAAATAGTTGTTGTCGCTATGCGGGTTTCAAGGTTCTTCATACTTAAAATATAAATAATTTTTATAAAAATGTATAGTACGCTTGACATGAAAAGTAAAGTGTACTATACTTAAATTGTAAAGTTTGCTATACATTTAAAGAATCTAAAGATTTATTATTAAATATTACTAATAGAACAGGATGTGATACGTTGAAAAACAGAATCCAAGAACTTCGCAAAGAAAACCGAGTTACTCAAAGTGAACTTGCTGATGCTGTAGATGTTACTAGACAAACAATTATTTCTCTTGAAAACGGGAAATATAAAGCTTCATTGGTATTAGCCCATAAAATTGCTCAGTATTTTGAAATGAATATTGAAGACATTTTTATTTTTGATTTAGAGGAGGAAAATTTATGTTATTAAAAGCTATTATATCTAATGCTACAACAGATAAAGATTATAAAAAAGTACTAAAGAAAAGAATTTCTTTACTTTATATTGTGGTTATTCTTGGAGTTGCCACTATAGCTATTAGTTTTATATTTTCTAATGGAAAATATGACTATCTACCTGATTTTTTAAATGGATTTTATACTGGAATCGGTGCTGCATTAATTACAATAGGTTTAATATTTATAATTAAGATAAAAAACATTTTAAAGGATGAAAAGAAACTAAAAGAAAAAAGGTTAGAAGAACAAGATGAGAGAAATCAACTGATTACTCAGAAAGCTATATACTCTTCAGCTATTATACTAAACATTCTTGTTTATATAGGATTAATGATATCTGGAATATTTAACCTTGCTATATTCTGGACTCTATGGACTGTACTTGTTGTATTTATGGTTACATTTGTCATTCTACAAGTGTACTATAGTAAAAAACTTTAGGTGAATTTTATAATAAAAACCCGTGAAATTTCACGGGTCTTATTTTATCTATTCGCTTTTTCTTCTATTTTTTTAGCTAGTTCATGAGCCATTTTATCTATTTCTTCTTGATTTTCACCTTCTAGCATTACTCTCACTAGTGGTTCTGTACCTGAAGGTCTGATTAATACTCTACCGCAACCTGCCATTTTATCTTCCATTGCTTTTATATCTGCCATGATTTCTTCATCTTTCTCATGGATATCCTTCATGTTATTTGGTACCTTCGCATTTACTAATACTTGTGGTAATTCCTTCATTGTTGCTGCAAGTTCACTTAAAGTTTTTCCAGTACTCTTCACTGTTTCTGCAAGTTGAAGTCCTGAAACTAAACCATCTCCTGTAGTATTGAAATCTAAGAATATAACGTGACCTGATTGCTCTCCCCCAATAGAATATCCTTCTTTAGCCATCTCTTCTAGCACATATCTATCTCCAACCTTAGTGCTAATAGTTTTAATCCCAGCTTCTTTTAAAGCTATATGAAGTCCAAGGTTACTCATAACAGTTACAACAACTGTATCCTGATTTAATTTACCTATAGACTTAAGATGTTTAGCTGCTATTACCATCATGAAATCTCCATTCACAAGGTTTCCTTTTTCATCTACTGCTAGGCATCTATCTGCATCCCCATCAAAGGCTAATCCTAAATTGCATCTATTTTCCACAACAAATTTCATTAGCTCCTCAGGGTGAGTTGAACCACAATCCTTATTTATATTAATTCCATCTGGATCGCTATTAATTATAAAAACTTCTGCTCCTAATTCTTTTAATGCTTTTACTGAAGTTTTATAAGCTGCTCCATTTGCACAATCAACGGCAATTTTCATACCACTTAAATCACCATCAATAGTAGATTTAGCAAACTCTACATAGTCACTTATGGCATCTTCTCCTATGTATTTTCTACCTAACATTCCTCCTGTAGGAATATCAATTCCTTCAAAATCGCTTTCTATTAACTTTTGAATTTTATCTTCTAATTCATCACTTAACTTAAATCCATCTTTATTAAAGAACTTAATACCATTATATTCAACGGGATTATGTGATGCAGATATTACAACACCTGCTTCTGCCTTATACTTTCTTGTTAAATACGCAACAGCTGGAGTTGGTACTACCCCTAGACAAAGAGCCTCTGCTCCTACTGATAAAATCCCTGCAACTAAAGCTGATTCTAGCATATCTCCAGATATTCTTGTGTCCATTCCTACAATTATTCTAGGTTTGCTAGTGCACTGAGTTAAAACTAATGCTCCCGCTTTTCCAAGTTTATATGCAAGGTCTACAGTTAATTCCTTATTAGCAATTCCTCTTACTCCATCAGTTCCAAACATTCTACTCATATATCATTCTTCTCCTCTTTATATGATTTCTTATCTACAAATAATCTTATTTTATCTACTAAGTTTACATTATCATGTGAATTTTTCACTATAACATACAGATTTATTATAATATAAATTATATATCATAACAATAATAGTTTACCATTAATCCTTAAATATAACAAAAGCAACACAAAATCTGTGTTGCTTTTATTGTCCATTATTCTTTTTATACCATATTAACTTTCTAAGACAATACCATTTGTTTTCTCTATAAGTTCCTCTACGGTACCATCACTGCTTTCATATTCCATCAATGCTTTACTTCCTCTTACTGAAACCAATGCTATAGCAAATATAAAAGTTATACCTAGAAGAGATAAAATAGCTGCTCTTATAGGCATAAATTCACCTAAAATTCCACCAACCAAAGTTCCTATAGGCTGTAACCCTCCACTTATGGTATTCATTAATGCTCCAATTTTACCTCTCTTATCTGATGGTACTACAAGCATAATTGCAGAATTAAATATAGTATTAAATATTACATTGAATAAAAAGGATATAAATGCTATAGGTATCATAACATAAAAATTTTCTACTATAACCACAAAAGGTAGCATTCCAAGACATATCAATGCACCAAATTTATAAATCTTAAACTTTTGATTCTTTTTAATGCTAATTATTGATAAGAGTGCACTTCCTACTAACATTCCCATAGGTATAGATGCCATAAATAAACCGTATTTTTCTGGTCCCAAAAATGGCATAGATTTAAAATATGGAAGTATTAATATAAATGCTGCATTAACAAAAAGATTTAGTAGTGATGCAAGTAAAAATAAATTTCTTAAAGTTTTAAAGTTCCAAAGGAATCTAAATCCCTCTTTAAAATCTTCTACAAAAGTTATTTTTTCAGCTTTCTTCTCTCTTTTAGGCTCGGTTATAAATATTTCTGTAAAAGCTGAAATTAAATAAGATATACCATTAGCCAAAAACATGTATGGAGCACCAATGGCTACATATATAACTCCGCCTATAGCACTTCCTATCATATCCATACCAGAAGTTGCAAGACTAGTAACAGAATTAGCTTTTACAAATTTAGATTCGTGAACTAATTCTGGTTTTATTGAATTCACAGCTGGTCCAAAGAAAGCAGAACATAACCCACTAATTATTCCAACTATAAATACCATCCATACCTGTATAAATCCAAATATACCAGCAATGCCTACAAAGGTTATAACTATACCTCTTATAAAATCCGTTAAAACTATAATATTTCTTCTATTCCATTTATCTACAAAGACTCCTGCAAAAGGTCCTAAAACTATTCTTGGTAGCATTGTAAGAGCACTTAAAAGTCCCATAAGTCCAGTGGAACCAGTAATGTCTAGTATCCAAAAGTCCAATGCTATCATATATAATATATCCCCAAGCATAGATACTAGCTGTCCTTGCCAAAGCAAGAAAAAGTTCTTATTCCATAACCTTATATTTTCCCCTTGATCTTTTAACCTTTCCTCCATGATTTTCCCCCTTCTTGTTTTAATTCACATGTTATTAATTATATTTAATAGATAACTTTACATTATATTAACAGCTGTAACTTATATTGTTTTTAACTATATCCTTATAGACTCTTTAACTATTCCATCATCTTCTATGATAAGCTCTCCTGAATATTCAACTCTATTAATAATTGATCGCTTTCCTATGGTAACATTTTTACCTCTTACTATAGCTACCTTGGAATTTTTAAGTAGTATGTCATCCCCTTCTATACATTGACATTGAAGACTTCCTTTATTTCTAAGTTTATTAGCGAATAGTGAACCTATTATTCCATTTCCTGACATATTTTCTGTTACCGCTACAAATCTTCCCCCTATTTCTTTAATATGATGATTTCCTGACATGGTAATATATATCTCATCACCATTTATCAGTCCATCACTATTTGTATCTCCACTTAGAGTTATTTTTTCTCCCTCTATGCCTTCTTTTACAGTTATATCTCCTGATATAGCTATATCTCCACCAGTAATTTTACCTTCACTTTCTATATCACCTGAAGCTTCAATTTTATCAGCTTTTAGATTTCCTCCAATAACAGCATCTCCACTTAAATGAAATAATCCGGTACAGTCCAGATCACTTTTCACGTCTATATCTCCACTTATCCTGAGAGTTCCACAAGCTACTCTTCCATCTACATTAACATCTCCACTAACCTTTAATTCTCCCTTTGCAGATAAATTCTCATGTATATCTACATCTCCGCTAACTCTTAGAGTTCCACATTGTAGACTATTTTTTATATCCACATCTCCACTTACTTTAAATAGGTCTTCACAGTATACATTTCCCTTTAATTCTGCATCCCCACTTACACTGATAGTTCTACAATTAATATCCCCATTTATAGTTCCATCTCCACTTATTTTTATATCTCTATAATTTCCACCTTGTGATTCCCAGTCATCATTTATTTTTAAATCAGCACAATTATCATAATTCATTTTTACACCCCATCTTTTATATTTTTAAATGTTAACTATACTGTTAATCTCATCTTAAGATTTTCTATAGTATTTTTAATATTTACTTCACCTATTATTTTGCTACCATCATCCACAATTATTTTTTCTCTGTATGCTACTACACAAATCCCAATACCTAATCTTCTTATGATATAAAGTGTTCCATCTTTTTCTTCTATATTTCTGTATTCTTTATCAATGAGTTTTAACATGATTTCTATCTCACTAATAGTTAGCTTTCCTAAATCAAATTCACTTTGAAGTATATGCATCAGTAAAATATCTTTAAAATTATATTCATTCTTTTCTCTGAACATATCGTTATATATAGGAAGAGTTTCTTCTCTTATAATTTCTTTTTCTATAACATACTCTTCACTTACATCATCTACCTTTGGTTTGTTAGTAAACATTGCGGCTAAATCATCTAAAGGCATATCATCCTTTAACTCTAGAATTTTATTTATTCTATTTATTATCTTCTCCCTAGGGAAGAATGTTTCTTGACCCGTATAACTCGACTTCTTTATAAACCACTCTTCCGGAATAAGCTCTTTTCTCTTCCATCTATATAATTGTCCGTAAGATATTCCCGTCATATCTAATATTTCTTTTTTAGAAATTAACTCTTCTTCCACTTTATTTCCTCCTCTTTTATAGTCTAGTTTCTACTCCATCTAAACTTTTTATATCTTTATCAATTAAATAATCATAAAATCTATAGCTTCATTTCCTCTTCAATAACAGAATCTGAATTTAGTTTTTCTAGACTCTCACTATATTCTATTCTTTTAATTTTACACCCCTCTCCTATGGTAATCTTTCCTCCACGAACTACATCTGCTATGGTGTTTTCTAAATAAATTTCATCGGCTTCAATAGTTCTAATAGTTAAATATCCATAATTTTTGCTAAACATTTTGCAAATAAACCTTCCTATAGCATTGATAGTAGAGTATTCCTTTAAAACTTTTACCTTAGTAGCTCCAATTTCTTCAACTTCACAACCACCATTTAACTCTATATTTACTTCATCCCCATTTACCATTCCTAGACTTTTAATGGCACCTTTTATAGTTATAAGCTCACCTTCAATACCATGACCTACCCTAATAGCTCCTAAAAGCTTAACATTAGTTGCATTTATTCTACCCTCAATTCTTCCTGCTCCTGCCACAGTGAGCTCTTCTCCTTTAAAGTTACCTCCTATTTTTCCACTTCCACTTATATTAAATTTGTTTGCATGAATAGAACCAAGGACAGAACCACTTCCACTTATACTACCAGTAACACAGTTTAAGTCTCCAGTTACTTTTCCACTTCCACTAATGCTAAAACTATTACTTATAACAGCACCTTCAACCTTTCCACTTCCACTTATACTAAATTTCTCACAGTTTACATCTCCAACGATTTTTCCACTTCCACTGATAGATGCAATCCTATATCTTCCACCCGTAGCACTACCTGACCCCGATATTTTCAAGTCTCCAAACTGTTCATTATTTACCATAATTCATACCTCCATTTTAATTCTAACGTAATAATGTTATATCGACTAATTATATACAACTCTTTTTTCCCATAAAACACGTTATATTTAACTTTTATTTATCATATTATTATAGTAACATAACATTGTTACATTTGTAAATAGTTTTTTTCTCAATATATGGATATTTTTTCGAAGTATTAAAAAAACTCCCGAGAGTAATTAATACTATCGGGAGTTTTAAACTAATAAGCTTATTTCACTACATATGATGCTCCAATTTCTAAAGCTTTTCTATTGATTTCAAAGAATTTTTCTTTTCCGTGATCTCTTAGAGATTGAAGTAAAGTTTCCATAGAAACTATTTGTGTTTTTGCAACTAATGCTCCTAAAAGCACCATGTTTGCAATTTGTTTGCTTCCAAGGTTAGCAGCTTCTGTTTGAGCTGGTATTTTTATAACTTCAATATCATCTCTTTCAACTGGTCTTTCAACTAAGTCGCTATCTAATATCAGTAATCCACCTGGTAAAATTTCTTTTTCAAACTTATCAAGGGAAGGTCTATTCATAACAACTAGTGATGTAGGGTTAGTTACTATTGGAGAACCAACAGCTTCGTCTGAAACAATAACAGAACAGTTTGCAGTACCTCCACGCATTTCTGGCCCATAAGAAGGTAACCATGAAACATTCATATTAACATCCATTCCAGCATAAGCTAAGAATTTACCCATTGATAATATTCCTTGTCCACCAAATCCAGCAAATATTATTTCTTGTGATGCCATATTATTTTCCCTCCTCAGTTGTTGTATCTTTTTTAACACCTAGAGTGTAGAATGGCATCATATTATCTCTTAACCATCCAAGTGACTCTTCAGTTGATAATCCCCAGTTAGTTGGGCATATTGATAGAACCTCAACCATTGAAAAACCTTTTCCAGCAATGGCATTTTGGAAAGCTTTCTTTATAGCAGCTTTAGCTTTATTTACATGTGGTACGTTATCTACTGATACTCTTTCTACATAGCAAGCTCCATCTAATGTAGATATCATTTCAGATACTCTTATCGGATGACCTTGAAGCTTAACATCTCTTCCATATGGAGAAGTTTCTGTAACTTGTCCTGGTAATGTTGTTGGAGCCATTTGTCCTCCTGTCATACCATAAATACAGTTATTTACGAAGATTGTAACAATGTTCTCTCCTCTTGTAGCTGCATGTACAATTTCTGCTGTTCCTATAGCTGCTAAGTCTCCATCTCCTTGATATGTGAATACAACTTTATCAGGATTAGATCTTTTTATTCCTGTAGCTACTGCTGGTGCTCTTCCGTGTGCAGCTTCAAACATATCACATGCAAAGTAGTCATATGCCATAACTGAACATCCAACTGGAGCTACACCAATTGTTTTATCTATAACATTTAATTCTTCAAGTACTTCCCCTACTAGTCTGTGGATTATTCCATGAGTACATCCTGGGCAGTAATGGGTAGGCACGTCTAATAATGCTTTTGTTGGTTGAAATACTATTGCCATTATTTAGCACCTCCTATGAATTTTTTAACATTTTCAAGGATTTCATTAGGGCTTGGAACCATTCCACCTGTTCTTCCAAAGAAGAATACTGGTTTTCTTCCTTCAACAGAAAGTCTAACATCTTCTACCATTTGACCACAGCTAAGCTCTATTGATGCATAACCATGTTTAGTTTTATTCACAGTCTTTTCAAAAGCTTCTACTGGGAAAGGCCATAATGTTATTGGTCTTATTAAACCTAACTTTATTCCTTCTTTTTCAGCTAATTTTACAACAGTCTTGCATATTCTTGAAGTTGTTCCATATGCAACCATTATTAAATCTACTTCATCTTCACAATTATATAATTCATATTTAGTTTCATTTTCTTTTATAGCTTTATATTTAGCTTGTAACTTTAAGTTATGAGCTTCAAGACCTTCTGGTTTTAAGTATAGTGAGTTTATTACATTATGGTTAGCTCTTCCGTTTAGTCCATTAGCAGCCCAAGTTTTTTCTGGAAGTTCTCTTACACTTCTTTCTTTGAACTCTACTGGCTCCATCATCTGTCCAAGCATTCCATCTCCCATAACCATAACTGGTGTTCTGTACATATCAGCTACATCGAAAGCATCTTGAACTAAATCTACCATTTCTTGAATTGAACATGGTGCATATACTGGCATGTTGAAATCTCCATGTGATCCACCTTTAGTTGCTTGGAAGTAATCTGATTGAGCTGGTTGAATTCCGCCAAGGCCTGGACCACCTCTAACTATGTCAATGATAACACAAGGAAGTTCTGCACCTGCTATATAAGATATTCCTTCTGCTTTTAAGCTTATTCCANNTTATTCCAGGTGAACTTGAAGATGTCATACATCTTACTCCTGTTCCTGCTGCTCCATATACCATATTTATTGCAGCAACTTCACTTTCAGCTTGTAGGAAAACTCTACCTATTTTAGGCATTTTTCTTGAAAGATATGCTGATATTTCTGTTTGTGGTGTTATAGGGTATCCGAAGAAACATTGACAACCAGCTTGGATAGCTGCTTCACCTATGGCTTCATTACCCTTCATTAAAACTTTTTCTGACATGAATCTTTCCCCCCTATTATTTCTCCACTGTAATTACAAGATCTGGACACATTTTTCCACATGATGCACAACCAATGCACTTAGGCATATTTTCTTCTGTAACTGTGGCTGGATGATATCCTTTTACGTTTAGTTCCTCAGAATAAGTTATGATTTGTTTTGGACATGCATTTATACATTGTCCACATCCCTTACATCTTTCTTCCCTAAAAGTTACCTTTGCCATAATACTTACCTCCTTATATAGAAAGTTTAGAATATTTTATCTACTATATATTGTTTATGACCTACATTTAAGTTGTAATACGTTTACATTTTATTGTCCTATATCCCCAAGGATAATGGACTAAATACGTTTACATATATATAATTTATCACTTTTTAGTACAAGATGTCAACTTAGCACTTAATAATTAGTGCTAAATTGAATCTTTTCTCCATGGTGGCAACATATATATGTGAATTGGGAATAGTTTTCCTGAAACCTTCCCTTCCACTTCCTCTACAAGTTCTTTTGAACATACAGTGTAGGCATGAGGAATATCTAACTCTTTAGAAAGCTCGGCTATTTCCATATCCCCTTTAATTATATGTTCCTTTGTAGTTTCATATGATAAGTTTGTATTAGATATAAGATGAGTCACTTTTAATCTTGAAGCTCTCTCTATATCTCCAAGAAACTCTACAGTATCCTTGTCATTAGATGTAAATGGTCTATTACCATTTATTACAAAGTACATATCATAAGGTTCTTCTTTAAAATATCTGTTATATTGACCAAGAGCTATTGCTCCTGCATCATCTCCTCCAATATCAAAAATTACCTCATAACTTTTATCATTAAATACACTTCTGACTTCTGCTGGTACTACCATAAGTTCAGCATTAACATAATCTGGATTTGAAGATATAACTCTTATATTATATTTTTCCTTCAGTTCCTGTGTAAGATCTCTAACACAAAAATATGGATTTACTATATCTAAATCTACAAGGGCTACTTTTTTCCCTTCTTTAGCTAATTTGATTGCATAATTTATTGCTATTTCTGTCTTTCCACTTCCAAAGTGACCTGTAAAAACCCTTATTCTACTCATAGTTTCACCCTATTTATATTCCTTAGCAGCTTCTTGACCTGTTAATACTCTAAGTCCACCTTCTGCTAAAGCAAGTAATTCGTCTTCACCTGGATAAACGACTACTTGTGATATAAATTCTACTCTTTCTTTAATATAATCTACTATATATTTTCCATATGCAATTCCACCANNTTATTGCATCAACTTTTCCTTGTAATACCGCAGCACATCTTCCAATTTCTTTAGCTACTTGATATGCCATAGCATCAAATATTAATTTAGCTTCTTTATCTCCAGCTAATGCTCTATCTCCTACAACCTTAGCATCATTAGTTTGTAGATAACCTACTATTCCACCCTTACCATTTATCTTTTTCTTTATTTCATCCACAGTATATTTTCCACTAAAGCAAAGTTTAACTAAATCTCCAACTGGAAGTCCGCCACTTCTTTCAGGTGAGAATGGACCTTCTCCATCTAGTGCGTTGTTTACATCTACAACTCTTCCTTGTTTATGAGCTCCTACTGATATTCCTCCACCCATGTGAGCTACTATAAGATTTAATTCCTCATAAGAAGTGTTTTTTTCCTTAGCATATCTCTTTGCTACAGCCTTTTGATTTAAGGCATGAAATATACTTTTTCTGTCAATTTCTGGCATACCAGATATTTTAGCCACATCTTCTAATTCATCAACTACAACTGGATCCACTATAAAAGATGGTACATTTATCTCTGTAGCTATTTCATGAGCTATTATTCCACCTAGATTAGAGGCATGTTGTCCTAAAACTCCTTGTTTTAAGTCTTTAATCATAGCATCATTTACGCTATAAGTTCCACCTTCGATAGGTTTTAAAAGTCCACCTCTACCTACTACTCCTGATAGTTCCTTTATATCAAAGCCTTTTTCTTTTAATACCTTAAGTATTACTTCTTTTCTAAACCCTAATTGATCATATATTTCTTTGTATTTTCCTATTTCTTCTGCTGAATGTCTTAAAGTTTCAACTAGTATAGGATTTTCATCATCATATACACCTATCTTTGTTGATGTTGAGCCTGGATTTATTATCAATTGTTTGTATCCCATTTTCTTCCTCCTTATTATCTTCCTGCTACTAATGATGCAAGGGCTATAGAATTCATTTTTGTTTCTGGTGAATCTGCTCTTGATGTAACTATAACTGGTGCAGCTGCTCCCATTAATAATCCACCATTTTTAGATTCTGTAGTATATGTTAAGCATTTATAAACTGCATTTCCAGCTTCTATATTAGCCATTAATAGTATATCTGCCTCTCCTGCCACTGGACCTGATATTTTCTTATGAGCTGCAGCTTCTTTTGAAAGTGCATTGTCAAGAGCTAGTGGTCCATCAATTATACATCCCTTTATTTGACCCCTCTCATTCATTTTGGAAAGGTTTGCAGCATCTAGTGTAGCTGGCATACTAGGGTTTACAACTTCAACTGCACAAATTGGTGCTACCTTTGGAATGACATTTTCAAGGGCATGAGCTACTTGAACTGCATTTTTTATTATATCTATCTTTTCTTTAAGCTCTGGATACATATTAAAGGCTGCATCTGTTACGAATAATAATCTATCATAGCAAGGAACTTCAAATACTGCAATGTGTGACATCTGTTTTCCTGTTCTAAGACCTACTTCTTTATTAAGTACTGCTCGTAAGAATGTAGCTGTATCAACTAAACCCTTCATCATCATATCTGCTCTACCTGAAGATACAAGTTTAACAGTTTCTATAGCTGCTTTGTTTACATCTTTCTCATCTATAATTTCATACTCATCTACATTCATTCCAATTGTTTCTGCAATTTTTATTATTTCTTCTTTGTCTCCAACTAAGATAGCATCTGCAATACCATTCTTTTTAGCATCTCTTATAGCTTCAAGTACTGGTTCGTCTTGTGCTACTGCTACAGCCACTTTCTTCATTGATTGAGATTTAACCTTAGAAATTACCTCATCAAATGTTTTAATCATTTTGATTCCCCCCAAATGTTAATCAAATTTTACTTCATCGTCATATATCTTTGGTGTTTCTTCACCATTTAATACTCTTAGTGCTCCTTTTGCAAGAGCTAACATTTCATTTTCACCTGGCACAATTTCTACAGGTGCAATAAATTTCACATCTTCAGTAATCCAGTTAGTAACTCTTTTATTATACGCTATTCCACCAGTTAAAATTATAGCATCAATTTTACCAAATAATGCAGTAGCCATTCCACCTATTTCTTTACTAAGTTGATATGCCATAGCTCTCAATATTAATTCTGCATTTTTATCGCCTTCGTCAATACGTCTATCAACTTCTCTTCCATCATTAGTTCCAAGATAGGCTACTAATCCACCTTCTCTTGTGATTTTATTTTTTAATTCTTGTAGTGTATATTTATTGCTAAATGCGAGCTTAACTAAATCTCCAACTGGAAGTCCTCCTGTTCTTTCAGGTGAAAAAGGTCCATCTTCATTTGCATTATTACAATCAATTATTCTACCACCTCTTACTGGTGATACAGTTATTCCTCCACCTATATGTGCTACTACAAAATTACTTTTTTCAAAATCTAAGTTTTTATCAGCACATACCTTTCTTACTACAGCTTTAATATTTAAAGCATGCACAAGAGAACGCCTAGATATATCCTCCATACCAGATATTCTTGTTACTTCATCCACTTCATCAACAGCAACAGGATCTACTATATAAGATGGGATTCCGGCCCTTTCTGCAATTTCAAAGGCAATAACTCCACCTAAATTAGAAGCATGTTGTCCTTGAAACCCTACAATAAGGTCGTCTAGCATCTTATAAGTTATCTTGTAAGTTCCCCCTGGCATAGGTCTTAAAAGTCCACCTCTACCAACTACAGCAGCAAATTTTTCAAGAGAATAATCGTTTTCATTAAGCCAATTGTATATGACTTCTGTTCTCATGTCCTTTTGCTGACATATATGAGAATACTTCTTCACTTCCTCTGCACTGTGAGATAAACTAGCTGAGGCTATACATTCCTTCCCCAAAAATACAGCTATTTTCGTAGATGTTGATCCTGGATTAATCACTAATACTTGCTTATCTTCCCTCATCATTATACCTCCACATGAAATATTTATATTAGCTTTAATACATTTTTGCAATAGATTTAGAAGTATATAAAATTTATATTTTTCTAAATCTTAGCAAAATTTATCCTAAAGGATAACAATCTCTAATGAGCAAAAGCTCTAAGAAATCTGTTTATCCTAAATCCTATCTTTACTTCTTGCTGCAAATTCATATCCCCATTAAAGAAAAGAAGAATGGATAAAATAATCTTCTTAAATATTATATTAACAATTGACCATATAAATATCAAGTTTCTCTTTGTTTTATTTTGGTGAAAATTCTGTTATAATTTGTTCAGCCACCCTAAGTCCATCTACAGCTGCCGACACAATTCCCCCTGCATATCCAGCACCTTCCCCCGTTGGATATAATCCTATAACGTTAATGCTTTCGTAATTGTCATTTCTGTTAATTTTCACAGGAGCAGAAGTTCTTGTTTCCATACCTGTTAGTATTGCATCTTCTCCAGCATATCCTGGTATTTTTCTGTCGAATACAGGTAACGCCTCTTTTATAGCATCTACAACAAAATTGGGTGCGCACCTTTTTAAGTCTACAAATTCAGTTCCAGGAGTATATGTTGGTTTCACCTTTCCAAAACTCTTCGATACTTTATCATTTAAAAAGTCTTTTACAAGCTGAACTGGGGCATTATAATTTCTACCTCCAACTTCATAAGCTAGAGCTTCATAACGTCTTTGAAAAGCAATTCCACCTAATGTAGTATTTCCTTCAAAATCACTAGGATCTACTGATACTACTAAAGCTGAATTAGCATTTATACCATCACGCTTATAATTGCTCATCCCATTTACTACTACGGTATTTTCTTCTGATGCTGAAGCTACTACCTGACCACCTGGACACATACAAAAACTATATACTGATCTAGATAATTTATTACTTGTATAAGTTAGTTTATAATCCGCCGCTCTAAGTTTTGGATGTGTTGCATATTTTCCATATTGATTTTCATCTATCATATGCTGTAAATGTTCAATTCTAAAACCTATAGCAAAAGGCTTTGGAGATATAGAAACACCTTTAGAAAATAGCATTTCATAAGTATCTCTAGCACTATGACCTGTAGCGAGTATAAGATTATCACAAGGTATATGTTCACCTTCTACTACTATTTCAGAAATTTTCCCATTCTTTATTACTATATCTTCAAGCTTAGACGAAAATCTTACTTCTCCACCATATTCCTTGATTTTTTCTCTTATGTTTTTGACTACATTTTTTAATATATCCGTTCCTATGTGTGGCTTTCCCATATATGTAATTTCTTCCGGGGCACCTGCTAATACAAGTTTCTCTAGAACATATCCACATCTATGATCTTTAATTCTAGTGGTTAACTTTCCATCTGAAAATGTACCAGCTCCCCCTTCTCCAAACTGAACATTACTTTCTGTATTGAGTATTCTATTATTCCAAAAACCATCTATGGTCCTAGTTCTACTGTCTACGTCTTCACCTCTCTCAATTATAAGAGGGTGGTATCCCTTTTCTGCTAAAAGAAGACCTGCAAATAGTCCTGCTGGTCCCATTCCTACTACTACAGGTCTATTTTCTAACTTCTTTGTTCCAATTTCAAAATCAGCTTTATAATTCTCTACACCTAATCTAACATCATTACTATTTGCTCTAGCTATTACTTTAGATTCATTATCACACTCTATCTCTACAGCATAATTTATTTTTATATCTGATTTTTTTCTAGCATCTATGGATTCCTTAGTAATTTTAAATGATTTAAAATCACCTTCTTTTATTCTAAGTTTATTAGCCACCTTTGATTTTAAGGTGGCTAAACTATCTTCATTTATTCCTAAAACTAAATTATTTATCCTAACCGGCATTATTATCTTTCTCCTCTGTTTTGGCTTTTATAGTTAAAGTTACACTTTCCGGTGTTTGACTCTTAACTTGTACTGTATTTGGTACTCCTGATAATTGAACCTTAACCTCATGAGAACCTTCTGTTAAACTTTTCAAATCCACTATAGCCTTAAAGTTATCTCCACTGACTTTACTTAATTCACTCTCTTCTCCTGTAATAATTAATTTAAGTGTTGGAGTTGGGTTTTCTAGCGTAAGCTTTTCTCCTAAATTGGTATAGTCTATTGGTATACTCAAAGTTTTTTCACTATATTTCTTCACTGTAATTTTTATTTTTACAGTTTGTTCATTATTTACACTGTGTATACCTTCTGGCATTACTAGATTTGAATCTATAGTAGTGCTTTCAGTTATTTTACTAATATCTATAGGCGCTGTATTGATACTTGTAATTTTATCTATCACTTCACTTGTACCAGCTACCTCTATACTCTTTGGTGCTGCTTCCATACTTACTATGGTTACTCCTGGTGCTGCTGTTCCAGTAGTCTGTACCTTTACCCCTAAATACTTACCTTTTTTTACATGAACTTTCACCTGTACATATTCTGGATATATAGATAGTCCAGTAACTTCCTTTTCATCTGAATCTACTAAAGTAACCTTACAGCTTTTATCTATATCTGTACTTGCATTAGTTATATCCACTTGCGCTACTGCTCCAACTACTTGATCTAAATATCTTTGTGGGCCTGATATTTTTACAGAATTAGGTGATATTACAGAATCGTCATTGTAATAACCTTCTGCTACTTTTCCTACAATTTGAGATGTTACATTTACATGTTTATCTGCTAAAGTGTCCACATCTACATCCATTAAAAGCCCATCAGAGTTTACAACTGAAACTCCAGGACTTGATTCCTTTACTTTAACTTGAACTTTATTTTCTCCTGGGGTTAGTGCATAACCTTGAAGGTCTGCTACAAGAGTAAAATCTTTATTCCTTAAATCCTTAATTGTTGATGCTGGAGCCTTTACTGTCAAATTTATATAAAAATCTTGATTTGGTATTAGTACTAAATCTCTATCTGCTAGAGTATCTTCATTTAGTATTTTTACAGGCACATATTTTATTACACTAGTAGTGACAGGGTCTTCGCTACTACGAATATACATCCACAATACTAGTGCTGCTACTACACAACAAATTCTTATTATGATGTCTTGTCTTTTTTGCTTATCCATAGCTTTACCCTCTCTTTAAATGATTCTTTTCTATTTTGTCTACTCTTCATTATTTTGAGTAGCACATTTCTTAGCTTATCCTTATCATAATTTCTAAGTAACCTTCCATTTATGGCTAAGGAAATTACTCCTGTTTCTTCAGAAACTATAATAGTTATACAATCTGCCACCTCTGTAACGCCTATTCCAGCCCTGTGCCTTGTGCCTAACTGTTTATTTAACTTATCATCATTGGTAAGTGGTAAAAAGCAACCTGATGCTACAACTTTATCATTCCTTATGATAGTGGCACCATCGTGAAGTGGAGTATTTACAACAAAAATATTTTTTAGTAACGCTGAAGATACATCACCATTTATTTTAGTTCCCGTGTTTATAATATCTCCAAGACCAGTCTTCTGTTCTATTATTATAAGTGCTCCAACTCTGTNNATTAACTACACTCTTCATAACCTCTTCATCTTCATAAATTATTTTATCTACAAAGGAAGTTCTTCCAATGTGCTCCAGAGCTTTTCTAATTTCAGGTTGAAATATAATTATAATAGAAATAACACTAATTGTTAAAGTGTTTTCTAATATCCAATTTAAGGTTGTTAAGTTTAAAACATCACTTACTGGTATTAACAAAAATATAAGTACAATTCCTTTTAATAATTGCTCTGCTCTTGTCTCTTTTATTAGTGTATAGCCTTTATAAAATATAAAAGAAACTACAAT
Organism: Clostridium sp. UBA6758; assembly: GCA_002453475.1. Lineage (GTDB taxonomy): Bacteria > Bacillota > Clostridia > Clostridiales > Clostridiaceae > Clostridium_J > Clostridium_J subterminale. The sequence continues at coordinate 37,462 of DKGY01000053.1, read as the reverse complement.
AACGTCAATTATAGAAAATATAGTCATTCCCTTAAAAATATTTATGAATGCATTTACGAATGCATTAATGCTTTCCATATAGTCACCACCTAACGATAATACTATTTTAATTATACACCAATACTTCTATTTGTAATATAAATTTTGATTTTTAGAACAAAAATATTTTAATCAAATAAATGTTAATAACCACGAATATTTTAGTTTCTACTTTAATATAAAGAATTATAATATATTTTTTAAAATACAAAGGGGGATGCTGTAAGTGAGTTATAAAAATTTCAAAATAGAAAACATAGTAATCAAATATTTATGCTTCTTTATTATTGGTATAATTTTATTTTTTATGAGTTATTGTTTTTTCAGTAAGTTTTCTTTTAATAAAGGAGAAAGATATCTTTCTAACACTATGAAATCTATATGGAAAGTTAATAATAAATCTAAAAGCTTTCTAGATAATAATCATATAGATGTTGAAAAAGCTCTTAGTGTTTTACCTGAAATGAAAGCTGATTTGATAGATATATCTATAGACTTAAATTCAAGTCCTTATATTAAAGAAGCCGTTTCATCAGAAAACTTTGGAAATTTATCTAAGGGTTTAAATGAAAATATTCTGGTTATAGAACAAATTGATGCAATGCTTAAAAATCCTTATGGGAGTGATATAGAACTAGCTGCTAATAATTTAAAAACCTTTAGAGATACTACAGAAAACTATTATAGATTAATTAATCCAAAGGATTCTAGTTATGATTTAGGTACTCCTATGTATTCAGCCATTAATTCAACTATAGACTATTGTATATCTTCTAATAATTTGAAGAAAATATCTGATTTAAAATCAGCAGAATCTACTAAATTTATTGATACTTTAAGAGAGTTAGTTATATCACTAGATAGCTTAAAATATAATTTCTATGAAGATGTTTTAAAATGTCGTAGTGGCAACATGACCTATGAACTTTTAATCTCTAACATAGATGATACTTCTAAAAAATTAATCTCAGTACAAAATGTTTTATCTCAAATGTCCATACCTGATAATTTTTCGTCATTATATAAAGATTATTCGGAAATTGTGTCCCTATATAATGATTACTTATATGGAATCAAGTATGCTATATTAACTGAAAAAGTTCGTAGAGATAGTAAAGATTTAAAGGAAGATTTTATGGATTCACTTTACGTTTCAAGTAATGAAATTTATGATAACGTAGAAAATATGTATAAAAATTTTACTAAAGAGTATAATAACCTAAATAGCAATTACTGAAAAAGGAGATGAATTATATGAAAAAATTCATTTTGATTCTTTTACTTTTCTGTAACATCATTGTTGTATCTCCATACCACATAGATACCCTTAATAGAGTTAACCCAACTAGAATAGAAGTATAAATACATTTAAAATAAAAAAAGAGAGAATGGGTTTATAAAGTAACCCATTCTCTCTTTTTATGGTAGAAATATAGTTTTATTTTAATATAGACTTTATTCTACTATTGTTATAATCTGATTTACTAAATCCATTAGTAAGAATTTCAGCATATTTTTTTGACTTCTCCTTATCTATTCCTTCATTATTTGTTGCTAAGGAGTAAAGACATTGTTCTATATATGAACCATTTTTTAGATATTTGTCTACGTATATCTCATAATACTTGTTTGCATTTTCTATATCTTCTAAACCTTCATAGGAACTAGCCATCATAAATATAATATGCTCATTTAGATACATACCTTCACTATATTTATAAACCAAGGTGAAAATTTTTATTGCATTATCATACTTTTTATCTTCAATATAACTAACGCCTTTTTCATATAAGGACAATACCCCTTTTTCTTCTATTAAAGTTACTGCATTTTGAGCTATATTCCTATCATTTATATTTAAACCTTCTATATCATATTTTTCTATGTATTTAATAATGTTTTCATAGTCTTCAGCCTCTATATATGATTTTAATGTGCTTCCGTCAAAACTCTCATTTTTCTCTTTTTCTTCATTGCTTTCTTCACGTTCTACTTCCTTAATAGAATTTCCCTCTATTTTTTCACTATTTCCTTGGAAATTGTCTAAATTTGTTTTATCCTTATTAATTTCTTCACTTTTTTCTGCTTGTCTACTTTGTAGCCAATGCTGAACTTTGCTATATCCTTTAAATATTCCAAAGCCCATTAATGCCACAATACACACTGCAACTATACTTGTTCCTAATACTACTGCAAACTTCTTAAACTGTACACCAGTCTCCTTTGGTATAAAATCTAACTCTATTAATTGCTTTTTTAAATTCAAAGCTTCTAAATTATGTTTATCGATAGTTAAAATATCCTCTATATATTTAACAGCCTTATTATGTTGCCCTAATTGCATGTAACATTTAGCTATGTATTTCCAAAGATTTATACTATTAAAATGGGAGCTTTCACATTTTAAGAAACATCTTAAAGCATCTTTTACCTTAACTTCATTAAATAGATGTACACCTTGACTAAATATATATATATCACCTTCATCGCGTCTAGAATCATCTAAATATTTTTTAGAAACCATATCTCCATTTAATTTATAGCTTAATTTCCAAAAAGTCTTTGCTTCTTCTAACTCTCCACGAATATAATATATTAGTCCCTTTAAATTTAATGTAGGAGAATGACTTCTATCTATGTTTAATACCTTATCACAATAATTTAATGCTTTATCTAATCTTCCATCACAATAAAAATCCATCGCTTTTTTATAAAGTTTATTTATATTAACCATTACTTCACCACTTATACTTTATTTTATAATTTATTCTATATTTTATAGTATCTATTATTATATATCTTTTTACAACTAATTTTATCATGTTATTGGTTTTCTTATCAATAACAATGAATAATAAAAAGTGTATTACAACCTTTAGTTGCAATACACTTCTCTTATTCCGCTTCTATTACATCTCCAAGAATATAATTGTCAAAAGTTTTAGATTTATCTTCTTTATCATTCATCATATCATCTAGATAAAGAACATATTTTAATATTAAACTATCATTTTCTCTTGTTATAGATACAAATCTTTCTTTATCCTTAGCAGTAGCTATAAGCATTTGCTCTCCTGTAGTTACATCTAAGATTATAATACGTTCACCATTAACTAATGTTCCATATCCTGAACCATGAACTATCATAATATGAGTATCATCATACCAGCTTATTGATAGTGGTGATTGCTGACTTTCTTTTTCCGTTGCAGTGTACTCATACATCTTATTAGTAGATGTATCTTTTATATAAAGTATACCTATCCCTTCTTCAATAGTATTTTCGCCTTTTCCCTCTATGCTAGCTTCATATTTACCATCTGCAGTAGCTATAAATGGTGTATTAAAAGTTAATTTCTTGTCTATAGAAACTTCTGTTTTACTATACAAATCTACAATATTCACATTAGATGACATCTTTACATTGTCAATAACTTTTTCATCACTTGATGCTACATCTGGAACATTTTCTTTAGTTTCTTTACTGATATTTTCATCTTTTACTTCAGCTTTACTTGTCTCATCTTGTTTAGCTTCCTTATCCTCTATTCCTGATGAAGCTGCTGAAAGCATTTCTTTACCATTCATTAATTTCATAGCTACAGGAGTAACTATAACTCCTAGTAGAAATGCAGCTGCTATAGTTAGTGCCCCTTTGTATTTTCTTCTCATACCTCTTCTACCCTTTGTATATTTATTTTTATCTATACTCTCAATTATTTTACTTGTAGAGTTTTTAAAGTTAATATTTTCATAAGAAAAGGCTTCTTTAAAAGCTTTATATTCTAAAACTTCTTTGTCATAATCATCTTTACAACTTTGGCAGGTTAAAAGGTGACTCCTCATTTCTTCATCTGCTTCAGCTGACAAATTTCCTTCAATATATTCTGTTAACTTATCTTTGCACTGACTACATTTCATTGTGATTCCTCCTAACCTCACTTGCAAAAGACTTTAAATCCATCTCTTACTTTATAATATCTCCTTTTCACAGTAGTTTCTGTAATATCTAAAACTTCACCTATATCTCTAAAGGTTAACTCCTGAGAATATCTTAAATTTAGTATTTGTTTATCTATTTCATCTAGAGTCTTTATATATTTATTTACATCTTCTTTGACTTCTAAATATTCTAAAGATTCTTCTGGTCCCATTTCAGAAGATGATATATTATAGGCTTCATCAATATCACTTTCATAAGCTTTTCTATATTTCCTTGTATAATCTATGGTTTTATTTTTTGCTATCTGCAAAACCCAATTTATAAAGCTATATTTATTATTATACATATCCAATTTATTATATACAGTTATAAATACCTCTTGAGTAATATCTTCACTTGCTTCCTTCTGCTTTATCATTCCATAAATAAATCTAAGTATATTAAGCTGATATTTCTCTACTAAAACTTGAAAACTATCTACGTCTCCCTTTAATACATTGCTTACAAGAATGGCATCTTCTACAGGAACTCTTCCTTGCGATTCCTTCATCTTCTTCCCTCTCTTTATATAAATAATACGATACTAATTTAATAAAGTTTACTTTATTAATAAATTGACTAAAAAATTTATTATAATCTTAGGACAGACAAATTAATGTAACAAATAAGATAACTATTATTACGATAGCTGCTATTACTGTGGTATTATAGGCATACTTGCCTTCATTATATTCTCTTTTTCATACATTCCTAAAAGGGTCTTTTAACTTATCCATTGAAAAAACCTCCTAAGTAAATAATTTACTCTTCCCTATATGTTATCATAGTAGGACTGTAAATAAAATCTTTATTACCCATTTTATTTAACATAAAAAAGCTTCAAATAGAGTAAAAACCCCATCTGAAGCCTGAATTTCATTTATAATGTTTTCCTAACTACATCTATAACAGTTCCATCTCTATATTCTACCACTGCAACTATATCCTCAGATAATTCGATTGCCTTAGGAGTACCTGTTATTTTTTCTGCTATTTTCTTTAACTCTTCTATAGTTACCACATTAAGTTTTGCTGCTTTTAGTTTTTCAATTAAGTCAACTCTCTTAGGATTAACAGCTATTCCTCTTTCAGTTACTATCACGTCAATAGTTTCACCTGGAGTAGTTATAGTAGTCAACCTATCCTTTATGATTGGTAATCTTGCCTTAGTTAGTTTTGTTACTATTACAGTAAGTTTAGCACCTGCTGCAGTGTCTGCATGACCACCAGAACCACCCATTATAGTACCATCTGAAGCAGTAGTAACATTTACATTGAAGTTTGTATCTATTTCTGTTGCTCCAAGTATTACTATATCTAAATTATTTACCACAGCTCCCTTATTATGGGCATTTCCATACATAGAAGCTGACATAGTTATATGTTTTTTATTTTTAGAGCAAGACTCTACTGCCTTTAAATCAAAGCATTGTACATCTAGTAAGCTATCAAATAATCCTTCTTCAAACATGTCTACAATGTATCCAGTTATTCCACCAGATGCAAAGCTACCTTTGATTTCATTCTTCTTCATGTATTCTCTAAGTTCTGCAGCTACAGCTAGAGATATACCACCGGCTCCTGTTTGAAATGACATTCCGTCTTTAACAAGTTCTGAGGCTATCATAGTGTCTAAAGCATTCTTTGCAATTTTAAGTCCAATAGGATCTTTAGTAATTTGTGTAGTTCCTGATACTATTCCTGCTGGATTTCCTATAGAATCTACTTTAACTACATAATCCACATAAACTTGACTTATTTCTATTGGAGAGTTTGGATATGATACTAGATTATCTGTAATAGCTATTACAGTATCTGCATATTCTGCATCAGAAACTGCATATCCTAAAGCTCCACAAGCAGATTTGCCAGTAAGACCGTTTATATTGCCATACATATCACTAGAAGGTGCTGCTAAAAATGCTATATCGATATGTAAATCTCCACTTTCAATAGCTCTTGATCTTCCGCCATGGGTATGCATTATAGCTGGGTATTTTAACTTTCCCTCTGATATAGCAGCTGCCACAGGTCCTGATATATAATTTGCATATATTTTAGATACAGTGCCATCTTCAATATATGCAACTAATGGTTTGTGAGTTGGAAATATAGAACTGGCTGCCACAGTTAAATTCTTTATACCTCTCTTAGCCATGGCTTCTACAACCATGTTAAGAATATAATCCCCATTTCTTAAGTGATGGTGAAAAGATATACACATTCCATCCCTAATTTCCACTTTATCTAAAACTTCTTCTATAGAATTTACTAACTTTGTATCTCCAGGAACTACAGGTTTAATTTTTGTTGACACCTTTTTTAAAGGCTCCATATTTTTAAAAGCACCTTCAAAGGTTCTCACATTTCCATATCCTTCTATATACTCTGGAATCTCTCTTCCTAATACATTATTCATATTATTATCACCTCAATCCCCTCATTAAATAAGGCCTAGTTTTTTACTTAAGTCTACAGTTGTTTTTGCTCTATTTATAACTGGTGCATCTACCATTTTACCATCTAGAGAAAATACTCCCTTACCTTCTCTTTCGGCTTCTTCCATAGCATCTAATACTCTTTGAGCATGGATTATCTCCGCCTTAGTTGGTGCATATACTTGGTGTATGGTATCTATTTGTCTTGGATTAATTGATGCTTTCCCAGTCATTCCAAGGGATTTTGCAAGAAGAGTATCTTTCTCTAATCCTTCAAAGTCATTAGTATCTGTAAATGGAGTATCAATAGCACCTACTCTCATAGCCTTACAAGCCACAGCTACTCTGTTTCTAGCATAAAATATCTCATTACCTTCTTTAGTTCTCTTAATTCCCATATCAGAAGTTAAATCTTCTCCACCTAAAAGAACTGCTACTACTCTGTCTGAGGATTTTATAATACTATATACATTCTCAACACCATAAGCACTTTCTACTATCGGTATTAACTTTATAGATTTATCTTCAAATCCTTCTTCCTTTTCTATTTTTTCAAGTCTATTACTAATCTCTATAAGTTCATCTTCTGTTGCCTTTGGAACCATTAGTGCATCTGGCTTAACTCTAGCAATAACTTCTATATCTTCACTTGAAAATTCTGTAGTAAGCGGATTTATTCTAACTACCACCTCTACTCCAGTATAATCAACATTTTTAATCGCTTCTCTAACAAGTATTCTAGCACTATCTTTTTCTGTAAGACTTACTGCATCCTCTAAATCAAGAATTATAGAATCTGAACCTAAGATTGCAGCATCTTGAAGCATACCTGGATTGTTCCCTGGCATAAAAAGCATAGTTCTTCTTAATTTCATATTTATACCCCCTACTGCGCTCTTTTTACTGCAGTTTCAACTCTAGCTCTTATTGTATAATCAAGAGCACCTTTATCTTGAGCTTTCACAATAGCATTTTTTACTTCTAAAGTATCTAAAGTTTCTCTAATTGCTTTTTCTATATCTGCTCCAAATTGTTTCATAACCATACTTTCAAGTTCTATGGCTATTCCACCTTCTTCATTAGGCATGATTATAACATATATATCATTGGATTCTAGAGTTCCAGCCTTTGAAATTTTGTTAATTACCATCTAAATCACCTCTACATGTAGTATCCTTAGAATAAGTGTATAAATTTATTTTTATAACGCTTATTTCTAAATGATAAATTGACCTTACTATTACCTATCTTATTAATATATCTGGACTTACTTTTTACTATTTAAATAAGCTTCTCTGCCTACCTCATATAAATTATTTCCTTCTGAATCTATTACTACAACTATAGGTAAATCCTCTACTTCAAGTCTTCTTATAGCCTCAGCTCCTAAATCTTCATAGGTCACTATTTCTGCTTTCTTTACACATTTACCAATAAGTGCTGCAGCCCCACCTATAGCTCCAAAGTATACCGCCTTATTTTTTTTCATAGACTCTATTACTTCAGTATTTCTTAATCCTTTACCAATCATCCCTCTTAAACCATGGTCTAAGAGTGCCGGTGTATATGCATCCATTCTATAACTAGTAGTTGGTCCTGCTGAACCTATAGCCATTCCTTCCTTTGCTGGCGTTGGCCCTACATAATATATAACAGCATCCTTTACATCTATAGGAAGTTCTTCTCCTTTTTCTAAAAGTTCTGCAAGTCTCTTATGAGCAGCATCTCTCCCTGTATATATAACTCCACTTAATAAAACACTGTCTCCAGCTTTTAAACCTTTAACTTTTTCTTCTGTTAGTGGTGTAGTTATTCTCTTTTCCATAAACCTTACCCCCTAATTATAGCTCTATTTCTGCATGTCTTGTAGCATGACAATTAATATTTACAGCTACTGGTAATCCTGCAATATGAGTTGGATATGTTTCTATATTTACAGCTAATGCTGTTGTTTTCCCACCAAATCCTTGAGGTCCTATACCTAGTTCATTTATCATAGTTACTAGTTCCTCTTCTAACTCTGCATAGAATGGATTTTCATTTCTCACATCTATAGATCTAATAAGTGCTTTCTTAGCAATTGTTGCAGCCTTATCAAAGGTTCCTCCAATTCCTACTCCAACAATTATTGGTGGACATGGATTTGGACCTGCTTCTTTAACTACTTTTATTATAAAATCCTTAACACCCTGAAGGCCATCAGAAGGTTTTAACATTTTTATTTGACTCATATTTTCAGAACCAAATCCTTTAGGTGCTACAGTAATCTTTAGCTTATCTCCTGGAACTATATTATAGTAAATCATAGCTGGAGTATTATCCTTTGTATTTACCCTATCTAATGGATCCTTAACTACAGATTTTCTTAGGTATCCATCTTTATATCCTTGTCTTACACCTTCATTTATTGCATCCTCAAGAGCCCCTCCAACTACTTGAACATCTTGACCTATTTCTATAAATACACAAGCCACACCAGTATCTTGACACATAGGCATATCTTCATTTTTAGCTATATCAGCATTCACTAATATTTTATTTAATATTCCCTTTGCAATATCCCAATCTTCTTCCTCATGAGATTTCATAAGTCTATTTTTTATATCACTACCTAAATAGTAATTTGCATCAATACATAGTTTTCTTATAGCTTCTGTTATCTGTGAAACTTTAATTTCTCTCATATATAATCCTCCTAAACCTATTAATTAAACACATTATTTATAAGATTAATTCACTAATGTAGTTTGATTTAATCCCATGAATAATATCTCTCATTTCTATAATTATTATAAGTAAAAAGGCAGTTTTTACTTAAACCGCCTTTTTACTTTATACCTAATGGATTATTTATTTCTTCTATTTACTAAGGCAACAACCCTATTCATTTCATTGTTTACTATCATGTAACCTTCATCAACACCCATACCTGGTTTAGCTAGACATTGATCTGCTCCACAAGCCATAGCAATGTTAGTGCAAACTTCTGCTGATCTATTTGTTTCGTTACATGTTCCTCCACAGTAAGCTCCAACATGTTTCTTCTTGCAATACAATATAGCTTCTATTGTATTATTTACTCCTCCAAGGTCTGGAGTTTTTATTTGAAGCATATGTCCTGAATTGTTATCTGCAAAGAATGCTACGTCTTCATAAGTATTACACCATTCATCAGCAACTAATTCTACATTGATATTTCTATTATCAAGTTCAACTGTTAGCTCTCTTAATGCTTCCATTTGTCTTTCTCTATGCTCTACATCCATTGGTCCTTCTATTCTTAATTTAAATGGTTTAGCAGCCTCTTCTAATGTTGCTATGTAGTCTGCCATTGCTTTTGTATCACAATTAAATGCAACTCCTATAGTTCCATAAACATCTATATGGAATATTGGGTTATAGTCTTCACTAGTTCTTAATTTTAAAACTCTATCACTTAACCATTTTACATATTCAAGAAGTTTTTCACCCTTTAAACCTAACTTCTCTTCTACATTGTTTATTAAAGCATGAGGCAAAACGTCTGCTCCCTTGATAATCATCTTATCAGCATTGTTGTATCTGTCATCTCCTGATTGGGTAAATATAGGAATTCTATTGATTTCTACTCCAGTATTATATTCATCTCTTACAACTTCAGCCATAGTAACTTTTTTAGCTTTAGCTACACCATCAAGGATCGCTTGAGTTACACCATATCTGATAGCTGTATGAAGTCTTTTACCATTTACCAACATTTTATCAAATTCTTCAGCTAAACATTTAAAATTAGTTAATTCTCTACCTATAAGTTTTGGTGCTATTTCCTTTTCTATAACTGGTATGAAATCTTTAGCTAAGAATAATGGATCACGTCCACCTGCTCCTGAATATTGAACAGCTGCACAATCACCGTGTGCTACTTGACCATCTTCAAGTATTAACATTACAGATATAGATTCTCCTGCTTGTCTTATAGATGTAAATCCTTCAGTTACTGGCTCTCCAATATAAGTAAATCCATCATGACCAGCTCCAGCTTTTATTGCTCTTTGGTCATCAAAATAAAATCCAGTTCTTCCTGCAGAACATACTACATCAACAATTTTCATTTAAATACACCTTGCTTTCTATAATTTAAGAATTTTATATTAGTTTATTGTTAGCTTATAAATTATAAATGTTATTTTTCTGGTCTTCCAACAAGCTTTCCTTTTCCTACAGCAAATATATCATCTATTGTCATTTGGAATCCAACTGGACGATTTTCGTATTTTCCTCTTTCGTCTAGCTTTTTCATATTGAAAGCTTTAAGCTCTGCTGTAAATGGAACATTTCCAAATTTAAGATATCTTACTGCTCCATTATTATCTCTTGCAGGCATCATTTTACCAGCGTTATATTTACTTGGTGCAAATGGAATATCTATAACTCCCATATCAAAGCCTTTAACAGCACCTTTCGCTAAGTCACCGTTTCCTACTTCATATAACTTATCTACCATGCATCTTGTTTCAGCTTTAATTATAGCAATTTCAGTTCTAAGTTCATCAGATAAGTGCATTTGTTGACCTTTTAATAAGTTTAAAGTCATTTTAGTTGCTCTTATACCTTGAGCATTTGCTTCTTTAGTTGGTATACCTATAGCTTCATGTGGAGTTTTAACTATAACTTTTGTAGCTCCTGCTAATGCTGCTGCTGCTGCCCCTGTAGATATAACACCAAAAGCCTTAGCTTCATCAGCTGGGAATCCTCCCATCCATTGATGGAATACTGTTGTTAAGTAAACATCACCGTAACCATAAGCTCTTAAGTAATCGCTACATTGTTCTTCAAGAGCTCTAATTGCTGCTACGTCTTGTATTAAGTTACCACACTGACCATATCCAACTGTAATATTTTTAACACCTTGCTCTGCTGCAAGTAGTGCTTCTACTATTGCAACTGCATTAGATGTACTTGGTGGTACTAAAGTTCCTGTTAATGGACCAAATGGCTCTCTATTAATAGATATGCCTTGCTCTTCATAGAAACCTACTAATCTATCACAATATTGCCAGTCAAGAATAGTTTTTTCTAGTGTAACACTTTTAGCATATGGTATATTATATGATATACCGCCTCCTTCATTTGATGTCCAACCTGATGCATGAGTAATTTCTGCAAGTAATCTACCATCTGGAGTACCGTGTCTTGATTCTAGTGGTAGGTTAACAGATTCAAATACTCTTCTGCATCCTTTAACACCATGGTTAACTCCTGGAAATCCATTTAAAAGTGATCTTCTAGCTTTTATACTTTCTTGTATTCCAACTTCACATTCTTCATATCTGTTTTGTCTTGTGTAACTATCTATTGTTGATGGTAGAAGATCTGCTCCGCCTTCTTTGTCTAAGTAGTTTAGTAATTCTATGTGGCTATCTAATAAAGCTACACCGGCCCTAGGTTGAGCTAATGTTATGCCCGCTTCCTTTGCTTCAATTAATTTTTTAGCAAAGTTCTTGTGTGCTGGAATTTTTTTGTTGTAGTCTATAGCCTCCTGTAAATCTACTTCTTTACCTGTTGGCCATTGTGCTAAAACCTCTTCTCTTGTCTTAAAAAACTCTTCCTCGGTCCACTTTTTGTTTTTTAGTTCCACTTTAATTTACCTCCTAGTAATTTACACTTCCACTAAATATTTTTTCATTATTCTTACTGCTTTATCAGGATAATCCTGAGCTAACAGACCCATTGATGATAATATATAAGTTTTATCTACTAAAGTTTTTGGATTCCTAGGTCTTAAAGAAGTAGCATTTTCTTTATTAAAGTTTCCTGCCTTCAATATTTCACCTGGATGTTTACTATGAACTAAAACTCCACCTGTACCAATCATATATTTTACATCCATAAGATCTTTTCCTAATTGATTGTATACAGCTCCCATAGGTGTATATATGCATTCAACAGTACCACAGTGTCTTTCCATAGAAAGCTCTGTAGCTGCCTTTGCCATAGCTTCATCAAATTTTATATCTTCATCTGTTGCAGGTACCATTTTAATATTGCTATTTCTATATTTACATCTCTCTTCAATGTCTATCTTTCTATCTTTATCATTTAAATATGCTCTAAGCTTTCTACTACCTGCAGCTTCCCAAAGAGACACAGCTGAATATCTCATACCTAAGTCACCTTCTACAGTTCTTTTTGCAAAAGGCTCCTCTAACCCCTTCATATTTACTCCGCCCTTTGTTGGCTCTCCATATCCAATAGAGTGTACATCAGTAGTAGCTCCCCCTATGTCAACAATGATTAAGTCCCCAATACCTTCCTCTTCATCAGTACCTTCACCCAACACTCTAGCTGCTTTAAGTACAGCTGCTGGTGTAGGCATCAATATGCCATTTACAAAATTTTCTGCGTTGGATAATCCTTTTGCATCGGTTATCCTATCCATGAATACTTTTCTTATTTCTTCTCTTGCTGGTTCTACATTCAAAGCATTTAATTGTGGCATAACATTTTCTGTTATACTGAAATAAAATCCTGCTTTTTCAAAGATTTCTTTTATCTCATCATTAGCACTTTTATTCCCTGCTACAACCATAGGAAGATTAACATCTAAATCTACTAACATCTTTGCGTTATGTAGAATACATTGTTTATTTCCTCCATTAGTGCCACCAGCTAAAAGAATTATATCTACATCAGAATTTTTTATTTCTAATACTTCATCTTTGGTTAATTCATAACTATATACTTTTATAACTCGAGCTCCTGCTCCTAAAGCAGCTCTCTTAGCAGCTTCTGCTGTAAGATCTGGCACAAGTCCAATCGCTACCATTTTTAAGCCTCCAGCTGCAGATGAACAAGCAAGCTTTTCAATGAAATTTACTTCTTTTCCTTCTAGCTTATTCATAAGCTTATCATAAGCTTTATTAAATCCTATCATTATATCATCTTCGATAGTTGTTATGTCCTTGGCTGTAGCTAATATTTCTTCATTATCTATATCTACTGCAGTCAATTTGGTATAAGTACTACCAAAGTCCAAAAGTAAATATGCATTCATTTTAATCACTCCAGCTCTCTATTATAATTCCAAGTAAAATATACTTTAGTTAGTTTATATGATTCTGTCTATTCTATTTCTAAATCTTCTTTTAAGTCATGGATAGTAGTGTCTATACTTGTTCCTGGTGGGTAAACCCTATTAAATCCCATAGCTTTAAATCTTGAATGAACCTCATCCCAATCTTGTTTACCTACGACTATGTTACCACCAACATAGATAAGAATGTCTTTTAATCCTGATTCATCACACTTTTCTCTTAAGCCTCTACAGTCAATCTCTCCATGTCCATAAAGAGAAGAAACGATTATTGCATCAGCATTTGTTTCCACTGCAGCATTTATAAAGTCTTCTTGTGGTGATAGTACTCCGATATTGATAACTTCAAACCCTGCTTCTGTTAATGCATAATCCATGATTTTGTTACCTACAGCATGGCAATCTGCTCCAATAACACCAAGAACTAATGTCTTCTTTTCCATTTTTAATTCCTCCTGAATTAATTTTTTTGATACTTTAATTCTACAATTTTTGACTTAAGTGCCTTCACTGATGTGGAGTCTAAGTTATAAGAAAATTCTATAAGCTCTTTATTTTCATGATTAAGCTTACAAACATCCTTATATCTACCTGGAGTTACTATTAGTACCTCCGATTTATCAACTATGTGTTTTAATTTAGCTTCTTCAGTTATACTAAAATACTCAACTGATAAATCTGAAAGACCCGCTTTATCAAGTGCTGACTTTATTTTAAATATAAACTCTTCAGATAAACAAATAAAAGTAAACTTTGTTCCTGAAGGATGTCTAGCGATTCTTACAATGGATTCTAGATTAGGGCTTACTGCTACTCCTAGTATTTCTTTGTTAAAGCCAGTCAAAAACCCATCTACATCATTTACATGGTTGAAAGGTGATATAATTACTTCACAAGTCGAAAGCTTGTCCTTTGTGTCATCACTCATCTTTTCTAAGTCTGTTAAAGTAAATGGTATCGTATTCATATTTGTTATTGACGTTATTTCTTTACTAAACATTCTTGCTTGCTCGATATTACATTCTACAAATGCCGAAGTAACTTTATTCATAACATCCTTTTTTTCACTAACCCTATTTGTTACTATGTCTAAAAAATCATCTGGATCTATGCCACATTCTAAAGCTTCTTCTAGGGCTAAATCCACAAATTTATTTATTTTCCTTCTACTATCATAACTTTGCCATGATACGACTTCTTCTGCTACAAATGTACCTTTTCCTCGAATAGATTTTAATACGCCCTTAGCTTCTAGTTCATTATAGGCAGCACTAATGGTATTTCTACTAACTACTAACTCTTGAGACAATTCTCTTTCTGTAGGCATCTTACTTCCAACTCTCAAAGTTCCATCTTTTATAAGATTCATTATTTGTTTTTTTACCTGTATATAAAGAGGTACCCCATTTTTTTTATCAATTGTAATGTTCAAAATCTCATCTCCTGACCCTTTGGACTAATGGCTTAATCCAATCCTTAATCATAATATCATATGGCCTAATCATTTGCAATTTTATATTTCTGTATATTCTATAAAGAGCCTACCTTTTATAGAAAAAGTAAGCTCTTATCTTTAATTTTCTCCTTCTTTCAAGTAAATGCTTATAGATTCAGCCAATGCATCCGCAATCTTTTTTTGATAATCTTCATTTTTTAGCTTTTGCGATTCTTCAAGATTACTTAAAAATCCACACTCTACAATGACCCCTGGCATGTTATCATTACCTCTTAATACCTTATATTGAGTTCCTGCAGCCTTTGCTTTTCTCTTATTGGACTGGTCCAATTTATCTTTTAATGTACTTTGCATAATATTTGCTAATTTCTCACTTTCCTCATAATTTGAATACCATACTTGAGCACCTTTACAATAGGATTCTGGGAATGTATTTAAATGTATACTAACAAATACGTCACAATTTGTTTCTTCTTTTAAACTAACCCTTTTATTTAAGTCCTCATGCTTTTTCTCTTTAACTGATTTTCCTTCAGTATAAAGTCCAACATCTTCTGTTCTTGTAAATTCAACATTATATCCTTGACTCTTCAGATTTG
The DNA here is from genome assembly GCA_002453475.1 of Clostridium sp. UBA6758. Lineage (GTDB taxonomy): Bacteria > Bacillota > Clostridia > Clostridiales > Clostridiaceae > Clostridium_J > Clostridium_J subterminale. Next base: position 21,876 of record DKGY01000053.1, on the reverse strand, counting down.
CCCCTAAGAGTAGTCCAATATTTAGGTTTATATTCTTCTCTGTAGTTCCATCTTTAGATGAAGCACCTCCATCCATTCCTCCGTGCCCTGGATCAATCAGTATTATCTTACTTTTTTCTTGTTCTGATTCAGCATTTTTATAAGTAGTAACCACGTTATTTACATTAATTACAGACATGCATATGAATCCTAAAATAATTACTGTAAGTATAGATATTAATTTAGTGTTCTTAATGGTTCCCCCCACCTTTTTTATTACTCTGTAATTATACTTATTCATAAATCTCTACTATTATTCTTTTACCTACATAATAAAAACCTTTTGGATACATATTCTCCAAAAGGTTTTTAACATTATGATATAAAATACTACTAATTTAGTTTTCATATATTATTTCTGCTATATTTACTGAGTGATCCCCTATTCTCTCTAAATTACTTATTAAATCTAAGAAAATTGTTCCCACTACAGCATTACAGATACCAGTATTTAATCTCTTTATATGTGATGCTCTTAATTCTTTTTCAAGAGAGTCTATTCTTTCTTCTATCCCTCTTATACCTGCTGCTTTATCTCTATTATAATTTTTAAAACAATCTATACTCATTTCTACTGCACTTACAGTATAGTCAAACATACCTTTTATTTCATTCAAAGCATCTGGAGAAAAGGTCAATCTTTTAGTGATCCTCTCACTCGCAAGGTCTGCAATATTCTCTGCATGATCTCCTATACGCTCAATATCATTTACTACATGAAAATATGCAGCTAGTTCTGCTCTCTGCTCTTCTCCTAAATCTGAGTTAGACAACTTAACTAAATACCTTGTGATATCATGTTCTAGTAAATTTATTACTTTTTCATTGTTGTATGCTACTTTTATTTGTTCTTCATTACCTTGTAAAAAAGAATTCATAGCTACTTTTAGATTTTCCTTTGCCTTCTCAGCCATTCTTACAATTTCATTAGTTGTTTGACCAAAGGCTATTGCTGGAGTCTCTAGTAACCTTTCATCTATATATTTAACTCCTGGTACATCCTTCTCATCTTCACCAGGAATTATCTTATTAACAAAGGCAACAAGATATTTAATTAAAGGAAGCAATAGTAACGTATTTATCAAATTAAATAAAGTGTGAGCATTTGCTATTTGTCTTGGTATAGCTTCCGCCCCTGCATTTGGACTTATTGCTAAAACTACATCAGCTAAAAATGTAACTGGAATAATTAAGAATATAACAGCTCCTATTAAGTTAAATAGCAAGTGAATAACTGCTGCTTTTTTTGCAGTTATTGAAGTTCCTATACTAGATATTAAGGCTGTCACGCATGTACCAATGTTATTACCTAATAATATTGGTATTGCTACAGTTAATGGTAAACTTCCTGTAGATGCTAATGCTACTAGTATACCTGTAGAAGCTGATGAGCTTTGAAGTACAGCTGTCATCATCATTCCTATTAAAAGTCCAAATATAGTATGTCCTTCTAATTTTAGTATTAAATTTGTAAAGAATACTGATTCCTTAAGAGGCAACATTGCACTTGACATAAGTTTTAACCCTAAAAATAATATTCCAAAACCGAGAACAATTTGACCCACTTCTTTTACTTTTCTTTTATTGCAAAAAAGTATCATAACTGCACCAATAGCTAAAAATACAGGTGCAAAAGCATCAAATTTAAATGTTATTAATTGAGCTGTTATTGTAGTTCCAATGTTAGCTCCCATTATAACAGAAGTTGCTTGATACAAATTCATGAGCCCTGCATTAACAAATCCAACAATCATTACTGTAGTAGCACTACTACTTTGAATAATAGCAGTAACGATAGTACCAGTTAATACACCTTTTACTGGATTAGATGTTATTCTATCAAAAATTCCTTTCAGTTTATCTCCTGCTGCATTTTCAAGACCATCTCCCATTAGCTTCATTCCATATAGAAAAAGTCCCAGTCCTCCTAAAAGGTTAATAATCAAAAATATGATATTATACATCAATTTACCTCCTACAATAAATCTCATTCCTCGATATGTACATTGTCTTTATTCATTAAAATTCCATACTAATAATACACTATAATTAAATTCATGTTAATACCTTTTTACATATTTAACATGAATTTAACATAACTTTTCATAAATCTGTAATTAGTTTTGCAATTTTAATTTCACTGATGTTATAAACAGGAAATATTGACTAAAAAAGTTTTCGAAAAATAAAAATAAGGAGTGCATATACTCCTTATTTTTATATGACATACAGTTGTATGTACAAATACTATCTTTTTGAGAATTGAGAAGCTCTTCTTGCTTTCTTAAGACCGTATTTCTTTCTTTCTTTCATTCTTGGGTCTCTTGTTAAGAATCCAGCTTTTTTAAGTTCTGGTCTTAAGCTCTCATCAGCTTTTAATAAAGCTCTTGATACTCCGTGTCTGATAGCTCCAGCTTGACCTGTGTATCCACCACCGTGTACATTAACTAAAACGTCAAATTTATCTTTAGTTCCTGTTAATACTAATGGTTGGTTAACTATGAATTTTAATGTATCTAATCCAAAATAGTTATCCATATCTCTTTTATTTATTACAACTTTACCTTCACCAGGTACAAGTCTTACTCTAGCAACTGATTTCTTTCTTCTACCTGTTCCAAAATGTTGAACTTTTGCCATTATTTATTCCTCCTTACAATACTATATTAGTATTTTAATTCTAATACTTCTGGTTTTTGAGCATGATTTTTGTGCTCTGGTCCTCTGTAAACTGTTAGCTTCTTAGCCATTTGTCTTCCAAGAACTCCTTTTGGAAGCATTCTTCTTACAGCTTCTTCAAATACGAATTCTGGCTTCTTAGCTAATGCTTCTCTGTAAGGGATCTCTTTTAATCCGCCTGGATATAATGAGTGATGTCTTAACATTTTTTGATCTAATTTCTTTCCTGTTAAAACTATTTTCTCTGCATTTACAACTATTACATAATCTCCAGTATCTACGTTTGGAGTAAATTCTGGTTTATTTTTACCTCTTAATATAGAAGCTATTTGACTTGCAGCTCTACCTAAAGTCATTCCTTCAACGTCTACTACATACCATTTTCTTTGTATTTCACTTGGTTTAGCTAAGTATGATTTCATCTTACTACCTCCCTGATTTTTAACAATTATAATTCTATGGATAAAGATCCGGGGCTAATGGATCTTACACACAAATATTTATTATACGAACAAAATTTATTATAATACAATTTCCCGGGTGTGTCAATAATTTTTACTATTATTAATAATAAACTTCAATTAAACATAAACCCTGAGGTGAACATGTCTTTCCTGCTTTTTTTCGATCTCTACTTAATATTATTTTAGGTATATCCTCTGCTTTTATCTTCCCATTTCCTACATCTATAAGAGTTCCTATTATAATTCTTGCCATATTATATAAAAATCCATCAGCAGCTATATATACTTTGATATAGTCTTGATTTTTAACTATATCAACTTTACTAATAGTTCTTGTAGTTGTTTTAACTGAACTTCCTATATTCCTAAAAGCCTCAAAATCGTGAGTTCCTATAAAAAACTTTGCAGCTTCATTCATTTTCTCTATGCATAAATTCTTTCTATAGTGATATGAAAAATTTCTACATATAGGCATTCTTACTTCTGTATTTAATATTGTATAACAATACATCTTCCCTTTTGAATCATATCTAGCATGAAAATCATCATCAACTTGTGATGACTTAATTACAGATATATCTTCTGGTAATACATGATTTAATGCTTCCCTAAACTTTTCTACAGGAATATTACTATTAGTCTTAAAATTACACACATATCCTTTAGCATGGACTTTACTATCTGTTCTGCTACAGCCAACTAATTCAACTTTTTCACCAGTGAGCTTAGAAATTGCACTTTCAACTGTTCCTTGAACTGTTTCTCCCTTAGGTTGTTTTTGCCAACCCATATAATTAGTTCCGTCATATTCTAGTATTAACTTAACATTTTTCATATATATATCCCTTTATTCTACTACATCTAAAATCTCATATATATAACTATTACAGTTAATGTTGCCATTACAACCATTCCAACATAATCTCTAGAAGTGACTTTAAGTATTTTCATTCTAGTTCTTCCTTCTCCACCTCTATAACATCTAGCTTCCATTGCCATTGCTAATTCATCTGCTCTTCTAAAGGAACTAATGAATAGTGGTACAAGTAATGGTATAAGACTTTTAGCTCTATTCACGATACTTCCACTTTCAAAATCTGCACCTCTTGCCTTTTGAGCCTTCATTATTTTATCAGTCTCATCCATTAAAGTAGGTATAAATCTTAATGCAATAGTCATCATCATAGCAAGTTCATGAGCTGGTACCCCAATTCGTTTAAATGGTCCTAGCAATTTTTCTATTCCATCAGTAAGTTCTATTGGTGATGTAGTTAAGGTTAATAGAGATGTTCCTATAATAAGAAAAGTAAGTCTTAAAACCATGAATACAGCTGTTACTATACCTTCTTTATATATTTTTACAAATCCCCATTGCCATAATAATACGCTGCCTCTAGTTAAAAACACATTAAATAGTGCTGTTATTATCATTAGTATAAATATAGGCTTTAACCCCTTATATATGTATCTAAATTGAATCTTAGATACTATTATAGCCATCATTGTAAATATAAAAATAACAATATATCCTGAGAACTCTTTTATTAAAAATAAGTCTATTATAAATAGTAAGGAAAATAGTATCTTTACCCTAGCATCTAACTTATGGACAAATGAATCTCCAGGTATATATTGGCCTATGGTAATATCTTTAATCATATTTACTCCTCCACAACTTTATAAAAGGAGCCTAGTTTTTTGCTAGTATCCTAAGTAACTCTTTTTTAGCTTGTTCTAATGTGAAAATATCATCAGGTAATTCGAATCCAACCTTTCTCAATTCTCGCATAAGATATGTTACCTGTGGCACTGCAAGACCTACATTTTCTAAAGTATCTACTTCTTTAAAAATTTCCTTTGGTGTACCATCTAATACACATTTTCCTTCATCCATTACTAATATTCGGTCTGCAACCTTTGCCACATCCTCCATACTATGAGATACAAGAATGATAGTCATGTTATAAGATTTATGAAGTTTATATAGCTCTCCTAGAATTTCATCTCTCCCCTTAGGGTCTAATCCAGCTGTTGGCTCGTCTAATATTAAAACCTTTGGTTCCATAGCTACAACTCCAGCTATTGCTACTCTTCTTTTTTGTCCTCCACTTAGATCAAATGGAGATTTATTTTTGTAAGTTTCATAGTCTAAACCTACCATATCCATAGCTCTTTTAGTTCTCTCTAAAGCTTCTTCATCATTAAGCCCTAAATTCTTAGGTCCAAACATTATGTCCTTTTCTATTGTTTCTTCAAAAAGTTGGTATTCTGCGTATTGAAATACTAAACCAACCTTTTTTCTTATGTCTGTAAGCTTAACTCCACTAGCAGTAATATCTACATCATCCACAATTATTTTCCCTTGATTAGGCTTCAATAATCCATTCATATGCTGTATCAATGTAGACTTACCTGAGCCTGTATGTCCAATGAGAGCTACAAATTCGCCATCATTTATATTCACATTAACATTACTAAGGGCAACCTTTTCAAAGGGAGTTTTAGCCATATATATATGAGTTAAATTTTCTATTTTAATTGACATAATTCTCTCACCATCTCATCTATAGTTAATATATCTGATTTTATATTAACACCTGATTTATTTAATTCATAAGCCAATTCTGTCATTTGTGGTACATCCAAACCTAAGTTTTTCATAATTTCTACATTTTGAAATACTTCTCTTGGCTTTCCTTCTACTATAACTTTTCCTGAATCCATAACATATATCTTATCTGCTGCAACAGCTTCTTCCATAAAGTGTGTTATGTATACTATCGTAATTCCATTTTTTTTATTTAAATCCATTATTGTACTCATAACTTCTTTTCTTCCAGATGGATCAAGCATGGCTGTTGGTTCATCTAATACTATACACTCAGGCATCATAGCTAATATACCAGCAATAGCTACACGTTGCTTTTGACCTCCAGATAGAAGATGTGGTCCATGTTTTTTATAATCATACATGTTTACTCTCTTAAGTGACTCATCTACTCTTCTTCTTATCTCATTGGTTTCTACTCCTAAGTTCTCCGGTCCAAAAGCTACATCCTCTTCTACTATGGTAGCAACGATTTGGTTGTCAGGATTTTGAAAAACCATACCTGCTTTGCTTCTTACATTCCATACATTTTCCTCATTACTAGTATCATATCCAGACACACTAATTTTGCCCTCTGTCGGAATTAAGAGTGCATTTATATGCTTTGCAAAAGTAGATTTTCCTGATCCATTATGACCTAATACAACTACAAATTCGCCCTTATTAATGGTAATATTAACACCATCTATAGCTAATTTTATATTACCTTCACTATCCGGAGGATAAGTATATCTCAAGTTTTCACTAATAATTTCTGGTATTTTTACACTCGATGAATTTAAATTATCAAATTCATTCATTTTATTGGTTTCATTAGACTGTTTTATTTGATTATCTCTAAAATTTATATTAGTTTCCATCAATTATCCCTCCATTAGAGAGTTACTATCTAAAGTTCAATTTTATAACAAAACGGGGACTAAGTTAGCCTTACTTAATCCCCTTGAATTATTATACTAATTCTAATACAACAACCTCTGCTCCATCGCCTCTTCTTGGTCCCATTTTCATTATTCTAGTGTATCCACCATTTCTCTCAGCGTATTTTGGAGCTACGTTATCAAATAAATTCTTAACAACATCCTCTTCTGTAACAAATGCAAGCACTTGTCTTCTAGCATGAAGATCTCCTCTTTTAGCTAAAGTTATCATTTTCTCAGCTAATCTTTTAGTTTCTTTTGCTCTAGCTTCAGTTGTTTCTATTCTACCGTGCTTTAAGAAACTAGTCGTAAGATTTCTAAGCATTGCCATTCTTTGATCAGTTGGACGTCCTAACTTACGTTGCTGTGCCATATCTATACCTCCTTACTCTTCGCTAGGTTTGAATCCCAATCCTAAGCCTTCAAGTTTTTGCTCAACCTCTTCAAGAGATTTCTTTCCTAGGTTTCTTACCTTCATCATATCATCCATTGATTTTTCTGTTAATTCTTGAACAGTATTAATACCTGCTCTCTTTAAGCAGTTAAAGCTTCTAACAGATAAATCTAATTCTTCAATAGTCATTTCTAGGACTTTTTCTTTCTTATCTTCTTCTTTTTCTATCATTATCTCAACATTATCTGCATGATCAGTTAATGTCATAAATAACTTAAAGTGTTCGATAAGAATTTTAGCTGATAAACCAATGGCTTCATCAGGTCTAATAGTTCCATTTGTCCAAATTTCTATAGTTAATTTATCATAATCTGTGATCTGTCCTACTCTTGTATTCTCAACTGTAAAGTTAACTCTCTTAACTGGAGTATATATTGAATCAACAGGTATAGTTGATATTGGCTTATCATCAGTTTTGTTCTTATTTTGAGAAACATAACCTCTACCACTATTAATATTTATCTCCATAAATAACTTTCCACCATCATCTAGTGTAGCTATATGAAGATCCTTATTAACTACTTCAACATCTCCGTCTGCTTTAATATCTGCTCCTGTAACTTCACCAGGACCTTCAGCATCAATATATATTGTTCTTGGGCCCTCACCAGACATCTTAAGTGCTAATTCCTTTATATTTAGAATTAACTCAGAAACATCTTCTTTAACTCCATGTATAGTTGAGAATTCATGTAAAACACCATCAATTTTAATCGAATTAGCAGCAACTCCAGGTAGTGAAGAAAGAAGAATTCTTCTTAATGCATTACCTAAAGTTATTCCATAACCTCTTTCTAATGGTTCAACAACAAACTTGCCATATGTACCATTTTCAGCGGTTTCAACACATTCTATTTTTGGCTTTTCAATTTCTAACATTTATAACCCTCCTTTTAAATTTAGTGGTTTTTTTATATCGAGGGCAACTGATTACATTATTGACTATTTACTGTATAACTCAACGATTAATGTTTCGNNTCGTTAACAGGAACGTCTATGTCTTCTCTTGCTGGTATTGAAGCAACCTTACCTTCAAATGATTCAATATTTCCTTCTAACCAAGTTGGTAGAGTTTTTGGATTTTCAGCAAAAACTTTGAATTTTTCAGAAGATCTGCTTTTTTCTCTAACTGATATTACATCTCCAGCTTTAACAGAGTAAGATGCGATATCTACTTTTTTACCATTTACTAAGAAATGTCCGTGGTTTACTAATTGTCTAGCTTCAACTCTTGAGCTTCCGTATCCTAATCTATAAACAACGTTATCTAATCTTAATTCTAGGAATTTTAATAGGTTTTCACCTGTAATTCCTCTTTGCTTTTCAGCTTTCTCATAGTACTTTCTAAATTGTCCTTCTAGAACTCCATATATTCTCTTAGCTTTTTGCTTTTCTCTTAATTGAGTTCCATAGTTTGACATTTTCTTTCTACTTTGACCGTGCTGACCTGGTGCATAACCTCTTCTAGTAAAAGCGCACTTCTCAGTAAAGCATCTGTCACCTTTAAGGTTAAGCTTAAGGCCCTCTCTTCTACAAAGTCTGCATGTAGCGCCTGTGTATCTTGCCATTCATTACACCTCCTGTTAATTAAACTCTTCTTCTTTTTGGTGGTCTACATCCATTGTGTGGAATTGGAGTTACATCTTTAATTAAAGTAACTTCTAATCCTGCAGCTTGAAGTGATCTTATAGCCGCTTCTCTTCCTGCTCCTGGACCTTTAACGTAAACTTCTATACTTTTTAAACCATGTTCCATCGCTGCTTTAGCTGCTGTTTCAGCTGCCATTTGAGCTGCAAATGGAGTACTTTTTCTTGAACCTCTAAATCCTAATCCACCAGCACTTGCCCATGACAATGCGTTTCCAGCTGCATCAGTAAGTGTAACGATGGAATTATTGAAAGTAGATTTAATGTGTGCAGCACCGTGCTCAACATTTTTTCTTTCTTTTTTTCTTCTACTTCTAACTTTCTTTTGAGCCATTATATTCCCTCCTTACTATTTCTTCTTACCTGCTATAGTCTTCTTAGGACCTTTTCTTGTTCTTGCATTAGTCTTAGTCTTTTGACCTCTAACTGTAAGACCTCTTCTATGTCTTATTCCTCTATAACATCCGATTTCTTTAAGTCTCTTTATATCTAAGGCAACTTTTCTTCTAAGATCACCTTCGACCATTATGTTCTTATTTACATAATCTCTTAAAGTATTTACTTCATCTTCAGTTAAATCCTTGATTCTTGTATCCGGATTCACTCCTGTAGCTTCAAGTATCTCATGAGATTTTGGTAGTCCTATACCAAATATATAAGTTAGACCTATCTCAACTCTTTTTTCTTTTGGTAGGTCAATACCTGCAATTCTTGCCATCTACAATCTACACCTCCTAAGTATCACTACTTATTTATTTTCATTAACCTTGTTTTTGTTTATGTTTAGGATTTTCACAGATAACCATTACTCTTCCTTTTCTTTTTATAACTTTACATTTTTCACATATAGGTTTAACTGATGGTCTTACCTTCATAGCTAACCCTCCTTATTACTTATCTCTCCAAGTTATTCTCCCACGAGTCAAATCATATGGAGAAAGTTCTACTGTAACCTTATCGCCTGGTAAAATTCTTATAAAGTTCATTCTTAACTTTCCAGAAATATGAGCAAGTATCTTGTGCCCACTCTCTAATTCAACTTGGAAAGTTGCATTAGGTAGAGTTTCTAGAACGACACCTTGCATTTCAATTATATCATCTTTTGACATAAGGGTAATCAAACCTCCTCTATTATATCCTCAACCTGCAAAAATTTTCTTATTTTAGAATTACTGATCTTTCCATCAGATAAGATAGTACTTCTAATATCTTCAGCCAAAATATTTGTAAAAGACAAATGCTTAATTTTCTTTTTCTTTGGCCTATCAATTTTTCTAAGGTCTCCATCTGAAATATAGACATACTCATCGTCTATTATACCAATAATGATAAAGTATTTTCCTTTATCTCTTCCTGATTTTGAATGTACTACCTTACCTAAAAGGCTGTCATCATCCACACTAGTCACCTCATTAGCTCAAAGTTAGTATTTCTACACCATCATTAGTTATAGCTATAGTATTTTCGTAATGAGCAGATAACTTTCCATCACTAGTTACTACAGTCCAACCATCTGGTTTAATTTTAACTTTGTAATTTCCCATGTTTATCATAGGTTCAATTGCAAGTACTACACCGTGTACTAACTTAGGACCTTTTCCAGCAGTACCGTAATTAGGAACTTGTGGGTCTTCATGCATAGCAGTTCCTATGCCGTGTCCAACAAAATCCCTAACCACAGAATATCCAAAACTCTCAGCATGCTTTTGAATAGCTGCTGAAATATCGGTAAGTCTGTTCCCCACTACTGCTTTTTCAATGCCCTTAAAGAATGATTCTTTAGTGACATCTATTAGATGTTGTGCTTCCTTAGAAATACTTCCTACTGGAAAAGTTCGTGCAGCATCACCATGATAGCCATTAAGTATCGCTCCACAATCAACACTGATTATATCACCTTCAACTAATACGGTGTCATTCGGGATACCATGTATTACTACATCATTTACTGATGCACATATTGATCCTGGAAACCCTCCATATCCTTTAAAAGATGGTATAGCTCCTTGTGCTAATATAAACTCTTCAGCAAGTTTATCAATTTCTGCAGTGGTTATTCCTGGTTTTATTACCTCTTGAATCATTGCTAGGGTATCGGCAACAACCTTACCAGCACTCCTCATATATTCTAGTTCTGTATCACTCTTAATATTCATCACTATTTATCGCTCCTAAGATACCACAGATATTCTTAAAAACATCATTAATAGCTTGCGTTCCATCAACTTCTGCTAATAGATTTTTCTTTCTATAGTACTCTATTAACGGTTGAGTTTGTGCATCATATATTTCAAGTCTTTCACTTACTGTCGCTTCATTATCATCTGTTCTTTGTATTACAACACTACCGCAAACGTCACACTTTCCATCGTTTTTAGTAGGATTATATTTCACGTGATAACTAGCTCCACAAGTAGTACATACACGTCTTCCTGTCATTCTATCTATAATAAAACCCTTAGGAACCTCTATCAATAGGGCAGTATCAAGTTTTAATTTCATTTCTTTAAGTAAAACTTCTAATGCCTCTGCTTGATTTACAGTCCTTGGATAACCATCTAGTAAAAATCCATTTTTGCAGTCATCCTGCTTTAATCTATCTTTAATTAAATCGATAGTTAATTCATCTGGTACTAGATGACCTTTATCTATATATTTTTTAGCTTCAATCCCTAAAGGCGTTGCTTGAGAGATATTATATCTAAAAATATCTCCAGTAGATATGTGTGGTATAGAGTATTTATTACAGATTGACTTTGCCTGAGTTCCTTTTCCGGCTCCAGGAGGACCTAATAAAATAACTCTCACTAGTATCAACTCCAAATTAAAATTTTTATTTAAGGAACCCTTCATAATGTCTCATTACTAGCTGAGATTCTAATTGTTTCATAGTATCAAAAGATACACCAACTAAAATTAATAAACTAGTTCCACCAAATGAAACTCCCTTAAAATTACTGAATATAGCTGCTAATATAGGCACTATAGCTATAATTCCAGCAAATGTTCCACCTAAAAGGGATATTCTTGTCAAAATCTTCTCTAAGTAAATTTCAGTTTTTTCACCTGGTCTTATACCTGGAATAAATCCTGATGATTTATTCATATTTTCAGCCATCTCGTCTGGTTTGAAAGTAATTATAGTATAGAACCAAGCAAAGAATAATACTAATAAAAAGTATGCTATTACATATTTTATAGTATCTTGCTTAAATATACTCCAAGAACTGTTATTAACAAATACCGCAAAGGAAGATTCCGGCCATATTTGTGCTATAACCGATGGAAATTGCATTACTGACATACCAAAGATTATTGCCATAACTCCAGAAGAATTTAATCCTATTGGAATATGTGATGATTGACCTTTTATAACTTTTCTTCCTATTGCCTTACCGGCATATTGCACTGGAATTCTTCGTTCTGCTAAATTTATAACAATTACTGTAATTAATAANNAACGAATATTACAACCTCTACCGGACTAACCTCTCCTGTTTTAAGAAGCCCTGCTATTTGATAAGCTGTTTGTGGTAGTGAAGATATTATGTTTACAAATATAATCACTGATACACCACTTCCAATTCCATATACTGAAATTTGTTCGCCTATCCATACCAACAAGGCCGTACCCGTTGTCATTGTTAGTATTATTAGTAAAAGGCCCATTGAACCTTCTATCAATATAGCTCCTGAGCTTTTTATTAAGGCATATGCTGCATATGCTTGAATAACAGCAAATACTAGAGCTGCATATTTAGTATAGTTTTGTATTTTCTTTCTTCCCTCTTGACCCTCTTTAGAAAGTTGCTCTAAATAAGGAATTGCAATTGTAAGTAATTGAATTATAATCGATGCATTGATGTACGGAGTAACACCTAAAGCAAATATACTAAACTTACTAAAAGCTCCTCCTGCAATCATGTCATAGAAACTTAGAAGGGAACCAGAATTACTACTAACTAAAGTTGCAATCTTACTAGCATCCACTCCTGGTACTGGGATAAATACACCCATTCTAAAAATAATAACTATCATTAATGTAAATAGTATTCTTTTTCTTAGCTCAGGAACTCTCCAAGCGTTTCGTAGGGTTGATAACATCTATATCACCTCAACTTTTCCTCCTGCCGCTTCAATCTTCTCTGCTGCAGCTTTGGAAATCTTATTAGCTTTAACAGTTAATTTCTTTTCAATGTTACCATTTCCAAGAATCTTTATCCCATCGTTTACTCTCTTAGCCATTCCAGATTCACGAAGTAACTCTGGAGTAACTACAGTTCCATCCTCAAATATGTTTAGTCTATCTACGTTTATACAAGTATATTCTTTAGCAAATATATTTGTAAATCCTCTCTTAGGTAGTCTTCTATATAAAGGCATTTGACCTCCCTCAAATCCTGGTCTTACGCCACCACCAGATCTTGAGTTTTGTCCTTTTTGACCTTTTCCAGCAGTTTTACCCCAACCTGAACCAGTACCTCTACCGATTCTCTTAGGAGATTTTTTTGCACCTTCTGCAGGTCTTAACTCATGAAGTCTCATATTTACACCTCCTTAGTTTAAGCTTCTTCTACTTTTAGTAGGTAACTTACTTTATTAATCATACCTCTGATCTGAGGAGTCTCCTCGTGCTCAACAGTTTTACCTATTTTTCTTAATCCAAGAGCCTCTACAGTAGCAATATGATCTTTCTTTCTACCAATTAAACTCTTTACTAATGTTACTTTAACTTTAGCCAAGGTTTTCCCCTCCTATCCTAGAATTTCTTCAACAGTTTTGCCTCTAAGTTTTGCAACTTGCTCTGCTGTTCTTAATTTTGATAATCCATCTATAGTTGCGCTAACCATGTTTCTTGGGTTGTTTGAACCTAATGATTTAGCTCTAACGTCCTTTAATCCTGCAAGCTCAAGTACTGCTCTTGCTGGACCTCCAGCGATAACACCTGTTCCTTCTGAAGCTGGCATTATGTGAACTGTACCAGTTCCAAATCTACCATCTATAGTATGAGGAACTGTAGTTCCATCTAATTCAACTTTAACGATGTTCTTTTTAGCATCTTCGATACCTTTTCTAATTGCTTCTGGTATTTCGATAGATTTTCCCATTCCAACACCAACGTGTCCGTTCTCATCACCAACAACTACTAGTGCGCTGAATCTGAAGTTTCTACCACCTTTAACAACCTTAGCAACTCTGTTTATGTGTACAACTTTCTCTTTAAGATCAAGTGTGCTAGGATCTATTTTCATGTGTGTACCTCCTTTTTTTAGAATTTAAGTCCTGCTTCTCTTGCACCTTCTGCAAGCATTTGTACTCTTCCGTGGTATACATATCCACCTCTATCGAATACAACCTCAGTAATTCCTGCTTCTATTGCTTTTTTAGCTACCACTTCACCAACTAGTTTAGCAGCTTCCTTATTGCTACCAACTTTTAGAGAAAAGTCTTTATCTAAAGTAGATGCAGCAACTAATGTTCTTCCAGCAACATCATCTATAATTTGAGCATATATATTCTTTTCACTTCTGAACACTGCAAGTCTTGGTCTTTCAGCTGTTCCATGAATTTTTTTACGTACTCTTAAATGACGTCTTTCTCTTGATAGCTTTCTATCAGCTTTATTGAACATGAAATTCTCTCCTTTCTAATAGCTATTATTTACCAGTCTTACCTTCCTTACGTCTGATAACTTCATCAGAGTACTTAATACCCTTTCCTTTGTAAGGCTCAGGTTTTCTCCAAGTTCTTATATCAGCTGCAACTGCACCAACTAATTCCTTGTCGATTCCTTTTACTACTATAGTATTAGCATCTGTTAATTCAAATGTAATTCCATCTACAGCATCTATTTCAACTGGGTGTGAGAATCCTAGGTTTAAAGTTAATCCCTTACCTTTTGCTGTTGCTCTATATCCAACACCAACTAATTGTAATGTCTTAGCGAAACCATTAGTTACTCCAATTACCATATTATTTATTAATGCTCTTGTTAACCCGTGTAGAGCTCTATGTTCTTTTATATCGCTTGGTCTTGTAACGACCACTTGATTATCCTCTATAGCTATGTTTATATTGTTCACCATTGCTTTAGTTAATTCCCCTTTAGGTCCTTTAACTGTAACAACGTTGTCTGGCGTTACTGTAACAGTTACACCAGCTGGAATAGCTATTGGAAGTCTTCCTACTCTTGACATAATCGCACCTCCTTGTTCCTAAACTACCAGATGTAGCAGATAACTTCTCCGCCTAATCCTAATTTTCTAGCTTCTCTATCAGAAACTAATCCTTTAGAAGTTGATATTATTGCAACTCCTAATCCATTTAAAACTTTAGGGATATCATCCTTACCACTGTAAACTCTTAGTCCTGGCTTAGATATTCTCTTAAGTCCTGTTATAACTCTCTCTTTATTTTGGCCATATTTCATGCTAAGTCTTAACATTGAAACATTTCCATCTTGATATTCTTCTATATTTTTGATATATCCTTCTTGAAGCATAATGTTTGCTATGCCTTTCTTTATTGTTGAAGAAGGAACTTCTACTATTTCATGTCTAACAATATTCGCATTTCTTATACGTGTTAGCAAATCTGCTATCGGATCAGTCATATTCATTAATTGTGCCTCCTTTCGCTATGATCTGTATATTACCAGCTTGCCTTTTTGCATCCAGGAATTTGTCCTTTGTAAGCAAGTTCTCTGAAACATATACGGCAAATACCAAATTTCTTTAAGACAGAATGTGGTCTTCCACATAATCTGCATCTAGAGTATTCTCTAGTTGAATATTTCGGTTCTTTTTTCCACTTTTCTATTAAAGCTTTACGTGCCAAGTCATTCCCTCCTTTTATTGAGCAAATGGCATTCCAAGGAATCTTAATAATTCTCTTGCTTCCTCGTCTGTCTTTGCAGTAGTTACAAATATTATATCCATTCCTCTTACTTTATCAATTTTATCATATTCTATTTCAGGGAATATTAATTGTTCTTTTATTCCTAAAGCATAGTTTCCTCTTCCATCAAATGATTTAGTAGGAACGCCTCTGAAGTCTCTAACTCTTGGTAATGCTATATTCATTAATTTGTCCGCAAATTGGAACATTTTCTCTTTTCTTAATGTAACTTTGCATCCAATTGCCATGTTATCTCTTATTTTAAAGTTGGCAACTGATTTCTTTGCTCTAGTTAATACAGCTTTTTGTCCAGTGATTAATTGCATATCACTTACAGCAGCATCTAAAACTTTAGAGTTATCTTTAGCTTCGCCAACTCCCATATTTATAACTATTTTTTCAAGTCTAGGTACTTGCATTATATTTTTGTATCCGAACTTATCCATCATAGCTGGTATTACTTCACTATTGTATTTCTCTTGTAGTCTTGTAACCATTTGTTAAACCTCCTTTCGCGAATTAAAATGTTTCTCCGCACTTTTTGCAAACTCTAACTTTTGTACCATCTTCTAGTACTTTATTGCTTATTCTAGTTACGCTCTTACACTTATCGCAATATAGCATAACTTTTGAGCTGTTAATAGCTGCTTCAAAGTTAACTATTCCACCTTGCATATTTTGTCTGTTTGGTTTTTGATGTTTAGTTACTACGTTAACGCCAGCAACTACAACTTTTCCAGTCTTAGGATAAACAGCTAAAACTTCTCCAGTTTTACCTTTGTCTTTTCCAGAGATAACCATAACAGTGTCTTTCTTTCTAACATGAACTTTCATCTTTGCTACCCCCTATCCTATAGTACTTCAGGTGCTAGTGATAATATTTTATTATANNCCGTATTTTATTATATTCTTTATCTCTTAGCTCCCTAGCAACAGGTCCGAAGATACGAGTTCCTTTTGGATTCTTATCGTCTTTTATAATAACAGCTGCGTTCTCATCAAATCTGATATAAGTCCCGTCTGCTCTTCTCAAACCTTTAACTGATCTAACAATAACTGCTTTTACTACGTCACCTTTTTTAACAACTCCACCTGGTGTTGCACTTTTAACGCTAGCAACAATTACGTCTCCGATGTTTCCCCATTTTCTCTTGGAACCACCGAGTACTCTAATACACATTATTTCTTTAGCACCAGAGTTATCCGCTACTTTTAATAATGTTTGTTGTTGTATCATGTAAATACCCTCCCTTCAGTTAACTATTTAGCTCTTTCCATGATTTCAACAAGTCTCCATCTCTTATCCTTAGATAATGGTCTTGTTTCCATTATTAATACTCTATCGTTAACTTTTGCTTCATTATTTTCATCATGAGCCTTAAATTTAGTTGTTCTATTAACTGTTTTTCCATATAATGGATGTCTAACTTTAGTTTCAACAGCAACAACAATTGTCTTATCCATTTTGTCAGAAACTACTCTTCCGATTCTACTTTTTCTATTTCCTCTTTCCACAAGATGAACCTCCTTTCAGTATTACTGCTCACAAGCCCTTAATTCTTCTTCTCTAAGGATGGTTTTAATTTGGGCTATAGACTTCTTAACCTGTTTAATTCTCATTGGGTTTTCTAACTGTCCTGTAGCTAACTGAAATCTAAGGTTAAATAATTCTGATTTAAGATCAGATAGTTTTACATTTAAATCTTGAGGAGTACTTTGTCTCAACTCTTTCAATTCATTAGCCTTCATTGATTTCACCACCCATTTCCTCAAAATCTCTTCTAGTAACAAATTTGGTTGTTACTGGTAATTTGTGAGACGCAAGTCTCATAGCTTCTCTAGCAGCTTCTTCAGATACTCCAGATATTTCAAATAATACTCTACCTGGCTTAATTACTGCTACCCAGTACTCTGGTGAACCTTTACCAGAACCCATACGTGTTTCAGCTGGTTTTTCAGTTACTGGCTTATCAGGGAAGATTTTTATCCAAACCTTTCCTCCTCTTTTAACGTATCTATTTATAGCTATTCTGGCAGATTCGATTTGGTTGCTTGTAATCCAACCACATTCTGTTGCTTGTAAAGCATAATCTCCATAAGCGATGAAGTTACCTCTTGTAGCTTTACCTCTCATTCTACCACGTTGTACCTTACGATGTTTAACTCTTTTAGGCATTAACATGTCAAATTCCTCCTTCCTTACACGTTATTATGAGTTACTTTCTTCCTTTTCAACTTTCTTAGTTGGAAGAACCTCACCTTTATATACCCAAACTTTTACACCAATCTTACCATAGATTGTGTTTGCTTCTGTAAATCCATAGTCGATATCAGCTCTTAAAGTTTGTAGTGGGATTGTTCCCTCATGATACTGTTCTGTTCTTGCGATTTCAGCTCCGCCTAATCTTCCTGAACATGCAGTCTTAACTCCTTTAACACCTGTTCTCATAGCTCTTTGAATTGTTTGTTTCATAGCTCTTCTGAAAGATATTCTCTTTTCTAGTTGAGCTGCTATGTTTTCAGCCATTAATTGTGCATTATTTTCTGGTGTTTTAACTTCTACTATGTTAATTAAAACAAATTTATCTTGAACAACTTCTTTTAATGCAACTTTAAGTTCTTCTATACTTTGACCGCCTTTTCCTATAACCATTCCAGGTTTTGCGGTATGTATATTTATTTTAACTCTTTTAGCTGCTCTTTCTATCTCAATTTTAGATATTCCAGCAGTGAATAATCTTTTCTTTAAATATTCTCTGATAGCATTATCTTCAACTAAGTTATCTGCAAAATTTTTCTTATCTGCATACCATTTAGCGTCCCAATCCTTGATAACACCAACTCTTAGGCCGTGTGGATGTACTTTTTGACCCACTCTATATCCCTCCTTCTTATGCTCTTTCTTTAACTACTATAGTTATATGGCTAGTTCTTTTTAAAATTCTGAATGCTCTACCTTGAGCGTGTGGTCTAAATCTCTTTAATGTTGGACCTGCGCCTGTATGAGCTTCTGCAACATATAATCTATTTCTGTCTAAATTAAAATTGTTTTCTGCATTCGCAACAGCTGATTTTAATAACTTATTAACAACAACAGCTGCATCTTTTGGAGTATATTGTAATATAGCGAAAGCTTCATTTACATTCTTATCTCTTATAAGGTCAAGAACAATCCCAACTTTCATAGGAGACATTCTTACATATTTAGCTATAGCTTTAGCTTCCATTGATAATTTCCTCCTTCCCGTACTATCTCATTCTACTTGATTTTTCCTTCGCGATATGACCTTTAAAAGTTCTAGTCAAAGCGAACTCTCCAAGTTTATGTCCTACCATATCTTCTTGAACATATACTGGTACGTGTTTTCTTCCATCATGTACAGCAATTGTGTGTCCTATCATTTGAGGAAAAATTGTAGAGCTTCTTGACCAAGTCTTTATAACTTTCTTTTCGCCAGCTTTGTTCATTTCTTCTATTTTATTTAGAAGAGATTCTTTTACAAAAGGTCCTTTTTTAATTGATCTACTCACTATTAGTGGCCTCCCTTCATGTAAAGTGGTTGTAATCAGAAGAGAATTTATTTCTCTTCTAACTATTTACCATTTCTTTTCTTAACAATAAATTTATCAGAGTATTTCTTAGTTTTTCTAGTTTTGTATCCAAGAGCTGGTTTACCCCATGGAGTACGTGGACTAGCATGACCAACTGGAGATTTACCTTCTCCACCTCCGTGTGGGTGGTCATTAGGGTTCATTACAGATCCTCTTACTGTTGGTCTGATACCCATATGTCTCTTTCTTCCTGCTTTACCTATATTAACAATTTCGTGAGTTAAGTTTGAAACTGTTCCTATTGTAGCTCTACAGTTTACTCTTACATATCTAACTTCTCCGCTTGGTAGTCTTACTTGAGCATAAGCTCCTTCTTTAGCCATTAATTGAGCTGAAGAACCTGCTGATCTAACAAGTTGAGCACCTTTTCCCACTTGTAATTCAATGTTATGAATTATTGTACCTACCGGTATGTTAATTATTGGAAGCGTATTTCCAACTTTGATGTCTGCATCTGATCCAGATACTACAACATCTCCAACTTTTAATCCAACTGGAGCTATTATGTATCTCTTCTCACCATCTGCATATACAACTAACGCAATATAAGCTGATCTATTTGGATCATACTCGATAGTTGCAACTTTAGCTGGTATACCATCTTTAGTTCTCTTGAAATCTATTAATCTATATTTTTGTTTCGCTCCACCACCGTGGTGACGAACAGTAATTTTACCTTGAGCATTTCTACCACCTGTTTTTTTCTTACTTACAAGAAGTGACTTTTCAGGTACATCTGTAGTTATTTCCTCAAATGAAGCCATAGTCATATTTCTTCTTGAAGGTGTGGTAGGGTTAAATTTTTTAACTGCCATTCGGTTTCCCTCCTTTTTCGCTTATCTGGCTCTAGCCAATAAATGCGTTATATTATTGCATTCCTTCAAAGAATTCAATTGCTTTGCTGTCAGCTGTTAATTTAATAACCGCTTTTTTGAAGTCAGCTCTTTTTCCAATGTGAACTCCAACTCTTTTAGTTTTACCTAAGTTTCTTAAAGTTTTAACATCTTCAACAGTTACTCCAAAAACTTCTTCAACAGCTTTTTTTATTTGAACTTTGTTTGCGTGTATGTCAACGATGAAAGTGTATTTTTTATCTGCCATAGCAGCCATACTTTTTTCAGTTATAACAGGTTTTCTTATTATATCATAACTAGTCATTTTCATTATGCATACACCTCCTCAATTTTTGATACAGCATCTTTAGTAATCATTAAGTTTTCATACTTTAATATGTCGTAAACATTTATGTTGTTTACAGGCACTACAGCTATTCCAGGAATGTTTCTTGCTGATTTATAAACATTCTCATTTGATTCAGCTACAACTATTAATGTCTTTTTAGTTTCAAAAGCATTAAGAACTTTCACCATTTCTTTAGTTTTAGGTGCATCGAAAGCTAAGTTTTCTAATACTATCATTTCATTATCTTGTACTTTTGAAGTTAAAGCTGATTTCATAGCTACTCTTCTCATACTCTTTGGAACTGAAACTCTGTAATCACGTGGTTTTGGTGCAAACACGATACCCCCGTGAATCCATTGTGGAGCTCTTATAGAACCTTGTCTTGCTCTTCCTGTTCCTTTTTGTCTCCAAGGCTTGATTCCTCCGCCTCTTACTTCAGCTCTTGTCTTAGCACTTTGGGTTCCTTGTCTTTTGTTAGCCAATTGAGCTAATACAACTTGGTGCATTGCTTCAACACTAACTTCTACCCCGAAAATGCTTTCATTTAATTGAATTTCTCCAACTTCTTTTTTCTCAGTGTTATACACTTTTACTGTAGGCATTCTGCATCCTCCTTTCCTTATGCTTTAACAGCGTTTCTTATTACTACTAAACCTTTGTTTGGTCCTGGTATTCCACCTTTTATAAGAATAATATTCTTTTCAGGTATTACTCTTACTACTTCAAGATTTAATACTGTAGTATTAACATTTCCCATATGTCCAGGCATTTTTTTATTTTTAAATGTTCTTGATGGGTCTGATGATGCTCCCATTGAACCTACTGCTCTATGGAATTTAGAACCGTGGCTCATTGGTCCTCTGTGGAAGTTCCATCTTTTAATAACGCCAGCGAATCCTTTTCCTTTAGATATTCCAGATACATCTATTTTATCTCCTGCTGCGAAAATTTCTGCTTTTATTTCAGAACCTACTTCGTAAGCACTTGTATCTTCTAATCTAAATTCTTTTATGTGTCTTCTTACAACAACACCAGCTTTTGTGAATTCACCTTTCTTAGGTTTATTCACTAACTTTTCTCTTATATCTCCAAATCCAACTTTTATGGCTTCATATCCATCATTTTCCATTGTTTTCTTTTGGATTACTACACATGGACCAGCTTCTACAACTGTTACAGGTACTACTCTTCTATTTTCATCAAATATTTGAGTCATTCCTAATTTTTTACCCATTATAGCTTTTTTCATTTAAATACACCTCCTACTTATTAGCGGATCACATAGTGATCATAATAGTTAGTAATAGTTTTTCTATTACCCGTACATCATAGTTCAATTTCATGTACTATGTACGCTTATAATTTTATTTCGATA
>DKGY01000029.1:16372-47655 GCA_002453475.1 Clostridium sp. UBA6758 | reverse complement strand
AGGGTGGTTCTGCAGCATTTAAACGTGTAGACGTGTGGTCTGACATTGATGTTGTAGTTGATGTTGAAGATGACAAGATTAAGGATATGTTTAATGTTTTAGATATTTCTTTAGAATCCCTGGCTAAAATAGAAAACAGCTATGGAGGTACCCAGTCATTATCTCCTGGAGCTTATCAAAAGGTATATAAACTTCATGGCACTAGCAAGTTCATGGTAATAGAAATATGTGCTGTAAAACATACAAGTACTGAAAAGCTGTTAAATAAAGAAGTCCATGGAGATATACTTGTGCTTTTTGACAAATGCAATGTAGCCCAAGCAACCCCAATGAACAAAATTGAATTTGCAAAAACTCTTAGAACAAGAATAGAAAACGTAGATAGTTTATTTAATATGTATCAGTTCCTTATTGAGAAGGAACTTAACAGACACAACTATATTGAAGCAATATCCTTTTATCAAAGTTTTTCCTTAGGTCTGCTACTAGAAATGCTTAGGATTAAATACAAACCATATAGATATAACTTCAAAACAAGATATGTTTATTATGACTTCCCTGAGGATGTAGTAAAAAGACTTCATAATTTCTATTTCATAAAAGATGGTGAAGAACTAAGAGAAAGACATCAGGAAATAATTGAGTGGTTTAATGAAGTAATGGCTTACTTGAAAAATGTGAATTTAGAGGAACTGCTATAATTTTGTTGTTGTACATTTTCTGTGATTAAATTTCTTGGAGTTCACATAGAACTTAGTAGCAACGAAAAAAGCACCATCCATGAAAGAATAGTGCTTTAGTCTCTTGAATTCATATCATAAACCTAATCTAATGGCCCTAAAACAAAATAAACATGCTGTGAAAGCGACTAACCCAAATCAAAGGTTTGTGGGTTAATCGCTTTTGTTCTAAGAATTGCTTAGTGCTTAGGCACTAAGCTTTTCTTACTTTAAAAAATATTCTAATGCCTCAAGGCTAACTACTGGTCTTAAGAGTTGCATTTTTTTAACTTCTTCATATTCAACGCCTGCAATACCATTTTGAAGTAATGATGTGCCATATCCCATTTCTTTTGCTCCATTATAAGAGAATAATACACAATACTCTGCTGCAAAGCCACTTATAACAACAAATTCAACCCCAAGTTCTTGAAGCTTATCATGAAGCTCTGTCTTAAAAAAGGCATTATTATACTCTTTATGTATAACAATATCATTTGTACTCTCAATAATAGAATCAACAAATTCAAACTTCTCAGAACCAGGACCTTCTCCCACTTCAATATCCAATACTTTAACAACAGGCAATCCTTTTTCCCTAAACATACGTGCTGCCTCATTTATATACTCTACTGCCTCATCAAATTCTCTTTGACATTTACAAAAGTCATAACATCCCTTTTGCATATCAATTATTAGAAAAGCTGCTTTCATTCTTATACACCCCTTTAACTTTTTATATCTTACCCATGAGAATACACTGTCAATTTATATTAATATTTAACAAATATATACTATTTAATTATAATATATTTTACATTAATAATCCCAACTTTTTGAAAAATAAAAACCACCGTAACTATTCAGCTATTACAATAATTAAAATTTACTGTTATCATTATTTTTTGGTATTATAAAACACTTTGTTTTTCTGTTATACGTTATGTCTACCTATTATTTATTTTAGATTTTTGATATAATTATTTATAAATTTATTGATATTGTGTGGGGTACTAATGGGAAGTTTCATAATTATTTTAACAACAATTATTGTTCTTGCTACCTTAATTATAAGAAGCGTAAGGAATAATAGGAAAATAAAATCTGTTTTAGGAACACTTGTAGTAGAAATTAACAAAACTTATAAAGAGCTTTTTAAAGGGACAACCTTGCTTTATAAAATAACACAAGGTGGAATGGTTATATGTGGTGAATTATTTGCATTTATAACCATATTTACAACAATTATGAGGTATTTAGATACACATTTAGCCTTTGGTGTAGAATGGTTAATAAAAATAATAGCTATAATAATATCTTTTATAGTTGTTCATTATTCAATAGGCTATATATTACTTGTTAGCTCTAAAATTCATAAATTTATTTATAAAGTTGAAGATAAAAACTTAAAGCTAGATTTTATATCAAGCTATTTTATAACAAGTACATTTTTAGCTGTACTTATAATTTTTCCAGATCAGTTTAAGGAAAGTGCAATTATAGGAATTATGGGAGTTATAATTTGCTACTATTTAAATATAAAGGTGTTACTAACTCTTATGATAAAACCACACAACATTAAATCAGAAAAGGAAGAAAAAACTAATTTTGCAAGAGTACTAATAGCAGCTATTTTAGTGTTAGCAATGCTTGTGATGAATTTGTATTTAGCTGTTTGTTTCGTAAATGCCCTTGCAGGTGGTACAGCATATTTAAATGCTACAGGAAGTTTTGATTTATTTTATTACACAATGATCACTTTTACTACTATTGGATATGGCGATATAGTACCAGTAACTACATCAGCTAAAGTAGTAGCTATAGTCATTTCCATAACAAGTGTAATTTGTTTAACTGTATTTTTAAGTAGCATTTTATCATATAAAGAGAAATTTGATTCATAAAATATATATTTAAGGAAGTCGGGAGGATATATGATTAGAGATAAGAGCTTTGATTCTGCTAAAGAATGATATGCTTAATCATTCATTATGCTAAATAACTATTTTCTATAGAATTCTCTTATTTTCTCACAAACATAATCTATTTCTTGTATAGTTAACTCTGGGTAAATTGGCAGTGCTAATATTCTTTCTGATACTCTTTCAGCTACTGGAAAATCTCCTTTTTTATATCCTAAGTAGCTAAAGCACTTTTGAAGATGTAATGGAGTTGGATAGTATATGCTAGTACCTATTCCTTGCTCATTTAAGTATTGATTTAATTCATCTCTTTTATGGCAGGTTATGTTAAATACATAATAAACAGGTATTTGATCACCTTTTATTTTTGGTAAGGTAATTTCTGATATATCTTTTAATCTTTCAACGTATAAGTCATGGATTTGATTTCTCTTTTCTAGTGCCTCATTTATATATTTCAATTTAACACGTAAAATTGCTGCTTGTATGTTATCTAATCTTGAGTTATATCCTATATACTCATAATGATATTTCTTTTTAGCTCCGTGAACTCTATACATTTTAGTAATATCTGCAAGTTCATCATTATTTGTAACTATTAATCCACCGTCACCGTAAGCTCCTAGTGTTTTAGTTGGAAAGAATGAATAGATACCCATGTCACCTATAGTACCTGCATGCCTGTATGTATCTCCATTACCTTTCCATTGCATACCAAAAGCTTCTGCTGCATCTTCTAATACAGATAAATCATGTCTTTTTGCTATATCCATAATATCATCCATATTAGCCATTTGGCAGAATAAATGTATTGGAAGTAGTCCTACTGTATTTTTTGTTATTTTTTCTTCTATTTTTCTAGTGTCTATGTTGAAGGTTTCTTCATCTATATCTACAAATACTGCTTTTCCTCTATGCTTTGCAATACATGAAGTAGATGCTAAGAAAGTAAATGGAGAGGTTATTATCTCTTTTTCATCCTTATATCCTAATATATCAGCTGTCATAACTAAAGCATCTGTCCCTGAGGCAACACCAATAGCGTGTTTTACCTTTGCAAAGTCTTGAACTTCTTTTTCAAAAGCTATAACATCTTCACCTAAAGTCTTAACTCCATTTTTTATTGAATTTATCATAGCCTCATTAAATTCAGCCATTTTCTCTTCGTATTCTCTTTGTGATGTATAAAATCCTACTTTCATCATAAATCCCTCCTTTTTAGATGTAAGTTAAAATTCAAACTTTATTTTACTTCTTCTACAGCTTTAATAAGCTCCTCTATCATATACTTAGCATCTTCTAAAGATAAGGTTGAGTACACTGGTAATGTTATTTCATTTTTATATTGATTATATGCATTTGGATAATCTTCCATTTTATACCCTAAATTTTTATATAGCGTAAACATTGGCAGTGGTATAAAGTGAACATTTGTAGGTATATCTTTTTCAGCTAATATTTCTATAACCTTCGCTCTCTCACTTTCCTCAAAGCCTTTTATTCTTAATGGATATAAATGATATGATGTTTCCATCTCCTCATTTTTAGAGAAAGGTATTATAGCCCACTCTTTACCTTCTAAAGCTTTGTTGTAAATCTCAAATATTGCTCTTCTTCTATCTAACATTTCCTCATATCTATCTAATTGAGACACACCTATAGCTGCATGTAAATCAGACATATTGCATTTAAATCCGTCTGTTACTATATCATATTGCCAAGCACCAGCTTTTATCTTAGATAAAGCATCTTTTGTTTGCCCATGTAGTGCTATATATTTAAACTCTTTATATAAGTCTTCTTTTCCATGAAAATTATTGTTATTAAATGTTATTCCTCCACCTTCAGCTGTAGTTAAATTTTTGACTGCGTGAAATGAGAATACATGGAAATTATATTGAGATCCAACTTTTTTGCCCTTATAAGTTGCACCAAAAGAGTGTGCTGAATCTGATATAAGTATTATATCTTCTCTATTTAACTTTTTAAGTATTGCTTTTACCTTATCATAATCTACAGGAACACCTGCAAAATCTACAGTTATTATTGCTTTGGTTTTTTCAGTTATTGCCTCTTCTAATTTATCTAAATCCATTATGAAACTATCTTTAGCAACATCTACAAAGGTTGGCTTTATTCCTCTATGTAAAATAATGCTAGCACTTGCGGTGTAAGTATACGGTGTGGTTATTACTTCATCCCCTTCTTTTATATCGTAGAGTTTTAGAATAAGCTCCATACCAGCTGTTCCACTACCTAAGACCACAGCTTTTTCAGTTTCACAGTACTCAGCTATTTTCTGCTCAAATTCTAAAACCTTAGGACCACTTGTAATCCATCCTGATTTTAAAACCTGAACAACACTTTCTATTTCTCTTTCTGTAATATCTGGTGGTGATAATGGTATTTTTCTTGACATTTGAAATCTCCCCTTTGCAATTAGTCACACTTTAATAAATAATGTAGTATTTTTCTTTATTAATAATGACTCTTTATTTTCATAAGCCTTTTTTAAATCTATTTTTTTCCTTTAAAATATCCTGTATGCTTTGATATGTATATATACCCATTGTCAAAACACTCTTTCTCTAATAATTTATCTAACTTCATCAATTTATTTGCACTTATTTTTTTAACTATATCGCTTTCCATAGAAAGAATATATTGAAATAAGGCTTCTTTTTCTGTTATTTTTAAATTATCTATATATAGATTACACTCTATGTCTTTAAAAAATTTTGATAAGATGCCTAACCCATTTTCAATTTGAAATTTCTTTGTTAAATTGAAACTTTCAACTTCTAATATCTCCTTATCAACCATTGATAAAAATTCTCTCATTTCCTTCATATGATTTTCACCAACAGTAGATATAAAAATGTATCCATCCTTTTTTAGAACTCTTTGCATTTCACTTAGTGCTTTATCTATGTCATTTAAGTGATATAGCATGTGGTTCGCTATAACTATATCAAAAGTCTCATCTTCATAAGAAATATTTTCAGCATCCTCAACCTTAAAATGAAATCTATCTAAAGTTTCCTTTAAATTCAGTTTAGCATCTTCAACCATACCCTCTGAAAAATCAGTAATATGTATCTCCCATTCTTTAGGTATCTTGTCATAATTTTTAGCCCACAAGCTGCCATCACCACAGCCTAACTCTAAAACCTTGCAATTTGTCTCTAAAGGTAGTTGCTTAAAAAACCACTCCATCCAACCTTCCTTATTAGTGCTGAACTTATCATGAATATTTATCCTTGCCTTTAAATTAGAAGCATCTATATACTGCTTCATCCACCTATTATCTTTATTTATCAGATTTATAATGCTAATAAACTTATCCCAATTCAAATTTTTATCTGTATCAATCATTTTCAAAGCCTCATCAATAGCTTGAATAACACTCAATTCGTGATTTATTTTTTCCTTAATAATTTTCTTTTGTATCTTTAATGACTTTTCAAAGTCATCTTCCTTTACTTCCTCTTTCATAACATCTTTAATTTCATCTAAGGATAACCCAATAAATTTTAAAGTTAAGATTTTTTGAAGTTTAGGAAAATCATTCTTACTATAAAGCCTATATCCCGACTCATTATGAAAAGAAGGCTTTAAAAGATCAATCTTATCATAATATCTCAAAGTCCTCAGAGTAACTCCTGCCTTCTTACTAAATTCACCAATAGTAAATTGTTTCTTTAAATTATCTTTCATAAAAAATCCTCTCAAAAGAAAATAAATTTTATTTAGTAACGTTACACCTATATATTACTCCATGACATAAGGTCAAGGTCAATAATTTTTTAAATTAAGATTATATTCTATCGCAAAAATTTCTTCACCATTATTAAATTATGAAATAAGAAAACTGTGAGAGTTTACCCATAGTCGTGTAAATCCTGCGGTTTTATTTTCCTGGTATTCATATAGAACTTATTGCAAAGAGAGAAATCACCAATCCAATTTAGATTGCGTGCTTCTCTATTAATAAAATATATTATATGAAAGACAAAAAATAGAAATGCGTAAACTCCTACATTTTAATGTTGGAATAATTACACATTTCTATTATAAAATTTACACTGACCTTGTTTAATCTAATAGCATGATTTCTTTTCTGATTAAATCAGCAAAATCCTGATCTTGTTCTGCAACTTTAATAATATATGCGAGCATGTTACCTGGGTAATCAATTATTTCCTTTAAGACTATACTTTCAATAGATCTCCTTGCCAGCGAAACACAACAATTTTCATTATGACCTTCCATACACTGCTTACATGTTTTACATATAGCGGCTGCACATATTGCTATCATTTTCTTATCATAAAACTTCACATCTTCTTTGGGAATAAGCCTAAATCCATCTTCAATCACTGACAGTCCATTTTTTTCAATTGATTTCATTGCACTTAAAGCAAATCCAATATTGCATTTTGCTTTAATGCAATCTTCTGTTTTGTAATCTTTGCAATCTAAACATATTTGTTCTAAAGTGCTAGTTGCATTATTAATATAATTCATCTTTTCTCCTTCTAACTCATTTCTTCAATTAATTATATTTTACCTACCATTAGTCAATAACTATAACAACATCATTATTGACAATGATTAATTACAAAGAATGAATAGTATGAACTTAACTATCCATTCTTATTAAGACTATATTTTATGATAATAATTAAAACTCTTTTGCCGTTATTTGAGCCTTTTTAATTGCATTCTCAATAATTGATTCTACATCTTCACCAATAACATCTAATTTATCAGCTGCTATTGTAGTAAAATCGGTTATCCCAAAGAAACCAAAAATAGTTCTTAAATATCTATCCCCCANNAATTGATATGCATATTTTAGAACAGGGTGATTTTTACCTTCACCAGGAGCTGGTCTATGTAGGCTGATACCTTCTTCGCTTAGAAAATTTATGCCCTCTTTATATAAATCTAATGTAATGATTTCATCGCCAGGATTATTTTTCTTATACTCCTCTATAAAATTATCTGAAATTTTAAATGTTCTTGATTGACCTTCTGGTTTTACATTTGCTTTAATATATAATACTTTACTCATATTTATTTACCTCACTTTAAATTCATTTTATTATCTAAACTATTGATACTCTTATCATTTATCTAAATATACACAAGTTCACTTATCTTGGATAGCTACCTAAAATTAATTTTCTATGATACTATGATAATAATAAAATACTCTTTTATCAATAAGGCACTTTTTTGTCATACAGTGACAAAAAAGTCACTAATGCAATTGAGAGGTGTTAAAATGATTGAAATATCAGACAGGCATGAAGAATGCTATATGAAAGAAAAATGCGCTAAATATGAAAAGTGTCCAATGGTTTTAGTTCAAGATATAGTCTCTGGAAAGTGGAAAATATTAATTATGTGGTACTTAGGTTATAGTGAACTTAGATTCAGTGATATTCAAAGAAAATTGCCTAACGTTTCTCAAAAAGTACTTTCAAGGCAGTTAAAAAGCTTGGAGGAAGATAATATTATCAATAGAAAAGTCTATCCTATTGTACCCCCTAAAGTCGAGTACAGCTTAACAGATACTGGTAAAAAACTAATCCCTATTTTAGAAATGATGCATACGTTTGGAGCTGAATATCTAGAAGAAGGACTTAATAAATAAAAATATATATGCTGCTTTTTAATACACTCTTTTTGTAGTGTTATAAATATCGAGCCTTTCTCTAAATTTCTATAAACTAAAATAACCCACGACAACACTTAGTATTGTCGTGGATTTCATGGTGGAGGCGATTCGCAACAATCATACCTACAATTTAAATTTTACTCTACAGATTTTAGTGCATCAATCATATTTACATTTTTTAATTTTATATGCATCATTATCATAACTACTATGGCAAAAAACATTGTAATTAAGCCAGAGATTACGTAACTACTAATATCTACAGTTGGTATCATCATCATATTATCCATTTCTGCTGTGCTCACTAAAAATACATATAATATTTTCCCCATAAATGAGCCTAAAAGTATTCCTAGTATTGTTAGTATTATGTTTTCTCTAAATATATACATTGCTACTTCATTATCATAAAAACCTAGCACCTTTATTGTAGATATCTCTCTTATACGTTCAGATACATTTATATTTATTAAATTATATAGTACAACAAATGCTAAACTTCCTGAAGCCACTATTATTACTATCATAACTAATCCTAAATCAGCAGATTCGCTTAAACTTCTTAACTTTGAAGCAAGGGTAACATTTACTACTTTATCATTCTCCATAAGAGTAGTGGATATTTTATTATCATCTTCTCTATTTGAATTTAACTTTAATAGTTGTGCATTATATGTTGGCTCACTTTTAAATATCTCTTTATAGTACGATGGTGATAAATATATATAATGTCCAGCGTAATTTTCTACTATGTTATCTACCCTAACTTTATGAGAATTATTATCTGAATCTGTTACAGTTACATCATCACCTACAGATGCATCTAAAACTTTTGCAAGTTTTTCATTTATAATTACTCCATTATCAGATAGCTTGTACTCAGTACCGCTTTCTCTATCATTTAGTAATATATATTTGCTTAACTCATCTGTATTTTCTGGTACATACATAGTAGCAGTTTGCTTGCTTACACCTTCTTTACTAAAAGTAACTGAATCTTGATGAATATTTAAGCTACTTTCATATCCCTTTAAGTTATTCAAACACTCATTATATTCTTCATCTTCTTTTTCAGTATTATTATCATTAAATACTACCATAGCATCATACTTTAATAATTTACCAAATTGAATATCCATAACTGAAGAATTAGATTTTTCAAGAGCCATCCCTGCAACAAGCATAGCCATACATCCTGATATACCAAGTATTGTCATTAACATCCTTTGCTTATATCTAAAAAGATTTCTAAATGTAACCTTTTGATTGAAGTTTAATCTTTCCCATAAAGGAGTAATTCTTTCTAACAATATCTTTTTACCAAGCTTTGGAGCTTTGGTTCTCATTAAATTAGAAGGATTTTCTCTTAATTCTTCTTTTAATACAATTAATGCTGCTCCTACTGTACAAAATATTGAAGCTACTAAAGATTGAATTATATAGGATGGATAATAGTGTATTTTAACATCTGGTAAAGTAAATGTAGATGAATAGGCTTTACTAATTATGTAAGGAAGTATACTGCTTCCAACTAATATACCAATTACACTTCCTGCAATACTAGCTAATGCTGCGTAAACTACGAATTTCCTAGCTATTTCTAAATCTTTATATCCTAAAGCCTTTAGTGTTCCTATTTCTATTCTATTTTCCTCTACCATTCTAGTCATTGTAGTTAAGCATATAAGTGCTGCAACTAGGAAGAAAAACACAGGAAATACTGAAGCTATTTTATCTAAGCTGTCAATTGAACCTTTGTAAGTTGAGTAACCAGGATTATCATTTCTATCAAAAAAATAATATTTACTATCATCTAAATCATTTAATTTTTCTTTTTCTTTATCTATCTCTTTTCGTCCATCTATTAGTTTTTCTCTATTTTCCTTAATTTCTTTTTCTCCATCAAGAAGTTTTCTCTCTGAATCATCAAGCTCTTTCTTAGCCTTATCAAGTTCTAACTGACCTTGTTTTTTACCTTCCTCAAGCTCTTTTTTACCTTTTATAAGTTCTTCTTTGCCTTTATTTAATTGCTTTTGAGCTGCTTCAAGTTGTGTCTTTCCTTCATTAAATCCTTTAACTTGCTCTTCATAGGCTGTTACACCTTGTTGATACTGAGTTATTCCAGCTACTAAGGTTTCTATCTTAGATTTATTTTCACCTGCATTTTTACTAGCACTTTCTACACCTTTTGAGATATTAAGTGCTAAAGAAATATTTGCTGGGTCTTTTTCTAAGCTATTTACTAAATCACTTAATTCATTTAATCCTAAAGCAGGGTTAGATATAATACCTTTCCAATACTGAATTTTTCCATTTGGAATTTTGTCACCGTCTTTAAAGTTATTTGCTGTTTCTTTTATATCATTGGAAAGTGCATTGTATGTTGTAATTAAAATTCCTAAACTATCTATTTGATTTTCATACTCTTTTGTACCTTGTGTAGGATCAATTCCTTGGTTTAAAAATCCTTGTTTTGCATTATCAAGTTCAATTTTTGCTGACTGAAGTTGTTTTTCACCATCTAAAAATTGCTCTTTTTGATTGTTAAGTTCCTTTTGTCCATTATCTAACTGCTTTTCACTTTCTGTTAATTGCAATTCACCATCTTTAATTTCTTGCTGATACTTTTTGATAAACTCTTCATATTGCTTTTTACCATGAAGAAGTTGGATCTTACCATCATCTATTTCTTTTTGAGCATCTTCAAGCTTTCTTTCACCATCTTCTATCTCTTTATAAGCTTTATCAAACTCTTTTTGTGCCTCTAATTTTACTTCTTCAATTCTTTCTATAGGTCTATTTAAGTATAAACTTTCAAGATATTTATTATTTTCTTCCATTCTTTCTTTATACTCATCACTATACGCACCAAGACCAGCTACATTTTTAAATCGTACATATATTTCAGTATATACATCCATTGATATGTCAGTACTATTTAATATTGCAAAGTAGTCTACACTTCCTTTTCCAACAGTAGTTGTTCCTCTAGATATATTTTCTATATACATAGGACTTTGTACAAATCCAATAATCTTAAAAGTTTTCTTATTAAAATACTCATCTAAGTCTTCATCAGATTCTATGGTGTAATCATCACCTATTTTTAGATCTTTATTTTCCTTTAAAGCATTTTCATCTAAAGATATCTCTCCACTATTTTCAGGCAATCTACCTTCTGTAACAATAAGCTTATTTATATTAGTAGAGTCATTTGGATTATATTCCATAAACTTAACAACACTATTTATATTAGTTAAATTTACATCTACACTATGTGCTACATAGTAATTTAGAATTTTATCGTTATTTTCAAGTAACTTTAAATCATTATCATTAAGACCTATACTAGAGACTATCTTGCTATCCATTAAATTTTGCTTTCTAAAAAATTCATTTATGGACTTTTTTAAGTCTGGTCCACTTGATTTAATCCCAGAGTAAAAGGCAACTCCTAAAAATATTATAGCTAATATAGAAATAAACCTTGCTTTTGAAGATAATATTTCTCTTGTTATTGATTTTCTATATGCTCTATTTTTCATCTTTTACCCTCTACCACTCTATAGCTTCCACTGAAACAGGATTTTTATTTACTTCAATACTTGTAACCTTTGCATCCTTAATTTTTATAACTCTATTTGCAATTGGTGCAAGAGCTGAATTATGGGTTATAACAATTACTGTTGTCCCTGTATTTTTGCATGTATCTTGCAATGTCTTTAAAATTTGCTTTCCTGTTTTATAGTCAAGGGCACCAGTTGGCTCATCACATAGAAGCAATTTAGGATTTTTAGCTATAGCTCTAGCTATAGACACTCTTTGCTGTTCTCCTCCTGATAATTGAGATGGAAAATTACTTTTTCTATGGCCAAGTCCAACTAACTCAAGAGTTTTATCAACATCTAAAGCATCTTTTGAAATTTGTGTAGCCAATTCCACATTTTCTTTTGCAGTTAAATTTTGAACTAAATTATAAAACTGGAATACGAACCCCACATCATGTCTTCTATATTTCGTAAGCTGTCTCTTGTTAAACTTAGATATATCAACGTTATCAATAATTATCTCACCTTCATCACAAGTATCCATTCCTCCAAGTATATTGAGCACAGTTGTTTTACCAGCACCACTTGGCCCTAGAATAATAGTAAACTCTCCCTTTTCTATTGAAAAATTAATACCATTATTTGCTGCAATGGTAGTTTCTCCAACCTTGTATCTTTTATATTCATCTTTTATCTCTATGTATGACATCTTGACCTCCCTAATCTATACTACCTTAAATACTCAATGTCATTAAATAGACACCTTGTTTAGTTAATGCTATAATTCTAAGTATAAATAAAATATCAATTAGTTACAATAATCACATATTTTCATAGTGTCATTAAATATACATTTCTGTGAGTTTTGTTTATTTAATAACATATGCTTGAAAATTATTTTAGTAAATATATTAAATATTTTAGTAAATATTTCAAAAGGATGAGTTAAATGGCAGGAGTTAAAGGAAATAGAAGAATTTTATATACTAAAAAAATAATAAAAGAAAGTTTAATTGATTTGCTTCAGCATAATAAAATTCATGAAATTACTGTTACTGATATCTGCAAAAAATCAGATATTAATAGAGGAACTTTTTACACCCATTATAAAGATACCTATCACCTACTTAAATCACTAGAAGATGAATTATTTAATCAAATCTCAGAATATATTGAAGAAACCCCAGCTGAAGATTATAAAGATGTTTTATTACTTAAAGCCCTTGAATTAATTCAAGAAAATAAAGAATTATGCAAGATATTATTCAGTAAACAAATGGAAAACGACATTATGGACCGTATTATTTACGTAGCAAGTAAATCTAAAATTGATAAGCTAGTTAGCAGTTCAAAAGTGGATGATGCATTTTTAGATTATTTTATAAAATACTCTGTAGGAGGAGTAGTTTCAGTTGTTCAAACATGGCTAGAAAATGATTTAAAGGAGTCTCCCAAAGAAATAGTTAACATTATAAATAATATTATCTCTTTTGGCCCTTAATATTATAAATAACTAAACAAAGAAGCTAAAAAGCTAGATATGACTTAGTATCTAGCTTTTTAGCTTCTTTATTATCTTCTTATTTGCTTTTTTCTAATTGCTCTTTTACTAATTTACCAATTTCACCATACTTACTATTTATAAGGCCATAGTTGTCTTTAACATGTGGAACCATACATTCACTACAGTCTTTTATTCCGTCTTCAGTAATTTTGAAATTACCTCCACATTTATCAGCTAGTGCGTAAAGTGGGCAATAACAAAATAGGCAATTAAATTCCTCAGGTTTATTAGTTTTGTGACAAGGGAAATATTCACATTCCTTATTTTGATGAAAAGCATAATGCTTACCTTCCCAATATTTATCTATCATCTTTTCTCCCCCTACCCTTTATCGTTAGTGTAAAGTTTTTTTACACTTTTTATCTTATACTTTTTATTATACAGTGTGTCATTTTAACGGTCAATTTATAGCATCTTTAACCTTTATTTAGTTATATATCTCTCTAAAGATTTATTCAACAAATCATACCCATTCTTCGGAACCATTTGAAGGTTTTTATTAGCGAACTTTTCTCTATTTTAATGTTCTCACTAATGTACCTCTACTCTTTGAAAGAAGTTCATTCTTAATTAGAAAGTTCCATACTGGCTCAAACTTTTTCCATGCTCCTGCATAAGTAAAATGTTTTAATCTCATTCTAAATTCCTCATGTTCCTTTGATGCTTTAAATATATTTCTCCACCTATAAAAATCTTTATAAGCTCTATTATATCCACTTTCCATTTCTTCTTTTGTAATATTAGGGTGATTAAATACTAAATGCCTAGTATCATATAATCTCCAATCCTTAGTAATAATTCTCTTATCTTCATCCATTTTATTAAATATCCTCGTGCCAGGATAAGGAGTAAGAATATGATTAGTTGCTGTAGTTATCCCACTACTAATAGCCCATTCTGTAGTTCTATCAAAGACATCTAAAGTATCACTATCCAGTCCAAAAATAAAACTTCCATTTATCATTATTCCTAATTCATCTAGTTTCTTTATTGCTTTACTATAATCTTTTCCTATGTTAGAACCTTTATTTGCTTGAATTAGATTCTGTTTATTAATACTTTCAAATCCAATAAAAGCACTCCTTAATCCAGCCTCATATGCAAGATCTATTGTATCATCTTGAAGGATAGAATCCACAGTTATTGCACCTTGGAAAATTCTATTCATTCCCCTCATTTCTTTAAAAACTTGCCTTGATAACTTTTTATCTGCAAATATATTATCATCAAGAAAATATAAATGTCTCCCTTTCATACTTTCAATTTCTTTTAATATCCTGTCCACTTTATATGCAAAAAAAGATTTTCCTCCTTTATAAAATGAACTAACATAACAAAAAGAACATTTATTAGGACACCCTCTTGAAAATACCATGGAATTTGGAACTAAGTATTTCTCCTTTTTAAATAAATCTCTTCTTGGCAGCGGCAGATTATCTAATGAAACTTCCCCCTGCTCATAAAACTCCTTAATATTTCCCTCTTTAAAGTCCTTTAAAAACTCCGGAAAACTTCTTTCTCCAAGCCCAAGTAATACAGTATCTGCATGATTCTTGGCCTCAATAGGTAATGATGTTGCATGTATTCCACCAATAGCAACCTTTATTCCTCTTTTTCTATAAAAATCTGCAATTTCATAAGCTCTATTAGCATTAGTTATATAGCTTTCAATACAAACTAAATCTGGTTCATCATTTAAATTTATTTCTTCAATATGCTCATCAACTACTTCTATCTCATCTGATCCGTCACACAATGATGCTAAAGTAGCTAATCCTAAGGGAGGAAACAGTGAATATTTTATAGGTCTCCAATATGGACTTTTTGCCTCTTCTAAAGCAGGTAGAATAAATTTTATTTTCACAGTATATTACCTCACTTTCAAAAGCCATCATAATAGCAACTATCTATAACAACTTTCTTTTATCAGAGTAATAAATCAGTAATTATTTACCAATACTTCGCTCCTCTATTTACCCATCATATCACCATTTTTATCGATTATCAATATATAGTTGTTTTTTATAGTAAATTATTTTCGATTTACAATTAAGAGGGGGTACAAATAAAAAAGGGTAGTCCTGTAACTACCCCTTTTAACATACTGTAATTAATAAAGCTAAAGCTCAAAAATCTTTGTTGCAATATTTTCACAAAATCCACTGTCATGTTCCACAAACAGTAAAGTTGGTGAGTATTCAAGCAGTAACTCCTCTATTTGCATACGTGAGATAACATCAATAAAATTAAGAGGTTCATCCCAGATATGCAAATGAGCTTTCTCACAAATACTTTTGGCAATGAGCACTTTTTTCTTTTGTCCACCACTGAAAGATGACATATCTTTTTCAAATTGCTCTCTGGAAAAATCAAGTTTCCTTAAAATCGATTTAAAAAGACTTTCATCAATATCGTTATTTGAAGCGTAGTCAGTCAGATTGCCCTTAAGATGCGATGTATCCTGGGACACATAGGATATTTTAAGCTGACTTCCTTTATTGAAATTACCTGTGTAGTTTATATCCTCACCACAAATAAGCTTGATAAGGCTTGATTTTCCTGAGCCATTTTTACCTTTAAGTGCAATTCGGTCACCTTTCTCAATACTAAAGCTAACATCTTTACAAACCATGGTGTCACCGTAAAAAATCGAAACATTCTCTAGTTCCACAAATTTGTTTTTATGATAAACAAGTTGGGAAATCTTCAAGCTGTCGGAGTTTTCAATATTTTTGAGAAGTTTAGACTTTTCTTCAATAGTAGCTTGCTGTCTGCTTTCAATTGACTTAGAGCGTTTCATCATTTTAGCAGCTTTATGTCCAACATAACCTTTATCCAGCTTGGAGCCAGAGTTTGTTGTTCCTTTTTTTGATTTTTCTACTTCATGGGACCAATTACTTGTTCGTTTAGTAGCTTCCGCTAAGCGATTAATATCTTTTCTTAGCTTCTCATTTTCTGCAAGCTCAAAGTTATCCTGCCTTTGTTTATTTTCCCACCAGCTGGAAAAGTTACCTTTTTGTATTTCTATATTTGTCTTATTTATTGAAAGAACATGATCAATACAGTTATCCAAAAAATTCCTATCATGTGAAATCAGAATAAATCCTTTCTTTTTTCTAAGGTAATTACTTAGTTTTTTTCTAGCTTCAGCATCCAAATGATTTGTAGGTTCATCAATAAGTAAGAAGGAGTTCTCCTTCAAAAACATAGCAGCAAGCAATACCTTGGTCATTTCACCTTTTGATAGTGTATAAAACTGTCTGTATAAAACATCATCGTCTATATCTAAAAGCGATAATTCTTTCATTATTTCCCAATCCATTGAATTTGGACTGATTTCTCTTATTATATCTATGGTAAAGTTTTCTTGTTCCTGCACCTCATAAGGAAAATATTCAAAGGTTGCATTCGCTGAAATATTTCCAGTATACTCATATTTACCAAGTAAAAGATTCAGAAAGGTAGTTTTTCCTCGTCCATTTCTTCCGGTAAAGCCCAATTTCCAATCGGTATCAATTTGAAAGCTGACATTTTCAAAAATATTATCATAACTGCCTTCATAAGCGAAGGTCAGGTTTGTTACATTTATTAAAGACATATTTTTATCCTCCTTTGAAATTAAAAGTACAAATAACAAAGTCAGAACCATAGGCGACTGGTATTACTCCATATAAACAGAGTTCTTAGTGTCTTTGACACTTAGAACTCATTATCCAGAAACGTAATCACTCTTTACTTTCCCTTAAAGATGGGGAGTATTAGAGTGGGTAGTCATCGGATAAATGTCGCCCGAAGTATCCGGCTCTATATGAAGATTATCATGCGTTAGCAAAGTATCTTTATTATCCATTGTATAATCCCTCCTACTTATTCTCATGATTTGTAAAAAAATAAGAGCTGCAAGAAATTATTATTCTTGCAGCTCATAAACACATTAAAGACAAGCCCCTATTAGAGGCATGACGAGTATATATTTTCTGAGCGAAAAAACAATTAATTTCTTGCATAGGCACAACAAAAAAAAATGGCATTGTACGAACCCACAATTTTATTATGCTTGATAAAACTAGCAAGAAAATTTAATCATCTTTTCAACTCCAATCATCATATTTGCTCAGATTGTATCATACTTACTTTCAAAATGCAATAAATAGTTCAAGTTTATGTCTTCTATCCTAATATTCCATAACTTAATCATTAAGAACCCATAAGTCGATACGTAAAAATTATATCAAAAATTATTATTCAATATTATATATACTTGCTACTCGTGTAGTAGCTAAATCATAACTGCTTAGATTTGCTATCATATATAACCTTTAATATAGAATCTGCTGCTTTCTTTGCACCTCCAGCACTTTTGAAACCTTTTGCTAATTTATTTGCATTTTTCTTATAATCATCATTATCCATAACCTGTAATACTGCATCTTTTATAGATTTTGGATTATTACCTTTTAAAAAGATCCCAGCTTTCAAATCAGCAACTCGTTTTGCTACCATTCCTTGCTCTTCATGCTGTGGGTATAACACCATAGGGACTCCATAATACAAACTTTCATTAACACTATTCATACCACAATGAGTAATAAATACATCTGTGTTTTGAAGCACTATAATTTGTTCAACACTATTTCTTACCTGAAAATTGTCTGGTATACAGCCTAAATCTTCAATTACAGTATCTTTTCCAACTGACATAACTACATCAAAATCACAAGTTTCAAAGGCCTTTATACAGTTTTTATAAAACTTTATATTTTTGTTATTTACCGTTCCCAAGGAAATATATATTTTTTTACGTTTTCTTTCCTTATATTCAGCCTTCATATTAGATACTGAAGGTCCTATAAAGGAATATTTATCTGAAAAAGTCTCTACCATTGGTTGAAACTCTTTTGAAGTATATACAATAGTATTTGTATCATTATCATTTTGAATTATAGAAACAAAATTCTTAACATTATATCCATGGTTTCGTAAAAGCTCTATTTTCTTATTAATACGACTCATGCCTAAAATCATAAGTACAACTTCCTTAAAGCTTTTCTTCATCATCTTTGCTGTATACTTATTAAATCCAAAGGTTGTTGTAGAACATACATAGGTAATATTCAATTTTTCTGCAAATAGCTTACCCCAAAAGCATAAAGAATCTGATACAATACAATCTGGATTAAACCCTCTAAGTTCATTACATACTTTTTCATCTAAAGCTATAGTAGTATCTGCTATCATCTCAATTAAAGCAGCAAAATCCTTCCCAATTTTTTTCTCATCTCCTGGCTTTAATTCTGGAAGATACTCATTACATCTAATAAATTTTGCACCTGCTCCTTCAATCTTTTCTTTAAATTCATCAAAAGAATAATACCATACTTCATGGCCTCTATATGATAATTCACGCACTACCTCAATTGTAGGATTCGTATGTCCATGTGCAGGAATGCAAAAAAATACTATCTTACTCATATTATAATCCTCCCCTTTTAACCCCTCTGCTTAAAACTATTACTCCTTAGTTACCACACCAATTCGTCCTACAAAATTTATGAGGTCTCGTTGATGTACAATGGCAATTCCCCTATCTTCGTCTCCTAATATTAATAAATTATCACCAGATTTAATATTAAATAACTCTCTAGCTTTTTTAGGAATAACAATCTGACCTCGTTCTCCAACCACAACGGACCCAAAGAAATGTTTTCCTTTAGGTGGCACCACAACTCCTGACTCTTCTTCTGAATGATTAACTAAATCATCCATAGTAACGTTATACAATTTTGCAAGGGCAATACAACTATTTATATCTGGAGTTGACTCTCCATTTTCCCATTTAGCAACAGCTTGCCTAGAAACATTAATCTTCTCTGCTACTTCCTCTTGGGTATATTGATTGATTTTCCTTAATCTTTTCAAATTTATATTAATCATATTTATCATACCTTTCATATTTATTATATTTTTCTTACCTTTCAATGTCTATCAACCAGCATTAACATTCATGTATATATTTATATTGTAAGTATAAAATATAACCGAAAAGATAACTTAGTAAATCACCTAGCAAAAAAACTGAAATCAAAATTTGATTTCAGTTTTTTTATCGAAAATATTTCTGAAGATATAATCTTTTACTCAAATAAAAAATGCAGATTCCAAAGAAGCTGCATTACAGTTATACTTTTAATATACCTAAAAAAATTGTTATACTATATGGCTATTAACTTAAGAGCTGTTCTTAGTATATTTTTCTCCACAAAATTTTAGTCTAAACATCATAGAAAAGCATAAAAAAATCTCATCTAGTTATTTTAACTTTAACCACTAAACATAAAATCTTTTCTAAATTTACTTAGGATACTACGAAATATGTATCAATATAAGCTATCATTTGATCTCCTAA
This sequence comes from Clostridium sp. UBA6758, assembly GCA_002453475.1. Taxonomy (GTDB): domain Bacteria; phylum Bacillota; class Clostridia; order Clostridiales; family Clostridiaceae; genus Clostridium_J; species Clostridium_J subterminale. Next base: position 27,810 of record DKGY01000029.1, on the reverse strand, counting down.
AGTAAGATAATAATATACCGGTATCAGATATGTTGAATGAAATAATTTTTTTGCATCAACTCTATTGTCTTCTAATGCTCTTACCAAGTTTTGCTGTTGTCTTAGACTTATAATAAAACTCTCAGCTACAAATGAAATTTGTTCTGCAAAGAATACATCTGCGAAGGAATCTTTATATGTAATTTTATGATTGTCTAAATTTTTTCTAATAACATTAAATTGTTGTATATAATTCTCTAAATCTTTATCGACAGCTTTTAATTCTTCAGGTGTTAAGTTGGCATTTATATTAATAACACTTAAATTTGCTCTTATCCTTTTTATATCTTGAAAGTTTTTAACAATTTCTTCTTTGCCCTTTAAATCCTCTACTTTTGGTCCATATGGTGCCTCTTGATTTATTGTTGACTGTGCATATGCTATATTAGTTATAGTTAGTATTATAAGTACCATGAATATTATTAAACGACCTACTTTTCTTCGCATTATTAATTACACTCCTTTAGAAATCATTATACTAAATTATTTAATAAATCTATTTGACAAAATACTTTGAAGACTTGGAGATAGATTCTCTACCACAGGATGCTCAAAATAAACTTAAGCATCTAAGTAGCTTAAAGTTTATTGAAGAAGACCAAAATGTAATTTTAGCTGGCAATCCTGGTACTGGTAAAACGCATATAGCAATTTCCTTGGAATAAAAGCTTGTTTAGAAGGATATAAAGTATTATTTGCAACTGTACCACTTTTTATTACACAATTAAAGGAATTAAAATCTTCCAAATCCCTACGAGGTTTTCAAAACAAATTAGCTAAATATGATTTTGTCATACTTGATGAATTTGGAATCAGAAAGAAACGTACAGCTAATGCTCCAATAAACATACCTAATGTTAATATAGGTATTTCCTTAATAAAAGGCTTCTAAAAAGGAGAGTAGATAGATTTGTGAAAACACAAATTTACCTGCTCTCTATTTTAACTCTTTAAATTAAGTTGGTACTTTAATATTTCTCAAAGTACTAAAAAGGTATTAATTAAATTAAAACTATTAAAATTCTTAAAAAACCTGAAGACATCACAAATCACTATGATATTATTCACTTACTAGTCCATATGCAGTAATCTTACGTATGCGATAGGTTACAAGCATAGAAATTGCATAAGATACTATTACTATACCAACATCGAACAACATACTCCATAGAGGGTTTACAATAAAATTTACCTTCATTATGCCCATAGTCTTCATGNNGAATTATTGCATTGGTTTGCGTCATTCCTAACAAACTTCCTAGGCACACTCCTGTAATAATCGGAGGCAAGAATCCCATGGAAAGCTGGTGCATAAGCTGCAGAGTTGTGAACCCAACTGCTTTTTGTATGCCAAGGTCATGCTTCTTCCTAATCACTGAAGAATTAATAACAAAATATAAAACAAGCATAACTACAAATATTGTAACTACCAATATGCTAATACCAACCTTGGATATTATACCTGTGTAAAGACCTATCCCCTGTTGAAGCTCTTTGTCCAAATCAACTACTTCAAGAAAATTATCACCATAAAGTTTATCAATCTCCATTTTAAATTCTGAAGATTTAATATCCTTATCAAGATATATTTGCAAGTCACGCTGCTTAAACTCTTGATTAAGGCTTAAAATACCATCACTCCTTATATAGGCAATGTTAAGTTTACCCATATAGGACCCTTGGCAATAACCTGTTATAATATACTCACTCTGTTTATCATTGATCTTCAAAATAATACTATCACCTATGTGCTTTTTCAGCATCTGAGTCAAATATCCTGAAACTGCAACTTCATTGCTGTGAAGTGGGTATCTTCCCTCATAAATAGTATTGGTTTCTTTCATAGAATAGTCATCCATTACATATGTAGCCACTTGGTAATCATCAAATTTAACCATTACTCTATCAAGAAACTGAGCCTTTCGTACTCCCTTCATATTTTTTATATTCTCAACCACAGATGTATTATCTACAACAGGATTACAAACTGCAATAACATTAGACAATTCGATACCTGAAATTTCTTCAAAGATTTTTGTATCTATTACTGAATTATAAAACATACTTAATGCAAAGGTACCTGCAAAAGAAACAACTAAGAAAATCATACCTATCATTAGGCTCTGTTTCATGTTCTGTAACATCAACTTTATAGATAAAACAAAGGGGAGGCTTCCCCTTGACTTGTGAAGGGGCATATAGTTCTTTCGGAAACTATGAGTTATTATTCCGCCCCTCAAGGCTACAATTGGATTCAGCCTGTTAATACGACTTGAAGATATGAAGGAAACCAATATCACCACCAACAATACAACAAACAAGGAAATACTGCTAATCATACCGTCAAACCCCTGCACCCACATAAGACCCGACTGATGTGCAAAAACCTTTGATATTGCAGGAGTTGCCAGGTAAGACAGTGTTATACCCATCATGCTTCCAACCAAGGCAATTAATGAAAACTGTATAGTTATTGATGATATTATTTGCCTACTGGTGTAACCCACTGCCTTTAAGGAACCTATCTTAGTCATATCCTCCTCTATGCTATTTCCAATTCTAAACCTTACAACAATAAGACATACAACAACGATTATTGCAGCAAAGACCATCATCATTACAGAAACAATGTTTGCCATAATTGAACGAGATAATCTCACAACCCCCTTATCTAAACTGAAAAATATGCTTACGCCATCAGCCTGTATATTAGGATTTTCCTCCTTTATTATCTCCTTTATTCCATTTTCAACATCTATATTATTCTTTCTTAAATCAGCAAATATAAGTGATGCCTTATATTTTATTCCTAGCTTTTCAACAACCCTATCATAGGTATCACTAGGTAAGTAACCCCCCATAAACACTGTATCTAGTGAACTGAAAAATACATCTTCTGTAAATCCTTTAATGGTAAAAGTCATGTCTACATCCTCAAAACTCACCTTAAGTTTATCATTCACTTTATATCCCCCATCAATATTCATTACATAGGGTAGGTATATGGACATTGAGTCAGGAGATTCATGCTCTCCAACAAATTTCCATCTTGAAAAATCTCTGTTTTTGTCCATATCATTAATGAGAAAATTAAATTCACGATTATCATTGTTGTAAGGAATGGTTCCTTTTGCCAATAATGAACTTTCCTTTTGGCTCCTTTTAATATTATCATTGCTTTCGATATATTCACTGACCCTTTGACTATACAAGCTTTCCGGCATTAAATAATATTCATCAGAAGAATTTAGCTCCTCAGTTACTTTTTCAAAGTAGCCTCCGAAATTTACAAACACCAGAAGTCCTAGATTAAGTAGCATAGCTGCAATGATAAACATGAAAAGAATGGATACTGTATGCCCCTTGGTTTTCTTTATATTTGCAAAACTCAGCATTAATATTTTTCTCAAACTTACCACCCCATTTCATTGAGAAATCCTTGGAGTTTGTTATGGCGCTCCTTGTCCCCACTGACATAGCTTCCTAGGTCACATACTCCCTTAATAGCACCATCACGCATATATAAAATACGATTTCCACGCCTTGCGGATTTTAAATCGTGAGTAACCATGATTATGCTTTGACCACTTCTATTCACTTCAGTTAAAACATCTAGGGCTGCCTGTCCTGCCGAAGAGTTAAGAGCTCCCGTAGGTTCATCTGTGAAGACCACCTTGGGATTATTAATTAATGCCCTTACAATAGCGGCACGCTGAGCCTCGCCTCCAGATAATTGTGATGGAAACTTACTCCATATGATTTCAGTTAGTCCCACTTGTGTAAGAAGTTCCTTTGCCCTTTCTGCAATTGCTTTTCTATCACTACTTATAAGAAGACCACTTACAAGGATATTATCCAGTATGCTCATATTATCCATAAGAAACATTTGTTGAAAAACAAAACCGCAGTTTAATCTTCTAAAAATTGCAAGCTTATCATTTGATAGCTTTGAAATTTCATTTCCCCTAAACTTTATAGAACCGAGAGTTGGTTTATCCATTCCTGACAGGGCATAAAGTAGTGTTGACTTTCCTGCACCAGAGGATCCCATGATTACTGTAAAATCCCCTTGATATATTTCAATATCAAGGTTCTTAAGTACATGCTGTTGCATTCCACCGTTTGAAAATGTCTTGCAGAGCTTATTTGTTGATATAATAACATTCCCCATGATAACATCCCTTTCAATAAAAAAATAAGACTGTTTTACTTACAGTCCTATTATAGTTGAAAATTCCTTAACAGGTCTTTACCCAATCCTTAACTAATCCTTAAATCTTTTAAATTCTTAAATTTTTAGGCAATTAAAAGTTTTAACAACACAGTGAATCCATCAACTGAGTTTTCACAGTAAATGTCTCCCTCCATTTTTTCCATCATATACTTAGAAATATAAAGTCCTAATCCAGTGCCTCCCTTTTCCTTAGAATTTTTAGCCCTATAGAATTTATTAAATATCAGAGGCAGCTCCTCCTCAGAAACTCCTCTACCATAATCCTTAAATCCTATCTCAAGGTATTTACCCTTAATAACCGAAGAAACATAAATAGATGTCCCTGCGTATTTGTAGGAATTACTGATTATATTGTCAACAACCTGGGATAACCTTAACCCATCTGCTAAAATTATACACTCAGCAATGCCTCCAATATTTGCTTTATAATTATAATCTGCCGCCCTAATCAAATCATACAGAACCTGACTAGATTGCTCAGTGACTATAACCTTTAGCTCCTGCAATTCCTCTAGTGTGGCACTGAACATATTTGTTATTAATGTATTTATCTGATCAGCCTTTGAATTAATTATCTCCAGCTGCCTCCTCTGATTTTCATCGGAAGTTTTTACATGCATAACTTCAGTAACAGCCTTTATTGACGCCACTGGGGTTTTGATATCATGACTCAGTGAAGCAACAAGTTCTTTTTTACTTTGATTAGCGAGCCTTTCATTTTCTCTTGCCTTATTAAGCTCCTCCCTCATGAGGTCAAAGCTTTCTGTAAATGCACCGAAGAAATTATTTTTGTCCATATCTAGAGGCATATCCAAATTGCCCTCTGCAACATGTCGTGCAAAGCCTTGGAGTTTTCTAAAGGGATATAGAATACACCTGTCAATAAAAACTAAATATAAGCTGCAAAATGCTGCAGCAACTATTATTACACAAAGGGTAAAAATAAGGAGTAAATTTCTAAATTTTATCCATTCATTATTTGTATTATTATATATTATTACTTTTCCGAGTACCTTATCCTGAGATTTTACATCAACTATAGTGTCCCTATTACGTATTGCTGAACTTAAATCATTGTTTAATCCATCTCTTGTAGCTTTGATAAAACGATTTTCATTGTCCAGCACTACATAATCTATTTTATAGCTCAAACATGGCAACTCTGCATATTCCAGACTGTCCCATTCCTTTGCAACAGACTGAGCAATATCATTCACCTTCGGCACTTCAATTTCAATTTTCCCTTTATATTTAAACGCAAAAAATGTAAGGCTTATACAAGTTAAAAGAACAATGATACTTATACCTACTATTCTTTTAATGTTCATATGAAGCTCCCATCTCAAAGACATATCCAGTGCCCCAAACAGTTTTGATATACTGTGGTTCATTAGGATTTTCCTCAATCTTCTCACGAAGTCTTCTTATATGTACATTCAAGGTTCCTTCCCCTGTAATTGCATCACCCCATACTTTTTGAAAAAGCTCATCTTTTGAAATGGTTCGGTTTTTGTTTTTAACCAAATATGATAACAATCTATATTCCATTGATTTTAATTTTACTTCCCTACCATCTACCATAAGCTTTTCCATATCTAAATCAATAGAAAACCTACCAAAACTTACAGTACTCGCATAGTTAGACTTATACCTTTTTAAAACAGTTTTAACCTTTGCCATCAGTATATTTAGGGAATATGGCTTTTGAATATAATCATCTCCACCAATGTTTAATGCCAAAAGGACATCATCATCACTTGTTCTAGCACTGATAAATAAAATTGGTGTATCCATTGTTGTTCTCAATTCTTTGCAAATTTCAAAGCCTGAGGATTGTCCTAGATTGATATCCAGCAATATTAAATCAACCTTATTCTTCAATAAAAAAGCAAAACATGCTGTTCTATCTGATACCCAAAAGGTTTTTATACCGAACATGTTGAAAAACTCACAGGTACTTTGAGACAGTGCCTCCTCATCATCTACTATTAAGCAATCATATCTTGACATTTAGCTTTCCTCCATAAACACTATATTTTTTTATGTATTTAAAGCAAACTTAGCATAATATTATTTTGAAATAATTTTCAATGATTTATCTTTCACAAATTATATCATAAATTAATAGACGCTAATCTAGCAACTCCCACTGTATTTCACAATGAGTAATTTAATTTTTAAGACTATAAATCATTTAAAAATATTCTTATCCACACCTCTTGTAATTTTTCAAAGTAATAATCCACAGTTCTCACTTCAGCTGTTAACATTTTTCCTCCATCCATAAGTCTTGCAAATATTTTATTTGTTTTTGCTGGTATATAACCTATCTTTTTACCCCTTTGCTGTAAATAATTCTATAGCATATTTATCATATACATTATCAGGTTCTCTTTTTAACTTTATTTTATCTCCCTCTAATAAAATAAACCCATCTTTTACATAGTACTTCATTCCGGCTACCCTTATAGATTGAAGATATATAGTATTTTCAAAGGGTAGTGCTAGTCCACCTATTTCTATTATGTTGACTATTTTCCCTCCACCACTATAGCTTGTTATTGATTTATCCATAACTCTGCTCCTTTAATACCTGACAAATACTCTTTTCAACCTGTGTAATCATTATTTCATACTCATGTATATCATCAGTTATATCCTGCTTTTTATCTTTAATATACTCATTATCATCTATAAGTTCTTTTATATTTAGAGGAAAGCTATGTTCTTCTTCATCTATAAAATTTTTTAGTTCATTAATTTTTTTCTTTAATACCACTATATTTTCTTCTATAGAAGTTACCTTAATATCTTCTTTAATCTCATTATGCTTCACTATTCCCTGAAGAATTATTAATGTCATTAAATCATTATTCTCATAAGCTTCTTTAACTTTAAGCCACAACTCCATCATATCTTCATTTAAACCTTTATTTACATCTGGATGCAGTATTTTAGCTAGACTCCTAAATATCTCTTTAACTTTTTTTACTTCTTCATCTGTTAATGTTGGAAGCTCTAAAAACGCTCTAGAGTTCTTTAAATTATTACGCAACTCCTCTAAATCTCGATAAAACTGTTCTAACTCTTCTTCCAAAACTCTTTCTATTTCTTCAATATTTATTTCTTCACCTTTATTTTTACTTTTAATTATCAATACTAATTTCTTCTTTAACCTTCTATACTTAATTTCATTTTCAAATCTTAAGAATATCAAAGCCCCTAGTTTACACATATAAAGGCTCTCAAAGTATTCTTTTTCCTTTTTTAAACCCTCCATTTTCTCATATAACTTTAGGTACTCTTCATTCAATGTATTTAACTCTTCCTTAAGCTTTTGTATATCTGTTAATGAAATAACTATATCACTCATATTAACCTCTCATTAATATACTTTTTTATTTTTATATATTAAATAATTTAAATTCTTCTACGTATTAATTATATCATCTTTGATTGGGGTTTGAGATAGTTATAATTAATAGTGTTAGCCTATTCTATACGATATCTTTATTTATTTTAATAGATTCTATTTATTTGCTACATTAGTATCTGACTTTACTTATGATCTTAATGATCTATTACCATAAAAATTAATACTTTATTTCAATTATTTCTGATAATATTGAGAAACCAGTAAATACTATCTATAGAGGTGGTTATATGACAGAAATAGAAAAAGCCTATATAGCTGGAATAATTGATGGAGAAGGAAGTATTATGTTACAGCGATTTCATACAAATCAATATCCTGCTCCTTGCGTATCAATAGCCTCCACTACCATAGAATTATTAACTTGGCTAAAAGACACCATTGGATATGGAGTAATAATAAAGAAAAAAAATTATAACCCTGAAAAACATAAATTATCTTATTCATTTGTAATTAAGCAGAATAATGCTATTAAATTACTAGAAGATATTTATCCTTACTTAATTATAGAATCTAAAAGAAAACGTGCAGAAATGATAATAACACAATATAAATCTCTTACCCCTAGAAATGGAAGGTATACAGATGAACTCCTTGCTAAAAAAGAGATGTTTTATGAGGAATTCATTAATGCAAAATAGCTACATCAGATTAAAGCTGATGTAGCTATTTGTTACTGTGGAGGTGAGGTGTGACCTTTAAAACCCACTATAATTTAATCATTTTCAGTTATTAAGTTTATTATTGTATCTATTTTTTCTTTATTCATCTTTTCTTTCTCTGATTCTAATATGATTTTAATTTCATTAATAACTCTACTATTATAAAACTGTTTTCTATCGGTTACATTAGCATCATTAAATCTATTTAAACAGTTCATAGAAGAACCAAAAACTTCTAATCTGTAATCTCCACAAAGAGCATTGGAAATAGTTCCCCAAATCTCTTCCAATTGTACATCTGTAATTTGCCCATCAATAGCCTCATTTCTTATAGCAATAATATTTGACCCATCCTCTGACAAATTATATTCGTCTACATATTCTAAAATAACACCAATTAAATTACTTTTTTCAATTCCCATAGCAAATTCAGATATTTTACTACATATTAAAAGAAAATAATATCTGTTCATAGAAATGTGTATATCTTCTATTTCATTATACAAATAATCTAAATTTAATATGACTACTGTTGGTTTATCAACCCTTTTAGCTTGTTTTAATGCCTTTAATACATTAGTTAATATCCCAAAAAATCTAGTTGTTCTTTTACATTCTAAATAGAAACTATCATTTGCTAATAAATCAGGATATCCATGAAAATCTTTTTCGTTAATTATATCTATTTTTATATCTTCTTCAATAAATCTTANNCCGCTTTCAAACTCAAAATTTCTAAAATGGGATGTTCCAGCTAAATCTTCTCCTGTAAACCACTCTTTATAATTTTTTCTTATTATATCTTTTCTATCGAATTTAAAATATAATGCCCATACTAAATAAGCAGTTTCTCCGTATCTATGTATTAAAAGCTTCTCTCTATCCCTTAATTCATAAGTATTGCATATTTGTAATTTTTCAACTATTTCTAATACTTTGTTATGCTCATTCAATAACCCACTAGTATTCGGCAAAACTTTTTCAGTATCTAATAATTCATCAATGACCCTATAGCATACTAAAATATTTTCAGCTAAACTCCCTCCTTCTTCTATAATTTTTTTCTTCCATTCACTCATACTCTTAGCAACTAACATCTACACTATACTCCTATTTATCTATATTATCTTTATCGTTAATCTATACTTTATACTTATTTTCTCTCTTCTTAAATGCCTCTATTCCACCCTCCATAATATCACAAATTCCATTTTTTATTGTTTTCTCTTCAATACACCCCGTAAGTTTACCATCTTTAAAAGCAACTTTTCCATTTTTATCTCTATCTAACATTATAATCCCCTCAGCATCTCCTAATACTGGGATATTAGGATTATGTGTTACTATTACTACTTGCCTATTAGCCTTAATTTTTCTTATATTCTCTACTATTAAATCTATAATTAAGCTATTATCTAAAACATCTTCTGGTTGATCAATTATTAACGGAGCTGTGCCTTGACTTAATATAAATGCTAATATTGCCGCACTTTTTTGTCCCGGAGAACCTTCATTAATATTAGTTTCTATTTTATTATTTACTATTTTTATTCTAACTCTATCTTCTGGAATAATACTAATTAATGTACTTAATGAGCCTGTATTATATTTATCCCTCCATAAGTTTTCAAATCTGGCATCTAACCTCACTTCTTCTCCTAATACTTCTCTAATATCACCACTATCAGTTAATAAAATAAATTTAATCCATGTTTTAAAGTTTTCTATATTTACTTTATTATCCTTAAAAATAAACTTATAAAGTGAGTCAAAATTATCAATAAATGCATTTATTTTACCTAATTCTTTCCTTAATTTATATAACCATCTTTCCCCATGTGCAAATGAATCTATCTCTATTTTAATATTACTTGTAGCAGAATTAATTTTATCTATAACTCTTTCTCTTTCTTTAAATAGCTTATTTTTAGAATTTAAATAGTTCTTAATCTCATCCTCAATATCATTAGTTACATTAACTTTTCTTAAATTCTTTTCTTCTAGAACTGATAATTTTTCTCTTTGTACATTAATATTATCCTCTATTTGTTTATAGTTATCTATATCCATCCCTTCAAGCTCTTTCACCGATTCTTCATACGAATTTGTAGCCTCTTTTAACTGAAGTGCTAATTCTGACTCTTCAAGTTCAGTTATCAAAGAATCTATTTTTCTATTTCCCAAAGATAATGCACTATTGAGTTCATCTTTTATAGTTTCTAATTTTATTATATAGTCATTATTTTCTTCACCATTATTCTGTGATATTTTTTCTTTACATTCCTTAACTCCATCATCAATACATTTTATAGCTTCATCAATATTAGTTTTATAGTTATCAAAACTTGTCTTTATAGTTTCATATTCTGCTTTTACTATTCTTAGTCTATCTCTTTTTTCTATTATGCCTGTACTATTAAATTTATCTAATCTAGCTAATCCTAATTGAATCTCTGCATTAATTTTAGGAATATCTTTAACATCATTTTTTATAACATCTAACTCCTGTGTTAAATCAATAATACTCTTTTTATATTTTCTCGACTCTTCTTCAATTGAAATTTTCTCACCTATTATATTTTCATCAATTATCTTCAGCAATGGACTATACTCTAACTTTTCTGGATTATCATCATCTTCAACTAAATTATAAATTTGCTTTTGACTGTATATTGATACTGGAAATTCTGGATATTCTGTTATAATTCCTTTTGAATCCTCATACTGCCACTTATGCTTATTTCGATCTCCACCGACAACTTTAACCCCAAAGTTATTTTTAGTTCCGAAATTATAAAATACTTTAGCTTCACTATCTTTAATAAATGTATTTTCAATTAAAGTATTTTTATTAACGCCTTCTTCATATCTATTTAAAGTTAACCTCATCATCTCCACTATTGTAGATTTACCTGAACCACGCCCTCCAATTATACAGTTTAAATTAGGAGATAATCTAAAATTTAGTTTATCTACATGTTTTAAATTTTCTATTTGCATTCCTGCAATATAATTTTGCGAGACCTCATTTAAGTTATTACAATTTATTTTTCCATCTTTCAGTACACAT
>DKGY01000029.1:472-16356 GCA_002453475.1 Clostridium sp. UBA6758 | reverse complement strand
GTCTTAACCCTTCAATAGAACATTCACTCATTTTTACATATGTATAAGAGTCTCCGAATCCTATAATCGAATGTTCACCTAGTGATTTCCCTGGATTATCAGAGCCTACTATTAACGCTACAGGTGCTATTATCTTATTTCTTACTTTATTATTATATTCCTTTTCATCCTCTTCATCTCTTACCTCAATAGCATCAATTCTTATTTTTTTAGCAAATTCTTTTATTCCATTTTGATTTAATTCCTTGCACAAGCCTTTATTTTTATTAAAATGTGCAGGTATTACAAGAATATCATTAGCATACTCCTTTATAAGTTTTGATAATTCATCTTCACTAACTTGCATTGTTGTGTCTGCATAATACTCACTAGTTATTCCTGCTCTAGTTATAAACTCTTGTATTTTTTCATTCGATAACACCGGATTAAAAACTATTAAAACATGAATAAAACTAGTTCCAACACACAATTCTACTCCTGGAAATATTGCTAATTTTCTATCTTTATCTTTTTTTAATATTTCTCTATTTGCTTCTCTTAATCTCTTTACCCATTCAACAGAGTTGTGGTCTGTAACAACCACTCCATCTAAGCCACTATCAATAGCAGAATTAATCCACTCTTCCTCTGTAATTGACTTATTTTTAAAACAATTACTTGCTGGTGTATGTGTATGAAAATCTATTTTCCACCATTTTGCTATTCCCAATTTTATCCCCTCGCTTTTTCACCTATATATACATTATATATATTATTGCTGTTTTTTTAAACAAAATATTACTTTTTAACAAATTTGTTGAATATAACAATTTGATTAGGTGAAGATTTTCTTTCATTTTTCGTACAAACATATATCATTTATTAATCTTAAGTATTTGCACTCCCCACAATTTACTACCATTATTGCTGGTCATATGGCAAACATCCCATAAATCCTCCTAAAATAAATAAGACTTAATTACCATTAATACTGATAATTAAGTCTTATTTTTCATTAATTAAATTCTTTAATTGTGTTATAAACCTTTTACTAAATAAGTTATCATCAAAAGCCTTCTTTAACAATTCTACGAATAACTCCTCCTGTAAATCTAATGGTCTTACTAATAACTTCATACCATACTTCTCATTAAATTTGTAAACACTAAATCTTATCTCCTGCCTATTTCCCTGTTTCTTTACTACAATCTTTTCTAAAGCATAGGTGTATTCTTCATCTGCTATATTAGTAATTAAAGCTTTTTAATCAACCATGTAATCTTTTAAATTCTGTGGGGTTAAATCTAATAGAATTATTAGTGATATTGCATGATCATTATTACATAATATTAAAGAATTAGTATAAACCTCACCATTACTACATACTATCTTCTCTACATATTCAACTATAACATCACTTTCTATAAAGCAAAAAGTTATTATATCCCAAAATAATATAATAACTTCTAAGTAAATTAACTTTCTTTGTATTTAAAAATATCTTTAAATTCACTATTATACTTTTCTTGATTTTCTTCACAATTCTTAAGGCTATCTTTTAGTTTAATGATTTCTCTCGAATTATTTTCTAATTTCCCTATCAATTCTTCTTGTTCCTTTAAACTAGGTAAAGGTATCTTAATAGATTCTATCTTAGGAATACTTAAAGAAACATTAGCAGCTCCCGCCATTAAAGGTACAATAATTTCATCTTTATAATTCTGAAGAATATAATATAAATATTTAGTGTTTAAAATTGATTTATCTTTAACCCTAAGTACCGCCATTATTGTAGCAGCTGAAAATTTATCTGATACATAGTGAACTCTCTTTATACTAGCATGACCGTGTCCCGTTGACGATACTAAAGGTATGCACACAGCTTCATCTTCATATTCATATGTATCAAACTTCTTAAACTCTTCTGCTGTAGTTACTAAAATAAATTTTCCATCTGAATTAGCTGAAGCAGGTACATTCCCTTTCTCTATTGTACACAATACTCCTAATTTCTCATACGTATACTTATCTGTAAGTTTAACTACATCTAAATACATTCTAGTAATTAATTGATACTCATTTTCTATTATTTCTTGCTTATCTACAAATCTATGCTTCCCAGATACGTCCTTATAACTTCCATTTTTTATTTTACTCCAATGATTTAATATGTCTGGAATATCATCCTTATCTGGTGTTGGTATCTTTACAGACCCATCACTATAACCATCATTCTCCAATTTGTACATCCAAACTTTATCCGTTCTCCCACTCTTGTTAAAAATCAATATTGAAGTTGCTACACTTGCATATGGCTTAAAAATAGTATGTGGAAGAGATATAACCGCTTCCAGCTGGTTTTCATTAATTAATTTTTCCCTTAAAGTTCTACCATCTTTTTTTGAAGCTTCTGTTAAAACTCCCTCTGGAACAATTATTGCACATCTACCTCCTACATCTAATATTCTAAGAATTAGTGCTATAAATAGAAGTTCTGTCTTCTTTGCCTTAATAACTTTTTTCAAAGATTTATTTATTAATTTTTCATTTACATTACCTTTAAATGGAGGGTTTGCTAATACCAAAGTATATTTATTTTCCTCATTATATGATGTTGAAAGTGAATCATAATTAAATATATTTGGTGGTTCTATTCCATGTATTATACAGTTCATTGCCGCTATTCTAAGCATTGTAATATCAAAATCATTACCATAGAACATTTTTGTTGCAAAATGTTGTCTTTGCTGTTCAGATAGCTTATCACCAATTTTATTATGAACTACCCCATCATCATCCACAATTACATTTGAAGTATATTTTTCTAATATAAAATCACTTGCTTCTATAAGAAATCCTGCTGTTCCGCAAGAAGGATCGCAAATAATATCATTTATATTAGGATCTGTTAATTTAACCATAAGTTTTCTTATATGCAATGGTGTTCTAAATTGTCCATTTACTCCAGCTGTAGTCAATTTACTTAATAAATATTCGTATAAATCTCCTTTAATATCTATATTGTCCATCGGTAACTTATCTATAGCTTGAATTGAATTATATAACAGTTCTGGTTCTGTTATTAAAAATGATGCATTTCTCATATATTGACTAAACGTAGAGTTTTCGCCTGCGTAGTCTCTTATGAATGGAAATGCTTTTTCCCTTGTAAGCTTTAGCATTTCAGTAGAATTTCTAAATTTAATAACTGACCATCTACATTCTTCATCTGTAAATATAGATTTATACTCTTTTCTTGTCCTTTTACTAATTCTTTCCTTTAACATTTCTTTTTCATCAAGTTGTTTCATAAACATTAAGTATGTAATTTGTTCAATTACAGTTAATGGGTTTGTTATTCCTGAATTCCAAAAATTTGTCCAAATATTATCTATTTTATTCCTTAGTTCTATATTTAACATACGTAACTCCTTATATTTTATAGTTTTCTATAACTTCAAATATTTCATCAACAATTTCTTCTGAAAAGATCCCATCTATTCCTTTACTACTTATATTAGTATATGGAGCTTTATATAAACTATCCAATCCAATCCCGTTATTAGTAACTATATCCTTTGGTATTAATTTCAATATATCTAGCTCCTTAGTTTCTACTATTTTATGTTTTACTATAATATTTTCAAATTTATCATTTAAAACTTTTTCATTTATGCCAATTAGTTTTCTAATTATTGCTACAATATTTTTTTCATCGTTTACTCCCGTTAATTTACATAGCATTTTTAAATCATATTCAGTTACTGTTTCATTATATAATTTAATATTTTTTTCTATTTCCTCTCTATCAATACTACAGCCATTTTTAATTTTTTTTATTAAATTCTTTAGAAAATCCTTAGATTCAATTATTAATTTAGCTTCTTCAATCATTTGTGATTTAGTTTTAAATTTATTTGTTTCGTTTTTTATGTCTTCAATTTTAAAATCCGAATCTTCTACATCAATTCCGAGCCTTAATTTTTCATTTGTATTTTTATATCGCATAAAATCTCTTGCTTGAATTCTAAATTCGTATATTTCATCACAACTAGAATTATACCATTTATTTTGCTCCATCCATTCTGTAAAATATTCTCTCTTACCATCAAAAACATTAAGATTTAATCTTAATTTTATTAATTCAGCTATCATTAAATTAATACTTACCTTATATTCGTTATTATCACATAATTTCAGTCTGATTATTTCATAAATTTTAGTATCAAAAGATATAGAACTAAAATCTTCTTTGTTACTTACATATGCCATTAATGGTACTATATGAAGCTTTAATATTTTTATTAAGTTTTCATCTATTATATTCCATCTTTGCTTCTTTTTAATTTGCTCTATAACTTCGATATGCTTTCTTATAATTGGTGATCGTAAATCTAATTTTGCTATTTCACCTCTAATATCTTTTACAATGTTTTTCAAAATGCTCGTTGATAAAACTTCTTTACTTTTAACACTATACAACTCTAATAATTTTATTATACTTCTAAACCTAATTTGAATTAGTGATTCTGGAAACTTTGGCTTATACCCTTCAGGATTCATGTCAAAAAACTCGAAATTTCCAAAGTGGTCTATAATCAAAAATTCTTCTTTATCCATTCCTTTGCCAAATATATTTTCACACAATCTTACTCCTCTTCCTATCATTTGAAGAAATTTTGTTTTTGAACGAGTAGATTTAGCAAATGATAAATTTACAATTTCAGGTATATCTACTCCTGTATCCAAAATATCTACTGAAATTGCAATTCTAGGCATATCATTGTTTTTAAATTCTTCAAGTAGTACTTTATTATGCTTAACTTTATCATGTATTGCTACTGCTATTTTCCCATTACTTTCTGGACACATCTCATCAATAAGTTTTAATAAATCATTTGCATGAGGAATATTTCTTGCAAATATTATACTTTTCCCAATTTCTCCCTTAACTCTAATGCCATGTTGTAGTAGTGTGCTAATTATATATCTATCTGTTGCAACATTCGATATACTATTTCCAAGTTGTGAAACATTAAAGTTAATTAATCCTTCTTCATACCCTTCATCTGTTAATTGTTCTTGTTGTTCTTCACTTAATTGACTCCATTTTATTCCTTTAGTTAAAAATTTGGAAGAAGCCTTAATTGATGTATATTTACATAAGTATGGTGGTACGTTAGCTAATGCTTCATCATAAGTGTAACTTGTAGTTGGTTTCTTACCTATACACTTGAAAACTTTATACGTGTTTTTATGAATTAACTCATTAGGAGTAGCTGTCATTCCTAATAAATATGCATCAAAATATTCTATAATATCCTTATACACTTTATATATACTTCTATGAGACTCATCACATATAATTAAGTCAAAAAAACCTACTCCAAAATTTCTATAATATCTGCTCATAGCCTGATATGTTGAAAAATATAAACATTTATCTCTATCATTTGCAGTGTTTGCTTTTATTCGCACTCTGGTATATTTTGTAAACGTCTTAAAACTATTATCGCCTTCCATAGCTTGATCTATTAGTTCATCCCTATCTACTAAAAACAGCACTCTTCTTGCATAATTGGCTTCAATAAGACATTTAGTTAATGCTATCGCTGTTCTTGTTTTTCCTGTACCGGTAGCCATTACAGCCAGAGCTCTTCTATTTCCATTTGTAAATGTGTTAAATATATCTTCAATTGCTTTTAGTTGATACTCTCTATCTACTATTGACTTTTCTATGTTTTGTATATTTAAAGGTTTCAGTATATCCCTTTGCATAATCATAAATTCTAGTTCATCCAATGAATAAAATCCCCAGATTTCTCTTGGAGCTCCTGAACTTTTAGCTATATCATCCCAAATCCATGTATTAAAACCATTTGTGTAAAATATAACCGGTCTAATTCCATACATTTTTTCAATACTATCAGCATATAATTTAGCTTGTTTCTTTCCAGTTAATGGATCAACACTAGTCTTTTTAGCTTCAATAATTGCAATTGGGTCTCCTTTTTTATTTTTTAATAAATAATCAATACGTCCCGTACCTGATGGATTAGCATTATATCCATTAACTTCAAATTCTAACTCTACAAAATTTTCATCATTGACGTCCCATCCAACATCTTTAAGCATTATATCAATTATTAATTTTCTTGTATCTTCTTCTGTTAATCCTAAATCATCTGTAATTTGATCTAAGCATAATTTATCTATAGACTTAGACTTTTTTATAGCGTTAAATTGTATCATATCTAATTTACAATTTGAATCATTTTCTTTCCTTTTCTTTTCAATATATTCTTTATTAAAGTCTATTTTTATGTTCGTATCTATAGGCATAATATAGCATTTATTTATCTTTTTATTATCTCCACTAACATATGAATAGAACCATTTCGTTAATTTAAAACATCTTTCCAAGCATAATAAAATTGCTTTATCAGTAATCTTAGCAAATTGAAAATCTACTATATTTCTTCTTATTAATTCTAAAACCCTTATCACTGATATTTTAACTTGTCCACTTTCTTGAATTAAGTTTATTTTCTCAATTATTGACGTATCTTTTTCAATATTCATCTCTAATTTTGAACACAATAAGTCAACTAAATGATTAAAATAAAAATCTATTTCGAGCATACATGCATCTTTTTGGCTAATACAATATTTTTCCATATCTATTCCTAAATGTTCGAGATGCTTTGATACTTCCCCTATAAAGTTAAAATTATTCATTTCCACCGCTCCCATCACTTCCAATACATAAGCTTGTCAATAATATTATACTCTAATTTTAGTTACAAATGCGATTCACCTTAACTATATTTAAGAAATACTTATACATCAAACTTAAATAAAAAAAACCTCGACAACACATTTCTGTATTGTCGAGGGTTTCATGGTGGAGGCGAGGGGACATATACTTCCTACATCTCTGCAGGTACTGACTATATTTTCCTCCTCTTCCAATATTCTCTTTTAAAGTTGAATACTGTATAGGACTCTTGGCGTATTATAGAAGCATAGTTTAGTTTGATATCTTCTATCCTAGTATTCCATAGATTACTCCTTAGGAACCTATAAGTCGATACACGGCTGTTGAATTTCTTCACATACCACTCGGTATTGCCGTCAGCACCATCTGTTACGGTTTCACCGATAAAGCCAAGTTTTCACTTAGAAATTACTCTCTAAGGCGACTCTTTTGAATCGAACCCCTGTCCGAAAGCCATTCCACATAAGCATCTCCGAGTGCAGTCTCTATTTTAACATTCCCTCCATAGAACCCCTAGAGACCGGGTTTCTACTTCAGTAGCTTCATAAATTCCGTTCCATGGTCAAAGCTTTCCATGGCTCGGTTCCCCACTAATCGGCGCCCTATCCTAAGCCGTGGGACTCAAAGGTAGGACGAGCAACTATACTAAGCTGCTAATGCAAAATTGTCTTCTGCGTTTATCTTTAATCCCATAGTTTTTTAAAGCGGGCCCATGAGTTCCCTCTACTCGCTTCCTATATGTCACGTACCCCCGTCGAAACCAGTACGCCCCCATGTTAGGTAGTGGTAATTATTAGTGATTACCACGTATATTCATTATAAACAATATCAATACTTATAGCAAGTAAAGTTTTGTAAAAAGTTTTATAGTGTTTATGGACATATTTCCTTTAGATTCTACATATGGTACTTGTCAAATCTATTTAAATAAAAAAAGTACCATTTATAATGATACTTTCACACTAAATATAAATTTATTTTATTATACATAGGTAAATCTAACTATTTTATATAAGACAAATCGCCCAGTCTCTTTATGATGTGTTTTCCATTGTCATCTTCTATAAAATGAGAAACTCCACCTGCAAATCCAAATAAATCACAGTTATTAAGATCATCTAGCTTAAGTCCTAGCCACATAGCGTTGAAAATACTTAATGTATCTCCATGAGAAACAATAATTATATTCTCATCATCACTGCTAATTATATCATTGTAGAAAGGTTCTAGACGATTCCAAGTTTCTCTTCTTGATTCAACATCTGGTATACATCTATCATCAATTGTCTTTTCCCATGCTGTTTGATTTTCTCTAAGCCACTGTACACTTTTGCCTACAGCAGAACCAAGGTTACGTTCCCTTAGAGCTTCATTAATGATGGGTTTTAAGTTTAAATGCTTTGCTACAATTTCGGCGGTCTGTTTTGCTCTTTTTAAATCTGAAGAATACATAACATAGACATTATCTTTTGAAAGCTCTTCTTTAAGTTTTATCCCAATGTTATTTGCTTGTTCTTTTCCTAGGTTAGTTAAATCCCAATCTGTCCATGAACCAATCATTCCATTGGTATGGTGAACTGATTGAGTATGTTGAATGGTAATTATCCTTTTCATATCTTACCGCTCCCCCTATTTAAACTTCCCATACTTCATATCAAAATTCTATTATGCCAAATAAACTCCTGCTCATCTTTATTCACATGAGTAGGTTCTAATAACTAAATCAAAGATTTAGATTCTTATCTGTATTTCTCTTTCATTTGTCTGTCTATGTCTCTCTTCGCTGCTTTTTCTAGCATTACATCTCTCTTGTCGTAATCCTTTTTACCTCTGCAAACTCCAAGGTTTACTTTTACTTTACCATCTTTAAGATATAAGCTTAGTGGTATTAGAGTATACCCCTTTTGAGCCGTGAATCCTAAAAGTTTATCTATTTCCCCTTTGTGAAGAAGTAACTTTCTTACTCTTAGAGGATCTTTGTTAAATATGTTTCCTTGCTCATAAGGGCTTATGTGCATATTTTTTACGAAAACTTCTCCATTGTATACATCTGCATAACTATCTCTAAGGTTCGCTTTTCCAGCTCTTATAGATTTAACTTCTGTTCCTACAAGTACTATTCCAGCTTCCATAGCTTCTTCTATGAAGTAATCGTGTCTTGCTTTTCTATTTTCTACTAAAGTCTTAGTTCCTAATTTCTTTGCCATGTTTTCACCTACTTTTATCATTAATATATAATTTTCTCATTATACATGTGATTTTACTAAATTTAAAATGTATTGTATAGTATATCCTATTTTTATTATAACCTAAAATAAAAATATTGTAATTATTAACCTTGAAATATATGAATTTTAATTCTTTAAAATGTTATAGACATATAAAAATAATTTTCATATTAATTTAATTTCACTAATTTCCATGTTTTTAGCTTTTTATGTTCCTATGTTTTCATGTTCTTCCATAGCTAAAGCCTTGATATAACTGTATTCAAGCCTTCTAGGAGAAATCTATATTTTAAATGTTTAAAATTAAAAATATCTATATAGGAAACTTGCTAAATTGTTATATTTTTCTCTATTTCTATAGAAAACTATTTACCGATAAAAATATGTTTATATAAAACTATATAAATATATAACTAGGGAACTATTTAACTAGTTGTTGACGCTGTGGTGGTTTCAGGGATTTCTTCAAATATTTAAGCCTCCAATTTGGGAAGCTTTTTACAACTTTTAATCAAAGCATAGATTTCTTTTCTCTCCTTGGTTGCAAGGAAACTCCTTTTCGCTTCGCTCAAATGAGTAAGTTCTACTTAACCAAATTATAGATTTGGAGTAGAACTTAGAAGAGCTGTCTCACGGTAGAATTTTTTTAATTCTACTTTGAGACAGCTCTTCCAAGTTGATTTGATTTGATTTGATGAATTATATAAGGATATTTTTTAAATCTGCTGTACCTTAGTTCAACAGAATTAATAACATAATATAAGAAACTCCACTTTTATATGTGGAGTTTCTTCCACTAACTAAATTGTTTATTTCCCCTCTATTGTAATGAAACCCCTTCTTACTTTGTTCCACTGACCAAATCCTAGATTTCTTTTTCTCCCTTTGGTCGCAAGGAAACTCCTTCTCACTTTGTTCCAATGAGTAAGTTCGAGTAACTAAATCAAAGATTTAGACTCTTACTTAGAATTCTACTTTGTTACCGTAGTAAGTACATTCAAATAGTCTTTCCATTGTTTTGTCGTCTATCTCTCTTGGGTTTGAGCCTGTGCATGCATCAAGTACTGCATTGTGAGCTATGAACTCAAGATTTGCTTTGAAGTCTTCTTCGGTAACACCGTATTCCTTCATTGAGTGAGGAATACTTAGTTTTGTATTTAAGTCATTGATCATTTCTATTAATGAATCAGTTAATTCTGAATCTGTATTTCCATTTAATTTTAACATTCTAGCTATGTCTGCATATCTATCTTCACATTTAGTTCTATTGTACTGAATTACATATGGAAGGAAGATTGCGTTTGCACATCCATGAGGAATGTGGAATACTGCTCCTGTTTTATGAGCCATAGAGTGAACTATTCCTAGTAGTGCATTTGAGAATGCCATTCCTGCAAGGCATTGAGCCTCGTGCATTAAGTTTCTTGATTTTTCACATCCATTATAAGAATCTATTAAGTATTCTTTTACCATTTCAATTGCTTTTAATGCTAATGGATCTGAAAAGTTTGATCTTAGTGATGCTGTGTATGCTTCTATAGCATGAGTTAAAGCATCCATTCCAGTATGAGCAACTAGAGTCTTTGGCATTGTTTGTGCAAGTGATGGATCTATTATTGCTATATCTGGTGTTATATTGAAATCAGCTAATGGATATTTAATTTTAGCTTTATAATCAGTAATTACAGAGAATGCTGTAACTTCTGTAGCTGTACCACTAGTTGATGGTATTGCAACGAATTTTGCTTTTTGTCTTAATTCAGGTAGTCCAAATGGAATAACTGCTTGTTCAAAAGTAAATTCTGGGTATTCGTAGAATATCCACATTGCTTTTGCTGCATCTATTGGAGATCCTCCACCTATAGAAACTATCCAGTCTGGCTCAAAGCTTCTCATAGCTTCTGCACCTTTCATAACTGTTTCTACTGATGGGTCTGGTTCTACCCCTTCAAATAATTCAACTTCCATACCTGCTTCTTTTAGGTAGTCTTCAACCTTTTGCAGGAAACCGAATCTCTTCATAGATCCGCCACCAACAACTATGAAAGCCCTCTTCCCCTTTAAAGTTTTCAGAGTTTCTAACGCTCCTTCTCCATGATATATATCTCTTGGTAATGTAAAACGTGCCATAATATGAACCTCCCTAATACAAACTTTAAATTTTGTTATTTATTTAACATTTATAATTTAAGTATACCACCTTTTTCTAAAAATGCTAGTACTTTGTTAAAAAATTATCTGATTTGTTTAACTTTTTAACAATCTTTTTTTGATTTCCACACTCTTATATGTAAAATAACCCTATATTTTTATTTATACCCCTTAAATTCTAGTAAATTACATAAAAAGGAAGAGATAAAATCATATTTAATTTAATAAATAAAATTTTAACTCTCCTTATATAATGTTAAATTTTTGTCCTTAAGTTTTCGTTCTCTAAATATTCTATTTTGTTAATAATATATGGGCATGCTCAACATTTTTATTAGATTAGTTAATTTTGTGAAAGTCCATTTACTTCTAAACTATACTTTACTCTCCAAAAATTAAATCATCAATGTCTAGGGACATTTCTTCTTCCTCTTCTTCTGCTTGTGGTTTGACTACCTCAAAGTAAATATCGTGAGCATCTATGTCAACCTTAGAGCAAACTACCTTAACTTCATCTCCTAATCTGTAGATATTCTTAGTTCTCTCTCCAATTAACGCTAGATGTTTTTCATCATAAATATAGTAGTCATCATGAAGCTCACTAATGTGAACTAAACCTTCTATGGTGTTAGGAAGTTCAACGAACATACCAAAGCTAGTTACAGAGGATATGATTCCTTCGAATTCTTCTCCTATCTTATCTAGCATATATTCAGCTTTCTTTAAGTCATCTACTTCACGTTCTGCATCTACAGCCATTCTTTCAGTGTCAGAAGATTGTCTTGAAGCATCTACTACAAAGGTTTTTAGTCTCTTTTCTCTCTTAGGAGTTAACCCTTCATTTATCATTTCCTTTATAATTCTATGAATTACCAGGTCAGGATATCTTCTTATTGGAGATGTGAAGTGACAATAGTATTTAGCAGCAAGACCAAAGTGTCCTACACATACCTGAGAATACTTTGCTTTCATCATAGATCTTAAAAGTAAAGTACTAACTACTGTTTCTTCTTTCTTGCCTTTAACATTCTCTAGAATCTTTTGAAGCTCCCTTGGATGAATCTCATCTTCTTTAAATCTTACATGATATCCTAGGTTATATACGAATTCGCTGAAGTGTAATAATTTCTCCATGTCTGGGTCTTCGTGAACTCTATAAACAAATGGTGCATTAAGCCAGAAGAAATGTTCTGCTACAGTTTCATTACATATAAGCATAAACTCTTCTATTATTCTATTGGCTATGGCTCTTTCACGAGGTAGTATATCTATGGGTTTACCAGTATCATCTAAGATTATTCTACACTCATCAAAGTCAAAGTCTATGGCACCTCTTGATAATCTCTTTTTGTTTAAGAGTTCAAATAATCTACCCATATTCTTAAAATCTTCATGAAGATGTTTATATTTTTCTATGGTTTCAGCATCTTCATCTCTAAGAATCTTGGTTACATCGGTGTAGGTCATTCTTTCATTAGTTTTTATTACACTTTCAAAGATATCATGGTCTACTACTTTTCCTGTAGGATCAATTTCCATAAAGCAACTAAGAGCAAGTCTATCTACCTTTGGATTTAAGCTACATACTCCATTGGATAGTTTTCTAGGAAGCATTGGGATAACTCTATCAATTAGATATACAGAGGTACCTCTTTTAAAGGCTTCCTTATCAAGGACATTATTTTCTCTCACATAGTGAGATACGTCTGCAATGTGAACTCCTAGCTTAAAGTTTCCATTTTTTAGGATTTCTACTGAAACAGCGTCATCTAAGTCCTTTGCATCTTCTCCATCTATGGTAACCATAGTTACATCTCTAAGGTCTCTTCTTCTATCAATTTCACTTTGAGGAACCATATCTTCTATTCTTTCTGCATATTCCTCTACCTGTATTGGGAATTCTTCAGGAAGATTGTGCTTTCTTATTATAGTTAGGATATCTATTCCTTTATCTCCCTTTTCTCCTAGGATTTCAATGATTTTTCCTTCAGGATTTCTTCTCTTTTCTGGCCAGCTAGTTATTTCTACCACTACTATTTGACCTGATTTAGCTCCATTTCTATCATTTTTAGAAATAAATACGTCTTGACCTATCTTTTTATCGTCTGGCACAACAAATCCAAAGTTTCTACTATCTTCATAGGTTCCAACTAATTTTTTGTTCTTTCTTTCAACAATTCTGATAATTTCCCCTTCAGATTTTTTACCATTGTTTTCATCTTTTAATACTTTAACTAATACCACGTCATTGTTCATGGCACTATTCACATTACTAGCAGGGATAAATATATCTGGTCTATCTTCTTCTACAATTACAAAGCCAAAGCCCTTTTGGTTAGCTGCAAAAACCCCCTTAAGTATGCCCATTCTCTCTGGAATACCATATAACTCTGCTCTATTTTTTATTATTTCTCCATCTTTCTCCATTTCATCTAGTAGGTTTGAAAACTCTTTAGATTCTTTTTTACCTATACCAAATATTTTAGATAATTCTTTTAAACTCATTGGTTTATAAGCCTTCTCTTTCATAAAGCTTATAAGCACTTCTCTTNNATACACGTCCTCTCAAACTTCTCTCTTCTTTAAGTAATATATCTTCTTAATACATATTATTTATCCTTTTATAATTAGTATACCTATTTACTATTATTGCTCCATTAAATCTATGTTATGTGTTTTTTACATTATATATTTACATAGTACATATAGTTTACAATATATACTATGTAATTTCTAGATTTATCTTATATAACATATGTTTTCCAAGAAGAATTGAATTTTCAGATGCCTTATACGAGAAAAAACCCATCGGGGGTAACCAATGGGTTTTTTCCTTGCAATAATATACAATTATATTCGACATAAAATAACTAGTATAACCCTTGGGGTTAGGTTATACGTATAAATAAAAAGGGGTTATTTATTCTATTTATATATATATTATATATATAATTTTATAAATTTTCAAGTAAATTTATAATAAAAAATATAAACTAATTGTTAATTTTTATATTTTATTTGAATTTTCTACACTTTACCCCATATTATATTTTATATTCAATTAAATGTATATATATTCAAATTAATTCCTATAGACTATTTAGTATCTCTACTTCATCTTCAGTCAGTTCTCTATACTCTCCTTCTTCTAAGGTTTCATCCAGTTCCATAGGTCCAAATTTAACTCTTTTTAAATACACAACAGACTTATCTAAAGCTTCAAACATTCTCTTTACTTGATGGAACTTGCCTTCCTGTATTGTAACAAAAACTTCAGAACCATCTTCCGTAGAAGAAATTATTTCTAATTTTCCTGGCATACACTTATAACCATCATCTATGACAATACCCTTTTTAAAACTCTCTACATCTTTTTCATCCACTGGCTTATCTATTTCTGCATAATAAACCTTATCTACATGGTTTTTAGGAGCAATTAATTTGTGATTTAAAGCTCCATCATTAGTAAGCAATAAGAATCCTACAGTATCCTTATCTAATCTTCCCACTGGAAATGGCTCAAAAACTTGATATTCTGGATCTAATAAATCTATAACAGTCTCATCATAATTATCAAAGGTTGCACTTACCACTCCTGCTGGCTTATTTAAAAGTAGGTAAACATACTTTCTATACATTACCCTTTCTCCATTTACCTCAATAACTGCTGTCTCTGGATCAACTTTAGTTGAACTATCCTTTATAACCTCTCCATCAACTACAACTTCTCCATTTTTACAACTAACCTTAACTTCCTTACGACTTCCATATCCCAAATTTCCTAATATTTTATCTAAACGTTCCATATCATACCATCCTTTATTTATATAAACTAATATTATTGTTAGTCAAAATTCATTTTAACATTACTTTTAAAATATATCTAATATTTTAACATAATTTTATTATATATGTCTTTACCTACTCTCATTACTAAAGTCATGATAATCTCTATATATTTTTCAAAATAATTACGTGAATTTTATTAATATATTTATTAGGTGTAATTAATGTTATAATTTGTATATGTGTATTATTTAAATGTACATTATAAAATATCAAGAACATAATTACCACAAGGGGGATATATTTTTATGTATGAATATAAGGTTTTGAAATGGCGATTTGATTTAAACAGTGCAGAAGATTTAGAACAAGAACTTAATGGATATGCATCAACTGGCTGGAGGGTATTTAACATAATACCTAACCTAAAAGGAAGTGGAAGCTTTATATATGGTGTTGTTAATGAAAATGAAGTAACTATTATTCTTGAAAGAGTTAAGAAAAATTAATTTAGTATATATTATAAAAGCTGTTTCAAAATAATTTGCCAATCTTTATAAAATGTTGAGCCTGTACTTTAATATTATTGTTAGCGAATGCCATTTGTAGGAGCATTAGATTTACTTAAGATTTATGAATGGTAAAATCGTAAAGCAACACAACTTGTTTGAGTGCATACGAGTTGTTGTGTTGTAGATTTTACCTTGAATAAATCCTCTAGTAAATCAATGCTTCGAAACGGCTGAGCGTCAATAATATAAGTACAGGCTCAACACTAGCTTAAGATTTAGTTTATTCTAAGTTCTTATTATATTAAATTATTTATCTTTGCTAAATAATTTTTTGTTTCTGATGGTAATTTATAAAAGTCACTGGAGCTACTTATTCCTCTAGATGACATATTTCCTGGTCCAAAGTTATATGCTGCTAGTGCCATGTTTAAGTCATTATTATAGGTTTTA
>DKGY01000029.1:0-446 GCA_002453475.1 Clostridium sp. UBA6758 | reverse complement strand
TTTAAGATAATCCTTTATGTGTCTTGTACCTGCATCAACATTTTGCTCTATGTTAAATGCATCATTAACTCCATAGTGCTCTATGTTACAAGGCATTAACTGCATTAATCCTTTAGCTCCAGCAGGAGATACTGCATTAGGATTAAAGTTTGATTCTGTTTTAATTATAGCTCTTATTAAATTAGCATTTACTCCATACTTAGTAGAAGCATCAGCTATGGCTTTTTCAATTCTTTCAGAGTCAGTACCTGTAGCACTTACTACTGTGGAAGGAGTTGCTCCTCCTAAAGCTCTTACAATGACATTACTTATATCATTTATACCATTAGAACTATTATTAGCTCTATTATTTTGATCTATGCCCTGCTGAGTTTGTCTCTCTTTTTCACCCAGGGCCTTTAGTAAAGATGTCATGATTAAACTAAATCCACTAGTTCCTGAAGAAG
>DKGY01000059.1:856-13752 GCA_002453475.1 Clostridium sp. UBA6758 | reverse complement strand
GGAGCAACAGGAGCAACCGGAGTAGCAGGAGCAACAGGAGCGCAAGGCCCAACAGGCCCACAAGGCCCAATAGGACCAACAGGCCCACAAGGAGCAATGGGAGCAACTGGAGCAACAGGAGCGCAAGGACCAACAGGTCCACAAGGAGCAACAGGAGCAACAGGAGCGACCGGAGTAACCGGAGCAACAGGAGCAACAGGAGCTCAAGGCCCAACAGGCCCACAAGGCCCAACAGGAGCAACAGGAGCGGCAGGAGCAACGGGTTCTACAGGTCCACAAGGGCTAACAGGAGCAACAGGAGCTCAAGGCCCAACAGGTCCACAAGGCCCAAGAGGATGTATGGGTTCCCAAGGCCCAACAGGCCCACAAGGCCAAAGAGGATGCATGGGTTCCCAAGGCCCAACAGGCCCACAAGGCCCAACAGGTCCACAAGGTCCAATAGGGGCAACAGGAGCAACAGGAGCTCAAGGCCCAACAGGCCCACAAGGTCAAATAGGAGCAACAGGAGCAACAGGTCCACAGGGAGCAACAGGAGCCCAAGGCCCAACAGGCCCGCAAGGCCCAACAGGTCCTACTGGTGGAAATTCACAATTGAGAGGAATTCAGGTTTCTAGAATTCTACAACAAGAAGTTCTAGTAAATGCGCCAATCGTATTTGATGCTATTAATAGTAACTGTGATGAAGATTTAGTTTGGAATACAAATACAACTATTACTATTAATAGAGCAGGTATTTACTATATTAGTTGGTGGATTTCTTATGAGAGAACAACAGCAACTTATGTTTCTTTTGCAGTTTTACAAAATTGTTCCATACAGGGCCCAGCAAGTAATTCTAATACTGTACAAGACCAAATTTCAGGGTTTGCAATAATCAATGGAAATATTGGAGACGAAATTAACTTAACAAATATAAGTACGTGTCCAGTATTGCTCGCTGAAAATGCAAATGTTCGTGCATCTTTATCAATAGTTAGTGTACACCTATAAAATTTATTCAGCTGGGGTTACTATAACCCCGGCTGAATTTAAAAATAATAGTAATAAAATGTTAATCAACTTAAAATGTAAATTATGAATATAATACAAATATTGAATTATTATGGAAAATAGATGTATAAATTCTAAAGATTTCAGAGCTTAGTGAGGTGTTTTATGATGAATTCATATAAAATTTGCGTATATGCAATATGTAAAAATGAAGAACAGTTCGTTGAAAGATGGGTAGAATCAATGTCTGAAGCTGATACTATAATAGTTTTAGACACTGGCTCAACAGACAATACAGTAAACAAGTTGAAGGAATTAGGAGTGAATGTATATAAAGAAACTTTTAATCCTTGGAGATTTGATGTAGCAAGAAATAAATCATTAGATTTAGTGCCTGAAGATATTGATATCTGTGTGTGTACAGATCTAGATGAAGTATTTGAAAAAGGCTGGAGAGAAAAGATTGAAAATGCGTGGAAAAAAGATACTCAACAGTTACGGTATAGATATACTTGGAATTTTGATGAAGATGGAAATGAAGGGTATGTTTTTTTGTATGAAAAAATTCATGCACGACATGGTTTTAAGTGGGTTCATCCTGTTCATGAGGTTTTGAATTATTATGGTGATCAGCAATATATTGTTGATACTGAACCAAAAATTCAACTAAATCATTATCCTGAAAAAACAAAGTCTAGGGCACAATATTTAGGACTTCTTGAATTGTCAGTACAGGAGGACCCAAATGATGATAGAAATTTACATTACTTAGGTAGAGAATATATGTATATGGGGATGTGGGATAAATGTATTAGTACATTATTAAAGCATCTTGAATTACCAACAGCATTATGGAAAGCTGAGCGCTCCGCTTCTATGAGATATATAGCAAAATCTTATATGGAGAAAGGAGATATTAATAAATCTAAGGAATGGTTTACCAAAGCTATTTTAGAGGAGCCTAATGTGAGAGAACCATATGTTAACATGGCCAATTTGTTATATGTTTTGCAAGAATGGTCAGGGGTACTTTATATGGTGGAATGTGCACTTAAAATAGAAGATAGGCCATTATCTTATATTAATGAACCTGGATCTTGGGGTTCAGAACCATATGATCTTGCTTCTATTGCTTGCTTTAATTTAGAACTTTACAAGAAGGCATATTACTATATCACAAAAGCTGTCGAAATATCTCCTAGTAATAAGCGTTTAAAGAATAATCTTGATTTAATAAAAAATTTTATACAATAATAGTTATTGGAAAACTATAAAATATAAAGAATATAATTAGTACGAGAAAAAAGTGTGTTAAAGTTTTTCTTTAAACAGTTTTCTATTACTTTTATATTAAAGGCATGAAGAGCATGAGTTAGCTTCATGCCTTTAATATAATTGAAAAGTATTTATGTTGTATGAACAATGATGTAATTATGAGCTTTTAGTACTGATATTAACTGTCACTTGTTAGTGATGGAAAGTTCCATATTTGAATATCATAAGTTAATATCTGAAGGTTCTTATTGTATATTAATTCAGTTTATGCTGTTTATATTTAGAGGCTGTGATAATAATTTAAAAGTTTTTATTAATATAAATTTATATGAAAATAAAAAAATATATATATGATATAATATAAATATTAGAAATATAAACAAAAATTGTATAAAAGGTAAATGTAAAATCAAATTCTAATTTTATAATAGATGGCTCGTTACTTGTAGATGTTATAGTAAATCAGATTTATGAAATAATTAATAGAAGGGGCAAATCGAGATAATGAATTATGTNNCATACGTGATAGAGTTGGGCATGATGTAATAAACTTAACAGGAGTAAATGTATTAATAATAAATAAGAACAATCAAGTTTTACTTCAAAGAAGGGGAACATTTCCATATAAATGGGGATTAGTTGGAGGAATCACGGAATTAGGAGAATCCCTTGAAGAAACTGCTATTAGGGTAGCAAAGGAAGAGACAGGATTAGATATTAAGGAACTAAGGCTACTAGGAACTACATCAGGAGAAAAATGCTATATAGATTTACCTAATGATGATAAAGCATACTTTATAACTGTTGGATATTTTACTAAGAGTTTTAGAGGTANNAAGGTTGATGATTTTGAAACTAAGGAATTGAAATTTTTTAGTTATGAACAATTACCTGATGATATACCAAATAGTCATAGGATAATGATAAATAAATATTATAATAATTTTGCAGGAGGATACTTTGTGTAGTAAACAAGATATGCTAGATGCATTTTAAAGATGGTAACCAAATTGATTTGGAATAGAGGCCAAAGAGAAAATGTCGAAAGGGTATCGTAATGGAGAATTACCTCATAGTTTTCTCATAAAACTAAGTAAGGATTATTTATATTATATTATTAGGAGGATAACCCAATGAGCAAAGATATACTGTTTAAAAATGATGACTTTGTTTTTAGTTATCGAGTTGCAGGAATATTAATTAAAAATAATAGAATTTTACTTCAACATCCTTTAAGTGATACAGGTTATGCAATTCCAGGTGGGCATGTTTCTTTTGGAGAAACTAATGAAGAAACTCTTATTAGAGAATTTAGAGAAGAAATAGGTGTAGATATAAAAGTAGAGAATTTAAAGTGGGTAGGTGAAATATTCTTTCCTTGGGGAGATAAACCATGTCATCAAATTAACTTATTTTATAAAGTTGCTTTAAATGATGATACGCAGATTCCATTGCGTGGAGATTTTTATGGAATTGAAAAAATGGATAATACATCATTTAAACTTGAGTTTTCATGGGTGGATTTGAAAGATATTTTAAATATTGAGCTATATCCAACAAATGCCAAAGAGTTACTATTAAATAATGAAAAGGAAATAAAACATTTTATTTATCGGGAAGAAGTATAGATTATAATCATAATTAGTTGCTTAATAACCTTTGACATAGGGAGGCTTTTATGACATTTGGATTAGAAAAAAATATAGTTATAGAAAGGTCATCAGATGATAACATAACTTTCAATTTCACAGACTCAAATGCCCTAGATGATGAAAGAGCAGAGTTAATAGATTTTAGTAATGTATTAAATATATCAGCTAACCCAACTGAATTATTATATGGATCATATTCCACTAATAGGTATAATAACTTTTCCGATTTAGGAGCATGGCATGGATATTATTTACCAGAAAAGGATGAGAAGAATCTTTATGGTGGATTCGCAGGACCTGTAATTATAGCCGAAGAATATCCAGTTAATTTAAGTGATACTATAAGTAAAATTAAGATTACAAATACAAGTAATAGACAAGCTTATGATTTGGGCAAAGGAGAAGTATATTTTAACTATTATCCAGGCAAATTAGTGCAAGAATATAAATTAAAGGATTTTAATTTAATATTGGAATTAATATTTGCTACCAATAGAAGTTCATTAATAAGAACAAAGATACAGAATAATACTAATCATAAATTAAAGATTAATTTAGAGTGGTCAGGAAATATATTTAATAAATTGAAGGAAACAGAAAAGGGAAGAGTATATGAGTTAGGACAAACTTTGAAATCTATGAAAAATGGAGTTCAAGTTAAATTTTCAAAATTAAGGCTTCCGTGTAGCTATTTCTCTACCAAGGAAACTAAGTTTTTAGTAAATTATAAAGGTAATGTTGAAACAACAGTAGAAGGAAATACTTATACAACTAAGCTTAAAGATGCAGTAATTATCGGTGTGAAGGAGTCATATGAAACTTATTCAACGGAGACTTATGTATTTACTGAAGATGAGTTAAGAGTGGAACAGAATATGCTTCAAGATTTAACATTGAATCTAGAGAAGCATTTTGCTAAAAATAATATGCGTTGGCAAGGCTATCTATATAAAACTTTTAGTAATTCTAAAAATAGTAATTCTAAAAAGCAAGTAAATCTAGAATATAAAAAAGCTGTTGTAAAAGCTATTGAAACATTAATAACTAATTGGAGGAGTCCAGCAGGTAGCTTATTNNATAAGTGGTTCATAGGAATGTGGGCTTGGGACTCATGGAAGCAAGCAGTTGCTATAGCCAGATTTAACGGAGAATTAGCTAAAAATAATATAAGAGCTTTATTTGATTATCAGATAACGATAGAGGATGAAGTAAGAACCCAAGATGCGGGTACTATAATAGATGCTATATTTTATAATAAAGATAGTGCTAGAGGTGGTGTGGGTGAAAATTGGAATGAAAGGAACTCAAAACCACCTTTAGCAGGATGGGCTGTATGGAATGTTTATAAGGCTACAGATGATAAAGCATTCTTAGAAGAAATGTATCCTAAAGTAGTAGCTTACCATGGTTGGTGGTACACTAACAGAGACCATGATAAAAACGGAATAGCTGAATATGGTGGAATGGTACATGAAGCTAACAATAGTAAAGAAGAAATAATTTTAGCAGCGGCTTGGGAAAGTGGGATGGACAATGCCCCAAGATTTGATGTCAAAGGCTATGGTAAGTATGATACAGGGATAGATGTATTTGAGAATAAAGATGATAAAGGAAAAATTTTAGGATACTCCATAAATCAAGAATCAGTAGATTTAAATTCTTACCTTTATGCTGAAAAAGGCTTTTTAAAGTCAATGGCTAAAGTATTAGAAAATACAGTGGATGCTAATAAGTATGAAAAAGAAGCTGAATATGTTAGAAAATATGTACAGGATAACATGTTTGATAACGAAACAGGTTTCTTTTATGACTTACAGATAAGTTCCGATGGTTTTCAAAAGAAATTGTTAGTAAATAGAGGTAAGGGGCCAGAAGGATGGATACCATTATGGGCTAAAATGGTAACACAAGAAGAAGCAAAACAAGTTATAGATAATATGATTGATGGGAGTAAATTCAATACACTAATACCACTTGGAACAGCATCGCAAGATAATCCAAGCTTTAATGAAAGTGAATATTGGAGAGGGCCAGTGTGGTTAGACCAAGCTTTCTATGGAGTTGAGGCTTTACAAAACTATGGCTATTATAATGAAGCAGCAGAGATGGTAGAAAAGATGTTTCTTAATGCAGAAGGAGTAGTTGAAGATGGTCCTATAAGAGAAAACTATAATCCCTTAACAGGAGAAGGTATGCATACTAAAAACTTTAGCTGGTCTGCATCAGCTTATTACTTAATGTATCAAAATATATTAACTACACAATCGACAACTTCACAGGAGGGAATGGAAATTCTAGATTATACTGTATTATAGAGAGGGTTTGAGGGGGATGTTTATGAGTTTGAAAGTAAGAGAAGCAATTAAGAATGATTATATTGAGAACAATAATCTTGTTAAGGAAGTACGTAACTTATATTATTAAAAACGTAGAGGGATAATTAAATGTAAAATGAGTTAAGTAATATTTGGAAGGAAGCATTTTCATTGGCTTGAGAATCCTCTAAAAGGAATACCATTCTTTAATCATATTAAAGCTAGGTACTAAGGGAAATAAATTAGTCCTTAGTACCTTATTAGTTCATATAACTTTTAACTCTAAGTTAAAATAAATCTATAGTTCTTCTAGAAATTTTAAATCCAATTTTTTCTTCGATTTTTTCAAGTAAACTGGTGTCTTTGGGATCCATAAAACAGCAAGTATAACCACTTTCACCAGCTCTAGCTGTTCTACCAATTCTATGAATATAGCTTTCTGGAGATTCTGGAATGTCATAGTTATATATGTGAGTAATACCAGAAATATCGATACCTCTTGCAGCTACATCAGTGGCGATTAGATATTGGATATCTGCATTTCTAAAGGACTTCATGATTCTCTCTCTTTTATTTTGAGGAACATCGCTATGGATTTTCTCACAATTAAATTTTCTTTTACCCA
This sequence comes from Clostridium sp. UBA6758, assembly GCA_002453475.1. Classification (GTDB taxonomy): domain Bacteria; phylum Bacillota; class Clostridia; order Clostridiales; family Clostridiaceae; genus Clostridium_J; species Clostridium_J subterminale. The sequence goes on along the minus strand of DKGY01000059.1, from coordinate 6,895 downwards.
TAGCCATTTCAAGAGCATCAGCTCTTCTTTTAGTCCTGCAGAAGATTATTGCCATAAATGGATTATCTTCTTCAAGAGCTTTGAAGAGAGAATTTTGCTTTAAGCGATCTGTAGTTTCAACGATTTCTTGATTTATAGTAGAAAGAGTTATGCTTTCTTTTTTCACAGATACCACAATGGGGTCTTTCATATATCTATAAGCAAGTTTTTTAACGGAAGAATCCATAGTAGCAGAAAAACATAATGTTTGATGGTTTTTAGAAGTATGTTTAATTATATTTTCTACTTCGTTTTTAAAACCCATAAGTAGCATTTGATCTGCCTCATCAAGAACAAAGGTTTTAAGTTTAGATAAATTGATTGATTTTCTCTCAAGATGGTCAAGAAGTCTTCCAGGGGTAGCTATTATTAAGTGAATGCTTCCCTTAAGCTTATTTAACTGGGAGCCAATATCTTTTCCGCCATAAGCAGCTAAGATATTTATATTTATGCCCTCAGCTAATTTAGAGGCCTCGTTAGTAATTTGAATGGCTAACTCACGGGTTGGAGTCAATATTAACACTTGTGTATCATCAAGGTTTGGATTAATATTTTCAAAAAGAGGTAATAGAAATGCTAAAGTTTTACCTGTACCAGTTTGAGCTTCAGCTATAACATCTTTTCCTTCTTTAATATATGGAATACTTTCTATTTGAATATCAGTTGGATTCTTTATTCCTGACTTGTTTAATATATCTATTAAATTTGTACTAATCNNAATTCTTTAAAATTCATTTACTCATACCTTTCATCCTTTAGTTAATGTCTAATAGTAACACATATTAAAGTATTTATCAATTTTAACAAACTCCATAATGCTAGTATGAATAATCATTATAATGTGGAGCATAATGAATGGTGGAAATGAAGAGTAGTAGGAAAAGCCATTTAAAGTGCAACACCATAATATAATGACATATAATACTGTTGAAAGTAAGGTGAAAATAATGAGTAAGACTACTAGAAGAGGATATATTCCAAGGGATGAAAAGGAGTTCGTAGATGAATATAGGGATAAATTATATAAAGCAGGAGAAGACTTATTGTATCTACTAAATAGTGGTTATAAGATAAAGGGAGCATCTACTTTTGTAGGAAATCATTATCTTTTATCTGAAAGGCAGAGGCTTGCCTTAGTGAGGGGAATATCCAAAAGTGAAGATATTAAAAATAGAAAATCTAAAGTAGTTACTGATTCTTTATCAGGGAAAACAATTCATATAGATGGTTTTAATACAATAATAACTTTAGAAGTTGCACTATCTAATTCACTAATTATAAAATCAATGGATGGAACTATAAGAGATTTAGCAGGACTTCGAGGTTCGTATTCACTTATAGATAAAACTGATAAGGCGATTAAGCTAATGGGTGAAAAATTAGTAGAGTATAAAGTTCATAAAGCTATATTCTATTTAGATAAGCCAGTTTCAAATTCAGGGAGATTGAAGATGAAAATTTTAGAATTACTAGAAAATTTACAATTTGAAATAGAAGTAGAGAATATTAATAATGTAGATAGTGTATTAGAAACAAAAGAAAATGTGGTATCTAGTGATGCAATTATCATTGATAAATGTAAGAGTTGGATAAATATGAATAGATATATTATAGATGATAAGGGATTAGAGGTTAATTGTATAGATTTTAGCAAATTTTATTTTTTATAGGGAAGTATAAACGCTATTAGTGAAAAACATGACTGTTCTTGTGCAAGCCAATAGTAAAAAGAGATCAAATAATTTTGGAAGTAAACATAGTAAAAAGACACATGAAAAAGGATAATATATTGATAGAGCTAGTTAAACCTAGCTCTTTTTATTATATGGAAATACAGTTAATAAATCAGTATAATATAAGTAACACTCTAAATTTTAGATTTGACTAAGTGAATCTTAATCATTGGAATTGATATGACATGTAGATATAATAATTTAATACAGCTAGCTGAAATGATTGATAAAGCAATAAGGGATGAGAAGAGTAAACTTAAAGGTGTTAGGTATGAAGTAATAAAACTTAGTTAGAGAAAAACTTTGTGTAGAAAATAGGATGGCAATTAAATAGCATTGAGGAGAGGAAATGTATTATGAAAGAGCAAGAGTTAAAAAAATCCTGTTGAGGCAGTGAACAAAATTCTACTTGGGAAGTAGGAAATAATAACCTCTGTCCTATATGTAATAGTAAGGGAATAGAAGTGAAAAATGTTACTATAAAACATTTAGTTAGTGATGAATTTATAGGACAAATAAAAGAGCATAATTACTTTATTTGTATGAATGAGGAATGTAATATTGTTTACTTTAATCCACATTTAGGTACATCATATAGCAAACAGCAGGTGAAAGTGTCTATATGGTTTAAAAAAGATGCTAACCCTAAATACATATGTTATTGTAATGAAGTTACAGAACAACAAATTATAAATGCTGTTGTTAATAATGGAGCAAAAGATATAAAAGATATTATAAGACTTACAGGAGCAATGAAGAGCGGAAAGTGTGAAATTAACAATCCTATAGGTAAATGTTGTAGTCCATTTATTCAAGAGGCTATCAATAAAGCGTTGAAATATGGCGAGTCAACTTTATATGAGTAAATTACATAATTATACAATGCAAACCGTGTAGAGGTGGATCTGGAGTTAAGGAAGTTGACAGCCACATGAGTTATTTATATAATTGTAATTGAATACTAGAAATTTAATTTAAAGAAAGGCAAGGTATTTGCAGAGATGAGAATATAATTCACTTTTGTTTATGAAAAATCAAAGTTTAAATGAGGTCTAAAGAAAAGCTTTATTGTTATGCATTTTATTTGATTTTGTGAGTGGATAGCGTTTTTGTAACTGTTGATAGTTTGTCAATATAATGTGCTATTAATCTTAATTATGACTTGAATCCTAATATATACTGATATTTTTGTATATATTTTAAGGTTTTATTTAGTGCAGATTAAAGGTTATGATATAGTTGCGATGTTATCCTCTCCAAGTTATAAGGAGGGGATTTTTTGTTATTAGTTGAATGTAGTAATATTAAAAAAAGTTTTGGTGATAGATCTATCTTAGATATAGAAAATTTAAAGGTTTATTCCCAGAACAGAATAGGTGTTGTAGGTGTAAATGGAGTAGGTAAAACTACATTGATTAATATATTGTGCCAAAGATTGCAGCCAGATGAAGGCGGTGTTAAGTTATACGGAAGATACTCATATATATATCAGTTAGAAGTACCTGAAAGTATATCAATAACTGATGAAATGGCTTCTAAATTTAATGTAGAAAGTATATGGAATGAGAACATGAGCGGAGGAGAAAAGACTAGATTTAAACTTGCTTATGCTTTAAGCCAGAATAGCCAGTTGATTTTTGCAGATGAGCCTACTAGTAATATGGATATAGAGGGCATTGAGCTTATGGAAAAAAGTTTTAAAAAATATAAAGGAGCTTTAATCATTATATCCCATGATAGGAACTTCTTAGATGGGTTATGTAATAAGATTCTAGAAATAAAGGATGGTAGAATAAAAATATATAATGGTAATTATAGTGACTATGCTGCTTTGAAAGCTAAGGATAGAGAACGAGCTGAATTTGAATATGAGGAGTATATAAAAGAAAAGAAGCGACTTAAAAGTGTAATTACAGATGCAAAACAAAGGGTAAAAAGTATAAAGACTACTCCTAAACGAATGGGCAATTCTGAGGCTAGGCTTCATAAGATGGGAGGCCAAAAGGCTAAGGCAAACATTGAAAAAACTGTGAAAAATATTAAGAAAAGAATAGGCCACCTTGAAGTTAAGGAAAAACCAAAAGAACAAGTAGACATAAAGCTAGATATTCAAGATTCAAATAAGCTCCATAGTAAAATAGTTATAGAAGGTAAAAATATAACTAAGGCATTTGGGAAGAAGATGATACTAGATAATGCTGAATTTAGTATATATAACACCTCAAAGGTAGCACTCATTGGTCCTAATGGATGTGGAAAAAGTACTTTGATAAAAATGATAATGGATAATGATGAGTCCATTAGAATTGCTAATGGAGCAAAGATAGGATATTTTAGCCAAGATATGGACATCTTAAAAGAAAACTGTACCATCATAGAAAATGTAATGGAAAGTAGCATAAAGGATGAAACTTTCGCTAGGATACTACTAGCAAGATTATTATTTAAAAGAGAAGATATTTATAAAAAAGTAAGTATATTAAGTGGAGGAGAAAGAGTTAAAGTATCCTTTGCAAAAATGCTATTACAAAATATAAATCTCCTTATACTAGATGAGCCCACTAATTATATGGATATAAACTCTCTTGAGGTAGTAGAAAATGTTCTTAAAGATTATCATAGCACCCTACTATTTGTATCCCACGATAGAAGATTTGTAGAATCTATTGCAGACCATATAATGACTATAGAAAATCATAAAATTGAGATGTTTAAAGGTAATTATAAGGAATACCTAGATAATAAAGATAAACATAAAAATAAATGTAAAGATAATAATAAAGAAGAAATAGAAAATGAAATTTTCATATTACAGAATCGTCTTTCAGAAGTTATTGGAAGGTTATCCATGCCATCAAAAAAGGATGATGTAGTAGCGTTGGATGAAGAATATAATGAATTGTTGGATAAGTTGAAGAATTTAAAGGTAAATTTACTAAATTAATAGAAAAATATTTACAACATATTACAAAAGTGGTAATATTGATTTCAACAAGAGGAAGTGCACAAAACTCTTTAAAATTAAAAATAAAATGAACAATGAAAGGGACGAGTATTATAGAGTACAGTTTCCAGAGAGGGAGTGTCACCGACTGTAAGCATTCCTAAATATGACTATAAGAAAACTACCCTAGAGTTATGGTTGATTAGCTAATATTAGTAAAATGCCATCGGGAAATACCGTTAAAAAGTTTGAGATGAATTGAATTATTTTAATTCAATTTGGGTGGAACCATGGATGTTATGCATTCGTCCCAAGGTGGGACGGATGCTTTTTTGTCGTATAATAACTAATTCAATAAATTTTGTTAAGGAGGATGATAAGTATGATAAATATAAAACTTAAAGATGGTTCAATAAAAGAAATTTGTGATGATTCTAATGTTTATGATCTTGTAAGTTCAATTAGCAAAAATTTAGCTAAATCAGCAATAGTAGGTGAAGTAAATGGAACCTTGGTTGATTTAAGTTGCAAATTAAAAGATAATGACCAGGTAAATATTTTAACCTATGATGATGAAAATGCTGTTGAGGTAATTAGACATTCAACTGCACATATTATGGCTCAAGCAGTAAAAAGAATTTATAGTAATTCGAAACTTGCTATAGGACCTTCCATAAAAAATGGTTATTATTAGGATTTTGATATTGAAAGTCCCTTATCTGCTGAAGATATAGATAAGATTGAAATAGAAATGAATAACGTAATTAAAGAAAATTTTAAATTTGAGAGAATAGATGTTTCTAGAGAAGATGCAATTAGGCTAATGGAGGAAAAAGGGGAAGCTTATAAAGTTGAACTTATAAGGGACTTACCAGAAGGAGAAAAAATTTCTCTATATAAGCAGGGAGAGTTTATTGATCTTTGTAGAGGACCTCATATACCATCTACAAAGTATGTAAAAGCTTTTAAACTAACAAGTGTAGCTGGAGCATATTGGAGAGGAAATGAGAAAAATAAGATGCTACAGAGAATATATGGTGTTGCATTTTCTAATAAAACATCACTAGAGACTCATTTGCATAATTTAGAGGAAGCTAAAAAAAGAGATCACAGAAAATTGGGTAAGGAACTAAAATTATTTAATTTTGTCGAAGAGGGCATAGGATTCCCATTTTTCTTACCTAAAGGAGTAGTTCTTAAAAATACTTTAATAGATTTTTGGAGAAAATTGCATTCAGAAGCAGGCTATGTTGAGATTGAGACACCAATAATGCTCAATAAAAAGTTATGGGAAATTTCAGGACACTGGGATCATTATAAAGA
>DKGY01000059.1:0-828 GCA_002453475.1 Clostridium sp. UBA6758 | reverse complement strand
TCAGGAGCATTACATGGACTTATGAGAGTAAGAGCTTTCACACAGGATGATGCTCATATATTTATGTTACCCAATCAAATAAAATCAGAAATTAAAGGGGTAATAGAGCTTATTGATAAGGTTTATTCAAAATTTGGATTTAAGTATAATCTTGAGCTTTCTACAAGACCAGATAATTCTATGGGAAGTGATGAAGACTGGGAATTGGCAGAAGATTCTTTGAAGGGTGCCTTAGATGAATTAAATCTAGATTATAAAGTAAATGAAGGTGATGGGGCATTCTATGGTCCTAAAATAGACTTCCATCTTGAGGATAGTATCGGAAGAACATGGCAATGTGGAACAATTCAATTAGATTTTCAATTACCTCAAAGGTTTGAATTAGACTATATTGGAAGTGATAATGAGAAACATAGACCAATAGTTATTCATAGAGTAATATATGGAAGTATAGAAAGATTTGTGGGAATATTAATTGAACACTTTGCTGGAAAATTTCCAACATGGTTTGCTCCAGTTCAAGTAAAGGTACTGCCTATATCAAATAAATTCAATGAGTATTCAGAGAGTATTAAAAAGAAATTAAGTGAAAATGGAATAAGAGTTGAAATGGACTATAGAGATGAAAAGATAGGATATAAAATAAGAGAAGCTAGAAATGAAAGAATACCTTATATTATTGTTCTAGGAGAAAAGGAAGCAAAAGAAAATACAATTTCACTACGCAGTAGAAAAAATGGAGATGAAGGAACTTTTAAATTAGAATCTTTAATAGAAAGAATTAGTAATGAAATAAAGAATAAAGAATTATAAACAGAGTTCTTAAGC
>DKGY01000057.1 GCA_002453475.1 Clostridium sp. UBA6758 | reverse complement strand
TTTCTTATATCCTGATTAGTAGTACTTAAAAGTTCATCCCTCTCTCTTTGAATATCTTCTTGGGTTACATTGCAAATATAATCTGCAACTGCTTTTTCACCTTTTCTATCAGGAGTTAATGGTTTATATAACTGTCCAACAGATCCTATTATAAATTTTCCCATATCTTCCTTAGTAAAATCTACTTCTTCTAAAAATTTATAAGCTTCATTATATACATCTATAGTTCTTGTAAGATTGGGATCACGATAGGAGAAAATTGCTAAATTACCATCCTTATTCATGTCACTATAACATCCATAAGCACCACCTTGAAGACGGACTCTAGGATATAAATATTCATTATCTAATATATTTAAAAGTACTCTCATTTTCCCTGAATACTCATAACCAAGATCTGCAAAATTAAATCCCTTAACTACATATTGCACATTACTAGCAGTTATTATAGCTTCGATATCTTTTTTGCTCTTATGCTCAACATTATATAATTTAGTAGGTTCAGATTTAATATTACAAATAACCTTATTAATATTAGATACTACTGCTTCAATTTCTCCTTCTTCTCCGACCACTGAAATTATTAAATTATTTTTATTAAATATTGTTTCATAAACCTTAATAAGACTGCTTCTAACTTCCTTACCAGATTTCTCAATACTTTTTTCTAAATTACAGATGAATTCATAATAAGTTGCACCACTAATTTTTTCCCAGTATCCTCTACCACAAGAAGTCTGTGCAAATACTCTGTTCATTGCAACCTCATGTCCTCCATTTATAACTCTCATTTGAAGCTTTGATTTTGTTTCTTGAATAATCTGTTTAAGCCTACTTAAATCATCAAATTTAGTAGTAGTAATTATTTCATTTACTAACTCTAGTAGAGATGAAATGTTGTCTGCAATTACCTTTGATTTAACTATAAATTTAGGATGATATACCTGACTATTATTTTTCTCAGTGTATATTTGATTTTCAAAAGTTATTCCACCTGTAGTTTTATAGATTTCTGTGATTAATTCAGAATAACCTCTTTTTTCAGTATCAAGCTCCCCTAAAACATCCTTTAAAAGTCCTAAATAAGGAATATACTTTTCTTCAATTACTTTTGCATCAAATAGCAGATCAATATATGCTATTTTATTTGTAGGAATATGATGTTTTAAAATGGTTATTCCTTGTTCTTTTACAACATCTTGAGGAATTTTTTCTACTTTTTTATCTATCTCTTCTATAGGAAGCTTTGGAAGTGTATCCTTTTCTTCTTGTGTATCAATCCTAACCTGAGCCTCTTTTAATTTTTCATTTCTTTTCATAAGATCTTTTAATTCTTTTTCAGATAAAGAGCTTCTGTAATTTTCTAGCTTTTCTTCTAAAGTTTTAATTCTAGCATCTTCTAATCCTTTTTTAGGTGTCAAAACTACTAATGAACAATGAGAATTATTAACCATGTTCTTTTCGATGAATTTTTCAAAGTATCCATTGTCTAAAGCAGCTTTTATTTTATTAAGGTTATCCTCATATTTTAAATGCACAAGAGGGTCTCCATCATATATCCAACTATTTAAAACCCAGTCATTATATTCAATTCCCTTATTAGCACTTCTCCATGGATCAGCCTCACGTAAACCAAATTCAACGGTATTTATAGCTGCTTTCAATTGGTCCTTATCTAAGCCCTTGTCTACAAGTTCTTTAAGGGTATTCATGATAACATTTTTAAATTCATTCTTCTTTGTAACATCTACATTCTTAGCCACTATTGGGAATAATATTTCCTTAGCTGGATCCATATTCATATCATCCCTTGTAATAATGCACTCACCTATGCCAGCTTTAAGTAACTCAGCTTTTATTGGAGATGCTGAGGATTCTATTAACATATTATAAAGTATTTTTGTAGCTAAATATGCCTCTCCATTACGTGTTTCTTCAAAGGCAAAATTCAGTGCTAAAAATGCCTTATTTTTTTCATCTTCATCCTCACTAATAGAATAATTAGCAGTTCTTTCTACTATACCTTCAAAATTTTTCACATCATCTATATGAGAAGGTATCTCTATTCTGTCAAATTCATAAAGATATTCATCATTTATAAACTTAAGACATGCATCTAAATCCTGATCACCGTATAGGTAGATATAACTATTAGATGGGTGATAGAATTTGCTATGGAACTTTTCAAAATCCTCTTGAGTTAGATTAGGTATATCCTCTGGATCTCCACCTGAAACAAAAGCATAAGTAGTATTTGGAAATATGGATCTATATATATCACTACAAATAACTTCCTCTGGTGATGACATCGCTCCTTGCATTTCACTATAAACTACACCCTTATAATCTAGTTTATTAGTATTTTCATCTAATTCATATCTCCAACCCTCTTGGCGTAATATTTCATGATTTTCATATATTCTAGGATGTAAAACTGCATCTAAATATACGTCCATCAAGTTCATGAAATCTTTATTATTTTTACTACCTACAGGATACATAGTTTTATCCGTAAAGGTCATAGCATTTAAAAATGTGTGTAATGAACTTTTTGCCATATCTCCAAAAGGATCCTTAGCCTTAAATTTTCTTGACCCACAAAGTACAGAATGCTCTAATATATGAGCAACTCCAGTANNTTTATTATCATCTTTATTTTCTAAATGTAAAAGTCTTGCCCCACTTTTAACGTGTTCAAATATTCTAGCTATGGATTGTGCCTCATCTACCTTCTCCACTTTTAATAATTTAAATCCATAGTAGATTTCATTAATTTTAAATTGCATACATCTCCCCCCACAATCATAAAAAATAAAAAGCCATAGAGTCNNCTTAAGTAAGCAAAATAATATTTTAGAAAATATCGTTAAGATCGTTGTAGACACTATAGAATTGAATTTTATTTAAGTTATTTAAGTTTTTCATGTAAAAACGACCTCCTTTATATATTTTCAACAATTCCATTCTAACATTTTTTAACATAGATGTAAATATAATTCCCATAAACTTATTAAATCTCAAATTTTATAATATTTTATTGTAATAAATGCAATCCACTCCAAGCCTATATACTACGAAAAAACTTATTAATACATAATAAAAAGGGAGTCTGCCACTCCCTTAAATTCTATGAATGACTCATACATATTTCATAACTATTAATCTTATTACTAAATTTAAGGATTATATAATTTCTCTATCCACTCTACCTATTATTAAAGCTTGTACATCTTATAGCTCAGAAGTACAATGAGGGCATCTTGTTGCTTCAATTGCAATTTCTGAAATACAGTAAGGACATTTTTTTGTTGTAATCGGCTCTGCTGCTTCTTTTTTCTTAAACCTATTAATTTGTCTAACTACGATAAATACTACAAATGCCATAATTAAAAAATCTATAACACCAGTTAAAAATGAACCATAAGCAACTACTGAAGCTCCAGCTTCCTTCGCAGTTGCAAGAGTTGCATAATCCTTACCATCTAAAGAAATAAATAAATTAGAAAAGTCAATTTTACCTGTAAAAATAGTAATTATAGGCATAATTACTGTTTCCACAAGAGAAGTAACAAGTTTAGTAAAGGCAGAACCAATAATCATACCAATTGCCAAATCAATCATATTCCCTTTAAGTGCAAACTTTTTAAAATCTTTTAACATAATTTTTTCCTCCTTTGTACAAATGTTTTTATATACTTTTTTCTGTTGATAATAGATATATGTTTCTACTAACTACCATGCTATTTCTTCTTCTAAACTCCTTTTGAAAATAGTTATAATAGGTTCCTGGTGTAATTATTCCACCTATACCAAGAATATCAATTCCAGAACGTCCTATTACACTATCTGCAAGTAATACACAGTTTGTATTTAATCCAAAATAGGTTTTAAATTTACCTGATTTAAATGTAAAAAATTCTGCCTTTGTAGATTCGTATAGAATACTTGCATAATCTTTATATTTAGGCTTTATTTTATTTTCTCTTATATCTTTAACTATAGTTGGTTCCCACTTCACCAAATTACCTTTAATTTCATCCAATTTATTTTTTATATTTTTTTTCTGCTCTTCATTTAACTTTAGGCCATATCCAAAGATAGTTTTTTTGCTATAATTTGTACAAAAATCTATGTATTTCTCCCTCTCTGCTACAAATAATACTCCCTTACCTGATAAACCAAACAATTTAAAGGATTCATTATCATAATTTCCATAGGATATAACTTGTCCATCATAGCACAAGTCTACATGTCCAACAACCCCAATGCCCTCTGATGTAACATGTATAAAAACCTCCATATCACTTTGTTCTTTACTATTATTTTTTTTATCTATAACAAACTCATAAATAGTTTCATCACTGCTCTCAAGATATTCATTTATCTTAGTTAAAACCTTATGTGGTATTAAAGTTAACAAAAATACAGGCAGTGTTATTCTCACCTTACGTTTTAGCTTATTTTTAGTTTTTTTTGGTATAATCTCCCGAATAAAATCCTTTATAAAATTAAACCCAAATAGCAGACAATACACTCCTATAATTGTAAGTATAGTATTTAGGTGTAATAGTGGTGAAAATAACAATGTCACTCCAAATATAAAGTAAATTATGCACTCAATTAAAACTGCTATCCTGCCTTTAACTTTATCTTTTAAATAGATATAATAAATAATTGCTTTAATTATTCCATTCAAAATAGTATACATTGAAAATAAAATCGCCAAAATAGAGAAAGAAATATTCCTAAAGTACATTACACAAAATCCTAGAGCTATATTAAAAACAGCATTACCTAAGGTGATTCTTTTAGTCATTGCTTTATTTCTATTACTAACTAAACTTATAATTTGAAAGATACCATTAATAATAAATATTAAAGAAATTGACCACATAACTATACTTAAAAATTTGGTCTTACTATATAAAATAACTATAGCTAGAAGTATTAACCCTATTCCTGTAGATAGTAAATTTATTCTATTTATATATGATTTATTTATTGATATTCTCAAGTTTATCTCCTTCCTAATATTATTGTCTATACTTGCTTGATTTACTTTTTTATGCTATGTGCCATACAAAATTAGAATTTTAGTTTCTTAATTTACATAAGTAAATTTCAAAGTATAATTACCTTAATTCTATCATAATATATAGATATTTTTTATTAGTAATATATAATTATAGATATAAATTAAAAAAATCTTTTATGATAGTATTATATATGAAAAAAATAAGCAAATGTAGTAACAAAAACCATGGCAAACTGCCATGGTTTTATTTAAAATTTATCTAATAACCACCTTTACACACCTATAATCAATGAAGATGTTGACACTACCCTAGTATATAGAATCAATCATTACCTGCAAATCCCTTATTTCTCCACTTACCTCTCTTGAAGAAAACCGTAGTTACAATTGCTCCAAGTGTCCAAGAAACAAGCAATGATATGAATGTAGATTCTGGTCTCCCTGTAGGATAAGCTGCACTACGTGTTAAATATGCAATACCATAAGCAACAGGTAAACGTAAAATTACCGTAGTAATTAGAGAAATCCACATAGGTGTCATAGTATCCCCTGCACCTCTCATTACACCTGATAAACTTTGAGTTACTGCCATAGCAATATAACCTACTGCAAGAATACGCATCATATGCATGCTTAAGTCAACTAGCTCTGTAGTATCAGTGAAAACTCCCATAAGATATTTACCGAAGATCAAAATTAAAATTGTTATAGTAGTAGAAACTCCAACAGCAATCATAGTACCATCTTTAGTCCCCTTATCGACTCTATCCATCCTCTTAGCACCTATATTCTGACCAGCGTAGGTTGTCATTGCATTACCGAAGGTGAAGTTAGGCATCATAGCAAATCCATCTACACGCATAACAATTACATTACATGCTATAACCATTTCGCCAAAACTATTAGTTAGAGATTGTACAACAATCATTGCAATAGAAAATATGGCTTGAGTAAATCCAGATGGCAATCCAAGTTTTATAAGTTTCATAGAATATTCCTTGGCTGGAACAAGCATNNTTAATAATACAAAGAACTGCTGATACGCCTTGAGCAATAATAGTCGCCAGAGCAACGCCTGGTACACCCATACCAAGTCCTGCAACAAACCAAAGGTCAAGTATTACATTTAAAACTGTAGCAATAAGTAAAAAACCAAGGGCAGATATAGAGTCACCAAGTCCTCTAAGCACCCCTGCTAAAATATTGTAATAAGCAAAGCCTGAGATACCTAGATAATAAATAACAAGATAATCTGCACACCAATCAATTATAGATTCTGGCGTATTAAGAAAAGATAACAATGGACGAGTAACAAGAGGCCCTATAACCATTATTATCACTGATGCTATAGCGGTAAGAGTTATGCATACTCCAATGGTTCGAGAAAGCTTTTCCCTATCCTTTGCTCCAAAATATTGAGCAACCATGATCCCTGCTCCTGTTGCAATTCCAACAAAAAGTACAAGTAAAAGATTTAATATTGGAGATGCACTACCAACAGCTGCCAGTGCATTATCACCTACATATTTACCTACAATGATAGAATCTGCGGTGTTATAAAACTGCTGGGCTATATTACCAATAAGCATTGGTAATGAAAATTCAACAATTCGCTTCCAAGGTGTTCCCTCAGTCATGTCTTTTGGAGAAAAAATTTCCGAAAATTTTGCCATACATCTACCTCCTAATTAAATTTAATAAGTCAAAACTCTATTTATCCTTAATTTAGAGCTAACCATAAATGATTAGCTCTAAATTTGATTCTTTTATAATTTATTTTTCAAATTAAAAATTTATATAATAAGTGTATTTTTTACTTTCTTAAACTTTTGAAAATTACTTCGATACTCGAATTAATATTAGTGTATAATAATTCTGAATACTTGTCAATTTTTGTTTTAAATTTAACATCATAGTTAAATTATAAAAATTTAATATTAAGATTTCTGCTATCTCTTGATTCAAAACAAAAATACAACCACCTTTGGTTTATAACCTAGAGTGGTTGTATTTTAATTTTTCCTCATTACTTTATTTACTCTCATATATAAAAGATTATTATGCTACTTTCTTACAGAATATTTCCTTTGTAATATGGTATTCTACTTCTTTCTCAAGCTTTTTAGCTTCTTTGAAACCAATTCCCATAACAAGATTTTGAGACCTTTTATTATCCTTCTTAATTTTTGCAACAACTTTTTCTGTTCTCATTTCGAAAAAAGAAGTTTTTAACGCTTCCATAACTGCATTGTGGCCTATACCTTTTCCCCACAATTCCTTTTCTCCCACAGCAATAACAATCTCAATTGTTTCACCTTTTGGTATAAGTCTTAAAAAACCTATAGTTCCATATGGATTTTTAATAGTAAAAAACCTACAGTTATTATTAAATAAATGAGTTAAAATTGGCATATTTATTCTATCTATAACATTAATTAAGTTTTCTCTAACGTTATTATCTTCATTTAAATACCTTATAATCTCCTCATCACTAAGCCAATCAGCTATCTTCTCCGCATCAGATCTATATACTTCTGGGCTTAGGATAATACTATTTGTTTCCACAAAGTACAACTCCTTAAACCTATTTAATGCTTGCAAACATATATTAACTTACCAGTAACTATGATTTATAATACTATCAATCTTAATATAAGTAAAAATCTTAATTACTGATTAATTAAGTTTAACTTCTTTTTATTGTACTTTCCTCGATTTTCTACAATTTTTCCAATTAGTTTATATTTTCCATTTTTAGCTTTTTAGTTCCAGTTAAAGTTATTAAAAGTCTTTTTATGGAAACATCATTACTATTGATACATAAATTTAATTTTAGTGGTTCTTCTGAAGTTTTCTCTAATCTTCTTATTGGTATCTTTTCCTATATAACTATTTAACTATTTAACTATTTGTTTTATCCATGTGGTTTCAGTAACTTTATTATATAAATGCCATACTTAAAACTACAATAGAACAAATAAAATTTTTCATGGCAATATATTGTTTTTCATTATGATATTCTTTACAATAAGTATTATCATCTAAATAGTTACAAATAATGAATGAAATGGAGTATTTAAAATGATTTGTAAAGTTGAAACTGAAAGATTAATAATTCGTAACTTTACTCCTGAGGATTGGAGTGATTTATATGAATATTTATCTGATGGGGAAGTATTAAAATTTGAACCATTCAAGCCATTTTCTGTGGAAGATTGTAAAGAAGAAGCACTATCCAGGTCAAAGGGTGATACATTTTTGGCTGTCTCCTTGCGAAGTACAGGAAAAGTAATTGGCAATTTATATTTTAGTAAAGAGGATTTTATGACTTGGGAAATTGGATATATATTTAATTCCAAATATCATAGAAAAGGGTACGCTACTGAAAGTGTAAAAGCTATTATGAAATATTCCTTTGAAAATCTAGGCACAAGACGTATAATTGCTAATTGTGATCCCCGAAACATACCTTCTTGGAAATTGCTTGAAGCTGTAAATATGAGAAGAGAAGGACACCTTCTGCAAAATATCTATTTCTTTGAGGATAAAAATGGTAATCCTCTCTGGAAAGACACCTATGAATATGGGATTCTTGTAGATGAATGGAAGACCTTAAATATGAAGTAAATGCTCAATCAAAAATCCACGACAAATTGTCGTGGATTTTATTAATTCTTAATAAATAGGAATATCCTATTTATTAAGAATATTATTTTTAGGTAATTCTATTGTGAAAGTCGTACCATAATTAAGCTTACTTTTAACCTTTATTTCACCATTACATAGTTCAATTATTCTTTTTACAAGCGATAGCCCTAATCCATTGCCCTTGCTTAAATGAGATTTATCACCTTGATAAAACTTATCAAAAATATGTCTTTGAGTTTCTTCATTCATTCCAACACCATTATCTGAAACCTTAACAACTATTTTATCCTGCAAATCCATTAGCTTGATACCAATAGTTCCACCCTTCTCTGTGAACTTAATACCATTTCCTATTATATTTAGCCATACTTGCTGTAATAAATCCTCATTTCCTATAATACTTACTTTATCTAGATCTATATCCAAGTCAATGCCCTTTTCACTCCACTCTGGTTCCATTATAAGAATTGCGCACCTAATTTGTTCATCTAAGGCAAACTCTACTTTTTCAGTGATGATATCTTGATTTTCAAGTTTTGAAAGCTTTAATATATTTGAAGTTAGCTTAGAAAGTCTTGATGATTCACTAATAATAATATCTGTAAATTCACTTCTCTCATCATCATTTAAATTTTTATCTTGAATTAACTTTGCAAAACCTTGTATAGATGCAATGGGTGTTTTTATCTCGTGAGAAACATTACTAACAAAATCATTCCTTAAGGTTTCTATACTACTAAGCTCATGAACCATCTTGTTAAAATTTTTTGCTAATAATGCAAATTCATAATCCTTAGGAATACCTATTTTAACACTAAAGTTTCCCTTTGCCACCTCTTCAGTAGCTTTACTTAAAGTTCTTATTGGCCTTAAGATTCGCTTTGATGCTATACCAGATATTATGGTAGCTATTACAGTAGATATAATTAAGGATGCAGTAGTTAGAAGAAATGCACGTATATGCGCACTTTTTTCATTAAATGAATTAGATATTTTTATATACCTATCATCTATCTTTAGTATAGTATTAATAATAGGAAGTCTCTTTGTTTTAATTTGTAGAAATTCTCTCTCATGAAGTTTATCAACAGTTCCAGTATATTCATGTAAATCACTAATAAGTATTACTTCATATCTATCATTATTACTTAGCTCTATAATTTTATTTAAAGTAAAATCTGTATTATCATGTAATTCTAAAATAGTATCTACTACTTTCCTTTGGGCATTTTTTGATTCTTTCTCTATATTTCCACTAAACATTATTATGGATATTATAATGGAACAAATTCCTGATATAATCATCATCAATAGAAGAATTAATACAAACTTCACTCTTAGATTTTTTCTCATACCTTCTTAACCGCCTTATATCCAAGACCGCGTACTGTGACAATCTCAAATTCTGTACAACTATCATATCTTTCTCTCAATCTTTTTATATGGACATCTACAGTACGCTCATCCACTTCATTATCCATACCCCATATTTCATCTAATAACTGTCTTCGTGTAAATATAACACTAGGATAAGATAATAATTTAAATAACAAGTAAAATTCCTTTTTAGGAAGGGTAATGCTTTCCCCGTGTCGGCTTACAGATATTGAATCATAATCTAAAATAATATCTCCTATAGATAGTCTATGTTCATTAGAAATCTTAGCTCTTCTAAGAAGTGCTCCAACTCTTAATATCATTTCATTTATATCAATAGGTTTTACCATATAATCGTCTACTCCAACATTAAATCCTTTTCTCTTATCTTCAAACATTTCCTTAGCTGTAATCATAAGTATTGGCATACTATATCCTGAATCTCTCAAAGCTTTCACTAAACTGTAGCCATCTAGCTTAGGCATCATTATATCAGATATTACTAAATCAATATGCTCCTTATCTATAACATCAAGAGCTATTTCTCCATCTTCTGCCATTAATGAGTTATATCCATTTTGTTTTAAGGTTGCAGATATAAGTTTTCTTAAGTTTTTATCATCCTCAACAACAAGTATATTAAACAATATTATCACCTCAATTTATTATGTTACTTTAAATAATAATTATTTCATATTAATTAAATATGAACTTTAGAAATAAAAATATAATTTTAGACCATAATTCATATTAGGTTCATATTACGATTTTACAATTAGAAAAGTTAATCGTAAAGGAGGAGCATAATGTTACAATTAAAAAATATATTTAAAAGTTATACTACAGGCGAATTTACTCAAGTTGCATTAGATGGAATAAGCCTAAAATTTAGAAAATCTGAATTTGTTGCAATTCTTGGACCAAGTGGCTCAGGAAAAACAACCTGTTTAAATGTTATAGGTGGTCTTGATCAATATGATGATGGTGATTTAATTATCAATGGTAAATCTACAAAAAATTTTAAAGACTCAGATTGGGATGCCTATAGAAATAATAGTGTTGGATTCATTTTTCAAAGTTATAACCTAATTTCACACCTAAGTATAGTAGATAATGTGGAAATGGGAATGACCCTTAGTGGAGTTTCAACTACAGAAAAACACAAAAAAGCTCTTGAGGTATTAGAAAAGGTTGGCCTAAAGGACCATGTTCACAAAAACCAAACCAACTGTCAGGAGGACAAATGCAAAGAGTTGCTATAGCTCGAGCACTAGCTAATGACCCTGATATAATTTTAGCAGATGAACCTACTGGAGCTTTGGATACTCATACAAGCATTCAAATTATGGAGCTTATCAAAGAGATTTCAAAGGATAAACTTGTTGTTATGGTAACTCATAATCCTGAGTTAGCTAATGATTATGCTGATAGAATTGTTGAATTTAGAGATGGTGAGATAAAATCTGATAGCAACCCATTTTATGATGACTTAGATACTTCTGATTATAAACTTAAGAAAACAAGTATGAGTTTCTTTACTGCTTTAAAACTATCTGGTAAAAATATATCTACAAAGAAATGGAGAACGGCACTTACTGCTTTTGCCTCAAGCATAGGTATAATTGGTATTGCCTTAATACTTTCATTATCAAATGGATTTGATAAACAAATTGGAGAATTTGAAAATAGTACATTATCAGGATTTCCAATAATGATTAATCAAAAAACTGCTGAAGTTGATATGGATGCAATGAGAGAGCAACATAAAGAATTAGTGAGTAATTCAGTAAATGAAAATCAATTTCCAGATGTAGATTATATTTACCCTTATGATCCTAGTGAAAGTAGTATTGAACACACAAATGTATTTACTGATGAATACATAGAGTATATTGAAAATATTGATCCAGCTCTGCTTTCTGGAATGTCCTATACAAGACTTGTTAATATGAATCTTTTAAAATCTGATGGCAAAACTGCAACTCCAGTAAATACATCTCTAATTAACTTTTCATCATATCCCAATAGTCTAAATTTAGATACTAAAGGATACCTTGAAAGCAATTATGATTTATTAGCTGGATCATATCCTAAAGAAAAAACAGATCTTGTTCTTATTGTCGATAGCTATAACAGACTTGACAACTCTATGCTAGAAGCTTTGGGTATAGATTCTGAATCAGATACTGTAAGTTTTGATGATATTATAAGCAAGGAATTTAAATTAGCTTTAAATGATGATTACTATAAACGGATGGGCAATATATTTACAATAAACGGTACTCCAGACAATCTTATAGATATTTATAATAACGATAATGCTATTACGCTTAAAATTGCTGGTATAGTTCGTTCTAGCAAAGATTCAAAGCTAGAAATTCTTTCACCTGGACTTTCATATTCAGATGAATTATCACAATATTTTATTGATAATGCTAAAAACTCTGAAATTGTTAAAGCACAGCAAGATGCTAACTATAATGTATTAACTGGAAAGCCTTTTGGAGATACCACTGCTGGAACTAGTATGTCTACTAATCCAATGGCTGCAATGTCACCAATGGGAGGAGCTAGTAGTAGTACTCCTAATGTTACTAAAGATGACGTACTATCTCAATTAGGTGCTACTTCTACCCCATTTGCTATTACCCTTTACCCTAAAGATTTTACTACCAAGGATAGCGTGCTTGATTACTTAAATTCATGGAATGATGGAAATGATGTTGAAAACTCTATAATATATACAGATTTAGCAGCTACATTTACAGATTTATCTGGGGGTATTATGGATTCAATAACCCTTGTTTTAATTGCCTTTGCTGCAATATCACTTGTTGTATCCCTCATTATGATTGGAATAATAACATACATTTCTGTATTAGAAAGAACAAAGGAAATTGGTGTATTGAGAGCATTAGGTGCAAGAAAGAAAGATATAACCCGTGTATTTAATGCTGAAACATTCATAATAGGTTCTTGTTCAGGATTACTTGGAATATTAATATCATACTTATTAACATTCCCAATAAATAGCGTTCTTAAGAATTTAACAGACCTTGAAGGTGTAGCAAAACTTAATCCAGTTCATGCTATAATACTTATAATTATAAGTGTTTCTTTAACATTACTGGGTGGTGCTATTCCAGCAAAAATGGCTGCAAGAAAAAATCCTGTAGAATCATTGCGTACAGAATAATATATATAAGTTTAATGTCACATACTCCTTAATTTAAAGAGTATGTGACATTTTTATTTCCTATAGTTATCTCGAACTTAATAATTAAACTTTATATTAAACACTATCCTAAATTCTCAGATATACTAAATTTTCAACTCCTTGTACACCACTTATATCCGTACAACATATATTAACAGTATACAGATTTATTCTTATACTTTATGTATAGAGAATATGAAAAATATATACTTTTAATAGGAGATATTATGAAAATGGAAAACACGAAAAATTGTAATGACTCTATTACATTACCTAATCCAATAACTCAAGTAGCTAGTATGCCATATCCTCTATATCTTTCACTTCAAGGAAAATATTTTGTAGGCTATGCAGATGAATTAAGTTTTGGCAGAGGTAAAAGTGCATGGGCAGGATTAGTAAATCCTTATTATTCAGGAGTTAATCTACACGTATATGTTTGGACTGTCACCAATATTGGAGAATCACCAATAAGAGCGCAAATATGGTTTAATTCAAATCCACCTGGATGCCCGGAGATATCAGAATTAGTTACTCCAGCTAATACAGCTCTTTGTCCATTACCAAAGCCACGAATTAGGTTGCTTAAAGCAAGCAATGTTATAGGAGAACCTAAAGGTGGAGTTAAGGCATTTGTTAGAAGAGCCCTTCCAGAGGTTACAATTGCCGACGAAGAAGTAGGCAAATTTATTTTTCCTCCTGGAGGATCATTTATTATTTTCTTATCCAATCCAGAAACCCCAAATGAACTTGCTCAAGGTAGAGTCGCATTTGGATGGTGGGAAGAAAAGATAAAGTAAATCCTACTAACAATTAAATTAAAAGATAAAAAAGGGGCTGTTGCACAATAGAAAATAATTTCTAGGTGTGACAGCACCTTTATTAATTATATTTTAAGTATAGTAAAACTAATAGTAGTTCCAGATTCTAAAGAAGATGAACACTTTATATTCCCTCCATGACTCTCTACTATATACTTAGATATAGAAAGACCAAGTCCTGAACCTGATATATTAGTATTTCTATACTTTTCACCTCTATAAAATTTATTAAAAACAAATGGTATATCACTAATACTAATCCCACTACCAAAATCCTTAATATTTATAGTGATTTTATCAATATCATCATCTATCCAAATCTCAATACTCTCTCCTGCTCTAGAGTATTTTATTGAATTTGCAATGATATTATTTATAACTTGATCTATTCTTATTGAATCTATTAAAATTAACGCTCTTGGTATTTCTCCCTTAACAGTTAGACTCATGTTATGAGTAGCTACATCAATAGATAAGTCACCTAAAACTTCCTTTATATAATCATCAGAATATATTTCTTTTCTTTCAATTGACATTTCATTCAACTCTGTTTTCGATTGTTCTAATATATCATCTATTAATTTTGAAAGTTCCTTAGATTTCTTCAATATAATATTCGAATATCTTTTTATGCCATCTTCATCCTTTACAATTCCATCTCTTATTCCTTCAACATATCCTGAAATTGATGAAAGAGGAGTTTTTAAATCATGTGAAATGCAAGCTAATAATTCTTTTTCATTTCTTTTGAACTTTTCTTCCTTTTCTTTTGAGTCTATTATTTCATCTCTCATAGCTTCAAAATCATGACAAAACTCTCCAATTTCTCCATGGTAATCGTAGTTTACTTTACACTTATAGCTTCCATTTAGTATGGTTTTTGCACTACTATGGAGCTCTTTAATTGGTTTTATTATGTCTATTTTTACAAACCTATTTATCATAAAAGCTAATATTCCTATTAAAAATAAAAGTATCCACAGAGGTATAAATTTCTCATTTTTGCTTTCCTTTTTTAATATACTCTGTGGTAAATCTATAATTATAATTCCTTCTTGAACATCATTATTAACTAAAGGTATACTGTATCTAATTAATCCATTTTTTCTATTGTCAAAGGCACTATCATAACCTATTTCATTTTCAAGATTTATCTTTTCTCCTTTATTAAAATCATCTATGGAAGAAAAGATAACCTCACCTTTTAAGTTTATAACTGTATAATTATAAAAATCATTTTCCATGTAATAGTTATTCTCTTTAAACATTTCTTTAATCAATTCTCTTTGATTTGATGTTTCTATTCTTAATAAATTAGACTTATCTTCTTTTTTAATATCTTCCTTTAAAATTAGGAGAGAATATACCACTGATAATATAACAAATAGACATATTAACCCTGCAAATATGTCTATTTTTTTATTGAGGTAATTATTATTTACTCTATTGTTTCCCACTTATATCCTACTCCCCATATTGTCTTTATCGACTTTTCACCGTATTCTCCAAGCTTCTCTCTTAACCTTTTGATGTACACAGCTATAGTATTTTCATCCATATATTCACTGTAACCCCATACACTTTCATATACCTGAGACTTTGAAAACACTTGGGAAGGATTAGAGGTAAAAAAATCCAATATTTGAAATTCCTTAGAAGTTAGTGGTACTTCCTTATTATTTAGTAAAGCTTTATATGCCTTAGAGTCTACTATTAAATCACCAAATTGTTTTACATCTGATAGTGTATCACTAGAAAATGAAGTATACCTTCTTATATGAGCTTTCACCCTTGCCACTAATTCCATTGGAGAAAAAGGTTTTGTCATATAGTCATCTGCTCCTACCCCTAATGTTAGTATCTTATCCATCTCTCCACTTTTAGCTGATAGCATAAGTATTGGCATTTTCGATATCGTCCTTATTCTTTTACAAACTTCAACGCCATCTAAAAGTGGGAGCATAATATCTAAAATAATGAGCTTTATCATAGGATCATTAGCCAGTTCCACGCCTTTTAACCCGTCATTAGCTATCAATACCTGAAATCCATCTATCTCTAAGTAATCTTTTATTAAGTTTCCTAAATCATTATCATCTTCAATTACCAAGATTTTATTATGCATTTTACTCACCCCCACTTCCATTATATCATTATTTTACCATCCCCTACTTTTTATAAATTCAAATATCTTTTTTTCTCTACTATCTGAATCTTTTTTATTATATCTTCCAAGAGATAAATCACCATCAATTCTTCCATCCTTCAAATAAATCAATCTACTTGCTCTAGAAGCTGCCTTTAAATCATGGGTTACCATTACTATGGATTGTCCCTGTTCATTTAATTCTGTAAGAATATCTAAAACCCTAGCTCCTGTTGAAGAATTAAGTGCACCTGTTGGCTCATCTCCAAAAATTATCTTAGGATTGTTAATTAGTGCTCTAGCAATTGCAACTCTTTGTTGTTGTCCTCCTGATATTTCTGAAGGATATTTATTCTCAATATCTTTCAGCTCCAATCTATTTAATAGTTCATCTGTTTTTTTATTTACGCCCTTCTTGTCTTTATTGTTTAGATAACCACAATAAGTTATATTTTCCCTTATAGTTAAATCATAAAGTAAGTTTATACTTTGAAAAACAAATGATATATCTTTATTTCTAATACTTGTGGCTTCTTTTTCGCCTATATTGGTTATATCTCTTCCTAAAAGCTCAACTCTACCTGCACTTGGGTTATCCATAGTACTTATAGAGTATAACAATGTAGACTTTCCAGAACCTGAACTGCCCATTATTACAGTAAAATCACTTTCATATATATCTAAGTTAATATTTTTTAATACATTGTTTGATGTTTTTCCTAAAATAAACGATTTACATAATCCACTTGTTTTAATAATACTTTCCATATCTTCTCCCCCTACTCTTCCATAAGTTCCACTGTAGATATTTTTCTTATACTAAACATTGATATTATTGTTGCACCAAGCGTTAATATTTCAATAAAGACTATTGTACTTATAACTTTACCATTTGAAATCATTAAACCATCTATTCCCATCATTGCAAATTTAAATAGACTTTTAGAAATAGTAGCATTTAAAATAAATCCAACTAAAGATGAAATACCAGTAAGCAGCATAATTCTATATAAAGTTCTCTTTAAAATATAATTATTTGAAAAGCCTAAAGACTTCATAATTGCATTATTTCTTCTATTATCAGTATTGTTCATAATTATAAGATTCACTATATTTAATATACTAAATAGTAATATTCCTAAAAGAATAATTGTAGTAACTGGTATAACTATCTCAATAACTGACTTACTTGTTGTTGTAATCAAACTTGAACATGTATCTATAGAGCATACTTCATATTTCTGTTTATAGTCTTCTTTAAACTCTTCATAATTATTTTTATCTTTTAAAGTGATATTGATATTTAAGTTATTAATGTTATTTCTAATTTCCTTAGGCACTACATCTAAAATCATTCTCATACTGTAGTTATTTGATATCATTCCTATATATTTACCAGTGATAAGTAATGATCTCTCTTCCCCTAATATTTTTATATCAATATAATCTCCAATATCTAAATTCGCATCTTTTAGAATTTGCTCTGACAATGCAATTTCATTTTTATTTTTAGGATTTCTTCCCTCTTTAATAGATACATTAAAACCATGGTTATTGTCATAGTTATCATATAAAAAAGTAATAACTTGAGCATTTTTTATATTGTATCTTGATACATCTAAATAAGCGACCTTCCCTACATCTAATGAGCACTCTCTTACTCCTAAGACTCTCGGGTCACTCTTAATTTCTTCTAAAGCCTTATCATATGATGCCTCTCCACTTGGAAAATCTAAGGTAATATCTCCCTGAAGTAATCCAAACATATTCCATGCATTATCTTTCATATTAATCATTGAGTAATTTACACTAACTAAAAATGCTGAAAGATATATTACAAGGGATAATACTGTTACTATAATTATATTTTGCTTTTTATATTTAAAAATATCATTTATAGCCATAGACATTGGTGATGAAGCGTCTCTAATAATTGCCTTCTTAAATTTCTCTTTAGATGAAGTAACTCCTATTCTAAATGCCTCAACAGGCTTTATTTTATTTATTCTTCTAAGTAAAAGATAAATATTAGATATTAAAACAAAACTCATTAATATTACTGTTAAAACTATAAAGCTAAAATTATTTATACCACCTTCATATATTCCAATATATTTAATAGATATCTTTACTAAATAATTTATAAACCAAATACTAAAGAAACTTCCAGCGGTTATTGCAATGACTCCTACTATTCCAAAGCTTTTTAAATATATATTACGTATCTGCTTTGAGGTAAATCCTAATGATTTATATACACCTATAGATTTATACTCCTTTAAAATGTTGTTCCATAGTACAAATCTTATTATTACAATAGATACAATGAATATTAATATAGCTGTACTTAACCCTACTCCACTTGTAATTTGGCTTCCAGCATTTGCTGCAAATATAGTAATCCACTTATCGTAAATAACTCCATCGATAGAACCACCTATATAAGAAATTAATTCTGATGTTGCATCGTTTCCTTCTTTAGATGAATCATAACCAATATATTGAGATTTAATAAATTCATTAAAATCCCCATAGTCATTACTATTTATATATAAATTGTTATATCCCATTACAGAACTTGGAACTAATGAATCATTTACTAATGCTGAAATAGTTAGATATTTATATTCATCGCCATCTTTTATCTTTATCCTATCTCCTATTTTTAAATTCTTAGAATCAGCTAAAAGATTTGAGACCCAAATAGTACCTTTACTTGGAGTCATTGCTTTTTCACCGTCTGTTACAACTACATCCCATGGATGAGATTTCATACCCTCATAAATTATTAAACTTGCCATTCCTAAATCAAGATTTTCATCTTCTAAAAATACTTGTCTATCTACCGTTAACCCCTTTGTTTTTCTAACATCTATTTCATTAGTTTCCTTTTCCTTAATAAAATTTTCTACTTTTGAGATAACATCATCATTATATGTTTGCACTACAATATCCTTTATATTTTCTCCTCCATAATACTCATTAGTATATTTTGAAACTGTACTTGTAAAGCTCATAGATAGTGCAAATATAGATGAAGATACCATTAAAATAATTGCTATTAAAATTAATTGTAATTTTTTTTGTTTAATTTTCTTTTTCCACATCATCATCCCTCCATACTTTTATAGTACTAATTAAATTTTAATATATTTATTTCAAATTCTTAATGAATTCTTACATTTTTCTAAATAAATTTTACCATTAGTAGCCAAATCAAGGATAATATTATAAACCTCTATTATTTCTACAAATCATTAAGTTTTTGATATAATAGATTTATTATACTTAGGAGGTACAGCATGAAATCAGCACAATATTATATAGAAAAATTAGATATGACACCCCATGTTGAAGGAGGATACTTCAAAGAATCAGTATTATCAGAAGATTTCTTTAGGGAAGATAAAAAATTATTTAGTAGCATATATTTCTTACTTGAAACAGGAGACGTATCTCACTTTCACAGATTAACTTCTGATGAGATGTGGTATTACCACGACGGGCAAGCTCTGACTATATATATGATAACACCAGAGGGTGAGCTTATAACTAAGCAATTAGGATTAGATGTAGAAAAAGGAGAGGTTCCACAAGTTTTAGTTCCTAAGGGGTATATATTTGGTTCTTCTATGAACAATTATGGATTTGCTTTAGTTGGATGTATGGTAGCCCCTGCATTTACTTTTGATGATTTTGAGTTATTTGATAGAGAGGAACTTTTGAATATGTATCCAGATCTCGAAGATACAATAAAAAAGTTAACTAGATAAACTCTCTTCCTGATATTAGCTAAATATTTATTTAATATATCATGGATAAAAAAGGGGCTTTCGCAAAATATATCACTAATCTTATATAGAATGTTGAGCTTGCACTTTTATATTATTGTTAGCGAATGCCATTTGAATAAGTAAGAATCTAAATCTTGGATTTAGTTATTCGAACCTAGTTCTTCTAACTTGTTAGAAGAATCTCCAAAACATTGACTACTTAGTATTTATGAATGATAAAATCGTAAAGCAACACAACTTGTTTGAGTGTATACGAGTTGTTGTGTTGTAGATTTTTCCTTGAATAAATACTTTAGTAAATCAATATTCCGAAACGGCTGAGCGTTAATAATATATGGGCATGCTCAACATTTCTTTTAGATTAGTTTATTTTACGAAAGCCCCTTCTTGGATTTTAATGGTGGATACGATTTTCAAAAATCATCCCTACGAGTTAATTAAAATTTATTTTTAATCTCTATATTCTTTTAGTACTTCTTGTAGGGATATTTTTTCTATTTTCTTTTTAGCTGCATAAGAACCTAGAAAAAATATTACTTCTATCAAAACAAGTCCTATTATCCCGTACCAAATATTAAAATCAAAAGGTATAACCATTCCAAATTCACGTGCTAAATACTTCATTCCATAGCCAAATCCATAAACTGTAATAGGTATGCTTATTAAATAAGAAACTACACAATAAACTAAATAGCTTTTTAATATCATTGAATTAACTTCTTTTTTACTATACCCCATAACCTTAAGAAGCGATATAGAGTAATAATTGTCCTCTATAGTCATAGTTGTAAGAACATATAAAACTATTACTGCAATAGCTATAGCTAAAATCAGCATAGCATAAATCGCTATTTTTACAAATTTTTGCATCATAACAGATTGCTGAAGTATATCTGTTTTATTTATTACAGATAAATATTTATCTTCATCTATACTATTCTTAGAGTATACTCCATTATAAAAGTCATCATTACCTGTAATAATATCACTTAATTCACTTCTATTAATATATATTTTAGATGCTCCATAGTCCTTTGAAATATTTATTACTTTAAATTCATGTTTATCTTTCCCTATTTTAATACTTAATTGATCACCTACATTTACATTATAAGTCATAGCAAAGCTACTGTTCACTATAACTCCATCTTGAAGGCTTTTAGTAATATCATCACCCTTTTTATTAAAGAGCTTATGAAGTTTATTATCACTTTCTATTCCCACTAAGTTAATATTTTCATCTTCGTACATTATATTTGGTAAACTTATAAACTTTTCTTCATCGTCTTTTAACTTAGGAAGCCCTTTACTTAAATCTACATATGCTTCATATTTATAATCTACTGACTTGTAATAATCTAAGATCATTTTATCAAAGAAACCGACCATCATAAAACTCATTATTATAAGCATTGATGAAAATACTATTCCTATGAAGAATACTACGAATTTACTAGTATTAGCAAATATAAATGAATACTTAAACTTTGTTTGAGGCTTGGCATTTTTAAGTAATTTACTTGCAAGTTTATTAAGCTTACTTACCTTGTCTTTATCAGCGACCTTCATTAAGCTAACTGAATTTTTTGATAACATTTTATTTATTACTATTGTCGAAAGACCTAATATTACAAACAAAGGAATTAATATTGCTATTAATAGTACTCCAAAGTTTGTTACAGCTTGCCCATTAGGTATTAGATAAAACTCTAGATAAAATTCTCTCATAGGTGCTGATGCATATATTCCACCTATATACCCTATTAATAGCATTGGAAGAGATATAATAAATAATAGAATAATATATGGGCTTAATACTTCTTTTTTTGAATATCCAAGTGCTTTTAAAACTCCTATTTGTGTTTTTTGATTTTGAACTATTTTATAAATTAATATAAGTACTATTAAAACTGCAATAGTTGATATTGTAAAACTTATACCAATAGTCATAGCCTTACCAGCAACTATTTCTTCATAAATTGCACCACTCCTGATTTGATTCTTAGTAAGAGTAATATCTGTAACAAATTCTAAATCATTATCATAGTCATCAATTATACTACTTTTATCTACAAATTCACCACAAATATAAAAATCTTCTTTCCCTTTTATTTTTTCATATTCATCATCACTCACTATTGCTAGTGTTATTTTTGAATTATCAATAATAAAATCTTCACTAGTCATAGGTAGTGTATTATCAGGTAACAATACAAATCCTGAAATAGAATAGGTTTTACCCGCTATCTTTAGCTCATCACCTATTTGTAGGTTATTCTTTTTAGCATATATTCTCGTTACCGCTATTTCATCATTTCCTTTTGGCTTATTTCCTTCTTCTATATATGATAGATTTATATTTTTATTTTCCTTAAAAAAAGTTACATTATTACTTATATTGTCTTTATTAAAGTTCACTTTTTTATATTCTCTAAGTTCTAAATCATATCCATCATATTCTTTATTAAACTCATTTATTCTATTGTTTATTATTTCATTATATATATCTCCATTATATTTCTTTATATCTATTAATCTATAGGTTAATAAAGGTTGTATTTCAATTTGTTCTTCAGTTGAAAGTTTTTTAATATCAAAGTCTGTAAGTCCATTTATCATATCTATGGAGAAATCTTCTTGATTAGTTTCTTCCATAAAACTTTCAAGTGGTTTTTTCAAGCTGTCTAAGGCATAAAACATTGTAGTGTACAAAAATGAACTTAGTGCTATTATTATACCTATAGCAAGTAATTGGATTTTCTTCTTCTTAAAAGTATTAAAAGTATTTTTTAATAATACTTTTACGCCCATTTTATCTCACTTGCCTTTCTTTTTATATCATTTTCAGTTATTTCTATTATTTTTGCTGAGTTCATTTTTATTACTCTGTCAGCCATGAGTGATATATTGGGGTTGTGTGTTATTCCTACTATTGTTGTTTTAAATTTTTCATTCATATTTTGGATAATATCAAGAACTTGTTTACCTGTATCTTCATCTAATGCTCCTGTAGGCTCATCACAAAACATTATAGTAGGATTTTTTGCTATACTTCTAGCTATAGATACTCTTTGCTGTTGTCCTCCTGATAACTCTCNNTCCTGATAATTGATATGGGTATTTATCTTTTTCACTACTCATTCCTACTGCTTTTAGAACTTCATCTATATTTAGTGGATTTTTACCTATTGACGAACCTATTTCTATATTTTCTTTTACTGTCAGGTTTTGAAGTAAATTATATTGTTGAAATATAAATCCTAAATTGTCTCTTCTAAATTTTGATAGTTGCTCTTCACTATAGTCACTAATCTTTTGGTCTTTGTAATATATATCTCCTCCTGATGGTGTGTCTAAACCACTTATTACGTTTAGNNCACTACCACTTGGTCCTAATATAACAATAAATTCGCCTTCTTTTATCTCTAGATTTATATTTTTTAATGCAATAGTTTCTACGTCTCCTGTTTTATAGATTTTATCTACATTTATAAGTTTTATCAAATTAATATCCTCCCTAAATTTTTTGCTTATATATTTTACTTATTTTTACTATAATTATAAATTACATGATTGCATTGTACAATGGAAGGTTTTATTTTTTATGAATAAAACCTTATTTTAAGCTCATAAGCTAGTTATCTAATAGTCAACTAATGAATTTTAATGCATCACATTATATTTATTAAAAAAACTCATATCATAAAGATATGAGTTTTCGTGAACTTCAATGGTGGATGCGAATCATGGTCTCTGAAATCCACCAAAATCCTACAATACCTTCACCATTGCTAAAGTGAGCTAAAACAATTTACTAAGATGTTTTATATATAAATTTATTAATTATAAAATTTATTAAAAAGGATGATATTATGACAAAAATCCAATATGTCATAGGTAAGAATAAACATATTAAAATTACAGCTATAATAGGCTTTCTAAGCACTACTGTAATTACTCCAGTTGCAATTATAGCTACAAGATAAGTTGAATTAATATTCAATATACCACTAAGAGCAAATGCTATACAAAAGGATGTAAATATTATAGGAAATATTTGGCCACCAACCCATCGGAAATTAATAGATATTTTAGTAGCTAATATTTTTAGAAAGGAAATAAGCAGCAAGTAAGATATCCCCAATTTTTCATAATTATTAATAACTTCTTTTAAAGCATGTTCACCAGAAAAAAGGGTAAGAGGGAAATACGCTCCTAAAAGTGCTAAAATACATCCACCAATTATGGCAGCAATAAATGGGTTTGAATTTAATTTAGTTTTTTTACAAATACTTTCTATCAAATGACCTATATAATTAAAAGATAGACCTATTATTATTGAAAGAATTAAAATAGGTATAAAAAACAACAAATCTTTATTAGAGATATGATTTTGAGCTAATTTAAAAATAAAACTTTCTTTATGTGTTAAATTATTTAAAAATTTTATTATAAGATAAGTGGATAAAGCCGTACAGCTATAGGTAAGATAATTTAATAGCTTTTTAGAAAAAAGCTGTAGTTTATAAACTGAATCTTTATCATAAGAAACCGAGCTTAAAAGTGGTACTTCAAAAATAGCAGTAAGTACAGCACTAGTAGAGGTTTTTATAAAGTCTTCTTTTAATTCAGGATTTGAATTTTTAATTTTTATGCTTAAGAAAGTTGAAAACATAGCTGCCATTCCAAAAAGGCCGGCTTCAGGACCTATACTACCTCCAAAAATTAGTGGTAAAAAAGCACATACAATATATTGGGGTAGATGTTTATAGTCAATGGTTTTTGTAAGTTTGTATTCATGAATTATTTCTTCCATTTCTTTTGGATAAGGACCTAAAAACTTTTGACAAAGACCTATTATTAGTCCTCCTAATGTGCATAAAATTATAGTAATGGTAAAATTGCTTACATTTATAATATGTGGTAGCTCATGCCACAGAAAATTACTTGCCAGATTTATAAGAAATATAAATGACCAACAAAAAGCACCAACAACTGTACCCATAATAAAACCGAAAAATACAATATTTTTTATAATAGATTTAATAATCAACACCACCTTTGAGAAATATTACATTGATTATAATAATACAATTTATTTTAAATATCAACATAATTGTATAGATGTCCTCATTAATCGACAACTATAGAATTAAATTTTTTTAGTGTTAGACTTATAAAGTATCCACTTATTGGTATAAAATTAAATACTTCTAAATTTACACTTAGGAAAAAACCCTCGACATTTCTGTCGAGGGTTTTAATGGTGGTGATGAAGCGTGATATTTATAATCCACCATTATATCTTTTATTTCATTTAATGCCCTTATTAATATTTTTAATCTATGCAGAATTCGTTATTCTTTGTGTCTATTTTTTATGCACATTTGCATTAATAATATTTCGACACTTCCTTATATCTGATTTTATTTGTCGGTTCTCAAAAAAATAAACTTCTGTGCCTGACCAGATAAATACCCAACACACTATGCTTAATATACCTGCGAAATAAGTATAACTGCTTGAAAGACTAAAGCCTATCAAACCAACAATGATGCCTAATGCATACAAAACAATAGCCTTCGTATTATTTCTATGATAAATATATTCATTTTCTTCCACGCGGTTTGAAAAGGTGTTTACTATAGCCGTCTTCAACGACTTATCATCATAATCATTTTCTCCTTTAATAAATATATCAACTTCTCTTCTTTTGCTATTCAGTAGCTTTGATAAAATAAACTCTTCCAAATCAGAGCTTAGGTGAAAATCATCCGAGCTAAAATATGGTGCAAATGGAGTATTGGTTTCATCCAAAAATATATCTATACTTAAATCATTATTCATGTTATCACTCCTCTTACTCAAAGTAAGTAAATTGCTATTTGTATATCATAAATAAATTTTTTAGTAGTATGCAGCAAGCGATATATGGAATTGCTACCTTCTACACCTTTCCTATTCTAAATAACATATTTATATTATTTGCATCTATATATAAATATATTCAGATTATCTTCCTAGTCCTTACTAAAATTATTATCTTATTTGACCATTTCCAAATATTATATACTTATTAGTAGTAAGCTCTTTAAGTCCCATCGGACCTCTTGCATGTAGTTTTTGGGTGCTTATGCCTATTTCTGCTCCAAATCCGAATTCCTCTCCATCTGTAAATCTAGTAGAAGCATTCACATAAACTGCTGCTGCATCTACTTGTTGGTGAAATTTTTGAGCATTTTGATAATCATTTGTTACTATAGCTTCAGAGTGTCCTGAGCCATATTTATTTATATGAGTTATAGCTTCATCTACATCTTTTACTACCTTTATACAAATTATATAATCTAAATATTCTTTATAATAGTCCTCTTCACTTGCTAGTATTATGTCATTTACTATTTCTATAGATTTTTTGTCTCCTCTAACTTCTACTTTTCTTGTTCTTAATTCATCTACTATTACTGTAATAAATTCTTTTGCTATATCTTCTTGAACAAGTAGTTTTTCCTCAGAGTTGCAAACTGCTGGTCTAGTAGTTTTTGCATTTATAACTATTTGTTTTGCCATTTCTAAGTCACTATTTTTATCAACATAAACATGGCAGTTCCCTGTTCCAGTTTCTATTACTGGTACTGTAGCATTTTCTACTACTGATTTTATTAGTCCTGCTCCTCCTCTTGGTATTAGCACATCTATATATTCATTTAACTTCATCATATTTTTAACAGTTTCTCTACTCGTATCTTCTATTAATTGGATACAATCTACTGGTAACTGAGTTTTTTCTAACGCTTTTTTTAATACTTGTACTATTTTTTTGTTGGAGTTTATAGCTTCACTTCCACCTCTTAGTATTGTTGCATTGCCTGATTTCAAACATAGCCCTACTGCATCACAGGTAACATTTGGTCTTGCCTCGTATATTATTCCTATTACTCCTAGAGGTACTCTTTTTTTTCCTATTTGTAGTCCATTTGGTCTAGTTACTATTGAACTTACTTCACCTACAGGGTCTTCTAGTCCTGCTACTTGTGTTAGGCCTCCACTCATCCCTTTGATTCTATCTTCATTTAAAAGCAACCTATCTATTATTGCTTCTGATGTTCCCTTATTTTTTGCATTTTCTATGTCAATTTTATTTGCTGCTATTATTTCCCTAGCATTTTCTAATAACGCTTTTGACATTTCATTTAAAGCTTTGTTTTTTTCATTTGTTGAAATATTTGATAATATGTACGCAGCTTCTTTTACTTTTTTACCTTTTAAAATTAACTCTTCCATCTAAAATTACTCCCTTTATACTTTGTTTATCTTGCTTTTCCCAGAAATAAAGTTCCTACATCGTCTCCATTTAATATATCAATAAGTCTACTTGGGTCTTTTCCATTTGCTAATATCATATTTGTGCCATTATCAGTTACAAGCTTGGCTGCATGTATTTTAGTTTCCATGCCACCTGTACCTAAATTACTTCCTGCACCTTCTGCAAAATTCTGTACTTCTTCCGTTATAGATTTCACTTCTTTTATAAGCTTTGCATCTTTATTTGTTCTTGGATTAGAGTCATAGAAACCATCTATATCTGATAGTATTATTAAAAGATTTGCATCCACAATAGTAGAAACTATTGCTGCTAGATTGTCATTATCTCCAAATCTAGATACGTTTTCAATTTCATCTATAGATACACTATCATTTTCATTTACTATTGGAATTATTCCGCTTTCTAGCAAGGTTTCAAAAGTGTTTGCAACATTATTTCTACTTCTTTCACATTCTATAATGTCTCTTGTTAAAAGTATTTGGCCTACTGAATAGCCATATTCTCCAAATAGTTTGCTATAAATATTCATAAGTGCTACTTGTCCCACAGATGCTGCTGCCTGCTTTTCTCTAATAGTTTTTGGTCTTTCCTTTAAATTCATTTTACTTACTCCAACACCTATGGATCCAGATGTTACAAGGATTATTTCTTTTCCACTATTTATTAAGTCAGATATTGACATGGCTATTTTTTCAATTCTTCTTAAGTTTATGTTTCCATTGTCATAGGTTAAGGTTGATGTACCAATTTTTATAATTATTCTTTTTGAATTTCTGATATTTTCGCGATATTTCATTTTTCTCTCCTCTTAAGTTTCCTTCAATGATTTTATCAATTAATACGTTTATAATAATATTATCATAAAAATATAAGTTTATTAATACTACGTCACTTTACAAACAATTAGAAATAATTACCCAAAGTATAACGAATCAAAGAATATATCCTGCACAAACAATAAGTCTAAAGGAGAGTGTATAGAAATTAGTACAATTTGTCATATATATTTATTATATTATTTTACAATATAAAAACACATTGACCAATATCAATGTGTTTTCGTGAATTTCAATGATGGAGTCGAGACACCACCATTAAATCCAAAGCTTAGTTACATATTAATTTAAAATCAATGTAGATTTATTAGCCCAAAATCTTTAAAAATCCTTGCTCTTTTCACAGCTATGTAGCAAGTCCAAATTTTAGTAACATTTCTAGCTACTTCACTATCTACTCCCCATGAAAAATTAGGTTGCCAAAAACCCTCTTTCTTCAATGTATTAATCCAGAAAGAAAAATTTTTTTCTACAAAAGGTTCAACTAACTTATACCATTGTGACTCAGGTGAAGTTACTAAATCCAAAGGTTGTGGCAAATATTCCATCCATTTATTTTCATCTATGCAAAGGCAATCTAATATTCTTCTTTCCATAGCCCTAATAGTTGCGTCATTAATTAAGTTAGAATTTAGTTCTTTTAAAACTATAGATAGTCTTTGTAGGCAATAGCAATCATGGTCAGAACACTCTTCATTACTATTTAAAAACTCTATACATCTAGCTGCAATTTTATTACCTAGCTCCTTTTGAACAACATTACCATACTTGATAAAAGCTGAAGCAACAACAGCACAAGGGTTAGGAGTAAATTTTGTATCTGTAGCGTATGTCCACCATGGTGCATGGGGAAAGTTTTCTACTTCCTTTGGAACCTTCTCCCAAAATGATGGTGTATCATCAATGGTTTTTTCAAAATAATTTAATAAATTTTTAAACCAAGACTCTTCACAATTAAGCTCATAATCATATGCGATAAAAATAGCCTCAGTAGCTGCTATACTTGTTGATGATGGTAATAACATATCTGCCTCTAATCCCTTTCCAAAGCCACCATCTTCATTTTGATATTTAATTAGCTCCGATACTATAGACTCTTTGCTTCCATTATTAAAAAGATAATTCCATTTTACTTTTTCAATATCTCTAGCATTATTAAATATATGATTCTCTATATTTTTTAATTGACTTACCTTTAATTTTTCCATAGTACACCTCACAAATTTTATTTCATAACTTAATGTTAATACATTAAGCACCTTTAGTATTGTAAAAATGCGACATTCTATTTAATTAACTCTTTTATAGCTTTCATAGGAGTGTTTCCATGGTATTTTTTAAAGTCATTTATCATATGAGCTTGATCACAATAACCATAACTATAAGTAATATTCCTAAGATTAAAATCTCTCTTAAAAGCTATGTCTTTCCATATATTTTGATATCTAACTAAACTACAGCACTTCTTAGGAGTTATTCCAATATATTCTTCAAATATACGTTCCAACTGTCTAGAACTAATAGAAATATAATTGCTAATCTCTGATATTGTAGTTACCCCTTTAGATTTTAAAATATAATATACTCCATTTAATAAATTTTTATTGCTAAAATTCTTATTGAATAATCTTCTAAGCAATAACTTTTCTATGTAATATATTCTTTCTTCAATTTTGGGATAATATATAACTATATCTTCAATTTCTTTTCTTAAACCTATAAAATATTGGTCTACAATTGCAAACTCATTACACTT
The DNA here is from genome assembly GCA_002453475.1 of Clostridium sp. UBA6758. GTDB lineage: Bacteria > Bacillota > Clostridia > Clostridiales > Clostridiaceae > Clostridium_J > Clostridium_J subterminale. The sequence continues at coordinate 8,596 of DKGY01000057.1, read as the reverse complement.
TTTAGGCAACTGATTATCTGTAAATAAATGCACAGCCCAAAAATTAAATCGGATACCAAAGGTAGAAATCAACGCTGAGGTTTTAACCTCTTCTGTATAAAAAGGAGAATCATTTATACTACAAAATAGGTTATTCACTTTATTATTACTATAATCTATATCAAAAATTATATCCATACAACAATCTGGAATCACAATATTGTTTCTATCCCCCTCTTTAGTTATTTTCTTATTTCTATAAGGCACTGGACTTCCCCAAAAGCATCTTATATATGGCTTTAAAGTATCACATGGCTCAACTTCTCTATAAGTATCTGATTTATTTATTATATTATTAGTTATGGGTTTAAATAAGTCTGATAGCTCTTTCATTTGTTCCACCACTTCATAATAATTTATTCTTATTTTTGTTAATAATTATACTAATATTATAACATTATTTCTAATATTTAGGATGGAGCTTTCGCAAAATATATCACAAATCTTATATAGAATGTTGAGCTTGCACTTTTATATTATTGTTAGTGAATGCCATTTGCATAAGTTCGAATAACTAAATCTTGGATTTAGTTATTCGAACTTAGTTCTTCTAATTTATTAGAAGAACATCCATGAATATTTTATCACTTAGTATTTATGAATGGTAAAGTCGTAAAGCAACACAACTTGTTTGAGTGTATACGAGTTGTTGTGTTGTAGATTTTTCCTTGAATAAATACTTTAGTAAATCAATATTCCGAAACGACTGAGCGTTAATAATATATGGGCATCCTCAACATTTTTTTAGATTAGTTTATTTTAAGAAGCCCCATAAAAAGTGTTGGTGTGCTTAATTTTTCACTAGAACTAAATGTATTTAAATGTTAATATATTCATATACTTTACATAAGGAAATAAATTGAATTACTCTAAATATTATATAATTATTATTTAGTTGTAAATGAAAGGAGTGAACTACTTAAAATTTTACCTATTTAAAAATTAAAATAAAAGTTATATTTACTAATACCTTTTGGGAGGGATTAACTTTGAAATGTGCGAAAAAAATAATAAGTATATGTTGTTCTTTAATTGTTATAACATCACTTGTGGGTTGTAATGGTGTTAAAGACAAGTCCTCTAGCCTAAGTGATATAACTAGCATAAAATTCACAGACTTTTCAAAGGATATTTCATCAGATAGAATATATAGCACAATAGAAAAACTTTCAGCAAAAGATGATGCTAGACTAACAGGGTTTGATGGAGAAAAGGATGCAGCAGCATATATTTCTAAGCAGTTTGAAGATATGGGCCTTACTATTGATGAGCAAGAATTTCCTGTAAAAGCATTTAAATGTAATGATGTAGAAGTGAAAATTGATATACCTGAAAGTAAAGTTGTTGAATCTAAGACCTTAACCTTTAGTAAAGAGACTCCAAAAGAAGGCTTAGCTTCAGAAGTTGTTAATGGATATATGGGATCACAAAGTGATTTAGAAAAAGCTAAAGTAAAGGATAAGCTTGTAATTATTCAGCGTGGTGGTGATACGTTTAGAAATAAAACTGAAAGAGCTGCTGCAATGGGTGCTATAGGCGTTATATTTTTCGATCCTAATAGTGAAGAACCTGTATCAGCTACTCTAGTTGAACCTACAAAAATACCAGCTGTTGCAATATCTAAAGCTGATGCAGAATATCTTACTTCAACCATAATAACCTCAGAAAAAGGCCTTAAAGCCACAATAAAGGTTGATAGTCAGTGTATAGATAGTAAATCAAAAAATATTATTGCAACATTAAAATCTAAAAAGAAAGATGCTGAAACTATAGTAGTTGGAGCTCACTATGATGGTGTAGATACGCCTGCTGCCAATGACAATGCTTCAGGTATATCTACTGTAATGGAAGCTGCAAGGGTCTTATCAAAGAAAAAACTTGATTGCAATATTAAATTTATTGCATTTGGTGCTGAAGAAATAGGTTTAGTCGGTTCAAATTATTATGTTCAATCTTTAAGTAGTGATGACTTGCAAAATACTATTGCAATGATAAATGCTGATATGGTTGGTATCGGTGATAATTTATGTGTTTACACAATGGATGGCTCTAAGGATTCTTTAACTGCAGATTTAGCAGTAAGTTGTATGAATAATTTCGAATACGATAATAGAAGAGATGAAAGTAATCGAAGTGACCATGTAGCTTTTGAAACAGCCGGTATACCAGTGGCATATTTTGAATATGGTCCATTTAATAATTATCATACAGATAAGGATACTGTTGATAAAATCAATAAAGAAAACTTGTCCAATACCTGTAATGTAATCACATCTTTATGCAATGAAATTGGTAAAAATCCAGAGAGATTCTCAAAATAAGAGAAAAAATAAGGTCTTAAGTTTTACACTTAAGGCTTTATTTCTACTTCATACACCATTCTTTTCTACATAATTAATAGTTGTACACCAATTTACTTATTTATATTATATAATCTAAATAATTTATTCAGCTGTGAAAGTCCATAAATTTTCAGTTTCTTCCATGAACACATTTATATCCCATGTTTGTTCACTCCTTTTTATACTATCGGAGTCATTTACTATTATATTATTTTTACTATCAACACCTGTTAATACTATAAAATGGCCATCTGTGGTAAATGTTCCTGGTCCCATACTTGCTATTATAGGTTGTCCTTTTTTTAAAGTATTTAAGATCTCAGACTTAGTTAGAGGTAATTCTCTGCCATTCAATCCAAATTGTTTTGCGCCTTCAGTCATAAGAGTCCAACTTGATCCTATCCCATCAACTAAATACCCATTCTCACTACTAAAATCAGCTACAACTTTTGGATTAATATCTGTATTACCGGTAAGACCTACTGCTACCATAGCTAAAGCCGTAGGCCCACAGCCATTAATAGCAATAAAGTTTGATCCGTATTTTTCATATCCCCATCTTTTATCCCATTGCATAAACAATGGAATTTTTCCTTTTTGATAATCTTGTTTTATAAATATTTGCTTATTTGAATCTGAATTATAGTTAGGGTAATCAGCAACAAAATCTATTGTTTCTGCTTTTCGTGATGCTAGCTCCAAAAGTTCTTTTGGATACAAACTTAAATTACTTAGAATAGTACCAATCTCAGGGTAATCTTTTGACATCTTCAATAGATTTTGTACAGTTAAATCATTTGAATTTATTACTTCATCTGGTATTTTATCTATGTGTGTATTTTCTTGTAATTCTTTTTCATTATCATTTATACTTGATTTATCAAATATTTCTTTGATTTTTCCACATCCTGTATATACTATGAATAATATGACTATTACTGATATTAAACGCCTTACTTTTTTATTAATTTTTTTCTTTCTATATTTCTTTTTCACATTTGATTTTTTCGCATTTGTTTTTATACTCATTGTAAGTCTCCTCTATGTACTTAATTTATTTTATTATATGATTCCAACCAGATTTTTGTTGATTTTCTGTAATAAAATACTCATTAAGCTTGTTCTCTAACATTACTTTAACCATCTTGTCAAATCCATGGGCAAGATCTAATAATTGAAGCTTATTTATATCATACCAAAAAACATCTCCTTCTTCGCCATTTTCTATTAAATCTCCCTTATATGAATGTGTTTTAAAAAGAAAAACTAAATATCTTTTGTTATCCTTTTGGCTATACCAATCCTTAACACCACAGATTTCTAAATTACTTATTTTTAAACCAGTTTCTTCCTTAACTTCTCTAATAGCAGAATCTACTATAGACTCCCCTTTTTCTACATGTCCACCTGGAAAAGCTATTCCAGTCCAACTTCCTTTAATTCGATTCTGGACAAGAACTTTATTACTTACTTTATCCATTACCATAACCATATTTGTTAGTTCTACATTTTCCATATGATCACCTCTTACCTACAATTATACTTAACATTTCATAGTAAAAGTTTTTTTACCTCTTCTTCTTTTTCAAATAGTACACAGCCACCCTTATGTTCACCAACGAGCATTTCTGCTGCACTTAATTTTTTAAATAAAGGCGATTGTAATGCATCTAACAAGCTAGAATTTTTCAGATTTGTATCAGAAAAAGGTGAAAATGGACATGGTTCTACCCCTCCATTTGTGTTAATGTGGAAGAAACCTCTGCCAGCAGCAAGACATCCACCAGAATGCTTTTCATCTCCTGGAAAAGAAATAAAAATCATATCTTCATAGAATTTTCGAAGGTGAGCTTGTTCATTTTCAAGATAACTACGTTCCTTATCTGTTGGTGCTAAAGCTTTAGTTGAGGCATCTACTGGTACATATTCCACAAAAATTACTAACTTGCAACCTCTGTTATATAATTCTGATATAAAGTCTTTGCTTGTTACGTTATATATATTTTCCGTTGTAATAGTAATAGAAGCTCCATACAATATTCCTTTAGCCTTAAGTGAATCCATTCTATTTATGAGAAGTTCATAGGTTCCTTTACCACGTCTAGCATTAGTTTTACTCTTATCGCCTTCAATACTAATCACAGGTACAAGGTTTCTATTAGCATCGAAAAGCTTAATATATTCTTCATCAAGGATAGTCCCATTTGTGAATATAGGAAAAATAATTTCTTTAATTTGAGAAGCTTTTTCTATAACATCTTTTCTCATTAAAGGTTCTCCACCAGCTAGTAATATAAAAGAAATTCCAAGTTCTTTCCCCTGTTTAAATATATCTTCCCATTGATCACTAGTCATTTGTTCTTTATTTGACTTTTCGCTACAGGAATTATTTGCTCTAGCATAACACCCTTTACAAAAGAGATTACAGCTACTAGTGATGCTTGAGATTAGGAAAGGAGGAATATGTTGTCCTTTATCTTCAAAAGTTTTTCTTTTTTTAGCAGCTTTTTTGCTTTCCAAAATATATTTCATAATGAATTTTGCCTCTTTGGGATTTTTGAAAGAGGCCTTCATTGCACCCTTCACAATGTTTTCCACTCCTTCATTTAAATAGTTAACTAAACTAAACTCTGTACCCATTTTAATGCCATCTCCCTATAAATTATTTATTAGTTTTATCTTAACTTTGAATAAACAACAAATATTCTCTAATATCCATAATACACGCCCACTTTTGTTATCAGAAATTTTATTTAAATACATTATATCATTGTATAGCAAAATCTATAATCATATACTTATGTTATAATATAAGGATTAATGAATTATTTACACTTTAACTAAAATATATATTAAATGTGAGGTAAATATGAGTACTATACCTAAAACAGACATAGATAATACAACAGCAAATATTAACTTTAAAACCATTGATACAAGTAATAAAAATGTAATTAAAGATGAGATTATTAAAGCTAGTGAAACTGGATTAGTAAATAGATTAAATATCAATTGATTACACCTGTAAGAGAAGATATCTATGAATACATTACTTCATAAAGTAAAAGGACTTAGCAAAGTAATTTAATTTGCTGAGTCCCTTTCATTACATATTCTTCAAAGCATCAATAACTAAAACATCCGCTGGAATCCACTTTTCACCATCTAACTCATCAAAAGTAATCCACTTAGCATCATTATGAGCATTTAGATTTAATTTCCCACCAGAAATTTGGCAAATAAAACAATGCATAATAAGATGAAAACTAGGATAATCATACTCTACTGTGGTTAAAAAATCTGATATATTTATATCCAATTCTAATTCTTCCTTTATCTCTCGGATAAGTGCTTCTTCTTTAGATTCACCAATTTCTATTTTCCCTCCAGGAAATTCCCACATATCAACAAAATCACCATATCCTCTACGTGTAATAAATATTCTATCATCATGTTTTATTACTGCTGCTACTACTTCTATTGTCTTCATATGTTCACCCTCTTTTATTATGCTTTCTTGTAAATACTAGTTCACTTTTATTATATAATTAAGTTCATCTATTTTTCTATACTCTAACTTTTTATTATATTTTTTAAATTCATTTTCTAAAAAATCAATATGTGAATAATACTCGTCCTCTATTTCTTCTACTTGTTCTTTAGATAATTCATTAAAAATATCTTTTTCATCAGCCTTACTTTTAAACATTAAATCTCCAATAACTATTATTCCATCATCTTTTACTACTCTTATCATTTCTTCTATTGCTATAGCTTTTTCACTTTCATTTAAATGATGAAATGCATATGTTGAAATAATAATATCAAAGTATTTATTATCATATGGTATTTTCAAAAATTCACCTAATCGAACTTTTAAGTTCGGGTATTTTTGTTTTGCAACTAATAACATTTCTCTAGATTGATCTATTCCAATTATATCACAATTGTTATTTAAAAACTTACTTGCTAAATTACCTGTGCCTACTCCTATTTCTAATATTATTGGGTTTTTTAATTTAGCATTATTGACTAAATCATATATACTTTGCAATATTAAATTATAATTCTTATATATTTTTAATTGGCCTTTATCTTCCATAACATCATTATCATATGTTTTTGCCCAATCATTAAAATCCCATTTATCTTTCCAATTGTTTCTAATGCAACTTAATTTATTGCTATTATTTATTATATCTAATATTTCATTGTCTATTTCATATCCTGTTGTTTCTTCATAAAGCTTATCTATCACATCTTCTAAGGATTTTCTTATGCCATTAAGCCTATGGATTTCATCATTAACCAATTGCCACTGATTATTAAAATGTGCTAAACAATTTTCCTTTTCATTATTATCTAATATATTTTTAATATCACTAATAGTTAATCCTATTGATCTATATAGTAGTATAGACTGTAATCTAATTATATCTTGTTCATTAAATTTTCTATATTCATTATCTTCTTCTCTTACAGGCTTTAATAAACCCTTTTTCTCATAAAATCTAATTTTATTAGTAGTTATATTTAACATTTTACTTACTTCGCTGATAGTATATTTACTTCCCATGCTTTCATCCCCTTAATAATATTCTTATTAATATCATTCTAAACTTTCGTCTAGGGTTAAAGTCAATAAAAATAGCTAGTAAAATTTAATGCATTTTACTAGCTGCTTTTCTATTAAGTTCCACAATAGGTTCGGTATGGACAGGTTGATGGTTCCGGCAATGTAGAATAATAATCCCGTTCTCTAGAGTAATCATAAGGTCTTGAAAGAGCATCTAAAAGTCGCTCCATGACACTATAGTCTCCTTGTTTTACTGCTACTTCTAGCGCTTCTTCTACCCTATGGTTACGAGGGATTACTGCTGGATTACTCTTTTCCATAAGCTCCTTCGAGGAAATTTTTGATTCCTCTTGTCTTGTTAGTCTCTCCTGCCATAGCTTATACCACTTATCAAATTCCTCTTTACCAAACAGTACAGTATCCTCTATCTTGTCACTAGTTAATGCACAGAAAGTGTTTGTATAGTCTGCACCGTACTTCTGCATCATACTTAGAAGATCTTCAATTAGATATTCATCTTCTAACTCTTCGTTAAATATCCCAAGTTTTGCCCTCATTCCAGAAAGCCAATTGTACTTATACAAATTAGTAAAGTTTGAAATCTCATTCTGCGCTAGCTTGAGAGCCTCATTTTCATCAGAATGTAATAATGGTAATAGAGTCTCAGCAAATCTTGCAAGATTCCATGCAGCAATATTAGGTTGATTACCATAAGCATATCTACCATGAATATCAATAGAACTAAATACAGTGGAAGGATTATAGACATCCATGAAGGCACAAGGACCATAATCAATGGTTTCACCACTAATTGTCATATTATCAGTGTTCATTACCCCATGAATAAATCCAACTAGTTGCCATTTTGCAATAAGCTCAGCCTGCTTCTTGATTACTTCCTGAAGCAAGAAAAGATATGGATTTTCTTTATCCTTTACTTCTTGAAAATGTCTTTGCAAAGTATAATCAGCCAAAGCTTTAAGCTCTTCAACTGTACCCCACTTTAATGCGTATTGAAATGTACCAACACGTATATGACTAGCAGCTACACGAGTTAATATTGCACCAGGTAGCTCTGTTTCCCTTATTATCGATTCACCTGTTGTAACCACAGCTAGACTACGGGTGGTAGCAATACCCAGTGCATTCATTGCTTCACTTATAATGTACTCTCTTAGCATTGGACCTAGTGATGCTTTCCCATCTCCTCCTCGTGAATATGGAGTTCTACCTGAACCCTTAAGCTGAATATCAAATCTCTCACCTAGTGGAGTAATGTGTTCCCCTATGAGTACAGCTCTCCCATCACCTAACATTGTAAAATGCCCGAATTGATGTCCTGCGTATGCTTGAGCAATAGGTACAGCACCTTCTGGAATCTTGTTTCCTGCAAGTATATCTACTCCATCAGTACTTTGTAGTGCCTCGGCATTTAATCCTAAAGATTTTATTAGTGGATAATTTAGCACAACCAATTTGGGTAAAGGTACATGATTTGGGCTTTGTATATTAAAAAATATTTTTGGAAGCCCGGCATAACTATTTTCTAAGTTAAACCCTGTTTCTACTATTATTTTTCTTTCTTTCATTATATCTCCTTCCCTTCTTTGTTTTTTTCTCTGTGGTTAATCAAAGTGAT
>DKGY01000091.1:27858-48227 GCA_002453475.1 Clostridium sp. UBA6758 | reverse complement strand
CATTTCGGATACGACAAGAGTCAACGTGTAGAAGACTTTTTACATTATATAGGTTCGCTAAAGGGCATTGACAAAGCTACAAGACATAAACGTATTACAGATTTGCTGGAACAATTTAATCTATCTGATGCAAAACATAAAAAAGTAGATAAACTCTCTGGTGGAATGAAAAGAAGAGTAGGTATTTGCCAAGCTATGCTCAATAATCCAGATATATTAATTGTTGATGAGCCTACAGCGGGTTTAGATATTGAAGAAAGAAGAAAATTTCGCCAATATTTAACAACAATAAGTAAAGAAAAGATTATTATTCTTTCGACTCATATTGTATCCGATGTAGAATTTATTGCAAACTATCTCATACTCATGGAAAAAGGAATGATCATTGAATCAGGAGAAAGTCATACCTTAATCAATTCTATTGATGGTATGGTTTTTGAAACGGTTGTAAAAGAAGAAGAAATGCACAGGTTAGAACAACAATATCGCATCATGAATTTTCGTAATGAAGGAAACGGATTAGTGACTATTCGTTATATTTCTGATTTACCGCTAAAAAATAGCACGCAGGTGAAACCTAATTTAAATGACTTCTATCTTTCAAAAGTAAAGGAGGTTCAATAATGGATCTATTTATTTCTGAACTGAAACGTCAAATGAGCGCCAAGAGATTTATATGGTACCTTTTAATTTCTATCATTCTTGGGGGACTATGGTCCTGGTTTATTATAGGAGGACAAACGGAAGGATTTATGATGACCGGATGTTATAAAGGTCTTAAGGGAACAGCAGCTATAGAAGCCGCAGCTAAAGATAGAAATGTATATTCCGGGAAAATGACTGTTGATAATTTTCAAAGAAGTGGTGAAGTTTTTTTGAACTCCAAAAATGAAGAAAATGAAATTATAATGAATGATGATTTGTTGAAATTGGCAGTTTATGCAGATACATTAGTTATGCAAAATTATAGACTTAAAAAAATGTCAGGAGATGACATTCCCGAAGCTGAAAAATTTCCTGTGGATTTTGGTTCTCATTTTTATAAAAATGAAAATTTATATTATAAAAATTTAATTTATGGAAATACAAAAAATGAAGCTGAAAGAGAGTTAGCTTATAAAATGTGGGAGGATGTAGAAAAACCATATACTTACTACGGTGGTTTTGAAGCATGGAGAAATGGCATTGAACATATTCAGCTCTTTGCTTTTGTGCTCTTAATCATGGTAGGTTTTTTTTCCAGTGGAATCATTGCAAAAGATAAGGAATGTGGATTGGATGAAATCATATCTACAACAAAAGGGGGAAGAAATAAACTATTATCTGCTAAACTTTTCATACCAATTATTATGGGACTTTTAATATATATGGTTGGAATGGGAACATATATAGCAATTTTAAAGTATTATCTTCCAGCAAATGCCCTTGAAACATCAGCTCAGTTATGGACAACAACTATTGTATCCTATAATTTAGGTGAAGTAATGGGAAAGATGATTAGGTTGGGACTAATTGGAATAATTACGTTTTCTGCATTTGCGACTTTAATTTCATCTATAAGTAAGAAAAAATCAACAGCAATGAGCATTTCCGTGCTAGTCCTTGTAAGTGGATTTTTATTATCTGCGATGATGAATTTAAATAATCCAATATTGAAAGCAATGAGTTTAATATTACCAGGCAGTTTGGTATTTTCATTCTCTAAATTTACTATGGTTCCTGTAGTTTCCGCATTTGGTAAAGCGATTTTGTCTTTAACATTTAGTTTGATCATTAGCTTGTTGACGTTCCTTATCAGTTGGATAATGAGTTCATTGAAGTACGTTAGGAGGTAAAGTTATGTTTTTACTAGAAATGAAACGTCGCTTATGTACAAAATACGTATTGTTTTCTATATTAGGTATTTTAATTATAACTTTAGGTTTGAATTTTATAATAGTAAATGATGAAAAAGATATTGTTTCTAATTTAAAAGGAGAGGTTTCCTATGAGGGAGACATTACAGAGAAGAATCTTTTTTTAGCCTTAGAGAAAGTGAGAGATGAAAAATCTCAAGATTACTATTATGAATCACAAATTTGGATAATTGACAGTCTCGTAAATAGTTATCCAGGAGTTTTATACACAGAAAGTAAAATCTCAAATTATCCTGATAAATATGCTAAGGAATTCTATAATTGCTGGAGAAATAAATTTAAAACCTTACTTAAAAGGTTTCCAATAGAAGAACAAGAAGCAGGAATGAGCAAATTAAATGAAGTGAAAATTCCCTTTGTGCAATATTTTGGATACCACACTTATTCAATTGCTATTAGTAATATACAAATAATTTTTACAATCATTTTATTTTTGGTAACATTCTTTGCCTCAGAAACTTATTCTGATAGTTTTGAAGATGAGAGTATGGAAATTATTAAAACTACTAAAGCTTATAAAAAGAATATGATTATTAGAATTTTACCAGTAATTTTTTATGGGATTTTATTGACACTGATTGTTACTTTGGGAACAGTAGGAATCATCAGTTCTACTGTGGGATTAAAAGCATTAAAAAGTAGTTTTAAGATGATTAGCTTATTTTCTTTCGGAAATTTTTCCATAGGGCAAGCCATAATGGTGATGGTACTAGCAGAAATCCTTGGGATTCTTGCTTTGTCAACTTTAATGGGATATATTTCTCTCAAAACAAAGAAAACTACCATAGCTATAGCTTCAGGTGTTAGTTTAAGCATATTTTTTATGGTTGCAAGTAAATTTAAATCGCTATCAACAAACTTTATAAAATTTTTACTAAATTCAATACCTATGGCAAGCTCTCAGATACCGCTTAGCATGACAGGATTTTCCCTTGATTTTGGAATCTGGGAACCATACGCCATTATGGTGGGAGTGTCAATTACATTTATATTATCTGTAATAGCACTAAGTATTGCTATTAATAAAAAAGAAGTTTAGAAATAAATGCAAAGAAAATAAACACATAATCACTAACTTTATTTTTATTGACAATACCCAATATATTTGTTATTGTTTTAAAGTATGAAATTTATGTGAACGTAAATTAGGAGGGTATTATGCAGGAAACAAAGGTTAAAGTAGTGGTAGCTGATCCGTCGGCACTAGGTTTATTTGGACTAGCAATGGTAACATTAGTAGCATCATCTCAGAAGTTAGGATTAACAGAGGGAGTATCTTTAGTATTACCATGGGCAATATTTTTAGGAGCAACAGCACAATTATTTGCTTGTATAAATGATTTTAAGCACAATAATACTTTTGGAGCAACAGCTTTTGGAGCTTATGCATTTTTCTGGTATGCAGTAGGTTTTACTTGGTTAATTCAAAATGGAGTATTTGGACCAGAGTTAGCGGCTAAAGCTGACATAAATCAATTAGGAGTTGCCTATTTAGGTTATTTAATATTTACAATATTTATGACTATAGGAGCTATGGAAACTCATAAGGTATTATTTACAATATTTGTGTTGATAGATTTCCTATTCTTAGGACTTACGCTAACGACTTTTGGAATAATGGAACATGGAACACATATGCTAGCTGCTTATTCAGAGTTAGGAATAGCTTTAGTATCATTCTATGGTTCAGCAGCTGCAGTATTAAATACTCATTTTGGAAGAGTATTTTTACCTGTTGGAAAACCTTTTGGAATATTTAAGAAGTAATATTTAGGTGATGAATTTTTCATCACCTTTTTATATATTATTGATATGTAAAGTGGAATTTAGTTGTTTATAAGATTTTAAAGCCTCCTGATAGTTTATAGACTATTCTTAGGAGGCTTTAAAACCTTATAAGTGTAAAAATTGCACTACATTTAAATTTTATTTAGTAATACTAATTTTTTTACCTTCTTTACGCCATTTACTAAATTCAGCTGTTGCTGTGAACAGTGCATCTGTGGATGAGTTAAGTGCAGTTTCGGCTGAATCTTGTATAACACCTACGATAAATCCTACACCAACTACCTGCATAGCAATGTCACCTGGAACTCCGAATAAGCTACATGCTAGAGGAACAAGTAACAGTGATCCACCAGCAACTCCGGAAGCACCACAAGCACTTACAGCAGAAAGTACACTAAGAATTATTGCTGTACCAACATCTACTTGGATACCAAGAGTATGAACAGCTGCAAGAGTCAAAACAGAAATTGTAATAGCTGCACCAGCCATGTTGATGGTAGCACCTAATGGAATTGATACTGAGTAAGTATCTTTATCTAAACCTAGTTCTTCACATAAACTCATATTTACAGGAATGTTAGCAGCTGAACTACGTGTAAAGAATGCTGTAATTCCACTTTCTTTTAAGCATTTAAATACAAGTGGGTATGGGTTTTGACGAATAGCTACGTACACCATAATTGGGTTTACAACAAGAGCTACAAAGACCATACAACCAAGCAGAAGTAAAAGTAATTTTCCATAGCTAAGTAGTGAAGCTATTCCACTTGTAACAATAGTATCAACTACTAGGCCCATGATTCCTAAGGGTGCAAAGCTTATAACCCATACAACCATTTGAGATAATGCATCAGAAATATTAGAAATAATTAATTTTGTAGAATTAGCTGCATTTTTCAAAGCGAATCCTAGAATTACTGCCCAAGCTAATATACCGATGTAATTTGCATTAAAAAGTGCTTTTACTGGATTATCAACTAAGTTTAATAGTAATGCCTTAAGAACTTCCACCACACCGCCAGGAGGCGTGATGTTTTCAACACCAGCTACAAGGGTTAGGCTTACTGGGAACATAAAGCTTGCAATAACAGCAACAAGTCCTGCTAAGAATGTTCCTAAAAGATAAAGAATGATAACAGTTTTCATATTGGTTTCATGACCACTTTTATGTTGTGAAATGGCTCCCGTTACCAAAAATAATACTAGTATAGGTGCAATGGCTTTTAAAGCACCGACAAATAAAGAACCAAAAATTGATAATGGTTTTGCAACATCAGGAATGGTTACCGCCAATATAATACCAATGATTAGGCCTATAATTATTCTTTTTACTAAACTTAATTTATTCCATTTCTTCATTAGATTTTTCATAATATTTTTCCTCCTATTACGTAAGATAAAAACTAAGTAAGGTGCAGTGAATTTAAATTTGTTACTAGGAAATACTTTGGTAAAAATAAGTTTATCATGAATCTTCACTAATGTGAAGTGGAAAAGCATATGAATTTTCAATTAATTAATGGACACCTTTACATAAATGTCCTATAAAATAAATAATTTGAAAGTATAATTTATTTTGAAATTATCATTAAAATTAGTGTAAATCTAATCTAAAGGTGAATATGATTAAATTCAAAATTTTAATAAAATCACTTTGATTGCAGGAATTTACCTTTAGACAAGCATTATAAAAACATATAGTTACCTATATCAATACTATTTTAGGATAGTACTTCGTTAATTATTCATTCAAAATAAAACTTTAATCGAAAACGAAGATTTTACTAAAGTATGCAGGAAAAATAAATTCAAGCATTAAAGCTTGAGTTATTGGCTTTTTACTTGAATGTGTGTATTATGTAAACAAAAGATTAAAAAGTAAAATTATTGCAAAGGACTTAATAGAAAAAGGTAATTTCTAAAGATTTCAAAGTATTATATAGTCAAGGGTATTATACATAAATATGGGGAGGTAAAAGTATGTCAAATGTTATATATAGAAAATTAGAATTAGGAGAATGTGAGCATATAAACAAAATGAACCCATCTCAATATATAGGAAAGGCATGGAGAGAGGTGGATGGAAATCGTAAATTAGTGGAAATCAATTATCATGACTGTGATTGGCCAAATGGGTATGAATACCATCTTAGAGAGTTGAAAAAAACTATTTTAAGTGGTGGAAGTGCCATTGGTGCTTTTGATAGTAATAACAAATTATTGGGATTTTCAACAGTTAACCGTAAATTTTTTGGTGAAAAATTTAATTATGTTTTATTAGATCAACTTTTCATAACCTTAGAATGTAGAAATAAAGGAATAGGCAAAAGGTTATTTATACTTTCTGCAAATGTTGCAAGAGAGTGGAAAGCAGATAAAATTTATATTTGTGCAGGTTCTGCTGAAGAAACAATTGCTTTTTATTTTTCAATAGGCTGTAAAGAAGCGGAGGAAATAAATCAAGAACTATATGAAAATGACACAAGAGATTATCAATTAGAGTTTTCATTATAAAAATGACACATGCATGAGCAAATAAAAGATTAGTCAACTAACCCAATTAAAGTATAACTTTGAAAATTAAGATAAATAACTATTGAAACAGTTTATATTAAATGATAATATTTAAATGTTATAATTTAGATTGGATTAAAATACAAGGGAAACTGTGAAGTACATATTTAGTTTGGGCATCTTATATGTATGGAGTTAGTGATGCAACCGACCCTATATTCATAATTTTATGAATATAGGGTTTTAATTTTATATTTGATGAATTATTCATAACTAAATATAGGAGGTATATGTAAAATGAATATTTTAATTATTGACGATTCTAATTTTTCCCAAAAAATAATAGGTAATTTAATTGTAAAATATTTAGATGGTGTAAACACTTATTTTGCAAAGGATGGAGAAGAAGGATTAGAAAAGTATAAAAGTATTAAACCTGATTATACATTTGTGGATTTATTAATGCCTAAATTAAATGGAGGAGAACTGATAAAACTAATAAATGAGTATGATTCTAATGCAAAAATAATTGTAGTTTCTGCAGATGTTCAAAAAAGTATAAAAGAAGAAATAGAATCATATGGGGTAATAGAATTTATAAACAAGCCCTTTACTGAAGAAAAAGCCAAATCTATATGTGAGATAATAAGGAATGTTCGAAATGAATAATAGAGTAGAAAGAGAAGATATATTAAAAGAGTTATTTAATATAAGTGTTGGTAAATCAGCGAGTATACTGTCTGAAATAATAAATAAAAAAATATTATTAAATGTACCAAATTTGAAAATTTTAAGTTTAAATGAAAAAACAATAGCAATAGATGATTATCTTCCACAAGTAATGCAAGGAACTATAATGGTATCCTCTATAGCATTTGAAGATGAACTGAGAGGAAAGGCAAGTTTAATATTTCCAGCAGATAAAATGAGAACATTTATAGACCTGTGTTTAAATGAAAATGATGAAAATCAACTAAGTAATATGAATTTTACTGATATAGATTTTGATATTATAAAGGAAATTGGTAATATAATATTAAATTCAATAATTGGAGAAATAGGAAATTATCTAAAATTAAGATTAAATTATACTTTACCAGAAGTTAACGTATTTAATAAAGTAGATTTTGAAAAAAATATAAAGAGCAAAGAGTATGAGCATATTTTGATGCTATATATAACCTTTAAAATAGACAATTCAGAAATAGCAGGTGCTATAATAATTAATCTTACTTTAAGTTCATTAAGTCAATTATTAAATAAAGTAGGAATGATAGAAGATGATTTCTGTGGATAGAATTTTATATAATATATTAGATAGTATAGATGAAGGAATAATAATATTAGACGAAGATTTAAAAATTTTATTTTGGAATAGCTATATGGAATGTTTAACTCATATTAGTGAGGATAAGGTAATAAATAGCTGTATATATGATGTTATTCCAAGTCTGAATAAAGGTTATTTTAAAGATACAATGAATTGCATAGTCAATGATGGAAGAAAAATATTTTTTTCGGCAGCAATGCATAAAGATTTGCTAAGTAATAATAAAAATTTAAATTTAAAGATAAGTAGAATAGAGAAAGATAATTTGAATTTTATACTTATTGAATTTATTGATGTGACTAATCAATTTTTACGTATCCATCAACTAAAAAAATATGTGAATGAATTATATATTTTAAATAAAGAATTAAAGGAAAAGGAAAAAACTATTAATAAATTAGCTTATTATGATGGACTAACAGGTGTAGCAAATAGAACATTATTTTATAAAATGGCAAATGAATTTTATAATAATGCTAAAAGAAATAATAGTCTTTTAGGGCTTATGTTTATAGATGTTGATAAATTCAAATATATAAATGATACATATGGACATAAAAAAGGTGACGAGGTTCTCATTCATGTGGCTGAAATATTAAAAGAATCTACTAGAAATGGGGATATAATTGCTAGATTTGGTGGAGATGAATTTTTAATATTGCTACCTTCTATAAAGAGTTACCATGATTGCGAAGCTGTAGCCTCCAGAATTAATAATAGTACTGAAATTTTATATTGTAAAGAAGAGCAAATAAAAATATCTTTAAGCATAGGTATTAGTATATTACCCGATGAGGCTAATGATATTGATGAACTAATATTAGAAGCAGATAGAGCAATGTATAAAGCTAAAAAGCTAGGTGGGGATGGATACTATTTCTTTTAATAATAGTAAAAACAAGGGTACTGTGTAGAGATTACAAGTATCCTTGTTTTATGTAACTTAGCTTAGAGTTTATTTTTTTGCATAAATGCAGGAATGCTTTCCACAAAAAAATTAACAAAGGTGTCCTTAAACTTTTCATCTTCCTGCTTTAAGACCCCAAGGGAATATTGCATTGCAATACCGTCTAGTGCTGCTATTAAAATAGTAGCAAGACTTTTTTTATAGTCTTCATTTTCAATACCAAATGCGTAAAAGTACATATCTGCTACTTTGTTGATTATTTCATTATAATCTTGTTTAAGGCTTTCACTAAGAGACCCACCTTTTGATAACACATAACCTATTAATAAAACTAAAAGACGCTGCTCATTAACCTTTGACATACGTTCTCTAACTTTATTACTAATTTCATTTAACATATTTTCAGTGCTTTTAAGATTACTACTTTCATCTTTTTCAGAGAGCTTTTGAGCAAAGTACGTAGCTTCCTTTACTGCATGGTAGAATAGCTCGTCCTTATTCTTAAAATGATGATATATGGCACCAGTAGTAAGACCAGCAGCTGAGGCTATTTCACGCAAACTTGTTTCTTCAAAGCCATTTTCTATAAATACACTAATTGCGGCATCTAAAATACGTTGTTTTTTTTGATTTTGTTGATTAGCGTCCATATTATTCACCCCATTTATAAATAGTATATCATAATTTTACAATATAAGTTTTCCTTTATCACAGTACCAGTGTTTAAAGAATATAGCATTAAATATTTTCATAATATATTTATTATTTTGAATGTTAATTCATTGACAAAGGAAAATATGTATTATATCATAAACATAACAACTGTTATGTTATATTGTGGAATAGCTGGTAATTATATATTGGAAGCTACTTCAATAAAATAACCTAAATTAAATATGAAATGGGGGAGAGGTTATATGGAGGCATATAAAGTTTTAGAAATCAAGCAAAGTGTTTTTGACNNGATTTAAAAAAAGAAGGAGTCTTTTTATTAAATCTCATGTCATCACCTGGTTCTGGGAAAACGACGACCGTTTTAAGAACAATTGAGGCTTTGAAAAATGAAATGAATATTGGTATTTTAGAAGCTGATATTGATTCAGATGTTGATGCACATAAGGTTTCACAGACTGGTGCTAAAGTAATTCAGTTGCATACAGGAGGAATGTGTCATCTTGATGCTGATATGACTAGACAAGGTTTAGAGGGGCTTGGAACTGAAAATGTTGATTTTGTAATATTAGAGAATGTCGGTAATTTGGTGTGTCCAGCGGAATTTGACACTGGTGCATCTAAAAATGCTATGATTCTAAGCATACCTGAGGGGGATGATAAACCTTTAAAATATCCTTTAATGTTTTCTATAGTTGATGTTTTATTAGTTAATAAAATGGATGCAGCAGACTATTTTGAATTTGATTTAGAGGCAGTAAAAGAGAGGGTAAAAAAACTGAATCCCAATATTAAAGTTATTCCAATTTCAGCTAAAAATGGAGATGGAATTGGTGAATGGGTTGACTGGATACGTACACAAATAAATAGTTGGAAAGGTAAATAATTTTTTTAATATTCATAATGTTGAAAATGTAAAACGATTTTTGTGTGATTTTGACCATAGATAATAATCAGCTCATTTCAGTTACTTTTGTTTTAATAACTTAATAAACCTAAAAGTGCTGATTATTTTCATATACTTATTACTAATAAAGAAACTTGCCATACTTATAATATATTGTAACATTAGTGTTTATATTTTGGGTTATGGCTCACATATAATTATTATTGGGAGGGATAATATATGGTCAAGGAAAAGGTACTTGATCTTGCAAATCACATCAGCAATAAGAAACGTGGCTCGAAAAATGAAATAAAAGCTACAGATCCGGAGTATATGATTCTTGAACCTGTTGTTACAGAGGAAATGGCCGAAGTAGTACTTTGTATGGAAATACGTAAAAAAGTTACAGCTAAAGATGTTGCTCCTTTATGTGGCAAATCTGTAGAAAGAACAACAGAACTTTTGTTAGAATTAGCAGATGCAGGTGTTTGTTTTGTAAATAAAATTGATGGAGTAGATACATTTTGGTATGAGACATGGGTTCCTGGCATCATGGAAATGATGGTTAACAATAAAAAGAATGTTGAAAAGTATCCTCAAATTCCCAGAGCTTTTGAAGCTTATGGAAGAGTAAGAGGACCTAAGACAGCGGGTAGTTTTCCTGTAGGCGTAGGTCTTATGCGTGTTATTCCTATAGAACATGCCATTGAAGGTGAAACAAGAAGAGCATCCTATGAGGAAGTTTCTAAATATCTTAATGACAATGATATTTTCTCAGTTGCTGATTGTTCATGCCGTACAGCAAGAGAAGCTATGGGAGAAGGTTGTGGTCACCTGAAGGAAGATATTTGTATTCAGATGGGGCATGCTGCAGAATATTATATACGTACAAAGAGAGGGCGACAGATTACTCGAGAAGAAGCCTTTGAAATTATTAAGAGAGCAGAGGAAAATGGTTTAATGCATCAGATACCTAATTTGGATGGTTCAGGTAAAACTCATGCTATTTGTAATTGCTGTGGATGTTCATGTCTATCTTTAAGAACTGCTAGTATGTTCATTAATGCTGATATGGTACGCTCGAACTATGTTTCTAAAGTGGACAAAGATAAATGCGTTGCTTGTGGAGAATGTGTTCAAAATTGTCCTGTTAATGCACTACAATTAGGTCAAAAATTATGTTCCAAAACACCAGTTACTACTGAGATAAAAAGAACAGAAACCCCTAGGGATACAGATTGGGGTCCTGATAAATGGAATCCTGATTATCGAATAAATAGGAAAGATGTAGTTGATACGGGTACAAGTCCTTGTAAAACCAATTGTCCAGCTCATATTGCTGTTCAAGGCTATGTTAAACTTGCATCTCAGGGAAGGTATAGGGAAGCTCTTGAGCTTATCAAACAAGAAAATCCATTTCCAGCAGTATGCGGACGTATTTGTCCAAGAAAATGTGAAACAGATTGTACTAGAGGGGATATTGATGATCCAGTTGCTATTGATGAAATCAAAAAATTTATTGCAGACCAAGATTTAAATATTGATCACCGATATGTGCCTAAGCGTAGACACGAGTATGGTAAAAAAATTGCAGTAGTAGGAGCTGGTCCTTCAGGCCTTAGCTGTGCATACTACTTAGCCATTGATGGTTATAATGTAACTGTGTTTGAGAAAGAAGAGGTTCTTGGTGGAATGTTGACCCTGGGAATACCTGCTTTCAGACTTGAAAAAGAAGTTATAAATGCAGAAATCAACATATTGAAAGAATTAGGTGTTGAATTTAAGACAGGCGTTGAGGTTGGAAAAGATGTAGGTCTTAATGAGTTAAGAAATCAAGGATTTAAAGCTTTTTATATTGCAATAGGTGCTTGCACTGGAAGAAAGCTTGGTATAGAAGGTGAAAATTCGGAAAATGTTATTACAGGGATCGACTTCATGAGAGATGTAAACTTAGGTAAGGAACTAAAACTTGAAGGTAATGTAATCGTAATCGGTGGAGGTAACGTTGCTATTGATGTTGCAAGAACAGCTACTAGAATTGGGGATATACAAGTTAAAATGTACTGTCTAGAAAGTCGTGAACAAATGCCTGCCCTTCCAGAAGAAATTGAAGAAGCATTATCAGAAAGCATTGGAGTTAATAATTCTTGGGGGCCAAAGAGAGTTATTGTTGAAAATGGTCGTGCTACTGGTGTAGAATTCAAAAAATGTGTTTCTGTATTTGATGAAAATGGAAGATTTAATCCATCTTATGATGAAAATAATACTGTAATAGTTAAAGCTGATACTATATTGCTTTCAATAGGGCAAGGAATGGATTGGGGTGAACTTTTAGCAGATAGCAAAATTGAACTTAATAGAAATAATACCATTAAGGCAGATTCAGTTACATTACAGACAGGTGAGCCTGATGTTTTTGCTGGTGGTGATGCATTAACAGGACCAAAGTTTGCCATCGATGCTATTGCCTTAGGTAAAGAAGGTGCAATTTCAATTCATCGTTATGTTCAGCCAGGACAAAGTTTGATTATTGGTCGTGACAGAAAAGAATATCATGCTTTAAATAAAGATAACCTAGAACTTCAAGGATATGACTGTACTCCTAGACAAAGCATAGGTCATGTGGATGGAAGCAAATCAAGAAAAACCTTCAAAGATTTACGTGGAACCTTTACTGAAGATCAGATTAAAAAGGAAACAGAACGTTGTCTTAGCTGTGGTGCAACGGTTGTAGATGAATTCCTTTGTGTAGGATGTGGTCAATGTACAACTAAATGTAAGTTTGATGCTATTTCCCTTGTAAGAAAATATGATGGTGAGGGTGTAGCCTATGAGGATCTAAAACCAGTAGTTATAAAACAAGTTCTTAAGCGTAAGGTGAAAATTACAACTAAAAAGGTAAAAAAACTCTTTAAATAATTTATTTGAGTAACAGAAAAGTTAATAAAGTAATTTTTAATTTTAAAAGGGGTAGAGGGTGAATAAAATGTTTGAATTTAATTACGTTGAAGGAGCAACATTTTTTACTGCATGGGGAATGTGGTTTGTTGTTTTTGCAGGCTTGTTTCTATTTAATGAATTTTCTAGAAGACAGAAATGGGCAGGATTTTTTAGCTTTGTTATTTTGCCAATTATTTTAACAATTATTTGGATGACTGTTTTAAAAGATATTACCTATACTGACTGGTTCCATTTAGCTAAAGTTTATTCTGCAACAGCAGGATGTATTGGTTTTTGGTGCATTCGTCATATTGAGAAAAAAGATAAAATCACTGGTGAGGTTGTTTGGAGATTAGCTGATAATAAAATTGCATTATGTTTTCCACCACTAATTCTTGCTATTAATATTCTAGAGGCAGTTGTAAGGGATATTGAGGTAGGATCCACCTATTGGATGATGAATTCTGGTGCTATTGAAGGGGAAGTAATAGGTGTAATGGGTGGTCCATGGAACTATATGAATGCAGTTGCAGGTATACTAAATATTATTGCCATAACTGGCTGGTTTGGAATAGTAATTAGGAAAGAAACTAAAAAGGACAAAAGTAAGGATATGCTATGGCCTGATATGCTTTGGTTCTGGATTATAGCATATGATTTATGGAATTTTGTATACACTTATAATTGCATACCTACTCATTCTTGGTATGCAGGTTTTGCATTACTTCTTGCACCAACTCTTTGTGCTTTTACAGTTGGAAAGGGAGCTTGGCTACAGCATAGAGCTCAAACTTTAGCTATATGGTGTATGTTCGCTCAGACTTTTCCAAATTTTCAGGATACAGGAATGTTTGTAGTCAAATCAACTTACAATCCTACAATTTACACAATTTTAGGTGCAATAGCCCTTGGAAGTAATATAGCAGTATTTATTTATATGATATATAAAATGAAGAAAACTAGGAGAAATCCTTATAAGGAGGAACTCTACACTGACCTTGATAAGTTCAAAGAAATCAAGATGATGATGTAAAGTAATTATTGATAAAATTAGTATAATATGCTATATTAATACATGAATGGAAACCATGAAGGTTTCAAAATATTAATGAGAAATTTTAAGAATTAATGAAAATCAGACCCATGAAGGGCTAAGTATAGATACTTACCTTTTTTGGGTCATTTTATTTTGTAAAGGAGTGGATATTATGCATATGGTTGATGCTTTGATTTCGCCAGTGGTAGGAGGAACTATGTTAGCTGTCACAACAGGAGTTACAGCTTATTCAATTAAAAAAATCCAGAATGATATGGATGAAAAGAAAATTCCTTTAATGGGGGTAATGGGAGCATTTGTTTTTGCAGCACAAATGATTAATTTTTCAATTCCTGGTACCGGTTCAAGTGGACATATTGGAGGAGGAATACTGCTTGCAATATTATTAGGACCCCATGCGGGATTCTTAACTATGGCTTCCATTTTGTTAATCCAAGCACTGTTTTTTGGAGATGGTGGATTACTTGCTTATGGTTGTAATGTATTTAATCTTGGATTTTATACCTGCTTTATAGCATATCCTTTAATTTATAAATGGTTTACGCGCAAAGGGATTACTTCTAAGAAAATTTTTGGAGCCTCAATGGCATCTACTTTGGTTGGTTTGCAAATAGGAGCTTTCAGCGTTGTACTTCAGACACTTTTATCAGGAAAGACTGAATTGCCTTTTGGAACCTTTTTATTGTTGATGCAACCAATACACCTAGCGATAGGAGTAGCTGAAGGGCTTGTCACATCAGCAATTGTTACTTTTGTATGGAGAGCTAGACCAGAAATTATAGAAAAGGCAGCTAAAGGAGAAGCTCTTGGTAATATATCCATGAAGAAGATACTGACAAGCCTTGTAATTGGAGTAGTAATAGTAGGTGGTGCACTTTCTTGGTTTGCCTCTTCAAATCCTGATGGATTGGAGTGGGCTATGGAAAAAACTGCAGGAACAGCAGGACTTAAAGCGCCAGATGGAATTCATGATACATTATCAGAAATACAAAGTAAGACAGCATTTTTACCGGATTATAGTTTTAAGACAAATGAAAATATAGAAGAGTCAGTTACAGAAGCTGAAGAACAATGGCCTGCAATTAGTGCGGGAACCAGTGTTTCGGGTATAGTTGGTGGAATACTGACACTCGTATTGGTGGTATTCACAGGGGTTATTATCAGTGTGGTAAAAAAAGGAAAAGTTAACTAATAAAAATGAACTGCGTGGGACAGAAACTCCTACGAAAATTTTATAATAAGGATTTGATTTTACATGGCAAAGGTAATAAATTCTCTATATAATATGAGACTTCTGGATGATCTAGCAGGGAAAGAAACCTCAATACATAGGCTTCATCCCATTACAAAGCTACTAACCACAGTTGTCTATTTGACAGTAGTTGTATCATTTGGAAGATATGAAATTAGTAGTCTTTTGCCTTTCATTTTTTATCCTGTGGTTGTTTTTATTTTAGCAGAGTTGCCAGTTGTTCCAATTCTTAAAAGGATATTAATTGTAGAACCTTTTATCATTGGAATTGGAATATTAAATCCCTTGTTTAATCAGCATACAATGGTTTTGGGAGGGGTTGTCATTTCAAGAGGATGGGTAACATTTTTATCTATTTTTATAAAATGTGGGTTAACAGTGACGGTTAGTATTTTATTAATTGCAACTACAGGAATGGATAAGTTGGCTGTGGCATTACGTATGCTGAAAATTCCTAAAATATTTGTACTACAGCTATTATTAACATACAGATATATATCTGTGCTGATAGAAGAGGTTTCTAGAATGATGAGAGCATATTCCCTTAGGGCACCTGGACAAAAGGGCATACATCGAAGTGTTTGGGGCTCTTTTGTAGGACNNCATTGGATAGGGCACAACGGGTGTATCAGTCTATGAATTTGAGGGGCTTTACAGGTGAGTATAATACTGGAGATGTCGCAAAATTAAACTTTAATGACTTTGTTTATTTAGCAGGATGGAGTTTATTTTTCATTACAGCAAGAATTTACAATATACCTATGCTTATAGGTTCATTAATTACGGGGGTGATTAAATAGATGAGTCATCATAAACTTGAGGTAAGGAACTTGCATTTTTCTTATCCAGATGGACATGTCGCAGTAAAAAACATATCATTCACAATCAACCATGGCGAATCGGTAGGAATTATTGGTGCCAATGGTGCCGGAAAGTCTACACTACTGATGCTTTTGCTGGGAGTTCTCTTTCCAAACAACGGAGAGGTTGCGATAGGAGATGTTAATGTAACAAAAAAGACATTACCTATGATACGCCAGAGATTAGGAATGGTTTTTCAAGACCCTGATGATCAGTTGTTTATGACAACTGTTTATGATGATGTAGCCTTTGGACCACGAAATTATAACCTTGATGAAAAAGAAGTTGAAAGCAGAGTAGCAAAGGCTTTAGAGTTAGTAGGAATATCTCACTTAAAAGACAGAGCACCCTTTAAATTATCAGGGGGAGAAAAGCGATCTGCTGCAATTGCATCTGTTCTATCAATGGAACCGGATGCATTGATAATGGACGAACCAACATCAGCTTTAGACCCTAAATCAAGGCGAAGATTAATAAACTTATTAAAAGGCTTTGAACATACAAAGATAATTACTAGTCATGATTTAGATATGGTATTTGACACTTGTAAACGGATTATTGTGATAAGAGAAGGTGAAATTGTTGCAGATGGAAATGCAGCGGAGATTTTAAGTAACGCGGAGTTGTTAAATGAATGTGGGCTAGAAATACCTCTTTCACTTCAGAATTGTCCTATCTGTGGAGCTTCAAAAAATGATTCATATACCATATAAACCCAACAATTATGCCTGTTTATTTGGTATAATGTAAATGTAAGTCTTATAATTGGGGGGATAAAATGCGAATTGCAGTTATAGATGGACAAGGTGGGGGAATAGGTAAAGCTATTGTTGAAAAATTCAGGAGAGAATTTGAAGATAGAATTGAAATTGTTGCATTGGGAACAAACTCGTTGGCAACTTCGTTAATGATGAAAGCTGGTGCTAATGAGGGTGCCACAGGTGAAAATGCTATTGTTTATAATGTTTCCAAGGTGGATGTAATCTTGGGACCAATAGGTATAATATGTGCAAATTCATTACTGGGTGAACTGACACCGTCTATGGCGAAGGCTATAGCAGAAAGTCCTGTGAAAAAAGTACTAATTCCATTGAACAGATGTAATGTAGTAGTTACTGGTATTGAAAATAAGCCACTTCCACATTACATAGATGATGCCATTGAAATAATTAAAGCTTGGAGAGGTGAATGATATGTGTGAAGCAAATGTTTATTTTATTGACAAGGAAGGAAAAGAGAAATTATTGTTAGAATCGGTAGATAAGATTGTCCCAAGTGAAGAGGGTATTTTACTTGAAAATATATTCAGTGAGAGAAAAATTGTAAAAGCAAAAATAAAGGAAATGGCTCTTGTTGAGCATCGTATTGTTCTCGAGGAAGCGTAGGTATCTTGTTTTCAGATGATTTTTATCATTAGCTTTTAAGTACGCCCAAATTGGACAGTAAAGAAAAGGCCGGGAAGAAAATTTGAAAATAACTTGATGAATTTAATAAGCGCAAATTAAATTCACATTTATAGATACGTAGCATAATATATTATTGAATTATTATTTCTGGAGGAAATTTTAGTGTATATTAAGCCTAGAGTAGAGGAGCAAATGATGCATAATACTCAGTTACAAGAAGCACTTGAGAGAGTAAAAGAGGCAATTCAAGGTGAAAGAGAAGATGAACTTTTTTATGATTTTCTTATAAGTATGGCACCTACTATGGAAGAGAAAGACATTATAACGTCTATAAGAGATGATGAACGTAGACATAATAGAGAGTTTAGAAAAATTTATAAGGACTTTACAGGTATGGAGGTTCCAACGGTAGAGGGTGAAGCCTTTGAAAGACCAGAGTCATATATAGATGGTATTAAAAAAGCTTTATTCGGAGAGCTAAGAGCGGTAGAAAGATATAGAGATATTAGAAGGGCTTTAGGTATGGGCCCACAGAGAGATGTTTTATTTGATATAATTACAGATGAATTAAAACACTCTTCAAAATATAATTATCTGTTTACTTTAAACAGAAGTATGGAAAGCCCATCCATGAATAGACGTTCAATGCAGGATACTTCTAAATTTACGCCAGACGACTGGGTAAGGTATATAACTCCATTAGTAACTCGTGCTTCAGCAGAAGCTAGAGAAGGGATTAATCTTGAACACTTATATCAAGAATTTATCCTATCAGGTGTTCTTGTTGGTCTGGGAAAAACTCCTCAGGAAGCTATTGAACAGGTGGAAGAGTGGGAAAGGACAGGTGCATCTAAACTGCTTGCAGAAAGTAAAATGGCAAGAGGTTACTATTATTACTAGAGTATGAAGCTAAAAAGTAAAATGCGATATCTTAGTATTTAAGTTATCGCATTTTGTTTTTTGATGATTTGAGATTCAAGCTAGTTTTAATATATTAAGTAGTAGATGTACCTATTATATCTAAAATATCCTTTATTCCATTTTCTATATATTCGAATGGAACATTAGAAGTATTTAGTTTAATATAGTTTTTTTTATCATCAAAATTTTGTAAGTAATTCGATGCTGTATCTGAAATAAGTATGGAGTTCTTTCCTGATTCTTTTAGGATGTTTTTAATATTAATTTTAATACCATGTTCAATGCATGTGTGAATGC
The DNA here is from genome assembly GCA_002453475.1 of Clostridium sp. UBA6758. Lineage (GTDB taxonomy): Bacteria > Bacillota > Clostridia > Clostridiales > Clostridiaceae > Clostridium_J > Clostridium_J subterminale. Next base: position 29,480 of record DKGY01000091.1, on the reverse strand, counting down.
AGTAATTTCCATGATTCTGATACACCTCAGTACCATTATTAATAGTAGTATACTTTTTTAATGAATCATGGAGTTTCTTTGCCCTTTGAGAATAGGAATGTCTCATTTTTTTTCTATGTTTTTCAAACATGCCACTCTTTATATAAAGTTCTAAGGCAGCTTGGGATAGCATAGATGTGTCTACGTCAGAATATATTTTGTATTTACTGAATAATTCTGTAAGTGAATCGGGAACAACAGCAACTCCAACCCTAAGTCCTGGAAAGATAATCTTAGAAAAACTCTTCAAATAAATGACACGAGATTGGTCATCATATGAATAAATTGGATCTGCTTTAGAATCAGTTTCATAATCTGATAAAAAATCATCCTCAACGATATAAATATCATATTTATTAGCTAGTTTCAAAATTTCCTGCTTATCTTTTTGTGATAAGGAAGAGCCTAAAGGATTATGATATCTTGGCATTATATAAAAAAACTTTATATCCATTTCTTTAAAGATATGCTCTAATTCTTCAAGATCTATTCCAGAATAATCTCTTTTAATGCCTACTGTTGAAATTTTTTGAGTTTCTAGTTGTTCAATAAACAAATGATATCCAGGTTGTTCAATTAAAATAGTATGTTTATTATTGGGAAAAGGAAGTGATGCTAAAATAGACAATGCTTGTTGAACACCAGATGTGATAAATATGTTTCTATTATTTGCAAAGACCTGATAATGTGCAAGTTCTTTCCTAATTACAGATACTAGAGATGGTAAGCCTTTTGGTGTTCCATATATGAACAACTCATCTTTATAGGTATTGATTGCCTGGTTGATACAGTGCTGGAAGTCAATATAGGGAAATACATTGGGATCTGGAGCTGAAGATGAGAAATCTGTAATCAGTGCCTCATTTTGATTTAAAATATCTTTTTTAGGGACTACATAGTATCCACTTTGTGGTACTGAATATATAATATGCTTTTTTTCTAATTCTTCTAAGGCTCGGATTATAGTCCATTTATTACAGGTGAAAAGATCTGCAAATTTTCTAATGGAAAGAATCTTCTCACCTTGCTTGAATTCTTCATTTTCTATCATATATTCAATTTTATTCAGAACATCTAAATATTTATACATATAATAACCTCCTCTAATAAATCTGAACTGGTACAGTTAATATTTATTTTCATTGTAACACATAGTATAAGGTGATTAAATAGAAATACAAACAACTAGAATAAGGAGGTTAAACTGTTATGAAAAAGACAAAAATGGCATATTTATCAGCAATTGCAAATGCCCTAATTGTTGGACTTTCATTTATATTTATGAAAATTGCTCTTACTTACACAGATCCATTAAATATATTAGCACATAGATTTACAGTTTCTTTTATTACTATTTCTATTCCAATACTATTAGGATGGATAAAATTAAATATAGGTTTGGAGGACGTGAAAAAAATACTCCCACTTTCAATATTTTATCCTGCGTTATTTTTTGCTTTTCAATCATTTGGATTGTCATATATATCTTCATCAGAAGCAGGGATAATTCATGCCACTATACCAATTATTACCTTAATATTGGCAACATCTATATTAAAGGAAAAAACTACTTTATTAGAGAA
>DKGY01000091.1:25367-27802 GCA_002453475.1 Clostridium sp. UBA6758 | reverse complement strand
TAGCGCATTTAGCAGTCAGGATTTTTTAATATCAATTTTATATTTAGGTATTCTATCATCTGTTGTAACATCACTTTTATCAAATTATGCTCTGTCTATAATATCGGCTCCTAAAATGAGTGTTTTTAATAATTTATCTACTTTAGTTACTGTGGTTGCAGGAGTACTTTTATTAAATGAAACGCTTTATTATTATCATATAATAGGTATTATGAGTATTCTAATAGGCATACTAGGAACTAATTTAGATAAACTAAGAAAAGATTCCCCATAAGGTTATATATTAAAACTAGTTGCTCTGTTCATGTGGGTTTGGAGGCTTTTGTTAATAGTATTATTATTTCTATAAATAAAAGTAGATAAATCGATCAAATACAATACTTATACTTTTAGTAAGCCTTGATAAAAAAGATTTATTGAGGAAGGTTTTTCTAAGTATATGCAGAATAGTAAATTATAGATAATGATTTACTTATAGGAGGTAAACAAAATGGCAGAAACACAAAGCATATTAACATGGACACTAGTATCTGAATGCCCAATTCCAAATGACGTTAACAATTTATTGGTGGAAGGAGAAGTAGCAGTCGCTGCTTATAAAACATTCCGTGACAGTGCAATTTTTACAAATAAAAGACTAATTGTAGGAGATGCACAAGGGCTTACAGGTAAAAAAGTAGAGGTTTATTCTTTACCTTATTCTTCTATTAATATGTGGTCTACTGAAAATGCAGGGAAGCTTTTTGATCTTAATGCTGAAGTTCAATTATGGACTAGAGCAGGTCAAATAAAAGTCAACCTACAAAAAGGCGTAGATATCCGTAAATTGGATATGTTAATAGCCAATGCACTTTTAAAATAGAAAAAATCCAGCAGGGTTATACTAGGTTTTATTATTTAGTTTGTGGTATGTATGTTAAATTTAGAAATGGTATACTTGTAAGCAAAATTGAAGAACTCTCATTATGAGGGTTCTTTTGTTTGTTTATTTTTCTCGATATTTTTTTAATTGAGTAGCATTTTTATAAAAAAATAGTGATTTAATCATTTAAATATGTAGAATTATTATGTATAATGTAGCTAAATGGAATAGTATTTCATATAACAACGGAAGAGGAAGGTGATTATTATTAGGAATAAAGGAATATATATTTTCATTGTAATTATGGTTGCGATGATAATTTGCTTTACTACTTATAGCGAAAACATAATAATGGCTAAGGCTAAAGATGATGAATTAATTAATAATAAGCTTAAAGCGCCTTTTTATCCATGNNTACCTAATATAGAAACACCAGAAGGATTTGATTGGAGAGAATTTCAAGGTACTACCTTAAATTTTGTGGTAGAAAATAATATAAATGCTAATATTCTTTCTAGGGAATGTAGAAACTTTACTGAGAAAACTGGTATTAGAGTAAATATTAGACCAATGGATTATACTACAATGATAAAAAAGATAAACAATGATTTTATATCTGAGAGAGGAAAGTTTCAACTTGTTTATGTAGATCCATATCAAACTCTTAACAGGTTTTACAATAATCTAGAGGATTTAAATTTATATAATAATGATCCTAAGATGCCTCATATACCAGGTGGAATGGAGGATTTCTTTGATAATCAAGTAAATATTTTATCCTATTTTGGTGATAAGACTAAGTTATGTGCTATACCTTTTGATACTACAACTATGATTTTCTTTTATAGAAAAGATATTTTTGAAAAATATAGAGGCCAATTTATGGCTGAGAATGGATTTGATTGGACTCCAGGAGGAAAAGATTTTACTTGGGAAAGATATTGCATTGTTTCCAAGTGGATCGATGAAAATGTTCCAGATGAAGAAGTTAAATATGGAAGTGCACAAATGGCTCAACTACATAATTCAGTATATTGTGATTTTTCTAATGTCCTTGCATCCTATGGAGGAAATTATTTTGATGATCCCTATGTTAATACATTAGGAGTAGAAAACCCCAAAATGATTTCAGTACAAAATGATAGATTTGAAGATGGATTAAGTATGTACAAGCAAATGGTAGAAGTGGGGGCACCGGAGAGCATTAATTGGAATTGGACAGATACTGCAGAGGCATTTAAAAATGGTGAAATTGCAATGATGGCAAACTGGGATGAGAATGGGGCTGTAGTTGAAAATCCTAATATATCTAAGGTGGCAGGTAAGGTTGGCTATAGTATATTGCCCTATGGAGATGTAAGAAGTGCAAATATATATGGAGGAGCAGGCATAGGTATTAATAGCAATGCTACAGAAATTGAAAAGAAGGCTGCCTGGTTATTTATAGTTTGGGCTACAGCTCCGCAGACACAAAGTATGGTTTTATGGGAACCTGAGGGTGGAAGCATGCCACCGAGAAAATCTGTATATAATAGCAAGGATGTACAGAACATAATAGAGAATGTAAAAAGTA
>DKGY01000091.1:7758-25348 GCA_002453475.1 Clostridium sp. UBA6758 | reverse complement strand
AAAATGAAATAAGTAATTTAAATCACTTACCTGCACTATTAGAGGTTTGGAAAGAGGATAATGTATATTTTAGATCTAAGATAAGTAATTTCTATTTTGTAGAACAAATAATTATTAACAACGTAAGAGATATGGTTAACAATGATTTGGATCCTAAGGTGGTAGCAGATAAAATATTTGAAGAGTTGAGTTTACTACAATGAAGAGTGGAGATAAAATGAAAGCTTCATGGATTAAAAAGAGCTTTAGAAATAAGTTATTAGTTATTTTTATTCTATTAATATTTATACCTATTGGATTTATATATATTATTTATAACAATGTTATGAAATCTATTATTACTACAAAGTATAGTGAATCTGCAAAACAATCAGTATATGAGGCAGGAAGTAATATTGATTTCATAATTGATAGCATTGCAGACTTATCAGATATGGTTGTTAATAATAGAGATTTTATAGAAAACTTGAAAGATTCATCAATGCAAAGTCATGAGGAAGTAAATAATATACTGAGGAATTTTTGTACTACAAATGAAGAGGTGGAAAGCATAACCCTTATAACTAAAGATAAAACTTATGATGTGGGGGCTATTAAAACTTATGTGCAAGAGGAAATTGATATTAATAATATTAATAAAACCCATGGAGAGTTAGTTTGGTTTGATACAATTCCTGTTAGAGTTAAGATATTGTCGGGAGAAATTCCTAAGAATTATTTTTCTTTAGGAAGAAAGGTAATAGATTTAAATAGCTTAATGGACATGGGAACAATATTTATAGATATGGATGAAACAATATTAGAGGATTCTTATAAAAGTCTTATCACAGAAGAAAGTAGCGAATTATTTATTTGTAATTCCAAAGGTCAGATTATTAGTCATTCCAATAAGGAAATCATAGGGAAGAATATAGGAGATAAAAATTATGCATTAGAAGTGCTATCATCCAATAAAGATGTGGGTTCAATAGAGTTTACCGATGATAATGTTGAAAAGGTATGTATATATTCAAATATTCCCTCGGCGAATTGGAAAATTGTAAAGATTGTATCTAAAGAATATCTATACAAAGAAATTACAAATATGCAACGATATATGCTTATAGGTGGAACAATCTATGTAATTATAACTATACTAATTTGTTTATTCTTTTCGTCACAAATTTCAAGGCCCATGGTGAGTATGAAAAATATGATGAAGAAGGCTGAAGATGGAGATCTAGATGTACGTATAAATGTGGATAGAATTGATGAGCTAGGGGAACTTGGAAATAGTTTTAATAATATGATTGGAAAGATGAATGAAGTTGTTGATAAGCTAGTAGAAGAGGAAAGATTTAAAAAAGAATTAGAACTTGAGACATTGCATGCACAAATTAATCCACATTTCTTATATAACACTTTAAATACTATAAAATGGATGGCTAAGATACAGGGTGATAAATCTGTAAGTAATGCAGTAACTTCTCTAATAAAACTCTTAAGGGTAAGTATAAACTTAGGAAAGGAAATGATTACTTTAGAGGATGAGATAGATTATGTTAGAAATTATATAAACATACAAAACTTAAGGTTTAATGAAAAAGTTAACATTATCTATAACATTGATGAAGAATGCCTTAAGTGTACAATACCTAAACTAATTTTACAGCCCATTGTAGAAAATTCCTTGATATATGGTATTAGGGAAGATGAAGAAGAGGAACCATTAGAAATATCTATAAAGGCATGTATAAAAGAGGATAATTTAATTATTCTTGTAAAAGATAATGGACCAGGAATTAGTGATGAGGATATAGAAAAAATCTTTAGTAAAGAAAAGGATGTAAACAAATTTAGTAAAGTTGGATTAAATAATGTAAATCAAAGAATAAAGCTCTATTGTGGCGAAGAATATGGAATTAACATAGGAAATAGAAGTAAACTAGGTACTTACGTTAAGGTAGAGGTTCCTAGAATTATAATGAGTAAACCTGCTGGTGACTTTTTAATAGATAAAGAGGGTGATGAAAGTATATAAGGTTTTAATTGTAGATGATGAGGTTCTTGTGAGAGTAGGGTTAAAATCCACAATAGATTGGAATAGCATAGGCTTTACAGTTATAGGTGAGGCTCCAAATGGTGAAAAGGCATATGAGATGTATAAGCTATATAACCCAGATGTGATTATAACAGATATAAAAATGCCTAAGAAGGATGGCTTATGGTTAACCAAAGAAGTAAGGAAAGAAGATAGCTTAACTCAAATACTTGTGTTGACCTGCTATGATGATTTTACAAATGTAAGACAAGCATTAAAGTGCGGAGCTAATAATTATATTCTTAAGTCAGAGGTAGAGGATGAGGAACTAATAAGTACCATGCTAGAGGTAAAGAGAAATTTAGATGATATGGATAATGGAGAGTTAGGTAAGGATAAGGCTAGTGAAACTTTAATGAAGACTAAAAATCAGCTTATAGAGTATCTTATAGATGGTTCAAGTTCCTTTGAAGAGATAGACCTTGAGGGGTTTAAACAGGTGGATTTTAATATTAATGGAGGGAAATATTCTATTTTAGGTTTGTTTCCTGAATCAACGGATATAGCTATTTCTATTGAAGGAAAAGAAAGTAAAAATGTGAAAAATGCTATGATAGAGATTATAACATGGATATTTTCTAAAGAGAAAATACAATGTCTTGTAAAGGGACAGGGAGATGGGTTTTTATATTTCATTTCCAAGGAAGATATTAAAAATAGTGAGGTACAGGAGGTAATTAAATATATAAAAGCCACTGTAATTCAATACTTTAATATTAAGTTAGATGTAATCTATACACCTATATTTGATAATCTTAGGGAATTTCCAAATAAATTTAAGGAATCTGTGGAAAGAAGTAAAGACATATTCTATTTACCTTTAAGTTCTACATTAGAAACAAGGGCAAATAGAGAACTTAAGGATATAAATATGTTGAAATTCGAAAAGCATTCCAAGGGTGTTCTTATAAATTTTATAGAAGAAGGAAGCATAGAGGAAGGCAAAAATTATATTCTTTATATAGAGAAGGAAATAAAAAGTTGTAAAATATCAGAGTTAACATGTAAGCTTATGTACTGCAATATTGTTGTTAGTATACTAGAGAAGTATGAGGAGTACTTTGAAGGAAATGATTATGAGACTTTATATCAGGGGTATTACAATAAAATTATGGATTCTACTAAAATTATGTTTATATCAGAATTAATGTGTAAGTTTATAGATGAGATATCTCAGTTAGTTTTACGAATAAGGGATGATCAGAACTCTAAATATATAATAAATAAAGTTGTTGAGTATATTGAGAAAAATTATTCAAGTAAAGTTACATTAGAAGATATAGCTGTTCATATTAATCTATCTAAACAATATATATCATTTTTATTTAAAAAGGAGACAGGGATAAATATTTCTTCTTATATTATCAATCTTCGTATAGATAAGGCAAAGGAAATGATTATTAAAGGTGAAGATAGTATGAAAGTGATTTATCAAAGGGTAGGATTTACAGATCAACAGTATTTTTATAAGACTTTTAAAAAGGTAACAGGATTAACTGTAGGTCAATACAAAGATAGCATACAAAAATAAATAAAGTATAGCACATAAATACTATTTAACCATGTTAAGTAGTATTTTTTTTATAAAATATTAGTATTGGTGAGAAAAATGTTGAAAAATATATAAATATGTTACACAACTATATTAATATATTACACAAAAAAATTAATATATTGCACAAAAAACTTTGTGAAAAATTAGGTAAGAATAATTTACACAAAACCAAGGTTATTTTCCATTATGGGTTAATAACTTTTTTATTATAATTAAGCCATAGATTGAAATTAAAAGTTTACAAGGGGGGATAAAGGTGGAGAGCAATATACCAAAGCTAGAATTAAAAGGTATACAAAAATTTTTCCCAGGGGTAACTGCATTAGCTAATGTAAGTTTTTCCGTTAAAAAGGGAACAGTTCATGTGCTTTGTGGAGAAAATGGAGCAGGAAAATCTACACTTATGAAGATAATAAATGGAATATACCAGCCTGATGGTGGAAGCATTCATATAGATGGTAAAGAAGTTAAGATACAGAATCCTATTGAAGCTCGTAAACATGGTATTTCTATGATATTTCAAGAGTTAAATTATATACCTGAAATCACCATAGAAGAAAGTATATTTTTGGGAAGAGAGCCAGTAAATAAACTAGGGAAAATCAATTGGAAGAAGATTAGAAAAGATACAGAAGAACTTCTAAAACAAGAAAATTTACCCTATTCTCCAACAACTCAGTTTAAAGATCTTACAGTGTCAGATATACAGATGCTAGAGATACTAAAGGCTATGTCTTATAATTCAGAGGTTATTATTATGGATGAGCCTACATCTGCAATTACTAGAAAAGAGGTAGGAGTCCTATTTGAAAAAATTGCTGAGTTAAAAAGTAAAGGTGTTAGTATAATATACATATCCCATAAGATGGAAGAAATCTTTAAAATAGCTGATGAAATAACAGTTATAAGAGATGGAGTTGTTATTGATACTAAGCCAGCCAGTGAACTAGATATAGACAAGGTTATTTCTCTTATGGTAGGTCGTAAAATTACTAATGCTTACCCTAAGGAAGATATTAAAATTGGAGAAACCATGTTAGAGGTTAAAGGATTAGCTGATGGTAAGCACTTTGATGATATCAATTTCCATGTAAAAAGAGGAGAAATTGTAGGTTTCGCAGGTCTTATGGGAGCAGGTAGAAGTGAAGTAGCTAGAACAATATTTGGACTAGATCCATACCTTTCAGGTGAGATTAAAATCAAGGGTAAGGAAGTAAAAATTAAAAATGTAAAAGATAGTATTAATAATGGCATTGTTATGCTGTCAGAAGATCGTAAGAGATATGGAATTGTAGGAATTAGAAGTATAACTGAAAATGTATCCATATCTAATTTAGAGAAATTCTTTTATAAGGGTCATCTCCATAGTAAAAAAGAGATTAGTAGTGTATCAAATATATGTGAAAGAATGAAGGTTAAAAGTCCTAATTTAGAAACCTCCATTGATTCTCTAAGTGGAGGAAATCAGCAAAAGGTAATATTTGCAAAGTGGATGCTTAGAAATCCAGATGTTCTTATACTTGATGAGCCAACAAGAGGAATCGATGTAGGAGCAAAGTACGAAATATATAAATTAATAACAGAACTTGCAAAAGAAAACAGAGCAGTATTAATAATAAGTTCCGAATTGCCAGAACTTATAGGTATGTGCGATAGAATCTATGTTATGGCATCTGGAAAAATAACTGGAGAAATAGATAGAGAAAACGCAACACAAGAAGCTATTATGAAATTAGCTACAAGGGGGGAATAGAAGGATGAAGATGATAGATGTTAGACATAAATGGTCAAGAACCTCAAGTAAATATAGTATTTACATTGTATTACTTGCTATGTTTATGGCATGTTCTTTAATCAGTCCTGTATTTTTATCAACAGAAAACTTAACAAATATATCAAGACAAATATCTATAACAACTATTATTGCTTTTGGTGAAACAATTCTAATTATATGTGGTCTTATAGATTTATCAGCAGGTTCAGTTCTGGCTTTGTCAGGTTTGCTTTCCGTTGCTGCTTTTAAGGCTACGGGTTCTTTAGAAATAGCAGTGCTAGTTGGAGTACTTGTAGGTGTTCTTTGTAACTTTATTAATGGGATAATGGTAACTAAGTTTAAAGCACCTCCATTTATTGCCACATTAGCTATGCAAACTGTAGCAAGAGGTGCAGCTCTTTTATTTACTAATGGACAAAATATTTATCAAATAGGAGACTTTATTGTCCTAGGACAAAATTCTATAGGGTTTATTCCGATTCCTGTAATATTCATGGCTGGAATTACTCTTTTAACTTGGTACATTTTAAAACATACAAAGCTAGGTAGATGTGTTTATGCTGTAGGTGGTAGTGAAGAGGCTTCAAGAGCTTCAGGAATAGATGTAAATAAAACTAAGATGAAAGCTTATCTTATAAATGGTATATTTGTTGGAATTGCAGGAGTGTTATTTATGTCTCGTGTTAACGCTGGACTTCCTAATGCAGGTATCGGAGCAGAATTTGAAGGAATGACAGCTGCAATAATTGGTGGAACAAGCTTCACTGGGGGAATTGGAACTGCAGGTGGAACTCTTGCAGGGGCATTCATTATGGGATTCTTAAACAATATAATGAACCTAGTAGGAATACAATCTTATATGCAACAAGTAGTAAAGGGAGTAATTATTGCTTTTGCAGTAATTTACGATATAAAATCTAAAAACAAAAGAGAAAGCAGAAAACTAGGCAGTATTGATGATAAAACCAAAGGTAAAAACGTAGTAGAAAGCAAAGCAACTTCTGTTTAATCTAAATCAAGTTAAAGTAAAAATTAAAATAAAATCAAAAATAATATTATTAGGGGGAGACAATTGCTATGAAAACAAAAAAAATATTAGCTTTAGCCATGTCATCAATATTGGCACTATCACTTACGGTAGGATGTTCTAATACTACAAAGAAAGAGTCAGCTGCAGATGGTGAAAAGACTTATAAGGTTGCATATATTGCAAGAGCACAAGGAGATTCTTTTGCTGCCTGGCTTGCAAATGCAGTAAAGGATGAAGTAGCTGCAAACTATAAGGACGTACAGGTAGATATATTTGATGGAGATAGTAAGAATGAAGTTATAGCATCTCATATTGAGAATGCAGTTACAAAACAATATGATGCGATTCTTCTTCAACCATTTGATTCTGAAGCACAAGTAGCACCAGCTATGGCAGCTATGGATAAAGGGGTTAAGGTTATTACAGTAAATAACCGTATTAATGATAATGATAGAGCAGCTGCAGTAGATGCAGATCCAGTTGATCAAGCTGCTAAAAATGCAAAACTAGCTTTAGAACAAGTCCCTAAAAATGGAAAAGTTGTAGTTCTTATGGGACCAGCAGGTAACATGCATTCTGATAAGAGACGTGAAGGATGGGAAAAAGAGTTCTTTGCTAAGAGACCAGACGTTAAAATCTTAGATGAGCAAATTGCAAACTGGAACAAAGATGAAGCAATGAGATTAATGGAAGACTGGATTCAAACTCATGGAGAAATTGATGCAATAATATCTATGAATGATAACATGTGTGTAGGAGCTCTTGAAGCAGCTAAAGCAGCTGGAAAGACAAATATATTATCTTATGGTGTTGATGGAACAGCTGAAGCTTGCTTAGCTATAAAAAATGGTGAAATGACATCAACTACTCTTCAAAGTGCTTACGAGCTTGCAGAAAAAGCTGTTAAGCTAACATATGATGTTATGACTGGTAAAGTAGAGCGTGATACTATAATGGTAGATTGTCCATTAATCACAAAGGATAACGCTGATGAGTTTATAGAAATTCATAAAAAAGCAGGTAATATAGACTAATAAAAAATGTAGACCTTGTACAGCTTTGTGCAAGGTCTATAGTTGAAATTAATTTAGGCATTTTCAAAAAATAAATAAGCCGGAATGCTCGTCTATTTTGTGTTATNNNNCATCTTTGACTTATTATTTATTTTCAGATGCTTTAGGAGGAATAAAGATGATAAACAAGGCAGTATATATGTGTGGAACTCATAATATGGAAACAAGAGATATTGAGGTTTCAGCTCCAAAGGATAAAGAAGTACTTATAAAATTAGAATATGTAGGAATTTGTGGTTCAGATGTACATTACTATGAGCATGGTAGAATAGGAGACTTCATAGTAGATGGAGACTTTATTTTAGGTCATGAATGTGCTGGAGAAATAGTTCAGGTAGGTCCTGGAGTTAAGAATTTAAAAGTTGGAGATAGAGTTGCATTAGAGCCAGGTCAAACTTGTGGTCAATGTGAATTTTGTAAAAGTGGTAAATATAATCTATGCCCAGACGTGGAGTTCCTAGCAACACCACCATATCATGGTTCTTTAATGAACTATATAACATATCCAGAAAATATGTGTTTTAAACTACCAGACAATGTATCAACTAAGGAGGGTGCTTTAGTTGAGCCTTTAGCAGTAGGATTACATGCTGTATCACAAGGAAGTGTGAAATTAGGGGATACAGTTGTAATTTTAGGTGCAGGCTGTATAGGTCTAGTAACTTTATTAGCTTGTAAGGCATATGGCGCCACAAATGTTATTGTTGTAGATGTTATAGATAAGAGATTAGACTATGCCCTAAAATTAGGTGCAACTAAAGTTATAAATGCTAAAAATCAAGATGTATTAGCTGTAATAAATGAGATAACAAATAATGCTGGTGCAAATGTTGTTATTGAAACAGCAGGATCAGAGCACACAATAAAGCAGACACCTTACTTAGTAAAAAGAGGTGGAACTATCGTATTAGTAGGACTTGCACCAAAGGATATAATTGAGTTTGATTTCATGCAAATTATGACTAAAGAAGTTGAAATAAAAAGTGTATTCAGATATAGAAATATATATCCAGCAGCTATAGGAGCAATTTCTGATGGGAAAATTGATGTTAATGGAATAGTTACTCATGAATTTGATTTTAGTGAGACAAAGGAAGCCTTTGACTATGTTATAGAAAATAAAAATGATGTAGTAAAGGCAGTTATTAAGCTATAATAGTTTTGATTGGAGTGGCTAGAATATGAAGTACTTATTAGGCATAGATATTGGAACCTCGGGTACTAAAACAGTGCTATTTGATAGGGGTGGAAATCCTATTTCCTCTTCTACAGCAGAATATCCATTATATCAGCCAGAGATTGGTTGGGCAGAACAAGATCCATTAGATTGGTGGAAGGCAGTTTGTATAACAATTAATCAGGTTATAAAAGATAGTAATATAAATCCGGAATCCATCAGTGGTATTGGTTTATCTGGGCAAATGCACGGCTTAGTTATGTTAGATGGAGATGGCAATGTATTAAGAAAATCTATTATATGGTGTGATCAACGTACAGCTAAAGAATGTGTTGAGATTACAGAAAAAGTTGGAGAAAAAAGATTAATAGATATTACAGCAAATCCTGCCCTTACAGGATTTACAGCATCTAAAATACTTTGGGTTAGAAATAATGAACCTGAAATATATGAAAAATGTAGGAAAATGTTATTACCAAAAGATTATATAAGATATATGCTTACAGGTGAATTTGCTACGGAGGTATCTGATGCTTCAGGTATGCAGCTTTTAGATATTAAAAATAGGTGCTGGTCTAAGGAAGTCCTTAATGCTTTAGATATTCCTATAGAGTATTTAGGTGATGTACATGAATCAATTGTAGTCAGTGGAAAGGTTCATAAAAAAGCTGCTCAGGTTACTGGTCTTAAAGAGAATACACCTGTAGTAGGTGGGGCAGGAGATCAAGCAGCCGGTGCAATAGGAAATGGTATTATAAAAAGTGGACAAATATCTTCAACTATAGGTACTTCAGGAGTAGTATTTGCTCATTTAGATGAACCTATAATTGATGAAAAAGGAAGAGTACACACCTTTTGTCATGCGGTACCAGGTGCGTGGCATATGATGGGAGTAACTCAAGGTGCAGGACTTTCACTAAAATGGTTTAGGGATAATTTTTGTACTAATGAAATTGAAGTGGCAAAATATATGGGAATTGATCCTTATGTACTAATGACTAAAGAAGCAGAAAAAGTACCTGCAGGTTCAAGGGGAGTAATATATCTTCCATATCTAATGGGAGAACGTACACCACACTTGAATCCTAAGGCAAAGGGTGTATTCTTTGGACTTTCAGCTGCTCATACAAAAAATGAGATGCTAAGAGCTGTAATTGAAGGAGTATCCTATTCACTTTTAGATTGTATGGAAATCATTAAAGACACAGGAATGAATCCTACCAATGTGATGGTATCAGGTGGAGGCGGAAAAAGTGAACTTTGGCGTCAAATATTAGCAGATATGTTTAACTGTAAAGTATCTACAAATAAGTCATCAGAAGGACCAGCCTTAGGGGTAGCATTGCTTGCAGGAGTTGGAACAGGCGTATACAAGGATATAAACGAGGCTTGTAGCATAGCAATTTCTGAAAATAGCATACAATATCCAAAAGAAGAAAATTCCCTAGTATATAAAAGGTATTATGAGATTTACAAGAAGATATATAATGATCTCAAGGGAACTTTTGAATTATTATAATACATTAATTGTCCTATATCTTAAGAATTTAAGAAGGAGTACCTCTTAGGGGTGCTCCTTCTTATTTGATTAACCTTTTAATATCTTTCTATATTGTGGAATGTTGTATATAATATTTATAGAAACTTACTTAGATATTTGAAGAAATAATTAGTGAAATATGCAAGAGACATTTTTAAAATATGCATTTAGTGAAATGGAGTTAATATTAATGGTTGAATTGCTAAGAAATCTTACTAACAACTTAGGTTATATAATTCTTATTGCTTTCTTTGTTTCAAGGGTTGGAAGCTTTAAGAAAATTGTACAAAAGGATAAATTTAAAAAGAAAGATTTAATTGTGCTTTCAATAATTTTTGGAGCCTTTGGAATTTTGGGAACCTACACAGGAACAGAGGTTAATGGAGCTATTGCTAATACTAGAATTATTGGAGTAATGACAGGGGGAATACTATGTGGGCCTTTTGTAGGGACGATGGCAGGTATTATAGCTGGAGTTCATAGATTGCTTGTAGATATTGGAGGTATTACATCAATACCATGTACAATAACCACTATAATTTCAGGAATAGTTGCAGGCACAATATATAGTAAATCAAATGAAAATAATAAGTGGTTTTATGGGTTATTTGGAGGACTTTTAATTGAAATTTTAGAAATGATTTTAATTCTTACAATGGCACATCCGTTTAATAGTGCTTTAACCATTGTAAAGAGTATATATTTTCCTATGAGTTTTGCTAATGCTATTGGAATTGCAATTTTAATATTGATAATTCAAAAAATACTTAAAGAAAAGGAAGAAATTGCAGCAAAACAAGCACAAATTGCTTTAGAGATAGCAAATAAGACCTTACCTTATTTTAGAGAAATGAATGAAAATTCCCTAGAACAGATATGTGGAATAATAAAGGCATCAATCCATGCAGATGCTGTATCTATAACGAACAAAGAGAAAATATTAGCTCATGTAGGTGTAGGATCTGACCACCATATAAAAGGGCAGAGGATTATAACAGAAGCAACAAAAAAAGTTATTAAAGAAGGAAATTTGCTTTCTTTAACAAATGCAAAGCAGATAGAGTGTCCTAACTTGAATTGCAGTTTAAAATCTGCAATTATTGCTCCTTTGAAGGAAGGGGATGAAGTGATAGGTACATTAAAAATATATTACTGCACTGACAATGCTATTTCCTTTAGAAATATAAATTTAGCTCTAGGCTTATCCCAAATTATTTCTACTCAACTAGAAATAAGTAAACTTGGAGAACTGAAAAATATGGCAAATAAGGCTGAAATAAGGGCACTACAATCTCAGATTAATCCTCATTTTTTATTTAATGCTTTAAACACTATAATCTCATTTATTAGATTTAATCCAAATAGAGCAAGAGAGTTAATTATAAATTTATCCACCTACTTAAGGTATAATTTAGATATAGGAGAAAATCCTGTAGATATATATAAAGAATTAGAGCAGGTTAAAGCATATGTAGAGATAGAAAAAGCAAGATTTGGAGAAAAACTTCAGATAATTTATAATATTGAAGATGATTTAGATGTTAAGATTCCAAGTCTTATCATTCAGCCAATAGTTGAAAATTCCATAAAACATGGTATTTTGAAAGGTAAAGGCGAAGGCACAGTGACAATTGAAATCAAAAAAGTTTGCGAGGACAACATTATGATAGCAATTGAAGATGATGGAGTTGGAATTTCAAAAGAGATTATAGAAAAAGTCTATGAAGGTAAAATGGAGGAAAATAAAATTGGCATCTCAAATGTTCATAATAGATTAAAATACATTTATGGTAAAGGATTAAAAATAGAAACATTGCAAATTGGTACTAGAATCAGTTTCAATGTGAGTAAAATAAGGGAGTGATGATATGAACTGTATTATTGTTGATGATGAATCGCCTTCAAGAGAAGAACTAAAGTATTTCATAAACAATTTTAGTAATATTAAAATAGTTAGCGAATTTGATGATTCCATTAAAGCTTTAGAGTACATCGAAGAAAATAAACCAGACATTATTTTTTTGGATATTAATATGCCGAAACTAGATGGCATTGCATTATGTAAAATTATTAATCACTTTCCAAAGCAATCTCTTATCATTTTTATTACAGCGCATAAAGAGTATGCTGTAGATGCCTTTGAAATTCAAGCTTACGACTATATATTAAAGCCTTATTCAGAAGAACGTATAGTTAGTACATTAAAGAAAATTGAGAAACTTTCAGATAAAAAAAGTATAAACAATAAAATAACCCTTTGGAAAGATAATAAGATGATTGTAAAAAATATAATAGATATTTCATATTGTGAAGCAAAGGAACGAGAAACTTTAATTTATATTAATGGAGTACAATACAGTGTGAATTGTAGTATTTCAGATTTTTACAAAAGACTTCCCAAAGAACACTTTTATAGAAGTCATAGATCATACATAATTAATACTAATAAAATTACAGAGATAGTTCCATGGTTTAATAACACTTTTATGTTAAAACNNGGCGAGAAAGTTGATATACCTGTAAGTAGAAACAATATAGTTGAGTTTAAGCAAATAATGGGCATATAAAAGCACTTGATGTGCTTTTTTTGTTTTTTCATGTATGAAATCGTATTAACTCTTAAAAAACATATTATAATTTTGTTAACAAATAATTAATTAGGGGGGGTCCAAATGGTATCATTTATTTTAGCGATTATTGCTCTTATTATAGGTTATTTTATTTATGGTGCAATTGTAGAAAAAGTTTTTGGGGCAGATGAAAAAATTCAAACTCCTGCTGTAAGGTTAGAGGATGGAGTAGATTTTGTTAAAATGCCTGCATACAAGATTTTCTTAATTCAATTTCTTAACATAGCAGGCTTAGGTCCTATATTTGGTGCAATTGCAGGGGCAATGTGGGGTCCATCAGCATTTTTATGGATTGTCTTTGGATGTATATTTGCAGGTGGAGTTCACGATTATTTTTCTGGTATGCTTTCAGTAAGACATGATGGGACAAGCATTCCTGAAGTTGTAGGTCAATATCTTGGAAAAGGCTTTAAAAACTTTATGAGAGTATTTTCAGTAATACTTTTAGTTCTTGTAGGAGTTGTATTTGTAACTGGACCAGCAAGTATATTAAAAGGATTAACAGGATTAAACATTACATTATTAATATACATTATATTTGCGTATTACATTATTGCAACAATAGTTCCTATAGATAAGCTTATAGGAAAGATATATCCTATATTTGGAATTTGCTTATTGGTTATGGCCATTGGTGTTGGTGGTGCCCTAATTTTCGGGGGATATAATATACCAGAAGTAATACCAGCTAATTTGATTAATATGCATTCAAACCCAGATAAAAACCCAATATTCCCAATGTTATTTATAACTATTGCTTGTGGAGCTATTTCAGGGTTCCATGCGACACAATCACCTTTAATGGCAAGATGTATAACTAGTGAAAAACAGGGTAGAAAAATATTTTATGGTTCAATGATAGCAGAAGGTGTAGTTGCATTAATTTGGGCAGCTGCAGCAATGAGCTTCTTTGGTGGAGTAGCGGAGTTAAATGCTACTATGGCAATAGACGGTCATACATCAGCTTGGGTAGTAAATGAAATTTGTGGAAGCTTACTTGGAAAAGTTGGTGGATTACTAGCTATACTTGGAGTTGTGGCATGTCCTATAACTTCTGGTGATACAGCTTTCAGAAGTGCAAGGTTAACTATAGCTGATATATTTAAATTTGATCAAGGACCAATTAAAAATAGATTTATAATTAGTATTCCTTTATTTGTGATTGGGTTTATATTAACTAAGATGGATTTTGGAATAGTATGGAGATATTTCGGATGGTCTAATCAAGCTTTAGCTACTATAGTATTATGGACAGCAGGTATGTACTTGGTTACTAAAGGTAAAAAACATTGGATTGCCACTATACCAGCTACATTTATGACGGCGGTATGTACATCTTATATTTTAATTGCACCAGAAGGCTTTAAGCTTTCTCAAGGTATTTCATATCCAATAGGAATTATAGGTGCAATTGTAGCAATGGTAATTTTCTTAATGGCAGCAAAAAAAGTAGAAACAAAAGTAAAAGGAAAAATGTAGAATTCCTTATAAAATAAAAAAGGCTACTAATGTAGTAAACTGGTACCTATAGAATAGACACATAATAAGTGTTTAGTTTGTAGGTACTTTTTTACGCACTTTTATAATACTATTTATGTTTTAGATTATATTACAATAAATAAAACAGTTTACTTAGTTTAAAGCTCACATATTTGAATTTCCAATTATGTGAGCTTTAATTTATGGTTTATATTTTTATATTGTAATATATGCTTTATTATATTTATTGTAGAAAGTGATTGAGAGAATTATGAAATTTATCAGTAAACCAAGGTAGATACCATATAAATTTAACTTCAATAATATTGAAAATATAAACATTAGACTTACTCCAATAAAATTAATAAGTATTGATGAAATAAACACCCATCTTTCATACCCTATGCCTTGAAGACTATACTTATAAATAGTGTTTGGTATGTTAAAAAAGTTAATAACCAAGGCAAGACCTATATAATTAGATGATGATTTAATTAAAGTTAAATCATTAGTTATAATTCTAAAAATCCAGTGATTTAATGAAAATACTATTGTTGCAATTATAAAGTATAAAAGCAATGAAAAAATCATGCATATTTTGGGCGTCTTATTAATTGAGGTTTTGTCACATGCTCCCAAGCTTTCGCTAACAAATGTTAGTGAAGTTTGGGAATATGAGTACATTGGCATTAAGGCTATACTTATTATTAATGATAACAGGTTATAGACAGAAACTTCTAATATGCCTATATGAGATAGTATTGAATTTATAATTATTATAACTAAGGTTGATTCTAATATTTCTTGCCCCATAAGAGGAATGGAAACTTTTAAAGTATCATTAACAACTTCTTTAAAATTTATATGCAAATCTTTAACGAGCTTTAAAGGTTTAGTTGTAATTAAATAAATTACAATTCCTACAGCAAGTGCGAGAACAGAACCAAATGCATTTCCCTTCATACCCATTTTAGGGAAACCAAGATGTCCAAAGATAAATATATAATCAAATACTACATTCAAAACAGAGGATGTAACATTTGCATAAAGTATATATTTGGTGTTGTTAACAATTTTCAAATAAGATGAAAATGTAAAAAGTATCATATTAAGTCCTACAGAAAGACTGAATATATAAAGATAGTTTACACCTTCATTCAATATTGTACCTTTTAGGTTATAAAGATTTTGAAGAATAGTTTTGCCAAATAATAAGGTTAGAATAAAAAAGGCTAAACCAGTAACTAAGCTAATTAGCAAGTTTATGGCAAAGCTCTTATATAGGGCTATTGCATCTTTTTTACCATTGTATTTAGAACCTAAAATATTAAAAGCAATAGAAGTCATACCAAGAACACCAGTAATACTGTTTATTGTAGATGCAACGAGAGCAACTACACCAAAGGATTCTAAGGATATTCTTCCAACCATAGCTTGGTCACATAGTCCAATTATCATAGCTGTTACAGAGTTTAAGATTAACGGTAAAGCCATTTTATTAAGCTTTTTTGAATCTATATTATTAAATTTTTCATTTATCATTTTATCACCCTTCTTTTTTTATGATCTAAAAAAGAAGGGATAAACTATCCGCAAAAATCATGGGATCATCTCCTTAATTACTTTTATTTTAATATTATAGTATTATAGATTAGCATATAAATCAAATAATTGAAGTATATAGGATTAATAATCTACATGAATTCCATAAATAATGGGTAACCAAGGTAAATATGCTCATAGTTATATAGAGAAAAAGACATATATGAAACTAGGTATATATATAAATATTTATATAGGGAACTATTTATATATAAAAATATGAAACTATTTAAATAGTTGTTTTGTTCATGCGGTTTGAAGGCTTTTTAAAACAATACAATTGATAACAGAAGCAATTGATAAGGTATACCAATTTATGTAGTTAAGTTTTTTAGGTGTGGTGGGCATAGTTGAGAATTTTACAAATGTTTGACCAAAGGGTCAATATGTAATATAATTACTTAGATAACAAGTAAAGACATGGTAATTACAAATATATACATGTTAAATTATTTGTGATGGACATACATATTAGAGTTATGTCAAATATTATTTTTAGGGGGGAAATACTATGGGTCTTTTTTATGAAACAACCAGTTTTACAGGTTGGGCCATTTGGCTTTTTATTCTTTTTGCTTTAATGGCTTTTAATGAGCTTGGTCGTTCAACAAAATGGGGCGGAATTATACTTTTTTTAATTGTTCCTATAGGTCTAACCATTTTTGTTTGGCCAACAACTGCAGCTCCAGGAAATGAATATGGCACGGGCACTTGGTTTAACTGGGTAAAAACATATTCAGCACTGGCAGGTTGTCTTGGATTTATGGCCATTCGCTATATTCCATCACTTGCTAAAAAGAAGTGGGTATTATGCTTTCCACCACTTATTTTAGCAATTAACATCCTTGAAGCAGCTATACGTGATTTTCAATGCTTTACATATGGAGCATGGAATGGAGCATATGTAGATAATCTTTGGGTAATGTCAGGACCATGGAATATTATGAATGGTATAGCTGGATTACTTAACATCATCGCCATCTGCGGATGGGTGGGTATTTTTATTTCTAAAGACAAAACAAAAGATATGATTTGGCCTGACATGATCTGGCCTTGGATCATAGCTTATGATTTGTGGAATTTTGCATACACATATAATTGTATAGCAGATCATTCATTTTATTGTGGATTGGCATTGTTGCTTTCCTGCACCATACCTGCTTTCTTTATCAAAAAAGGAGCATGGCTCCAACATCGTGCACAGACACTTGCCTTGTGGATTATGTTTATTATGACAGTACCTTCCTTTGCGGATCGTATAGCGCCCGTAGCTACTACACATAATCCAAAAGCGTTTTTTGTTTTAAGTTTATTATCCTTAATAGCAAATGTTGGATTAGTAGTTTATCAGTTTAATAAGATTCACAAAAATAAACTTAATCCACTAAAAGATGAAATCTTTGTAGAAACAAAAGCGTATAAGAAGGTCGTTGAAGAAAATAGATAATAGATTTGTCGCCATAAAATTTATATGGCGGCAATTTTTTTATAACTAGACTTTCTTGAATGATTTTTTAAATTTATGGGCATAATACCTTTAATTAATAATAATTTCTATTAAAGGAGGAATTCATATGACAGATAATAATGAGACAAAAAAAGAAAGTTCAAGTGGAAATAGGATTTTAAGATGGATAGGAAGATTGATAT